>NZ_JBDSQX010000187.1:0-3239 GCF_039929605.1 Roseateles sp.
CCCGAAGCCCCGCGCCGAACTCGCGCCGCTACGCTCTGCTCAAACAGGCGTCGCGAGTCAGTTCTTGAGGTTCGCTGCGCGAACGGGCTTCGGGTCTTCCGTTCCTCGGCGGGGCTAAAAGGGGGCATGCAGAAATACATCCACCCGATGGATGGCGGGCTTGGCTGTTCGGCTGTTTCAAATGGTCCCCTTTGAAGGAGCCGAGAAGCGCAGGAGCCCGAGGCGCGGGCGAAGCCCGCTTCGTCAACTGACTCCGCGCAACTGGTTGAGCAAAGCGTAGCGGCGCGAGTTTTGCGCGGGCCTCGGGTTCCGAGCATCGCAGGGCACCCCTCGCAGAGGGGCGACGGAACAGGGGCGACTTTTTGCCTTCTTTTTGGTCGCTCAAAAAGAAGGTCGCCCGCCGGGGCGAACTCCCGGCTGGGCCTTGCCACTAAGCCAAAGCAACGAAGAAGCGACCCAACCATCACCGATTCGCCCGATGCACCACCAACGCCTGCGCATCCGCCAGCGCCTGCCCAATCGCCTTGCCGTACTCCAGCACATTGTCCAGCTCCGCGTTGATGACCTCGTCGGCAAACTTGTGCTGCTTGTGCATCTTGACGACCGGGATGCGCCGCGCCGCGTCACGCCACAACTGCCTAGCATGCTGGCCGCCGAGGAAGGGCACGGGCTGGTCGAAGAAGGCGTCGTCCTGCGCGGCGAGCAGGGCCGGGAAGGCGTCCTGCGAGCGGAAGGCATCCAGCTGGCGCTGTCGGTCCATCGTCAGCTCCTGGATGAGCTGCCAAGCGAGCTGCTTGCGCTCGGGCGCCGAGCGGCGCGGGATGGCGTAGTAGGTGCCGCCGTAGGAGCAGTAGGCGTTTTCGGGCAATTGCGCCACGCGCCACTTGCCGGCCGTGCCGGGCGCCACCCAGTTGGCCATCTGGCCGGCCATCCAGCAGCCCGACATCTCGGTGGCCAGGCGGCCGCGCTTGAGCATCTCGGCCCAGTCGTTCTGCCAGACCTCGACACGGGCGTCCAGGCCCTGCTGGCGCACCTTCTTGGCCAGCTCGAAAGCACGCACGAAGCGCGCCGACGTGATCTGGGCGCGGCCCTGGTTGTCGACGAACTGGCCCTCGCCCGGCGGCGTGCCGGCGCGCACGATGATGTCTTTGAGCAGCCGCACGTCGCCGATCAGATAGGCGCCGGTCTTGGCCTTGAGCTGGGCGCCGGCGTCGACATAGCTCTCCCAGGAGCGCGTCAGGTCGGCCTCCTTCAGGCCCGCCTGGGCCAGCAGGTCCTGGCGATAGAAGAGCGAGCCCGGGCCGATGTCGCAGGGCATGGCGACGATGGCGCCCTGCCGGTTGCGCGCCGTCTCGATGGCGAAGGGCACGAACACGCCCTTGAAGCGCTCGGCACCGAAGGCCGGTGCGGACAGGTCCTCCAGCCCCGAGCCCAGCGAGAAGCGGCCCAGGTAGCTCGTTTCCAGCGCGATGACGTCGGGCAGGTGGCCCGACGTTGATAGCGCTGTCGTCATGGCCGTGTGATGGTCGTCGTATTGGCGGCTGATGACCTGGGTGCGCACCTCGGGGTGGCTCTGGCTCCAGCCCTTCAGCAAGTCCTTGGCGATGACGTCAACGAGGGGAAAGGCCGCCACGGTCAGCGGCGGCTTCTCGGCAGCGAAAACGGGGCCGGAAGCGGCCTCCAGCACACCGCCGAACGCGGCGGCCAGCAGATGGCGGCGGGGGATGGAGTCGGAATCGGGCATGGGTGTGAAAGCGCTTTCACGATTGTGCGTCGAGCCGGTCTGGGCCTCGGCAGCAAAAACCCTAGGAAGGGCCGATCATTGAAAGCGCTTTCTGTTGTCGGGGCAGAATCACCAGCGCCACCTCCAACCTGATGGGTCGGCCCGAAGGCGGCCCGGACGACACCGCACCTACACTCGCCGCACCCATGAACGACGCCCAGCCCCCCGCCAAGAAAGCGCCTTCAAGCCGCGCCGATGGCGCTGTCACGCTGGAGCAGGTGGCCGAGCTGGCCGGCGTGTCGCCCAGCACGGTGTCGCGCATCCTCAACGGCACGGCGGCCGTCAGCCAGCTCAAAAAGGACGCCGTGCAGGCGGCCATCCAGGCGCTGGGCTTCCGGCCCAACCCGGTGGCGCGCGGCCTGGCAGGCGGGCGCACGCTGTCGGTCGGCGTCGTCACGCAGATCATCTCCAGCCCCTTCTACGGCGAAGCGCTGCTCGGCATCGAGCGCGAGCTGGAGCAGGCCGGCTATGTGCCGCTGTTCGTCTCCGGCAACTGGCATGAGGAGGACGAGCGCAAGGCCATCGAGACGCTGCTGTCGCGCCGCGTGGACGGCGTCATCGTGCTGGCCGGCCGCATCGCCGATGCCGAGCTGACCAAGGTGTCGGACAGCCTGCCCGTCGTCGTCGTCGGCCGGCAGTTGTCGGGGCCGCAGCTCTTCAGCTTCAGCTTCGACAACCGCCTGGGCGCGCGGCTGGCCACCCAGCATCTGATCGACCTGGGCCACCGCCGCATCGCCTTCATCGCCGGCGACCTGCTGCATGACGACGCCGTCGAGCGGCAGAACGGCTACTTCGACGCGCTCGCCGCAGCCGGCATCGCGCAGGACGCCCACCTCATCCTGCAGAGCGACTTCACCGAGGCCGGCGGCATGCTGTCGGTCAGCCGGCTGCTGGAGCGCGATGTTCGTTTCACGGCGCTGTTCGCCTCCAACGACCAGATGGCCATCGGCGCCTGCCTGGGCCTGCACCGACGCAACCTGCGCGTGCCCGACGACGTGTCGCTGGTCGGCTTCGACGACCTCATCATGGCGCGCTACGCCATGCCACCGCTGACCACCGTGCGCCAGTCGGTCTACGAGATCGGCATCGAGGCGGCCAAGGCCATGCTCGACATGCTGCGCGGCAGCAAGCCGAAGGCCGCGCTGCCTGGGCCGGAGCTGGTCGTGCGGGAGAGCACGCGGCGAATGGCGCGCTAGGCACGCAGCCCCTCGCCCAAGGCGTACCTTGGTCGGTCCCCCGAGGGGACGGCGATGCTCGCGGCATCGAGCCGCAAGCACATCGCCAGACGGGCCGGCTTGGGAGCGGCCCGGCGCTCGGCCCAAGAACTGAAGCCCCTCGCCCAGCCTTGCCACGCTGAACGCGGGCAACTCTGATCGGTCCCCCGAGGGGACGGCGATGCTCGCGGGGAAACCCCCGCTCGCACATCGCCAGTGGGCCGGCTTGGGAGCGGCCCGGC
>NZ_JBDSQX010000188.1:0-18068 GCF_039929605.1 Roseateles sp.
ACGCGTTGCCAGAAATCATCGGTCACCACCCACGACTCAACTCTCTTGCGTGTCGCCATGCCTTAACCCAACCACCGCGTGAATGGCGGTTCGGGACGAGAGTTTACTATTTACGGATAACCTCTTACCAAGCGGCCACCGTGGAACCGGCTTTGCCGGGCCACCAGTGGCGCCCCCTTGAGGGGGCCGGCGTGAGCCGGTAGGGGGTGGCCTCAGGATCTGATCTTGTAGCCCCTCTTCAGCAGCGACAAAGCTAGGCCCGCTGCCACCACGAAGCTCACCGAGACGACGCCGAAACTGATCCACGGCGACACGTCGCTGACGCCGAAGAAGCCGCGACGGAAGCCGTCGATCATGTAGAAGAACGGGTTCAGGCGGCTGATGCCCTGCCAGAAGCCGGGCAGCGAATGCACCGAGTAGAAGACGCCCGAGAGGAAGGTCATCGGCATGATGATGAAGTTCTGGAAGGCGGCGAGCTGATCGAACTTCTCGGCCCACAGGCCGGCGATCAGGCCCAGCGTGCCCATCAGGCCGGCGCCGAGCACGGTGAAAGCCAGCACCCACAGAACGTTGTCCATCCCCGGCGGAGCGAACCACACCGTGACCAGCAATACACCCGCGCCCACCATCAGGCCACGCACGACGGCCGCACCGACGTAGGCGACGAACCACGCCGCGGGCGACAGCGGCGTCAACAGCAGCAAGACGAGGTTGCCGGTGATCTTGCTCTGGATGAGGCTGGACGAGCTGTTGGCAAACGCGTTCTGCAGCACGCTCATCATGACCAGGCCAGGGATCAGGAACTGCGTGTAGCCCACCGTGTCGTAGACCTTCACATGGTCTTCCAACGTGTGGCCGAAGACGAGCAGGTACATGACCGCCGTCAGCACCGGTGCGCAGACGGTCTGGAAGGCGACCTTCCAGAAGCGCAGCACTTCCTTCTTGAAGAGTGTTGAGGCCCCGCTGAACGTGTACACCCTTCGGCCTTCGGCCTGTCCCGCCAAGCGGGAGTGAGCTTGCTTGGGACGGCCCGGCGCGGCGCTCATGCCTGCTCTCCCTGCATGATTTCCAGAAACACGTCTTCCAGGTCGGCGCGGCCGATCTCCAGGTCTTCGATGGGAACGCCCTGCCCTCGCAACTCGGCCAGCGTCGTCTCCACCTCGTGGGCGTCATGCGCCGTGACCTGCACGATGCGCCCGGTCACGCGCGCTCGGGCGGCGATCTCAGGAGGGAGCACTGCATCCGTCTTGAAGCGCAGCATCGTCGACGCCGTGCCCGCCAGCAGCTGCGAGGTGCGATCCAGCGCGACGATGCGGCCGGCCTTCAGCATGCCGATGCGCTGGCACAGGGCCTCGGCTTCTTCGAGATAGTGCGTCGTCAGCAGCACGGTGTGGCCTTCCTTGTTCAGGCGGGCGATGAACTGCCAAAGCGTCTGGCGCAGCTCCACGTCCACGCCGGCCGTCGGCTCGTCAAGCACGATGACGGGCGGGCGGTGCACCAGCGCCTGGGCCACCAGCACGCGGCGCTTCATGCCGCCCGACAGCTGGCGCATGTTGGCGTTGGCCTTGTCGGTGAGGCCGAGGTTGTGCAGCAGCTCGTCGATCCAGGCGTCGTTGCCGTGCACGCCGAAATAGCCGCTCTGGATGCGCAGCGATTCGCGCACGCTGAAGAAGGGGTCGAACACCAGCTCCTGCGGCACCACGCCCAGCGCCTTGCGGGCGGCGGCGTAGTCGTCGATGACGTCATGGCCCATCACGCGCACGCGGCCCTCGGTCGCCTTGGTCAGGCCGGCCAACACGCTGATCAGCGTCGTCTTGCCCGCGCCATTGGGGCCGAGCAGGCCGAAGAACTCGCCGGGCTGAATGTCGAAGCTGACCCCATCCAGCGCCTTGAGCTGCCCTCCCCGGTAGGTTTTCTTGACGTTCTCGAAGGAGATGGCGGGCGGAGAACTGGAGTTCGGCATAGCCAGCCATTCTAAAAGTCGGCCCTGTTTCGGTGCCGATCACTGCCAGAATCCCCCGCGATGCCCACGCCCAAACGCCCCCGCCGCACCGCCGAACGCATCCTGGAGGTCACGCTGGATCTCTTCAACCGCTTCGGCGAGCCGAACGTGTCGACGACGCTGATCTCGGCCGAACTGAAGATCAGCCCGGGCAATCTCTACTACCACTACCCGGCCAAGGACGAGCTGATCAACGCGCTGTTCGGCCACTACGAGGCCCAGCTCAATGAACTGCTGGCGGCGGCCGACAACGTGCGCCACGTGGAGGACGCCTGGCTGTTCTTCCACATGTTGTTCGAGCTGATCTGGAAGCACCGCTTCCTCTACCGCGACCTCAACGACCTGCTGTTCAAGAACCGCCGGCTGGAGACGCACTTCCAGACGCTGCTCGCCGCCAAGGAACTGGCGATGCGCCAGGTGCTGTCGGGCCTGCACCTGGGCGGCGCGCTGAAGATGGAGCTGCGCGAGGCGGCGCCCACAGCCAACGCGATGGTCGTCGTCGTGAGCTATTGGCTGAGCTACGAATACGTGCGCGACCCGCGCCACGCGCTGGAGCCCGACCGTGCCGGCGAGGCCCTGCTGCGCGGCGCATTCCACGCGCTGAGCCTGCTGCTACCCTACCTCGAGCCTGCGTCCAAAGACCACCTCTACAAGCTGGCAGGCCAATATCAATCACCCACCTGACGGAGACAAGCCATGGCCAAGTGGACCGCCTTTCCCTACGACAACGCCGCCTTCGTCTACACGCCGGCCACGCTGAAGAAGCAATGGGCCCGCCTGCATGCCGGCGACGCCGAACCCTTCCCCAAGGACGCGGCCATCGTGCAGGCGTGGATCCACTTTCACGCCGGTGACTTCCAGGCCGCGTATGACGCAGGCCTGGCCGCAGGTGGCGCCGGCATCACCGTTGCCAACAAGGCCCAGGGCATCTACGCCAACTACCTTGAGAAGAAGGAGAAGGTGAAGCTGGAGATGTTCCTGGAGATCGCCGAGCGCGCCGAGGCGCAGCAGGGCGAGGACGCCAAGAATCCCAATGCCTACTACTGGCAGGCCTACGCGCTGGGCCGCTATGGCCAGGGCATCAGCATCGCCAAGGCGCTGGCGCAAGGCCTGGGCACCAAGGTCAAGGGTGCGCTGGAGACCACCATCCAACTGGCGCCCAAGCATGCCGACGCCCACATCGCGCTGGGCGCCTTCCACGCCGAAGTCATCGACAAGGTCGGCAAGCTGCTCGGCCGCACGCAGGGCGCGGACACGGCCACCGGACTGAAGATGTTCGAGCAGGCCCTCAAGCTCAATCCGACCAGCGCCATCGCGATGATCGAGCGCGCCAATGGCCTGGTCATGCTGGAGGGCGACAAGCGCATGACCGAGGCCGAGAAGCTGTACGCCGACGCGGCCGCCGGCGAGGCACTGGACGCGATGGAACTGCTCGACATCGAGCTGGCCAAGGAAGAACTCGAGGAGTAATTCACGGTTGCGGCGGCGGGTCGTGAACTCCGTCACAGCCGCCCACCCGTGCTTCCGGGGGTGCACGCCAGCGCATGGCAACGTAAGCTCCCCTCCCATAACTTACCCACTCAGCGAGACAGCGCCATGAAGTTCCTGATCCCCGCCCTTGCCGCCGTGACCGCCTTTGCCGCCCAGGCCGGGAACAACGCCACGCCCGAGCAGGCTGAGCTGAAGGCCGAATGCGCCCAGAGCTACAGCGACACCAGCAGCATCACGACGCCGGTCGCCGCCAACGAGTACCAGTTCGTCTACTCCGCCGGCAAGTACAAGGGCGAGGCCAAGCCGGGCAAGCTGCTGGCCTGCACCTCGCAGCAGTACGCCGCCTACCTGGACAACAAAGCTGACCCGGCCAAGGTGATGACCGCCTACCCGACCGCCGCCGGCCGCCCGACCACCAAGAAGAAGGCCAACCCCGCTCGCCTCTGATCCGGTCTCACCGTCAGCCCACGCAAGGCGCTCATTCGAGCGCCTTTGTTTTTGGGGCGCAGCGGCCTAATCTTGGTAGTGCTTCCCAACAATCAGGAGGTCTGCCATGAGAACCCTCGCAGCCGCAATCGCCGCGCTGATGTTCACCCTCCCCGCCTCTGCCGCCAACACGCCTGCGGACTACGCGCAGGCCACGTTGCGCGACGGCTGTGCGCAGAGTTACGCCAGCCACAGCGCCTACTACCCGCCCGGCAGCCAGACGCCGGCCTTCACCGGCGAACGCTACAAAGGCGACAGCCGCTACTACAACGACGCCAAGCCCTGCAACGAAGCGCAGTACGCGGTTTATCTGGAAAAGGCCGACCCGGCCACGGTGACGATGGCCTACCCCTCCGGCGCCGGCAAGAAGGCCAAGGCGAAGAAGCCGGCCACAGCAGCGTCCGCCAAATCGAAATAGGTTCAGGCCGCGTCGCCAGGCCAGGGCATCATCAGCGACAGCAGCAGCAGCTTCTCGAACTCTGGCGCGAAGTTGGCAATGATGGCCTCGGGGTCGGGGCACAGCACGGCGTCGGTGATGAGGCCGAACTGCACTCGGCCAGCGTAGGTCAGGAGGCTGACACCCATGCCGATGTCGCCCGACTGCGGCACCCAGAACATCACCTTCTCCACCGTCGAGCCGCAGAACTTCAGCGCCTCGGCCGGGCCGGGCACATTGGTCATCACCGCCGTCGCCTTCTTGGCGAAGAGGTTCAGCATCGCGTGCTGCACCGGTTTGATAAGCAGCCCCGCCACCGCCAGCAGCCCGAAGGCCATCACCGGCTGGAAGCTGCCCTTCAACTCGCTCATACGCGCCCGCACGGCGAACAAGCGCTCCACGGGGTTGGCGATGCCGATGGGCAGCACCAGCGGCACCAGGCCGAAGCGATTGCCCAGCTGCCAGGCCTGCTCCAGCGGCCGCAGGTTGACGGGCACCATCGCGCGGATCTCCTTGCCCGCCGGGTCATCGCCCTTGTCGGCCAGATAGCGGCCGATGGCGCCGGCCGCGCAGGCCAGCAGCACGTCGTTGATGGAGGCGCCCAGCGCCTTGCCGACGGCTTTCACGTCGTCCAGCGCCAGGCTGTCGTCCCAGGCCACCGTCTTCTTGGCGCCGGGCTTGCCCTTGAGCCGCGTGGGCGAGTCGTCCGGCATCAGCGCGAACGCGGCCACGTCGGACACGGCCTGGTAGCCCATGCGCGCCATTTCAAGCGGTGATCCCAGTGGCGAGTCCATCGTCGCGGTCATCGGTGTTGTAGCGCTCATCGCCATGTCCATCCCCTTGGCCACGCCCTTGCCCGTCAGCCCGATCGCCTTGACGGTCAGGTTCGACATGGGCCGCAGGAAGGCGTCGAGCTGCCAGTCCGTCTCGCTGGGTTCGTCCTTGGCCACGCGCTGCGGAGGCGCCTTGCCACCGTCGGTGATGGACAGCATCACGGCGATCAGCGCGATGCCGTCGGCAATGCAGTGGTGCACACGGCAGATCAGCGCGCTGCTGCCGTCGCCCATGTTCTCGATGAGCTGGAACTGCCACAGCGGGTGGGCGGGGTCCAGCGGCTCGCTGCACAGCTCGGCCACGCGCTCGCGCAGCACCTCGTCGCGGCTCTGGCCGCGCAGCGGCAGCGGCAGCTCGGCGACGACGTGTCGGGCGATGTCGAAGTCCTTGTCGGCCACCCACTGCGCGCCCATCAGCGCGTCATCGACCACCTTCTGCCGAAAGCGCGGGTACTGCAGCAGCCGCTCGGCCACGCGCTCGCGCAGCGCAGCCAAGGTGATGCCGGGGCGGATGGACCAGACCCCGACGATCATCATCAGGTTGGCCTCGGTGTCCATGCGCAGCCAGGCGGTATCCACCTTGGACATGCGTTCGCTGCTGGGGCCCATTCCGTCTCCTGGATGCTTTGTTATCGGGGCCTAAACTCGCGAGCCCGTCGTTCGATTGTCACCAGTCGAACCTATCGAATCAGCCCTGGAGAACCCCGTGAGCCTGAAAGACCAATTCGAAGCCGCCGTCGCCGGCTCCAAGGACCTGCCCGAGCGCCCCGACAACATGACGCTGCTCAAGCTCTACGCCCTCTACAAGCAAGGCAGCACCGGCGACGCGGACGGCAAGCGCCCCGGCTTCACCGACATGGTCGGCCGCGCCAAGTGGGACGCATGGAACGAGCTCAAGGGCACCAGCGCCGACGACGCCCAGCAGCAGTACGTCGACCTGATCGAGTCGCTCCGCTAATGTCTCGGGGATGGACCTGTCGGCACAGCCGGCAGCTCCGTCCTCGCTGATCAAGCCCGCGCCAGCGGCGCCCAGGAAGAACCGGCTTCAGGCCGGTTTCTTTTTGGGCGCCGCCTTCTTGTTGGCAGCGAGCAGCCCGTCAAGTTCCTTCTCGACCTCGGACTCGATGGTCCCCTTGAACGCGCCGAGCAGGAAGCCGAGCTGCGCGACAAGGTCGAAGCTGCTGGCGGTGACCGTCAGCTCGCCCTTCACGCCGGAGCGCGTGAACTCGACGGTGTCCTCGTCGTCGCCCTCGTGCACCGTGCATGCCATGTCGAACTTCTCTTCGACCTTCTCGGCCCACTTCCAGGCGATTTCGCGGGCGCGCTGAAGGCCCAGGGCATGGTCTCGGTGAATGCGGATCTCGGCCACGGTGGCTCTCCTTGCTGTCGTGCGCCGCACTCTAAGCCAGAAGCCCTGCGTAACACCCTGACTGATCGTTTGCACGGATACTTTGGCGCCGCCAGAACGGGACAAAGAAGCCCGCCAATACCGCCCAGAGAGGACTCATTGCGATTCGTCGACCCGGACCCGCACAGCCTGGCCCCCCTCGCCGAAGGTCTGGCGTATCTGCGCGCGGCCGAGCCGGACCATGAGCAAGCGGTCTACTGGTTCCGCGTGGCAGCAGATGCCGGCAATACCGAGGGCCTGGCCCTGCTTGCCTTCTGCCAGCTTGAAGGCCTGGGCCTGCCGCGCGACCCCGAGCAGGCCCGCCAGCGCCTGGAGTGCGCCTCGGCGCAAGGCAGCCTCACCGCCAAGTTCAACCTCGGCCGAGCCCTGGTCGCCGGCTGGGGCGGTGCGGCCGATGCCGCGCGCGGCGTGACTCTCTACACCGCCGCTGCGGCCCAGGGTCATGCCGACGCCACCTTCAACCTCGCCAGCTGCCTGGACGCCGGCTGGGGCTGCCAGGCCGACCGCCTCGCCGCCAAGGCCCTGTTCCTGCGCGCCCGCGCGCTGGGCAGCACGCTGCGAGCGCCGGGCCTGCGCGTGCGCCAGCGCGAGCTGGACAGCGTGCGCAAGCTGGCCCGCCGCTTCGCGCACGGCAGCGACCTCGCCCGCCTCATCGAGGAGCGCCAGCACGAGATCGCGCTGATGCACGAACTCGTCAACCACCCCGGCCGCAAGCCCCGCCGCAGCCGAGGCCAGCGCGGCTGGTTGACGCATGCCGTCGGCATCACCGCCGCCGTCGCGGGCCTGGCCGGGGTGGTGGCCGGGCTCTTCGGCTGGCGAGGTGGCCAACCGTTGACGCATGATGCCGGCCCCACGTCCATTCGCTGAGCCGTTGCCGCCTTGGTCCCGCTGCCGCTGAACGCCACCTCCGAGACGTCGGCTCCCTCGCCTACGGCTGTATGGGGCGGCGCGGGGGGCAGGCGTTGCCTTGAGCACACCGCCAACTCGGAATGAAGCCGTCCATTCAACCAAACAAGATCGTCGTCCTCTCGGGCTCTGGCATCAGCGCTGAGAGTGGGCTCCCGACTTTTCGAGATAGCGGCGGCCTTTGGAAGCAGTATTCATGGCAAGAGGTCGCGAGCCCAGAAGGTTGGGCGACTCGGCCGCAGGCGGTACTGGATTTCTACAACGAGAGGCGAGCACAGGCGTGGGTTGCACAGCCTAACGCCGCCCACCTTGCCATCGCATCACTCGAAGAGCGCTACGAAGTCGTCGTCATTACCCAGAATGTCGACGAGTTGCACGAGCGCGCAGGATCCAGCCACGTCATTCACGTTCATGGCCGCATCGCCTTCGCGCGCGGCACGTCTGTTCCTCCAAAGAGATATCGACTCGATGCGGCGCCCATCTCGCTTGGTCAGCTTTGCGAGGACGGGACGCAACTCAGACCTGACATCGTCTGGTTTGGAGAAGATATCGAGCACTACGGGGAAGCCAGAGCCCACGTCGCAACGGCATCGAAGGTGCTCGTCGTCGGTACATCGCTGTCCGTCTTTCCTGCGGCTTCGCTCGCCACACTGGCTAGAGGTCGAGCAGAGAAGGTTCTTGTCGCATTTGACGTCGAGAAAATTCCCTACGGCTTCAAGTTTCTTCGTGGCAAGGCCGCAGCCCTGATTCCCACCCTCGCAGAAAATTGGTTGCGCCAAGATAAGGCCGGCGACCTCACAGCTTCCGAGACCGTCAGCTAGCCGCCCGCACCGCCGGCTGCCTCGGATGCAGCCTCGCCATCGTCACCACGTCCTCGTAGACCCCATTGCGCATCGCGTATGCCTTGAGCCGCCCCTCGTGCTCGAAGCCATGCCGCTCGTACAGCCGGATCGCCCGCGCGTTGTCGTGATAGACCGTCAGCTCGATGCGCAACACCTGGGCCCAGTTGTCGGCGTAGTCGATCAGTGCCGTCATCAGCGCCTGACCCACGCCCTGCCCTTGTGAAGCCTTGGCGACGGTGATGCCCAGGCCCATCACATGGCGGCGGCGGACCGAGGGGCCGACCGGGTGCAGGCCGGCGAGGCCCACCGGCTTGTCGTCCAGAACGGCAGCCAATACCAGCTCGTTGGAGCCGGCCGCCGGCGGGTTCATGCCGGCGATGCGCTGGGCCCACATCTCCTCGCTGGCAAAGGGCAGTTGCAGCGTGCCGCCGAAGACATCGGGGTCGGCGAACTGTTCGGCAATGGCCGCAGCGTCAGCGGGTTTGACTCGTCGCAGGGTCAGCTTCATCGAGGCACCTTTCACCGGTCGAGCCGGGCTTGCGTCTTCATTGCCGGGACGCCGGGCTCAGCGCCTTGACGACAGCGCGCAGCGCCCGACTTGTCGACCTGGACCCGGCAGCCCGGGCTCCGGCCGGCGCATCCAGCGGCCAGGCGCCCTGGAAGGCGCGCCCGGGGAGGAATTGCCCCGCCTGGACGAGATCCAGCCGCCCATCGTTGTTCAGGTCCAGCAGGGCCAGCGGGCGGACCTGATTGCCAAAATACCCGTAGCCTGATTCGAACAACCGCTCCGGTTCGAAAGAGCCATCGCTGCGCTGCAGGTAGACGCCCGTCGAGCGCGTCGTGTCATGCGCCAGGATCACGTCCGCGCGGCCGTCGCCGTTGAGGTCACCCAGCAGCAACGCCGTCGCATTGAAGTCGGCATCCAGTCGCTGCGGCGGCGCAAAACCGCCTGCCACCGTGCCGGCCAAGACCCACAGTTCACTGTGGGTGCCGAATGGCGATGTCGGCACTTCGACGGAGATCAGCACGGACCCTCGCCCGCTTGCGTCCAGCTTCCCGGCCGCCAAGCCCTTGGGAGTGGCGCTTGGGAGCGGCAGCGTCTGCACGGGCCCGAACGCGCTGTCGGTGCGCAGTGCCCAGGCCAGTTCATAGCTGATGTTGTCCGCTGCAGTCTGAATCCACACCAGGTCCATGCGTGAATCGGCATTGAGGTCGACAGCCTGCCATTGAGCGATATAGCGGCCAGTCGACGGCACCAGCGTGGTTGACTGCCAGCTACCGTCCGCAAGGCGGCGCAGCTGCTGAATGCTTTGGAGGTCCACCAGCCCCACGACCCCCGGTTGACCGGCGTTCAATTCCGACGCCGCGCGGGCTCCGAACAAGTCCACCGCAGGCGACTCGCGCGTGAAGCTGCCGTCAGCCGCTTGGCGCAGTACGGCGACGGGGGCCAAAGGCGAGCAGCCGACGCGCATGATGATGTCGGGACGCTCATCACCGTCCACGTCGGCCACCGTCAGGCCGTCGAAGCCGCAGCCAGCGCCGGTGTAGAGCCGCCTGATGTTGCCGTAGCTGCCGTCGGCCTGCTGGAACCGCGCACCCACCATGTTGTCGCCGCCCGGGACGGGGCCTGCAAAAACCAGGTCGGTACGGCCATCGCCATCGATGTCGGCGGCAACGACCGATTCGACCGACACGTCCGTCGCCCAGGCCTGGGGGCGGCCCAGCGGCCCCGGGTCCGTGCGGAACACGATGCCGGTGCTGCTCATCGGGTTGCCGGCCGCATCGCTCAACTCCGTGACCACCGCTGCGACGTATTCCTTGTTGCGGATCAAGGGAGCGGCAATGACGGCCACCACGCTGTTGCCCTGCAGGGTTGCCGGAAGCATCTGCCCGGTGTCGCTCATCGGTGCCTTGATGCTGACCTGAAGCGCCACGCCGGGCGGCACGATCACCGGCTCGTCGAACGTGAACGTCAGCGTGCCGGTGATCGGCGCCTCCTGCGCGCCATCGGCAGGCGACGTGGACAGCAGATGCGGCCGGGCCGTGTCGATGCGGAAGCTGCTGAGCAGCGTCTGGGCGGGATTTCCTGCCCAGTCGGTGACCTGGCCACCGTTGCGCAGCTCGTACTGACCGTCCGGCAGCAGCGTGCTCGTTGAAGACATCAGCAGCGTCTTGCCGCCATCGCTCAAATGCAGTGGCTTCATCGCCATCGGGCTGCCATCGCGCAGCACCACGAGGCCTGCACTTCCCTGCAGCGACAGCGGATCGATGGGTTCGCTGAACTGCACTTGGGCCTCAAGCACCCCCTGACTGCTGGCGCCGCTGGCGGGCAGCGACTTGAGCACAGTCGGCGCCGTGGTGTCGCTGTGGCGCGACCCGACGCCATACGCCACCAGGTCATTGATCTGGACTGTTGCGGCGCCACCGTCGAACTTGGTGCTGGACGAACTGCGCACCGAACCGATGCCGGGCATGTACCACTCATCGAGGGTGACGCTGACCGTGCCGCTCGTCGGGTAGCCGGCCAACCTCACCGTCGACACGAAACCCGTGCGCACGTGCGACGCACCGGTGAATGCCCCCAGCTCGGTCGTGATCGGCTCAATGCCGACAAACAAGCTGTCGATGTGCAGGTCCACCGAGTCGAGTCGCCCGTCGCCGTTGACGTCCACCGACAGCGTCCGGTCGAACAGCACGACGGTCTGCCCCTGAGCGATGCCGAAGCGGACCACATCGATCGGGCCGGCCGCCTTCGTAAGGGCGTCGCTGTCAGGCCCGGGCACGGACACCACGCTGGTGGCTGTGCGCATCAGGTAGTCGTCGGTCTGGACGTCACTGGGGTCGCCGGCCCCGCTGCGCACCACGAAGGCACCACCTGCGGCAGCCACGGCCTCGCCGACCCGCTCGTGCCGCACCGTACCGGCCGGGTCTGACGCCGTGTGCCAGGTGCGGCGGTCGCCGGAGTTCAACGGGTAGATGTCAGGGCTGAGCGTCAACAACGCCGGGCCGCCGCCATCGGGGACCCCACCCCCGGCGCTGCCACCGCCACCGCCACCGCCACCGCCACCACAGCCTGCCAACAGAACGCAGACCGCCATGCCCACCGCAGCGCTTGCGCGTGCGATACCTCGTGCTGCCTGAATGGACTGCATCGTTGTTCTCCTCGCTCCCTGATGGCCTCGACGGGCCGGAGCGTCTTATAGCAGCGGTTCTGCTGCAGGGATCAGGGAGGGGTGTGCGCTTCGTTCACCGGCGACGCCAACGCCAACCGCCGCTCGTGCCTTGGCAGCAGCGCCAGGCGCTCTACGACCGCATGGAACTTCGTCCAGTCGCGCCCCTCGCGCTCGAACAGGCGCTCGAAGGCAGGCACGAGGTCGCTATAGGCCGACAGGATGGCGAAGTTGGCGTTGTTGGCGCGCTGAAACCAGGCCTCGTAGCCGGGTGCTTCGCGCGGCGCGCGTTCGCGCAGCTCGGCCAGGACGGCGGCCTTGGCAGCACGCCGCTGCTCGGCCGGGCCGTCGTAGACCTTCTGCAAGCGCTCGCGCCCTTCGCGGGCGAGCTTGAGGAAGGCCGCGCGGCGTGCCCGGCCGGCCTCAAAGGCGGCGAGCGCTTCCGGCTTGGCAGCGAGCCATTGGCGCGCGCCGAGCAGCTCGACGGCGCTGGCATAGGCCTCGTTGAAGCCGGTGTCGTCGCTGGCGTAGACGCGCTGGTGGGCCAGTTCGTGGAAGATCATCGCCGCCAGCTCGCCCTCGGCGTAGCGGATGAAGGTGTTGAGCAGCGGGTCGCCGCCCAGCAGGCGGCTCCAGCCCAGCGTGGAGTAGGCGGGAATGGCCTGCACCTGCGCCTCCCAGCCGTCCGCCTTCAGTGCCTCGGCGTGCTTTTTGGCTTCGTCCAGATCGAACCAGCCCTGGTAGCCGGCGCAGCCCATGATGGGATAGCACCAGGTCTTGAGCACGAAGCCGAACTCGGGCGCGGCGATGACGTTCCACACCGCCGCCGGGCGGCCCAGGTCGGCATAGCGGCGGTAGCTGTTGTTGTCGGGCAGGGCCAGGTGGCTGATGGCGAAATCGCGCATCTGCTGCGACAGGCGCAGGCGCTCGGCGAGGTCGGCCGGCGTGGCGGGGTCGGCCAGCCAATCGTCCACCGGCTTGGCGGCGCGGACGATGCCGAGATGGCCGCCGGCCGCCTGGGTCCAGTGGCCGACGGCGCTGCAGCCGCTCAAGGACAGCAGCGCGATGGACAGCAGCAGGCAGCGCAAAAGGCTTACGGGCCGAGCGCCGGGCCGCTCCCAAGCCGGCCCGCCATGGCGATGTGCTTGCCGGTCAATCCGGCAAGCATCGCCGTCCCCCCGGGGGACCGGCCAAGGTACACCTTGGACGAGGGGCTTCACGTCACGCGGCCTCGACCTCGACGAGGCAGTCGTAGAACGCCGGCGCGTTGCCCATGTCGGTCAGGCGCTGGTGCGTCACCTCGTTGACATTGGTGCCCTGCGCGCCGAGCTTGCGCCACCACACGCCCAGGCCGTTGACGACGCCGGGCCGGGCGCGCTGGCTGACCTTGAGCCGGGCGACGTAGCGGCCGCGGTCGTTGAAGGCGGAGACGAGCGCACCATCGGCCAGGCCGCGTGACGTGGCGTCGTCTGCGTGCATCTCGATCAGCGGCTCGCCCTCGATGTCGCGCAGGCTCTTCACGTTGACGAAGCTGCTGTTCAGGAAGTTGCGCGCCGGTGGCGAGATCATGGCCAGCGGGTAGCGGGCGGCCAGTTCGGGCGAGCTGGCGGCGCTCTCGTAGTTGGGCACGAAGTCGGCGCCCGCAGCCTGGGCGCGGCCGTTGGGCGTGCGGAAGCCGCCCTCGGCAAACGGGGCCTGGGCAATCGGCAATGGCAGCCAGCCTTGCTCGCGCAGCAGGTCCATGTCGATGTCGGCGGTGAAGGCCTGCGCCGCCAGCGCTTCGTCGCTGTCGCTGAAGCACAGGTCTGTCAGGCCCATCGCCGCGGCTAGCTCGCGGAAGATTTGCGTATTGCTCTTCGCCTCGCCGAGCGGGGCCACGGCGGGCTGGTTCATCAGCACGTCGGTGTGGCCGTAGGACGTGTGCACGTCCAGGTGCTCCAGCTGCGTCGTGGCCGGCAACACGTAGTCGGCGAGGTCGGCCGTGTCGGTCATGAAGTGCTCGAGCACGACGGTGAACAGGTCTTCGCGCTGGAAGCCCTTCACCACCTTGGGCGACTCGGGCGCCACCGCGACCGGGTTGCTGTTGTAGACGATCAGCGCCTCGATAGGCGGATCGGCCTGCAGCAGCGCGTCGCCAATCGCGCTCATGTTGACCATGCGCGGCGTGCGGCCAGCCAGCAGGTCGGGGCGTTCGAGGTCGGCGTTCTTGAAGGGCGCGTTCCAGCCCGAGGCCGACAGCAGCACGCCGCCGCTCTGGTGGCGCCACGCGCCCGTCAGGCAGGGCAGCAGCGCGATCAGGCGCACCGCATTGCCGCCGCCGCGCACACGCTGCAGACCGTAGTTCATGCGGATGGCCGCCGGTGTCGTGGTGCCGTAGTCACGGGCCAGCTCGCGCACCTCGTCGGCGCTGATGCCGCAGATCTCGGCGACTCGCTCGGGCGGCCAGGCCAGGGCCTTCTCGCGCAGCTCGTCCCAGCCGTCGACGTAACGCTCGATGTAGTCGCGATCCAGCCAATCGTTCTTGATCAGCTCATGCATCAGGCCCAGCGCCAGCGCGCCGTCGGTACCCGGCAGCACGGCGATGTGCTGGTGGCATTTGTCGGCGGTCTCGGTCTTGCGCGGGTCGATGCAGATGAGCTTGGCGCCCTCACGCTTGGCCTGGTTGGCATAGGTCCAGAAGTGCAGGTTGGAGGCGATGCTGTTGCTGCCCCAGATGATGATGAGCTTGGCGCCCGCGAAGTGCCGCGTGTGCATGCCCAGCTTGTGGCCGTAGGTGGCGGCCAGGCCCGCACCGCCAGCGGACGCGCAGATGGTGCGGTCCAGCCGCGCGGCGCCAAGCGCGTTCCACAAGCGGCCGGCCATCGCCTCGCCCTGGATCAGGCCCATGGTGCCGGCGTAGCTGTAGGGCTGGATGGTCTGCGGATCTTTGATGGCCTTCAGTCGCGCAGCGATGGCGGCGATGGCCTCGGCCCAGCTGACCTGCACGAAGGCCGGCGCCTCGGTCTTCTTGCTGACGCGCTTGAGCGGGTGCAGCAGGCGCTCCGGGTGGTAGGTGCGCTCGGGGTAGCGCGAGACCTTGGTGCACAGCGCGCCGTGGGTGTTGGGGTGGTCGGCGCGGCCCTGAACCTTGATGACACGCTCGTTCTCGACGGTGACCTGCATGGCGCAGGTGTCGGGGCAGTCGTGGGGGCAGGCGCCGTGGACGGTGCGGGTGGTCATGGCTGTCGCGGACTCCAGGAGATGCCGCGATTGTCGCGCGAGGCTCCCTGCTGGGCCCACTCGGGGTCACTGGGCAAAGGCTGGATAGCGATGGCTGTTTTGCAGCGTTATGGAGAGCTCTCCATAACGGCCCCTATGCATAGGACTGAACTATGCATACGTCCGCGGCATCCAGCACCGCCGTCCGCTGGTTCAGCAGGCTTGCCCAGGCTCGCGGCGCTTTGCATAGTTACGGGCTCTGCAGGAATTTCATCAGGTCGTCGCTGGCGCGGAAGCGCTTGAGCTAGTGTGGTGTTGCGTGCTTGACGGCACATTTAAAACCGATGCGTTTGGGCTTGTGGCAAGGCGCGAACCACAGCGATACCGAGGTATCGCGCGGATTTGCAACGCCGCCACGGGCTCAAAGGCGCGGTTTTAAGTGCCGGATAGCGCGCAACACCACACTAGGTGTCAGGCGCTTCGAGTCGCGCCAAGGCCTTCTCTTTGATTTCCATGCTGGCCTCAACGTAGCGGTGCGTCGTGTTCGTGCTCTCGTCGACGAGCCACTGGGCGATGATGATGAACGGCACGTCGCTTTGCAGCTGATGCATGCCGGTCGTGTGCCGCAGCACTGTGCGGCGAGATGAGTTTGGTCTTCAGACTCGGCTGGTCTACCGAGGCCCGCTCAACCGCAAGCGCCAGTCGCTGCGCCACGTTGCACCGCGTCATCGGCTGACCTGATCGTGCCTGCTGGGACACGCGCCAGGTCGGCCGTGCAGCGCTGCAGCTCTTCGAGAACGAACAGATCATTCAGAACGAGGCGGGTTAGGTGCCCCGTCAGCCGCCCGGCTGGCCGACGCCGACGCGGCTTCGGGCTCAGGCCGGGCGCCGACGCCGGCGGCCGACCAGCAGCAATCCAGCCAGCGCGCTCAGGGCCATGCTCAGGCTGCCTGGCTCGGGCAAGCGGGTGGGTGCCACAGCCAGGTCGAATTCGGCGCCGGTGCCGTTCTTGCCGACCAGGTCGCCGTAGGTCGTCGTCTGCAGCGGCGTGCCGTCACGGCTGTACTGATCGAAGTACTGCGTCGGCCCGCGAACCACCCACAGCGTGTTGTCGGCGTAGTCCATCGCCAGTGCGCCACCCTCCAGATCGGTGAGGGAAGCAATCAACGCGCCGCCCATCTGATAGTTGCGCAGCACGCCAGTGGTCCCGTTTTGCGTCTCCAGGGCGCCTTGCAGCCAGAGCGTGTTATTGGTCGGGTCGTAGGTGATGCCTGTCGCCCGGACACCGTCGCCCGCCAGGAACAGCAAGGTCGGATCGCCCCATTCGCGGTCGAAGGCGTAGACGGCCGAGGCGTTGCCGTCATAGCCGGCTGCGACGGCATAGTTGCGCCGGCCATCGGTGGTGCCATCGACGAGGCCCACCGCAGTGGACTGCACATAGGTCGTGCCGGTCTGCGTCAGATCGAGGTTGTAGCGGCCGCCGAAACCATTGCCGTTGCCCATGGTGCGCACATCGCCATACACGGCGATGGGCTGTTCACAATGGTTGCAGTAGGTGGGTGCCGAACCGGTGACCGCGTCGCCCTGAACCGTGTACAGGGTCTTGGACGACCAGTTGGTGAGGTACAGGGTCGACACCGGGCCAGCGTGGGCCGGGGCCCACATGGCGGCTGTTGCGGCGAACGCCAGCAGGGCGACGGCATATGTCTTGATTTGAATCATGGCTTCTCTCTGGAATGAAGGCCTGAAGTTCAGGCCATTCGGGCAGGAACATGGTCAGCGCGCCACCGCGCCGGAGGGATTCGAACGGTTGAACGTCAGGGCGCCATGGGCGCGCGCAAAGGCCTCGGTGCAGACCTCGCCGACCCGGCCGCGCAATGTTGGGTAGAGCGACTCCAGTTCTGCCAGCGTGAGCTTGTGTGCCACGCGCACGTGGTGCACGCAGACGGCGCCGCTCTCGCTCCATCCGGCCTCGAAAGCCTGGCCGGGCAGCATGTCCGCTTGCTGCACGCCCTGCGTGTCGTAGACGTCGATCTGCCGGCCGTTCTCGGTGTAGGCCAGGCCGTGGCCGCCGTAGTCGGCACGCACCATGCGTAGGCAGGCGTTGTAGGTGCCGCGCATGGAGGCGCCCTGCGGCGTTGTCTGCCACGGCTCATAGCCCATGCGCAGGCACTTCGCCAGCGCGCCGCTGGTGCAGCTGACTGCATAGCTGGCAGGCTCGTCGGCCAGCGAGCCATCCGCCTGCTCGCGGCCCGGCAGCACGACGGCGTAGTGGGTGCCGTCGCTGTGCGGCGCGCAGAGCGGCTTCCAGCCCTGCAGGTCGGTCTGCACCGACAGTTCGTGCGCCCACCAACTGCGGGCGCCGCCATCACTCACGCGCTGCGCGCTGTCGATGCGCAGCACGGCGCCACCGGCCAGGCGCAGCTCGGCGCCGACCAGATCAGCGGAACGCAAGCTGCCACCGGGTGCCTGCAAGACCCACTCGGTGCCTTCCGCGCGCAGTGGCGCTGCAGGCGCGGCCGCGATGGACAGGCCATGCAGGGCGAGGCCCAGGGCAGCGATGCAGGCGCGTGTCGTTCGCATGGCGGCGTCTCGGCGTGTGGCGAGGTTCAGCGAACCGTCAGCGCGCGACCGTCGCGCAGCAAGATGGTTTCGACCTTGGGCATGCCGGCTTCGGCGGCGCCGAGCTGCGTGCCGTTGACGACGAACCCGTTGGTGAACAAGCCATTTTGTTTCATGCCGTTCAACTGCAACCCGTTTTGTTTCATGCCGTTCAACTGGATGCCGTTGATGGAGATGCCGTTGATAGAGATGCCGTTGGCGATGGCGGCAGCATGGGCGGCCGGCGCGCAAGCCAGGGCGCCAGCGGCGATGGCGGTGGAGAGCAGGGCGCGGAGGGTGGTGGTCTTCATGGCGGTGTCCTTGAGGTGGGTGTGTTGCGGCGGCAAACGCAGCGTCGCTACTTGGGGATACGCGCTTGCCTCGCGCGGACCGCCACCCAACTACCCCCATGAATGAGGGGGTTAGGGCAACGCTGAACAAGTCCCTCGCGCGCAGCGCATCCCTGCTTTGGGCGGCCTGCGGCGTTGCAAATCCTCGCCATAGCCAGCTATGGCTGCGGTTTGCGCCTTGCAGTCCATCCCAAACCAGGGCGCGCTGCATCGCGGGGACTTAGAGGTTATCCGTAAATAGTAAACTCTCGTCCCGAACCGCCATTCACGCGGTGGTTGGGTTAAGGCATGGCGACACGCAAGAGAGTTGAGTCGTGGGTGGTGACCGATGATTTCTGGCAACGC
>NZ_JBDSQX010000189.1:0-23768 GCF_039929605.1 Roseateles sp.
GTCACCACCCACGACTCAACTCTCTTGCGTGTCGCCATGCCTTAACCCAACCACCGCGTGAATGGCGGTTCGGGACGAGAGTTTACTATTTACGGATAACCTCTTAGTATTTCCGCTGCGTGGCCGAGCAAGGCCGTGACGGGCAGGTCAGCGTGATCGCGGCGCCCACGGGCCATGGCGCGCGAGCTGATCGGCCACGAGCCCTGGGTGCGCGAGGTCATCGACTTTGACCGGCGTCCGCGCCGCAGCGAACGACGCAAGGGCCGCCACAGCCGTGCTGCGTTTTGGCGCCGAACTCGCGCCAAAGCACTTCGACCGCATGGTGCTGTTCTCGGATCACCCGGGTCGTGCCAACGTCGCCCGCTGGCGTGCCGGCATCCGCACCATCCTCGGCTTCGGCGACACCTGGCTGCAGCGCCGGCTGCTGACGACGTCGCCCTGGATTCAGCTCTACCGCGGCCCCGCAGTGCCCGGCTACAAGGACGCGACGAACTTTGCCATCGCGCAGTGGTTTTGCAGCGCCCCCATCGTGCCGCGCCTGAGCGTGCGCCCTGATGTGCTGGCGCGCATGCAGCAGCGCCCTGGGCGAGCTGCAGCGGCCGCTGCATGCGCTGGCGATCGGCGCTTCGGAGCCCTACAAGCAGTGGGGCGAGGATCGCTTCGTCGAACTGGCCGACCGGCTGGCTGTCCCGCAGCAGCGCCATGCCGACGTCACCGGTGATTTGAAGGATCTGCTGCGGGTCGTTGACGACCTTGGTGACGGCGGCGCCCGGCTGCATGCGGGGTAGACCTGGGCGTCGAGCTTCAGCAGCGCCTCCACCAGCGCAGTGCGGAAGTCCAGCACGCTGCGTGTCAGCGTCCAGTTGAAGAGGTACTGGCCGGCAAAGTCGAACAGTCCACGGCACAGGTAGAGGCTGATCAACACGACGGGCACCATCCACAGCGGGAAGGCGCTCTTGGTGAAGCCTTCGCCGAAGGCATAGCCGATGAGCTTGGGGATCATCGGCTCGGTGGCCGCCGCGCCGATGTAGGCCAGCACTGTCAGCAGCGCGCCCCAGCGGTGCGGGTAGCTGTATTGGCTCAGGCGGCGGGCGGGGCTGGCTGGGGTGCTGGCGTTGGCGTCAATCGACATGGGGGGCGATTCTCCCTCCTACACTGCGCGCCGATGCCGAACGACACCTCCATCGCTGACCGCCCGCGCGTCGTGCATTTCGTGACTGGCGGCTTCTCGGGCGCGACGCAGGTTGCCGTCGATCTTTGCGTTGCTGCGCTCCACGGCGGCCCGTTCGAGCCCGTGCTGGTGCTGAGGAGCAAACCGCATACGCCGATGGCGCGGGTCGAGGCGCTACGAGCCCAGGGCCTCACGGTTCATCTGGTGTCCAACCACTGGTGGCACCGGATGACCGTTGGCGAGCTTGCCGGACTGTTGCGCGAGCTGCATCCCGTGGCGCTGCTGGCGCACGGTTTCCCGGAGCACTTGATCGGTCGACAAGCCGGCCTGGACGCCGGCATCCCGGTGTTGATCCAGGTCGAGCACAACTCGCGCGAGCGCTATTCGCCGTTGAGCCGGTGGCTGTCGCGCCGGCTGGCGCGGCACTCGGCGGCGCTGGTCGGAGTCAGTGAAGGCGTGCGCGAGAGCCTGTTGGCGCAGGGCCTGCCGGCGGACAAGACCGTGGCCATTCCCAATGGCGTCGATCTCGCGCGCTTTCCGGCGCCGGGTGGCGAGCGCGAGGCGGGTATTGTCATGTCGGCCCGCTTCGCGCGGCAGAAAGACCATGCAACGCTGATCGAGGCCGTGGCCCGACTGGCCTCACAAGGGCTGAAGCCGCGGCTGCAGCTCGCCGGGACCGGGCCGCTGCTGAGCCGCATGCGATCCAGGGTGGCAAGCTTGGGCCTGGGTGAGCAGATCGCCTTCCTGGGTCATCACGGCGACATGCCCGGCCTGCTGGGCTGGCAGGCCCTCTATGTGCTGTCCACGCACTACGAGGGCATGCCGCTTGCGTTGGTCGAAGCCATGGCGGCGGGATGCGCCTGTGTGGCGTCCGATGTCATCGGAGTGCGCGGCGTTATCGAGCACGGTGTCTCGGGCCTGCTCGTGCCGGAGGGTGATGTACAGGCCTTGGCAGACGCCATTGCCCGTTTGCTGCGTGATCCAGCGCTGGCTGCTCGCCTGGGAGCCGCGGCTCGCGAGCGGGCCTTGGCCGAGCATGGCCTCGCGCTGATGCGTGAGCGCTACGAGGCGTTGATCACGCGCTGCGCCACCACTGCAGACCTCGCAACCAACGCCCGCGTTTGAAGTAGGCCGCCAGCAGCTCGCGCCTGGACAGCGGCGAGCTGCGATCGAAGCGCTCGACGTCCGTCCGCAAACCGGCCAATGCGTCACCCCCCAACTGCAGCCGCCGCCGTTTGGCACGCAGCAGCGTGCGCGCGCAGAAGTGCGCCATCTCGAAGCGCGTGTCGTCACTCAGCGGTGGCAGCTGCGCCGCCAGGCCATCGAGAGCCCAGGTCCAGTCGTCCAGACGTTTCACATCCAGTTGGCTGAGCAGGCTGCCGCCCCGCTGGCGGTAGGCGATCCAGATCTCGGCGACGTGCAGATGTCGTGGCGTGTGCAGCAACAGGTGCGGGTAGACGGCCATGTCCTCGAAGACTCGGCCTTCGGGGAAGCGGAGAGAAGCGGGCCAGCAGGCACGGCGCACGATCTTGCTCCAGGGGTGGAACTGGCCGTGCGCGAAGAAGCCGCGAAGGCGCTGGTTCACGTCATCCATCAACACGCCGTTTGAACCGTCGAAGCTGGCGACGTGGCGGTGGCGTGGTTTGACGGACTCGGTCGACGGGCCGTCGTCGAAGACGCGGAAATCGCAGCTCAGCAGGTCGGGGCGGTGTTCGGCCAGCAAGGCCTTCAGGCGCGGGATGGCGCCGGCTTCGACGAGGTCATCGGGATCAATGAACCACAGGTAGTCGCCGCGCGCTTCGTCCAGCAGGCGATTGCGCGCCGCACTGACGCCGCAGTTCTCGGGTTGGTGGATCAGCCGTGCCCGGGGCAGCAGCGCTTCCACCAGCGCCGCCGAGCCGTCCGGCGAGGCATCGTCGACGAAGATGAGTTCAACGCCGTCGTCGATCTGCGTTATCAACGACTCGATGCAGGCCTTCAGCCAGGGCTCGACCCGGTACAGCGGGAACAGCAGGCTGAGCCAGGGTGTCGAGCTCATGGCTCGCGGTCGAGCAGATGCCGCAGGGCGCTGAACGGCGACACCAGGCCACGCCGCCAGTTGCGCTCGACGACCTCGCGGTCACCGCCGCGCAGCTTCAGCACTGCCGGCAGCATGCGCGGGCAGGGCACCAGCGCGAGTCGCGCGTAGAGGTGGCGCTTGCGCCAGCCCACGGCGGCTAGCCAAGCGAAGGGGCCATCCTCGGCGCGCAGCAGCGCCAAGCGTGCGAGCTGGGGTTCGCGGTCCAGCAAGTCGCTGGCGGCGACGTGCATCAGCAGGTAGCGCTGGAAGTCCTCGGTCAACGCCTGCACGACCCGCGCGTGCCGGCCCTCGGCGCGCAGCCTTTGTAGCAGCGGTTCGGCGCCTTCGTCGAGCGAGCGATCGAAGGCGCCGGCCAGTGCGAGGGCGAAACGGCCGCCTGGCACGGACGCCATCAACCAGTTCTCAACAATGGGCTGCTCGGGTCGTGTCGTATAGCGGTCGATGTAGAAACCGACATAGTCCGCTGCACGGCGCCGGCGCGTCTCGTGCAACCAGGCCAAGTCACGGCTCAACAGCATGGACGCATCCATCCACACACCGCCATGCCGCGCCAACAGCTGGATGCGCAGCCAGTCGGCCTGGCGGTAAGCGGGCAGGGCGTCGAAGTCGGCACGTAGTTCGGGCAGCCACTCGGCGATGTTGCCTCGGTCCAGCAAGCGCAGATCGTGGTCGGGCGCGAAACGGCGCCAGTTGGCCAGGCAGGCCTGGATGAAGAGCGGCGGCGGCTTGGCCTGCCAGTAGGTCCAGAGGATCTTGGGGATTTCTTCGTGGCACAGCGGGGCGCTCTCGCCCACAACGACCACGCGCATCTGCGCAGGCACATTGGCTCGCAGCACGGTGGCCAGTTCGCGCAGCAGCAGGCCTGCGACGATGACCAGCAGGCCCAGGACGACGAGGTTCATTCGCGCCAGTGGTCCGCAATCCAGCGCGCGGGCCGGGCATGCCGCCAGTTCCAGTCGTTGCGACCGGCCAGCGCGGCGGGCGAGTTCATGCCGCTGTGGAAGATCAGGGTGCGCGCGCCGTCGGCGATTAAGGGGTCACGCCAGTAGCCGGTCGGCCAGGCCGGGATGCAGTGGTCTTTGTAGCCGGCGCACCAGGTGTTATCCCAATATTTGAGCTTCCCCTGACGGTGCAAAACAGCGGACAGGAAGGCCTGCTCGTTGCTGTAGTCGGCCTTGGCATGGTCGGCTACGAACTCGGTCAGCACATCCAGGTGTGCACTGAACTCCCAGCGATAGTCCGACAAGTTGCCGATGATGCGCCAGGGCTCGCTGCGGATGCCTTCGCTGCGATCAGTCAGGCAGACGAGATTTAAGTCGGCCTTCAGAGGGCGCGGCGCCATCGCGTAGATTCGGTTGACGTACTCGTGGCCGTACTTGGTGCCCCACTTCGTGTAGACGATGGACGAGGGAAGCGGCCTCGTCGGGCGGCGGTGCGGCGGCGGCGGCGTTGAGCTTGAGCAGCTCCGTCGCTGCGGAAAGCGCCGGCTGCTCGCGCACATACCTAGACAACTGTTCACATTGCGGCCCAGACTGCAGCGTCGCCAGCGCGTGCAGTAGATGCATTCTGGGCGCTTGCTGGAATTGCTCGGTCAGCAGAGCGATGGCGCGCTCGGGCTGGCCCAGCGACTGGGCGGCTGCGGCGCAACCGGCGGCGACAGGGTTGAAAGCGGGCGGGTTGGCCGAGAGCGGCTTGGTGCAGGCGGCCATCGCTGCCTCGGTTTGACATGCGTTGAGCAGAAGGCCCAGCGGCACATAGGCCCGTGCGCTTTCCGGCTCGCGAAGCTGGGCATCGTCGAGCAGTTCCAACGTGAGATCGGCATGGCCTGGGGACTGGGCGACGAGGGCCTGCTAGCAAAGGTAGCGCGCCAGGCGGCTGGAGAACGAGCCGGCGCCGGCGGCCTACAACTCGGCGGCCACTTCGGAGGCCTTGCACCTGGCGCGTGAACACGTCGTCGAAGCTGTAGTCGTTGCCGATGCAGGTCAGCGCCGAGCTGTCGACGGTGAGGGCCAGACCGGCCAGCGGCCGGCGGTCCTTGATAAAGCGGCCGGTGAGTTCGGACGCCAGATGCTGGCAGTCCGCCGCCGAGCCGCCATTGCCGCAGAACATCAGCTTGCCGCCGGAGGTCAACACGCCGGCCAGACGCTTGCCGGCGGACAGCACCTGCGCGTCGAGCGTGCCCAGGATCTGCATCAGCTGCAGGTGTTCGTCGAGATTGCTTAGAAACAGGGAGCTCATGGGTCAACGCAGGGCTTTCGCCCGCCTTCAGACTGATGCTTCAAGTATCGGCGATGGGGCTGGCCGCTCGCCGGCCGCCCGGCGCCTCAGGGGCCGTCAGGCCTGCGTTCGACGAACTGCACCAGCGCGCTGAACGGCGACACAAGACGGCGCCGCCAGTTGCGCTCGACAACCGCCAGATCGCCGTCGCGAAGCGTCAGCATGGCGGGCAACACGCGCGGGCAGGGCAGCAGCGCCAGGCGCGCGTGAAAGCGGCGTTTGCTCCAGCCCACGCCGGCCTGCCACGCGTACGGGCCGTCCTCGGCGCGCAGCAGCACCAGGCGCGCGGCCTGAGGCTCGCGGTCCAGCAGATCACTGGCGGCGATATGCATGAGCAGATAGCGCTGGCTGTCGTCCGGCAGCGCCTGCACGACGCGCGCATGCCGGCCTTGCGCCTGCAGGCTCGCCAGCAGCGCCTCGGCGCCTTCGTCCAAAGCGCGGTCGAAGGCGGCGGCCAAGGCCGTCACGAACGGCCCGTCGGGCACCGAGGCCATCAGCCAGTTGTCGACGATGGGCAACTCGGGCCGCGTCGTGAAGCGGTCAAGGTAGAAGCCGACATAGTCCGCGCCGCGGCGGCGGCGGGTGTCGTGCAGCCAGGCCAGGTCGCGGCTCAGCAGCGTGGCGGCATCCATCCATACGCCGCCGTGTCGCGCCAGCAGCTGGAGGCGCAGCCATTCGGACTGAAGCTGAGCCGGCATCGCGCCGAAATCGGCACGCAGCGCGGGCAGCCATTGCAGGACGTTGTCACGGTCCAGCAGGCGCAGTTCATGGTCGGGCGCGAAGCGGCGCCAGTTGTCGAAGCAGGCTCGGATGAAGGCGGGCGCCGGGGGCTGCTGCCAGTAGGTCCAGATGATCTTGGGAATCTCCGCGCTGCAGGCCGGGGCGGATTCGCCGACGGTGACGGCGCGCGTCTGCGTCGGCACCTTGGCTCGCAGCACGGTGACGAGTTCGCGCAGCAGCAGCAGCGCAGCCAGGGCCATCAGGCCGGCCACGCCAATCTGGGCGGCCGTCATTCGCGCCAGTGGTCCGCAATCCAGCGCGCCGGCCGGGCGTGACGCCAGTTGCCGTTGCTGCGGCCGGCCAGCGCGTCGGGCGGGTTCATGACGCCGTGAAAGATCAGGATGCGCGCGCCGTCGGGGATGAACGGGTCACGCCAGTAGCTCGTCGGCCAGGCCGGGATGCAGTGGTATTTGTAGCTGGCGCACCAGGCGTCATTCCAATACTTGAGCTTGCCCTGACGGTGCAACACAGCGGACAGGAAGGCCTGCTCGTTGCGGTAGTCAGCCTTGGCCTTGGCCTGGTCGGCGACGAACTCGGTCAGCACGTCCTGGTGGGCGCCGAGCTCCCAGCGATAAACCGATGAGTTGCCGGTGATGCGCCAAGGCCGTTTCCAGTCGTGGATGACGAGGAACTCGCCGGGCACCTCGAAGAAGGGGGTGATGTCGTCGACGATGACGACGTCGAGATCGAGGAAGAGGGCGGTGCCGGCCAGGCCGTACTCGTTGACCAGCACCGGGCTGAAGGTCGTCAGCTTTTTCCAGCCCCGCTCGGGTTCGCCGTTAGGCAGTGTCAGCTCGGGGATGGGCAGGCAGCGCACTTCGGCGCGGATGCCTTCGCTGCGGTCCGTCAGGCAGACGAAGCTGAAGTCACCTCTCAGATGCCGACGCACCATCGCGTAGAGGCGGTTGACGTACTCGGGGCCGTACTTGGTGCCCCATTTCATGCAGACGATGGTTCTCACAGCTCTTCCACGTGGCGGGGCGGGTAGCTGTCCCAGTTCAGGCAACCGGGGCACTGCCAGAAGTAGTGGGCGGCCTCGAAACCGCAGGCGGCGCAGCGGTAGCGCAGCAGTGGCTTGGTGGCCTTCTCCAAGGTCTGGATGAGGGGCGTGGCCTCGTCGGGCGGCAGTGCGGCGGCGCTGAGCTTGAGCAGTTCGGTCGCTGCGGAAAGCGCCGGCTGCTCGCGCAGATGCGTGGCCAGGCGTTCACGCTGCGGGCCAGGCTGCAGCGTCGACAGCGCGCGCAGCAGATGCATGCTGGGCGCGCGTTGGTATTGCTCGGTCAGCAGCGCAATGGCGCGCTCGGGCTGGCCCAGTGACTGGGCGGCTGCGGCGCAATCGGCGGCGACCAGGTTGAACGCAGGCGGGTTTGCCGACAGCAGCTTGGTGAACGCGGCCATTGCGCCTTCAGCTTGGCCCGCTTTCAGCAGCAGCTGGCCTTGCTGCACATAGGCCCGCGCGCCTTCGGGCTCGCGGCGTTGGGCCTGGCCGAGCAGTTCCAGCGCGAGGTCGGCATGGCCTTGCGACTGGGCGACGAGGGCCTGCTCGCAGAGGTAGTGGGCGATGCGGCCGGAGAAGGAGCCGGTGCCGGCGGCTTCGAGCTCTGCTGCCACCTCGGCGGCTTTGGACCAGTCGCGCGAGCGCTCGTACAGCGACAGCAGCGCCAGGCGCGCCTCGCGCTCGAAGGCGGTGTTGCGCAGTTCGGCATAGGCCGCCTCGGCGCGGTCGAACAAGCCGGCCTTGAAGAAGTCCTGCGCCAGCTCGTGCTGGGCACGGTCGCGGTCGGTCTTGGGCAGGTCCCCACGGCGCAGCAGGTGCTCGTGCACGCGAACGGCGCGTTCGGTCTCGCCGCGGCGGCGAAACAGGCTGCCGAGTGCGAAGTGCAGCTCGGAGGTGTCGGGGTCGTTCTGAACGGCTTCGATGAAGGCGTCGATGGCCTTGTCCTGCTGCTCGTTCAAGAGCAGGTTCAGCCCCTTGAAATAGGCCTTGGGCGAATCGCGCTGTTCAAGCTTCCACTGCTTGGAATCGAGCTTGGAGGCCAGCCAGCCCAGGACGAAGACGACGGGCAGGACGAAGAGCAGCCAGCGCGGATCAAACTCCATCTTGGTGGGCGGCGAAGGGCGCTGAGGGTGACAAGGGCACGTCGGGCGCCGGAGTGGGCAGGGGCGTCAGCGGCTCGATGCGCTGGGCGGCGCGGCGATGGCGCCACCAGGCCGGCACCATGGCCAGCACCCCGAAAGCGGCGCCCAGGCCGAAGGCCAGCAGCACGATGATGACCTGCGGCGCGCGCCACTCGTGGCCGAAGAACCAGCGCACGACGGCGTCGTGACTGTTGTTCAGCGCGAAGGCGAACAGCGTGAAGAAGAGCAGGGCTCGCAGGAGCCAGACGAGGGTGCGCATCGCGCGGGATTCTAGGCAGTCAATCCGTCACCGGCAGATGCTTGTCCACCGCTTCGCGCAGCGCCTTGCCGGGCTTGAAATGCGGAGCCAGCTTCTCGGGAATCATGACCTGCTCGCCGCTGCGCGGGTTGCGGCCCACGCGGGGCGGGCGGCGGCTGATGGAGAAGCTGCCAAAGCCGCGGATCTCGATGCGGTGGCCGCGTGCGAGCGCGTCGCTCATCGCGTCGAGGATGGTCTTGACCGCGAACTCGGTGTCCCGCTGGGTCAGTTGGCCAAATCGTTCGGCGAGCACGGCGACGAGGTCGGAGCGGGTCATGGCAGAGCTTTGCTGGAAGCTGAAATTGAAACAGGCCCGCTGGCAGGGCCGGCGAGCCTGTGGGGAGCATACCCGGCCTCCAGCGATTCGCCAGGGGCCGGGCGGGCCAATCAGAGCTTAGTTGCCCTGGTTATCCAGCTTGGCGCGCAGCAGGGCGCCCAGGCTGGTGGTGCCGGCGTTTTCACGCTCGCTCGACTGGCTCAGGCGCGTCATGGCTTCCTGGTTGTCGGCGTTGTCCTTGGCCTTGATGGACAGCTGGATGTTGCGGGTCTTGCGGTCGATGTTGACGATGACGGCAGTGACTTCGTCGCCTTCCTTGACCACGTTGCGGGCATCTTCCACGCGGTCGCGGGAGATTTCCGAAGCACGCAGATAGGCCATCACGCCTTCAGTCAGCTCGATCTCGGCGCCGCGCGGGTCGACGGTGATGACCTTGCCGGTCACCGACGCGCCACGGTCATTGATCGTGGTGTAGGCGGTGAACGGGTCGCTGTCGAGTTGCTTGATGCCCAGCGAGATGCGCTCGCGCTCAACGTCGACTGCCAGCACGACGGCTTCGACTTCCTGGCCCTTCTTGAAGTTGCGAACGGCGGTTTCGCCGGTCTCGTCCCAAGACAGGTCAGACAGGTGCACCAGGCCGTCGATGCCCTGCGCCAGGCCCACGAACACGCCGAAGTCGGTGATCGACTTGACCGGGCCCTTGACCTTGTCGCCGCGCTTGACGTTCTCGGCGAACTCTTCCCACGGGTTGGCCTTGCACTGCTTCATGCCCAGGCTGATGCGGCGCTTGTCTTCGTCGATTTCCAGAACCATGACTTCGACTTCGTCGCCCAGCGTGACAAGCTTGCTGGGGGCGATGTTCTTGTTGGTCCAGTCCATTTCGGAGACGTGCACCAGGCCTTCGATGCCCGGCTCGATCTCGACGAACGCGCCGTAGTCGGCGATGTTCGTGACCTTGCCGAACAGGCGCGTGCCGGTCGGGTAGCGGCGAGCAACGCCGAACCACGGGTCGTCGCCCAGTTGCTTGATGCCCAGCGAGACGCGGTTCTTCTCGGCGTCGAACTTCAGGACCTTGGCGGTCAGTTCCTGGCCGACCTGAACGACTTCGCTCGGGTGGCGGACACGGCGCCATGCCATGTCGGTGATGTGCAGCAGGCCGTCGATGCCGCCCAGGTCCACGAACGCACCGTATTCGGTGATGTTCTTGACCACGCCGTTGACGATGGCGCCTTCGGACAGCGTTTCGAGCAGCTTGGCGCGCTCTTCACCCATGGAGGCTTCGACCACGGCACGACGCGACAGCACAACGTTGTTGCGCTTGCGGTCGAGCTTGATGACCTTGAACTCCATGGTCTTGCCCTCGTAGGGGCTCATGTCCTTCACCGGGCGCGTGTCCAGTAGCGAGCCGGGCAGGAACGCGCGGATGCCGTTGACCAGGACGGTCAGGCCGCCCTTGACCTTGCCGGAGACGGTGCCGGTCACGAAGTCGCCGGACTCCAGGGCCGTTTCCAGGCTCAGCCACGAGGCCAGGCGCTTGGCCTTGTCGCGTGACAGGATGGTGTCGCCGTAGCCGTTTTCGATGGCGTCGATGGCCACCGACACGAAGTCGCCGACCTGGACTTCCAGTTCGCCCTGGTCGTTCTTGAACTCTTCGATGGGCACGTAGGCTTCGGACTTGAGGCCTGCGTTGACGACGACGAAGTTGTGTTCGACACGAACGACTTCGGCCGAGATCACTTCGCCAGCGCGCATGTCGGAGCGCTGCAGCGACTCCTCGAACATGGCGGCGAAGGATTCCATGCCGGAATCTTGGGCGGTTTGGGTTTGGGACATGTTGATGGGATCCTGATGCGCCGGGGAGCCCCGGACGCGGCGTGCAGACGAGCTGCGGGTTAAGTTGTTGACATCACCGCCCTCAGTGAACTGACGTTCGGAGGGAAGGGCGGCGGGCCGTTGGCTTCTCAAGCCTGGACCTTTTTGAACACCTCGTACGTAACGAGGCGCTTCAGAAGGGTCGGCGCTGCTGCCACCAATTCAGCATCTGATCCACCGAGGCTTCGATGGTCAGCGCCGAGTTGTCGAGCAACTGCGCGTCCTGTGCGGGTTCCAGTGGCGAGGCCGAGCGGTTCTTGTCCCGTTCGTCCCGCGCCTCCAAATCTTCGCGTAAGCCTTTGATATTAGCGGAAATACCTTTGGAAATCAATTGCTTAAGCCGCCGCTCGGCGCGCGTAGCGGCGCTCGCGGTCAGGAAGACCTTGAGGTCGGCGCTGGGGAAGATGGCCGTGCCCATGTCGCGGCCGTCGGCGACGAGGCCGGGTAGGCGGCGAAAGCTCAGCTGCAGCTGGTGCAGCGCCTGGCGCACGGCCGGGTGCACGGCAACCTGCGAGGCCAGCAGGCCGGTCGCCTCGGCACGCAGCCGGGCGCTGACGTCTTCCTGGCCGAGAAAGACCTGGCCGTCGCCGAAACGCAGCGCCAGCGTCGGCACGATGGCCGCGACCGCAGCGCCATCGTCCAGGTTCAGGCCGGCGCGGCGAGCTGCCAGGCCGGTGACGCGGTAGAGCGCGCCGGAGTCCAGCACGGCAAAGCCGAGCGCCTTGCCGACCTCGTCGGCCAGCGTGCCCTTGCCGGAGGCGGTGGGACCATCGATGGTGATGACGGGGATGTCGGCAGCGTTGGCCGTCACGACGCCGAACAGCGTCTCGAAGTAGTCCGGGAAGGTCTTGGCGACGCAGTGCGGCTCCAGGATGCGCACCGGCACGGCAGCGTCGGTAACCAGGCCGTTGAAGGCGGCCAGCGAGAAACACATCGCGACGCGGTGGTCGTCGTAGGTGTGGATGGCCGCAGCTTTCCAGTCGTGCAGCGGCTGCACGCGGATCCAGTCCGGGCCTTCATCGACCGTCGCGCCAAGCTTGCGCAACTCGGCCGCCATCGCGGCGATGCGGTCGGTCTCCTTGACGCGCCAGCTGGCGATATTGGTCAGCGTCGTCGGGCCGTCGGCGTAGAGCGCCATGACGGTCAGCGTCATCGCTGCGTCGGGGATGTGGTTGCAGTCCAGCGTGATGCCCTTGAGCGGCCAGGCGCCACGGCGCACTTCCAACCAGTTCGGGCCGGTCGTGACTTCGGCGCCCATCGCGGTCGCGGCTTCGATGAAGCGCACATCGCCCTGGAGTGACTCGCTGCCCACGCCTTCGATGCGCACCGGCGCGTCGGCGGCAGCGATGGCGCCCAGAGCAACGAAATAGGACGCCGACGACGCATCGCCCTCCACGAACACCTCGCCAGGCGAGCGGTAGCGGCTGCCGGCCGGGATGACGAAAGCCTCCCAGCCCTCGCGCATCACGTCGATGCCGAAGCGCGCCAGCAGCGCCAGCGTGATCTCGATGTAGGGCTTGGAGATCAGCTCGCCGATGACCTCGATGCGGATGTCGCGCTCGGCCACCAGGGGCAAGGCCAGCAGCAGGGCGGTCAGGAACTGGCTCGACACGTCGCCGCGCACGCGCACCGGCGCGTCCAGTGCCAGGGACGAAGGGCCGCGCAGGCGCAGCGGCGGGTAGCCGGCGTTGCCGAGGTCGTCGATCTCGCAGCCCAGGCCACGCAGCGCGTCGACCAGGTCGCCGATGGGCCGCTCGTGCATGCGCGCGACGCCCGAGACCTCGAAGCTGCCGCCCTGCGTCGCGGCCAGCAGCGCCAGCGCGGCGGTGAGCGGGCGCATCGCGGTGCCGGCATTACCAAGGAAAAGCTTCGCGTCCTTGGCGCGCAAGGTGCCGCCCAGGCCGTCGATGACGAGCGCGTCGCCCTCACGCCAGATGCCGCAGCCCAAGGTGCGCAGAGACTCCAGCATGACGGCGGTGTCGTCGGACGCCAGCAAGTCGCGCACGAAGGTCTTGCCCTCGCTCAGCGCTGCCAGAAGCAGCACGCGGTTGGAGATGCTCTTGGAGCCGGGCAGGCGCACGGTGCCTGCAGCGCCACGCAACGGCGGCAGGTCGAGGAAGGGAATCTTGAACATCACTTGCCGGCCGGGCGGCCGGGCGGGACTGCAGGAGGAGGAGGGTTGCCCCAGGCGGCGCGGCCTTCGGCGATGGGCCGCAGCGCTGCCTCCAGGGCCACGGCGTCACCGGTTTCGATCAGGGCTTCGAGTTGGTCCAGCATCGTGCGAAAGCGCTTGGACTGCGCCAACACCTCGTGCTTGTTGGCCAGCAAGATGTCGCGCCAGACGCCGGGCTCGCCCGCAGCAATACGGGTGAAGTCGCGAAAGCCCGGGCCGGCGAGGCTGAGGTAGTCCCGCGCGGCGGGCTGCTCGGCGATGGCCTGGAAATAGGCGAAGGCCAGCAAGTGCGGCAGATGGCTCACGGCGGCGAAGGCGGCGTCGTGGTTGTGCGGCCGCATCTTCAGCACGGTGGCGCCGAGGGCCGACCAGACGTCGGTGGCGCGCTGCACCAGCATCGGGTTGGTGAAGGGCTGGGGCGTCAGGATGACCTGGCGGCCTTCGTAGAGCGTGGCCTCGGCATGCTGCACGCCGCCCGACTCCTTGCCGGCGATGGGGTGGCAGGGCACGAAGCTTGCGGCGCGTTCACCCAGTGCGCGGCGGGAGGCTTCGATGACATCGCACTTGGTGGAGCCGACGTCCATGAACAGGACGCCCGGGTTCACCAAGTGGCGGATGGCCTTGAGCGTGCTCTCGGTGGCCGACACGGGCACGGCGATCAGCACGATGTCCGAGCCGGACACGGCGAGCAGCGCGGACTCGGCCGCCACGTCAATGACGCCCAGCTTCTTGGCCAGCTTGGTCGTCGAGGGCGATTTGCTGTAACCGACGACGCGCTTGACCAGACCGGCCTTCTTCATCGCCAGCGCGAAGCTGCCGCCCATCAAGCCGCATCCGATCACGCCGAGCTGCTGGAACATCAGTTTTTTACCGGGTAGGCGCCCAGCACCTTGAAGAAGGCGCAGATCTGGCGCAGCTCGGCCAGTGCGTCGGCCACATGGGACTGGGTGGGGTGGCCGTCGAGGTCGATGTAGAAGTAGTAGTCCCACTGGCCGGTGCGGGCCGGGCGGGACTCCAGGCGCGTCATGGACACGCCGTGCTTCTTCAGCGGCACGAGCAGGTCGTGCATCGCGCCCGGGCGGTTGGCCACGGAAACGACGAGACTGGTGCAGTCCCGGCCGGTGGCTGGCGGCGTGGCCATCGTCTGCGGCAGGCAGATGACGGCGAAGCGGGTGCGGTTGTAGGCCTCGTCCTGGATGGCGTGGGCGACGATGTGCACGCCGAACAGTGTGGACGCTCGCTCGGCACCCAGCGCGGCCCAGGCCGGGTTGGTGGCGGCCAGGCGGGCGCCTTCGGCATTGCTGGACACGGCTCGGCGCTCAACATCGGGCAGGTGCTTGTTGAGCCAGTTCTGGCACTGCGCCAGCGCCTGCGGGTGCGCCAGCACGGCCTCGATGCCGTGCATGGACGGCTCCTTGCGCATCAGGTTGTGGCGGATCAACAGGCTGACTTCGCCGACGACGTGGCAGGGCGTGTGCAGGAACAGGTCCAGCGAGCGCGTGACGACTCCCTCGGTCATGTTCTCGACGCCGACGACGCCGAACTGCGCACTGCCGCTGGCCGTCGCGTGGAAGACCTCGTCGAAGTTGGCGCAGTAAGTCATGTCGGCCGCGCCACCGAAATATTCAAGGGCCGCCTGCTCGCAGAAGGTGCCCATGGGGCCGAGCACGGCGACACGCTGCGGCGACTCCAGCGCCAGGCAGGCCGACATGATCTCGCGCCAGATCGCCGCCACATGCTCGCCTTGCAGCGGGCCGGGGTTGGCGGCGCGGATCTTCTCGATGACCTGCGCCACGCGGTCGGGGCGAAAGAAGGGCGTGCCCTCGGCGCGCTTGATCGCGCCCACCTGCTCGGCAACATGGGCACGCTCGTTCAGCAGCTTCAGCAACTGCTTGTCCAGGCCGTCGATCTGGTCACGCAGCGCCAGCAGGGCTTGGGAGGCGACGGGTTCAGCCATGGCGGGACTCGAAATCCTTCAGGAACGACACCAGCGCCTGCACACCTTCCAGCGGCATCGCGTTGTAGATGGAGGCGCGCATGCCGCCGACCGACTTGTGGCCCTTGAGGGACAGCAAGCCGGCGGCCTTGGCCTGGGTGAGGAAGCTCTCGTTGAGCTTGTCGTCACGCAGCAGGAAGGGCACATTCATGCGCGAGCGGCAGCTGGAGTCGACGCGGTTCTCATACAGACCGGAGGCGTCCAGTGCGCCGTAGAGCAGGGCGGCCTTGTCGATGTTGCGCTGCTCGACGGCCGCCAAGCCACGCTTGCCGGCGTACTCCAGCGCCTTGACCCACTGGAACACCAGGCCGGCGACGTAGATCGCGAACGTCGGCGGCGTGTTGTACATCGAATGGTTGGCGGCCACGGTCTCGTAGTTGAACGCCGAGGGGCAGATGTCCAGCGCATGGCCGAGCAGGTCATCGCGCACGAAGACGAGCGTCATGCCGGCCGGGCCGATGTTCTTCTGCGCACCACCGAAGGCCAGGCCGACGCGGCTCCAGTCGATGGGGCGGGACAGCAGATGCGACGAGCAGTCGATGACCAACGGCACGCCGTTCGTCAGCAGCGGCAGGTCGTGGAACTCGACGCCGTCGATGGTCTCGTTGGTGCAGATGTGGACGTAGGCTGCGTCGTCGCGCAGCGCCCAGTCGCCGGGAATAGCGTAGCCCTTGCCGATGTCGGCGGCGATTTGCACGTCGGCATAACGGCGGCCCTCGGCCGCGCTCTTGCGCGACCAGGAGCCCGTCACGACGACGTCGATCTTGCCGCCGCGGCTGAGGTTCAGTGGCACCACGGCGTTCTCGCCCAGGCCGCCGCCCTGCATGAACAGGATGCGGAAGTTGCCCGGCACGGCGAGCAACTCGCGCAGGTCGGTCTCGGCGCGCTCAAGGATCGCGCCGAACTCCTTGCCGCGATGACTCATCTCCATGACGCTCATGCCGCTGCCCTGCCAGTCCAGCATTTCCGCAGCGACCTGACGCAGGACGGGTTCGGGCAGCGTGGCGGGGCCGGGGGCGAAATTGAACGGACGGGATGAGGTCATCGACGGATAGGTTGCTGCGGGCTTACTTCTTCGGTGCGGCGGAGGCCGCCGGCTTGGGTGCGGCGGCCGGCTGCGGCGCGATGCCGAGCTGTTTGGCGAGGCTGGCCTGCAGGCTCTTGAAGCGGCCATCCAGCGTCGGGCCGGCTTCGGCCATCACCTTCTGCGCAACCGCCTTCTGCAGCTCGACGCTGGCGAGGCCGAATTTCTGGCTGACCGGCGATTCTGCCCAGACCAGGACCTGCTTCAGTTCGTCCTCGCTGAAGCGTTCGTCCAGCAGCGCCGAAGCCGTGTTGGGCACGGCCTTGGAGATCTTGTCCTTCAGGTAGGGCACGTTCTCCTCGACGAACTTCTTCAGGTCGGCATCCATGGCCTTGGCCGTGGCTTCGCGCTTTTCTGCCGGCATCTGTTGCAGGGCGCCACGGCCAGCCTGCGTCAGCTGTGACAGCGGGCCCTGGATGATGTTAGCTGCCAGGCCATCGGCCAGGCCCTGCTGCTGCAACGCGACGATCTTGTCGATTAGCACCTTCTTGGCCGGCGAGGGTTGGGCCAGCGTAGAGCCGGCAGAGAGGGCAAGGGCGATGGCGAGGGCCAGGCCCAGCTTGCGAGAAGTCATATCAGTCAGTCCTTGGGAGCTTCAGGGATATCGCCGGTCGGGTCAGCTTCACCCGGTTCAGAGCCGGCATCGGCTTCATTGGCATCGTTCTCGACGATGCGTTGCAGGCCCGACAGCTTGCTGCCGTCGTCCAGCGCGATCAACGTGACGCCTTGCGTGGCGCGGCCCAGCTCACGGATCTCGCTGACGCGGGTGCGAACCAGCACACCCTTGTCGGTGATCAGCATGATCTCGTCCGCCGGGCGCACCAGCGTCGCTGCCACGACGCGGCCGTTGCGCTCGGTTTGCTGGATGGCGATCATGCCCTTGGTGCCGCGGCCGTGGCGGGTGTACTCAGTGATGCTGGTGCGCTTGCCGTAGCCGTTCTCGGTGGCGGTCAGCACGCTTTGGGTTTCGTCCTCGGCCACCAGCATGGCGATGAGGCGCTGATCGGGCTCGAGCATCATGCCGCGCACGCCGCGGGCGGTGCGGCCCAATGGGCGAACTTCGTCCTCGTCGAAGCGCACGGCCTTGCCGCCGTCGCTGAACAGCATCACGTCGTGGTGGCCGTCCGTCAGCGCAGCGCCGATCAGGTGGTCGCCTTCGTCGAGGTCGACGGAAATGATGCCGGCCTTGCGCGGGTTGCTGAAATCCTTCAACGACGTCTTCTTGACCGTGCCCATGGCGGTGGCCATGAAGATGAAATGGTCCTCGGGGAAGACACGAAATTCGCCGGTGAGGGCCAGCACCACGGTGATCTTCTCGCCGGCCTGCAGCGGGAACATGTTGACGATCGGCTTGCCACGCGAGTTGCGGCTGCCCTGCGGCACCTCCCAGACCTTCAGCCAGTAGACACGGCCCCGGTCGCTGAAGCACAGCAGCCAATCGTGCGTGTTGGCGATGAAGAGCTGGTCGACCCAGTCGTCTTCCTTGGTCTGCGTGGCCTGCTTGCCGCGGCCGCCGCGCTTCTGGGCGCGGTATTCGCTCAGCGCTTGGCTCTTGATGTAGCCGGTGTGCGAGAGCGTCACGACCATGTCGGTCGGCGTGATCAGGTCCTCGGTGCCCAGCTCCTGGGCGTTGTGCTCGATGACGCTGCGGCGCGCACCGAGCTTGGTCTGGCCGAATTCGGTCTTCACCTGCACCAGCTCGTCGCTGATGATCGTCGTGACACGGGCCGGCGTGGCCAGGATGTCCAGCAGGTCGGCGATCTCCGACATCACTTCCTTGTACTCGCCGACGATCTTGTCCTGCTCCAGGCCGGTCAGGCGCTGCAGGCGCATCTGCAGGATCTCGCCGGCTTGCGATTCCGACAGGCGATACAGACCGTCGGTCTGCATACCGTACTCAGGCTCCAGACCGTCAGGGCGGAAGGCCGAGCGGCCGCCAGGCGTCTGGCCTTCCGCGCGGGAGAGCATCTCGCGCACCAGCGACGAATCCCAGCTCTTGGCCATCAGCGCGGACTTGGCGACGGGCGGTGTCGGCGAGGTCTTGATCGTCTCGATGAACTCGTCGATGTTGGCCAGCGCCACCGCCAGGCCTTCCAGCACGTGGCCGCGCTCGCGCGCCTTGCGCAGCTCGAAAATGGTGCGCCGGGTCACCACCTCGCGGCGGTGCTCCAGGAACACGATGACCATGTCGCGCAGATTGCAGAGCTTGGGCTGGCCGTCAATGAGGGCCACCATGTTCATGCCGAAGCTGTCCTGCAGCTGCGTCTGCTTGTAGAGGTTGTTCAGCACCACTTCGGGCACTTCACCGCGCTTGAGCTCGATGACGACCCGCATGCCCGACTTGTCGGACTCGTCCTGTATGTGGCTGATGCCTTCGATCTTCTTCTCGTGCACCAGTTCGGCGATGCGCTCGAGCAGCGTCTTCTTGTTGACCTGGTAGGGGATCTCGTCAACGATGATCGACTGGCGCGAGCCCTTGTCGATGTCCTCGAAGTGCACCTTGGCACGCATGACGATACGACCGCGGCCGGTGCGGTAGCCGTCCCGAACGCCGGCCAGGCCGTAGATGATGCCGGCGGTCGGGAAGTCCGGCGCCGGGATGATCTCCATCAGCTCGTCGACCGTGCACTCCGGGCTCTTCAGCGCGAACAGGCAGGCGTCGATGACTTCGTTGAGGTTGTGCGGCGGAATATTCGTCGCCATACCCACCGCGATACCCGACGAGCCATTCACCAAAAGATTCGGCAAACGGGTCGGCAGGACCAGCGGTTCTTTATGACTGCCGTCGTAATTCGGCCCGAAATCGACAGTTTCCTTGTCGATGTCCGCCAGCATTTCGTGGGCGATTTTGTCGAGGCGGATTTCGGTGTATCGCATCGCGGCGGCGTTATCGCCGTCGATGGACCCGAAGTTGCCTTGCCCGTCGATCAGCATGTGCCGCAGGCTGAATGGCTGTGCCATGCGCACGATGGTGTCGTAAATGGCCGAGTCGCCGTGCGGATGGTATTTACCCATCGTTTCACCCACTGCCTGCGCGCTTTTGCGGTACTTGGCGTTGTAGGTGTTGCCCATTTCATTCATCGCGTACAGCACGCGACGGTGCACCGGCTTGAGGCCGTCGCGGGCATCGGGCAGGGCGCGGCCGACGATCACGCTCATCGCGTAATCGAGGTAGGAGCGGCGCATCTCCTCCTCAAGGCTGATCGGCAGGGTTTCCTTGGCGAACTGGGTCATGCGGGCTCGATCTTCTGCGTGCGCGGCCTGGCCTCACGGCAGGGCAACATCAGGGGGTGGCGAAAGGTGCTAATTCTATGCGGCCCGCTACCCTGTAGCAGGAGCGCAACAGCGTCACCGCGCCCACGAACGTAGGCCGCCACAATGCGGTCGACCCAGTGCCCACATGGCACAATCGTTGAGTCCCTAGGAGAAACCCTAAAGACTCTCCTGCGGTTTGAGTACTAACTCTCGCAGGGCAACTGCGGCATTCCTTGAGAGGAGAATCATGAAGAAACTGAATCGCGTGGCGTCGCTGTTTGCGGTGGCTGCGGTCGTCGCGGCGGCATCGTCGGCCACTACGGCCCAGACTGTTGACAACTGGCGCGCTACTGACGGCACCGTTTGGAAGAACGGCACCAACGAATATTGCTGGCGCGACAACTTCTGGACGCCGGCCACGGCTGCCAAGGGTTGTGATGGCGAAATCAAGCCTGCAGAAAAGCCGGTAGCGCCCCCCGCGCCGCCTGCTCAGCCGCCGGTCGCCCCGCCTGTCCCGCCGAAGCCGGTCCCCCCGCCTCCGGCGCCGGTCAGCGAGAAGGTCACCTTCGCTGCTGATGCATTCTTCGACTTCGACAAGTCGACGCTGAAGCCTGAAGCCACCGCCAAGCTGGATGACCTGGTCAGCAAGACCAAGGGCATCAACCTGGAAGTCATCATCGCCGTGGGCCATACCGACTCGGTGGGCAGCGATGAGTACAACCAGAAGCTGTCGATCCGCCGCTCGGAAGCCGTCAAGGCCTATCTGGTGGGCAAGGGCGTCGAGCCGAATCGCGTCTACACCGAAGGCAAGGGCGAAAAGCAGCCTGTGGCCGACAACAAGACCACCGAAGGCCGTGCAAAGAATCGCCGCACGGAAATCGAAGTCGTTGGTACGCGCAACAAGTAAGTCGAAACGCCGCATCGCGCTTTAGAGCGCTTTGTACAAAGCCCCGCCGGCACGCCGTCGGGGCTTTTTTATTTTCAGCAGACCATGACGATCAATGCCGACCCGCAGGAGCTCGCCAAATTTGGCGAACTCGCCCACCGCTGGTGGGACCCAGAGAGCGACTTCAAGCCGCTGCACCAGATCAACCCGCTGCGCCTGGGTTGGATCCAGCAACTGTGCCCATTGGCGGGCAAGCGCGTCGTCGACGTGGGTTGCGGCGGCGGCATCCTGAGCGACTCGATGGCACGCGCCGGCGCCAAGGTGCTGGGTATCGATCTGTCGACCAAACCGTTGCGCGTCGCCGAGTTGCATGCGATGGAAGCGGGCACCGAGGGCGTCGAGTACCGCGAGATTGCCGTCGAGGCGCTGGCTGACGAACAGCCGGCCAGCTTCGACGCCGTCACATGCATGGAGATGCTGGAGCACGTTCCCGATCCCGCTTCGGTCGTGCGTGCGCTGGCGACGCTGGTCAAGCCCGGCGGCTGGGTCTTCCTCTCGACACTGAACCGCAACGCCAAGGCCTTCTTGCTGGCCATCGTCGGCGCTGAATACGTGCTGAACATGCTGCCCAAGGGCACTCATGAATACGCGCGCTTTCTGAAGCCGTCGGAACTGGCGCAATTCTGCCGCGACGCCGGGCTTGAACTGCAGTCCAGCCGAGGCCTGACCTACAACCCACTGACCCAGCGCTACAGCCTGGGGCAGGACACCGACGTCAATTACCTCATCGCCTGCCAGCGCCCGCTGTGAAGGGGCTCGCCCCGCGTTGGGCGCATCTGCGCGCGGTGCTGTTCGACCTTGACGGTACGCTGATCGACAGCGCCGGGGATCTCGCCAGTGCGGCCAACGCAATGCGCGCCGAGCGCGGTCTGGCGCCGCTGCCGTTTGCGCAATACCGGCCACATGGCGGTTCGGGCGCACGCGGCATGCTGGGTCAGGCCTTCGCGATCAGACCAGGGCAGCCAGGGTATGACGAACTCAAGAGCGAGTTCCTCGATCGCTACGAGGCGCTGATGTACGACACCACGCGCCCGTTTGCCGGTATCGAGTCAGAACTTGCAGGGCTGTCAGCAGCAGGCCTTGCGTGGGGCATCGTCACGAACAAGGCAGAACGTTTCGCGGTACCGCTGACCACCGCGCTGCGCTTGGGTGCGCAGGTCGTGGTGGGCGGTGATACCACCGGCCACACCAAGCCGCATCCCGCGCCGCTGCTGGAAGCGGCGCGTCGTTTGGGCATTGCGCCTGAGGCCTGTGTCTACGTTGGCGATGACGAACGAGACGTCATTGCGGGTCGCGCCGCCGGCATGGCAACGGCGGTTGCGGCCTGGGGCTACCTCGGCGTCCAGGCCGACCACAGCCAATGGCGCGCCGATATGACGCTGTCCTCGACCGGTGAGCTCTTGAAGCAGCTCGGACTGGCCTAAACTACGGGACTCTGGGGCCGACTTGGTTTCGACGTGGGTGCGGATCCGGAGTAGGGCATGCCGAGCACCAGTTCGCTCGTAAAACCACTGGAAACAAAGTAACTGCAAACGACTCTACGTTCGCACTCGCCGCTTAATTGCGGATGAGCTTCTCAACGGCAGGCCGATGGGCCGGGCTGAACCTCGCAAGGGGCTAGGCTGAGAAGTCACTCACATCGGCTGGCAATGCGCTGGGTCACTCAGTGTGTTGTGAGACTAAGTGACTGGCGGGAAAGCTAGCGTGCCACTGCGCGAGTTGACCGTGAGATTCAAATCAGCCGGCTAAGCATGTAGATCTGCCCGGTGATGGCTGACGGACGGGGGTTCAATTCCCCCCGGCTCCACCATCTAAAACGAAAGGCCCGTGTCGGTGACACGGGCCTTTTCTATTTCAATTGAGCCGGGGTCAATTGAACCCTTGTCCGCGGATCAGGCCGACCGCCAGGCCCTCGATACTGAAATGCTCCTCGTCATTGACGAGGATGGGTTCGAAATCGGCGTTCTCGGGCAGCAACTGGATGCCGTCAGGCCCGCGCTTGAAGCGCTTGACGGTGACTTCCTCGCCGACTCGGGCCACGACGATCTGGCCGTTGCGGGCTTCCTTGGCGGACTGCACGGCGAGCAGGTCGCCGTCGAGGATGCCGATGTCACGCATGCTCATGCCTTTGACCTTGAGCAGGAAATCGGGCTTCTTGGCAAACAGCGAGGGTTCGACGGTGTAGGTCTGCTCGACATGCTCCTGCGCGAGGATGGGGGCGCCGGCGGCAACGCGGCCGATCAAGGGCAGGGTGAGTTGCGCAAAAGCCGGGATCGGCATGCTGAATTGACGGGCGCGGTTGACGGCGTTCAGTGTGTCGGACTTGAGCCGAATGCCGCGAGAGGTGCCGCCGACGAGTTCCAGCACGCCCTTGCGGGCCAGCGCCTGCAGGTGCTCCTCAGCGGCATTGGCGGACTTGAAGCCCAGCTCTGCGGCGATTTCGGCGCGGGTGGGGGGCGAGCCGGTGCTTTCAATAGCGTTGCGCACCAGGTCAAAAATCTGCTGTTGGCGGGCGGTAAGCTTGGGTTGATCTTGCACGGACGGCCCTTCTTGAAATGGCGAGAGTGCTGGCAATTTGTCCAGCAACTGTATTTTTGTCCAGGAAACCAGCAAATTGCAAACCCCACCGAAGTTAATTGTGATTCTGGGTACCGGCGGCACGATCGCCGGCACCGCCGCGAGCGCCAGTGACGGCGTGGGCTACACGGCCGCGCAACTGCGTGTGGAGGACTTGCTCGCGGCAGTTCCGGCATTGGCCGGGCGGCCGCTCGAGGCACAGCAGGTGGCGCAGTTGGACAGCAAGGACATGGACTACGTGACTTGGCAGCGCCTTGCCAAGGCCGTCCACGCGCAGTTGGCGCGGCCGGAAGTGGCGGGCGTCGTCGTCACCCACGGCACGGACACGCTTGAGGAGACGGCCTATTTCCTGCACCGCGTGCTGGCGCCTGAGAAGCCCGTGGTGTTCACGGCGGCGATGCGGCCGGCGACGGCGCTGGCGCCGGACGGGCCGCAGAACCTCTTCGATGCCGTTCAGGTGGCTGGCACGCCCGGCGCGGCTGGCGTGCTCGTCGCCTTCGCCGGGCGTGTGCATGACGCCGTGCAAGTGCGCAAGACGCACAGCTACCGCGTCGATGCCTTCGAATCGGCGGACGGGGCGCTTGTGGCGCGGGTCGAAGAGGGGGTGGTCCGGCTGGTCGGCCGCTGGCCTGTGGGTGAAGCGTTAGGTCTCGGCGGAGTGGAACGGGCGGCGCAGGGCTGGCCGCGCGTCGACATCGTGCTCAACCACGCGGGCGCCGATGGCCGCATCGTGCGGGGTCTGCTGGCTGCGGGCGTCGATGGCCTCGTTGCGGCCGGCACGGGCAATGGCAGCCTGAGTACGGCGCTGGACACCGCGCTGCGCGAGGCGCAGGTGCGCGGCGT
>NZ_JBDSQX010000190.1:0-31419 GCF_039929605.1 Roseateles sp.
GAGCACCCGACCCCAAGCCCGACAGCCTCCTGGACAATCGCGCAATGACCGATATCGCTTTTTCCACACTGCCGCTGAGCCCCGCCATGCTGGCCAACCTCGACCAGCTCGGCTACGCGCAGATGACGCCCATCCAGGCCGCCAGCCTGCCGCTCGCCCTCGCGGGCCGCGACGTCATCGGCGAGGCCCAGACCGGCTCGGGCAAGACGGCCGCTTTTGCACTGGCGCTGTTGCACCGCCTGGACGCTTCACTGGCACGCGTGCAGGCCCTGGTGCTGTGCCCCACGCGCGAGCTGGCCGACCAGGTCACGCAGGAGATCCGCCGCCTCGCCCGCGCGGCCGACAACATCAAGGTGCTGACGCTGTGCGGCGGCAGCCCGATGCGGCCGCAGATCGAAAGCCTGTCCTTCGGCGCCCACATCGTCGTGGGCACGCCGGGCCGGCTCATCGACCACCTGGAGCGCGACACGCTGGACCTCTCCGCGCTGAACACGCTGGTGCTCGACGAAGCCGACCGCATGCTGGACATGGGCTTCCTGGACGACATCAAGGCCATTGCCAAACGCGCGCCGGCCAAGCGGCAGACGCTGCTGTTCTCGGCCACCTTCCCGGACGGCGTGGCCGAGATCGCAGCCAAGTTCATGCGCGATCCGCAGTCGGTGAAGGTGGCTGGCTCAACGAGTGCCGCCGCGTCGACCATCCGCCAGATCGCCTTCGAGGTGGGCGAGGTCGAGCGGCTGGACGCCGTGCCGCGCCTGCTGCGCGCCTTCCGGCCCGAGTCGGCGATCGCCTTCTGCAACACCAAGCAGCAGTGCCGCGACCTGGAGGCCGTGCTGGCCGCGCAAGGCTTCATCGCGCTGGCCCTGCACGGCGACCTGGAGCAGCGTGACCGCGACCAGGTGCTGATCCAGTTTGCCAACCGCAGCGTCTCGGTGCTGGTGGCCACCGACGTGGCCGCGCGCGGCCTGGACATTGCCAACCTGGCCTGCGTCATCAATGTCGACATCAGCGCCGACGTGGAGCAGCACGTGCACCGCATCGGCCGCACCGGGCGGGCGGGCGCGGAAGGCCTGGCGCTGAGCCTGGCCAGCCTGGACGAAATGGGCCGCATCGGTCGCATCGAGCAGCTGCAGGGCGAGGCCTTCGCGTGGCAGCCGCTGGCCGATGTGAAGGACGCGCCCGGCGGCCCGCTGCTGCCAGCCATGGACACGCTGCAGATCCTCGGCGGGCGCAAGGAGAAGATCCGCCCCGGCGACATCCTCGGCGCGCTGACCGGCGAGGCGGGCTTTGCGGGCACGCAGATCGGCAAGATCAACGTCACTGACTTCCATAGCTACGTGGCGGTTGAACGCAGCATCGCCGCCGAGGCGGTGCGCCGCCTGTCCGCCGGCAAGCTCAAGGGCCGCAAGGTCAAGGTCAGGCGTCTGGTGGATCTGGCCGAGTAAGCGAGTCGTCAGCGCCCGGCCCTAACGGGGCGATTGGGTGCGCTGCGGTCTTCCCCGCTTCCCGGTTGCAGGGTTGCTGCTGTGCCCGTCATTGCGGTGAGGGCGTGACATCTTGGCGCCTGACCCGCCAACTGCGGGGGTGGGCGGCCGGGTGTGCGACGTTTTCACGCGCAGTAGGCCGGTGCGGCGCCTAGTCTTCAATCAAGACGAGGTGCCCCATGAACTCACGCCCCATGCCCCTGATGACCGACGACTACGAGCTGCGCTTCGAGTCCCTGTTCCAGACCGGCCGTTCGCTGGCTTTTCCTTGCGACGCGTGCGGCGGCGTGATGCTGGACGCGCTGAGCGACAGGGCGCTGCAGAACTACCTGTTCGCCCGCGCCGTCGTGGGCCGCGACTACGCCAGCCCGACCATCCGCCGCGTCTGACGCGCCCTCACTTGGTGAAGCTGTCCTTCAGCCCGGTGATCTTGTTGAACACCGGCCTGTCCGCGCGGTGGTCCACCCGATCCGTGACGAAATAGCCATGACGCTCGAACTGCCAGCGCTGGTCTGCCGCAGCGCCGGCCAGTGAGGGCTCGACGAAAGCCTGCACGACCCGCAGCGAGTTGGGGTTCAGGAACTCGGTGAAGTCCCGGCCGCCGACGTCGGGCTGGGCCTCGGCGAACAGCCGTTCGTACAGGCGCACCTCGGCCGCGACGGCCTCGTGCGCGCCGACCCAGCCAATCGTGCCCTTGACCTTGACGGCGTCTGCACCCGGCGTGCCGCTCTTGGTGTCGGGGATGACGGTGGCGAGCACGGCGGTGACCTTGCCGTCGGCGTCTTTCTCGGCGCCGGTGCATTCGACGATGTAGCCGGCTTTCAGGCGCACCTTGTTGCCCGGGAACAGGCGGAAGTAGCCCTTGGTCGGCACTTCCAAGTAGTCCTCCGCCTCGACCCACAGCTCCGGGCCGAAGCTGAAGCGGCGCAGACCCAGCTCGGGCTTGTGCGGGTGGGCGGCCGTCTCGCAAGGCTCGCGGTGGTCGGCACTGCCAAAGACCTCGGCGTAGTTCGTCAGCTTGAGCTTGAGCGGTTGCAGCACGGCGAAGGCGCGCGGCGCCTGCGGCTCCAGGTCGGCGCGCAGGGCCTGGTCGAGCACGGTGTCGTCGATCCAGGCGTTCTGCTTGCTGGCGCCGGTGGCTTCCACCATCGCGCGCACGCTGGCCGGCGTGAAGCCGCGGCGGCGCAGGCCCACCAGCGTCGGCATGCGCGGGTCGTCCCAGCCGCTGACGTGGTTTTCCTCAACGAGCTGGCGCAGCTTGCGCTTGCTGGTGACGACGTAGTTCAGGTTCAGGCGGCCGAACTCGACCTGCTGCGGCAGCGGCCGGGCCAGCAGGCCCAGGTCCGCCAGGTGCTCCAGCAGCCAGTCGTAGAACGGGCGCTGGTCCTCGAACTCCAGCGTGCAGATGCTGTGCGTGATGCGCTCCAGCGCGTCCTCGATGGGGTGGGCGTAGGTGTACATCGGGTAGATGCACCACTTGTTGCCGGTGGCGTGATGCTCCGCATGCTTGATGCGGTAGAGCGTCGGGTCGCGCAGGTTGATGTTGGGCGAGGCCATGTCGATCTTGGCGCGCAGCACCATGGCGCCGTCGGCATGCTGGCCGTCGCGCATCTCGCGGAAGCGCGCCAGGTTCTCGGCCGGCGTGCGGCTGCGGAAGGCGCTGTTGACGCCCGGCCGGCCGAAGTCGCCGCGGTTGGCGCGCATGTCCTCGGCGCTCTGCTCGTCCACATAGGCGTGGCCGGCGTTGATCAGCGCCTCGGCAGCCGCGTACATGAAGTCGAAGTAGCTGCTGGCTTCAAACAGGTTGTCGCCCCAGCTCCAGCCCAGCCACTGCACCATTTCCTTGATGGCGTTGACGTACTCCAGCTCTTCCTTCTCGGGGTTGGTGTCGTCGAAGCGCAGGTGGCAGGCGCCGCCGTAGTCGCGCGCCAAGCCGAAGTTCAGGCAGATGGCCTTGGCGTGGCCGACGTGCAGATAGCCGTTGGGCTCGGGCGGGAAGCGGGTGCGGATGCGCGCTTCATCGAGCGGGCCGGCCGCGTGGTGGGCGGCGTCGCCCGGTGTGCCGCCGAAATGCCGGCCGGCGAAGGCGCCGGTTTCGAGGTCGTGCTCGATGCGCTGGCGCAGGAAGTTCGTCGCGGAGGTGGTCGGCACAGCGGGTACAGCGGGGTTGCTCATCAGCGGCTCTGGAAATGGAAGCGGGCCGTGTTCCAGGCCCGCAATGCGGCCGATTCTAAGGACGGCGCTCCAAGCGCAGAGGCAGCCGCGCGTGGGCCATGCCGATGCTGATCCACACGGCAACGCTGAAGTAGAGCGTCATCCACACCACCTCGCTACGCCAGTGCGCCCAGTCGTGCGAGACGGTCCAGCGGCCGGAGGCATCGGCGATGCCGGCGGCCACGGTCGGGTAGGCCCGGCCCGCAGCTTCGTCGGCCACCCAGCGTGCCCAGTACATCGGCACGTCGACGGTGAACATATAGGCCGCGTAAAGCCCGCCCGCCACGATGGCCACGCCCAGCCAGCGCCGGCCGCGCGCGCTCGCCTGCGGCCACATCGCCAGCATGGCCAGCACGCTCAGCACGGCGGCCGTGCCCCACAGCGTCTCCTCCACGACGTGGCCGATGTTGCGCGTCGTCAGCACGGCATACCAGGAGTGGACCTCGGCGATGGCGATCATCGGCACCACGGCGTGTGCCACCCAAAGGCCGAAGCGGTGTCCGGTCGTCAGCGCGGCACCACGCAGCAGCAGCGCCCATTGCGCGGCAAAGCTCAGCTCGGCGATGGTGGCCACCGTGCGGCCGACGATGACGCTGGAAGCCCAGGAGTCGACCATGACGACGCGCGGCACGTCGAACACCGGCAGGACCGAGCGGTAACCGCAGCCCAGCACATACAAGGCCGACAGCAGCAGTTGCAGGCGCTGGTGCGGCCAGGTCGAGCCGTCGGGCCGCTGGCGGTGCAGCCACGCGGTGGAGGCCGTCCAGGCGATCAGGTTGAGGCCGGCGATGGCGCACAGCAGGTGCCACCAGTACAGCGTGGTTGCGTCGTTCATGATTCTTCAGTCTTCTTGGGCGGCCGGCCCGTCTTCACCGGTGCCAGCCGGTCCAGCGCGGCGGCCAGATCCTTGGCGTTGAGCAAGGCCAGCGCTTGCAGGCCGGCGCGCAGCAGCTCGCTCTTCTTGGCCTCGCGGTGCGCGGCGTGCAGGCGGTGCTTGAGTTGGGCAATCAAGGCGTAGTCGGCCTCGGGCATGGTGAAGCCATCGCGCACGAGCTTGGCGCGTTCGGGAGGGTGGGGTTTGCGGGTAGCGTGCATATCGATGGAAACGGTTTATACGGTTTCCATCATTTCGGCGCTACCTCGCGCGCCAGCCGGGTCAGTGCGGGTCGCGGCCCAGCTTGAAGACGCCCACCACCTCGTTCATGCGCTGCGCTTGGCCGCGCAGGCTGTCCGCTGCGGCTGCGGCCTCTTCCACGAGGGCAGCGTTCTGCTGCGTGACCTTGTCGAGCTGCGACACCGCCTCGCTGACCTGGCCGATGCCGGTCGTCTGCTCCTGCGTGGCCGCGCCGATTTCGGCGATCAGGTCGGCCACGCGCCGCACCTGGCTGACGATCTCGGTCATCGTCTCGCCGGCTTCGCCGACTAGCCGCGAGCCGGTGTCGACGTTGTCCACGCTCTGGCCGATCAGGCCCTTGATCTCACGTGCCGCCTGGGCGCTGCGCTGGGCCAGTGCCCGCACTTCGCCGGCCACCACTGCAAAGCCACGGCCTTGCTCGCCGGCGCGCGCGGCTTCCACGGCTGCGTTCAGCGCCAGGATGTTGGTCTGGAAGGCGATGCCGTCGATGGTGCCGATGATGTCGGCGATCTTGCGCGAGCTGGCCGAGATGTCGCCCATCGTCTTGATGACCTGCTGCACCACGCCGCCGCCGCGCGCGGCCACACCGCTGGCCGATTCAGCGAGCTGCGTCGCCGTCTGCGCAGTTTCGGCGTTCTGGCGCACCGTCGCGGTCATCTCTTCCATGGAGGCGGCCGTCTCCTCCAGGTTCGCCGCCTGCTGTTCGGTGCGCTGCGAGAGGTCGGCATTGCCGTTGGCGATCTCGCCGGCGCCGGTCAGGATGGCGTCCGCGCCGCCGCGCACCTGACGCACGATGTGGACGAGCCCGTCGTTCATCTGCGTGAGCGCGGCCAGCAGCGTGGCGATCTCGTCGCGGCCGTCTGCGGCGATGGCCGATGTCAGGTCGCCGCCCGCCACCGCCTGCGCAAAGCCCACGGCCCGGCGCACCGGCTCGGTGATGGAGCGCGTTATCAGCCAGGCCAGCCCCGCGCCCAGCACGAGGGCCGCCGTGGTCAGGATGACCGTGGTGGCCACGGCGGAGGTGCGGGTGTCCTGCCCGTGCAGGTACTCGGCGGCGGCGACATCGATCTGCAGCTTGACGAGCTGGTCCGACATCTCGCGAGCCTGCGTCGCCAGCGGCAGCGTCTTGCCTTCGTAGATCTGAAGCGCCAGGCTCATGTCGCCGGTGGACATAGCGGCGCTGACAGGCACGAGGCCCTCGTCGATGTAGGCCTTGCGCGCTTGCGTGAAGCGGGCCGCCAAGGCTTTCTCCTCGGGCGTCAGTTCGGTGGCCAGGTACTGGTCCAGCAGCTGCTGGCCGTGCTTGAGGTTGGCGTTGAGTTCTTCGCTGCGCCGCTTGATCTCGTCAAAGCCTGGTGCGCGCAGCATCTCGACAATGATCAGCCGGTTGCGTGTGGACAGGCTGTTCAGCTCGCCGAGGTGGGCCAGCGGGAGGGTGCGGTCCTTGTAGACCGTCTCCAGCCCGGCCGCCACACGGTAGATGCCGCGCACGCTGACGACGGCCACCCCCAGCATCAACGCCAGCACCACGGCGAACGCGATGCCCAGCCGGTGTCCGATGCGCAATTGCGTCAGTGCCTTCATGCCATGTCCCTTGTGTTTTGAACGTCTGCAGGCGCCGGCCCGTGATAGCCGGCGCGGCGGGCAGTCTGCACGAACGCGACGGGCGCGTCGACCCGATCAGCGCCGCCGCGAGCTGCTTCCTCCGAGGATGCTGCCCAATACGCCACGGATGATTTCGCGGCCGACGGCCGAGCCCATGCTGCGCACGGCCGATTGAGCTGCCTTCTCGGCCAGGCCGGGATGGCGGCCGCCGCGTGGGCCGGTGGTGCCGAAGAGGACGTCCTTCAAGCTGTCGAGCATGCCGCCGCCTTCGTCGGCGGGTGCCGGCGCGGCGGGGCCTCCCTTGAACACCTGGCCACCCTCGGCCGCCATGCCGCCACCCGCCGGCTTACCGGCCAGCTTCTCGTAGGCGGACTCACGGTCCAGCAGCTTCTCGTAGACGCCCGCCACCAGCGAATTGGCGAGCAGCGCCTGGCGCTGGGCCGGCGTGATCGCGCCGATCTGGCTGCCCGGCGGCAGCACGAAGACGCGCTCGGTGACGCTGGGCCGGCCCTTCTCATCGAGCAGGCTCACGAGCGCTTCGCCGACTGCCAGCTCGGTGATGGCCGTGACGATGTCCAGCCCTGGATTGGCGCGCATCGTGTCGGCCGCGCTCTTGACGGCCTTCTGGTCGCGCGGCGTGAAGGCGCGCAGCGCATGCTGCACGCGGTTGCCGAGTTGGCCGAGCACTGCGTCGGGGATGTCCAGCGGGTTCTGCGTCACGAAGTAGACGCCGACGCCCTTGGAGCGCACCAGGCGCACGACCAGCTCGATGCGCTCGACGAGGGCGTCAGGCGCGTCCTTGAACAGCAGGTGGGCCTCGTCGAAGAAGAACACCAGCTTGGGTTTGTCCAGGTCGCCCACCTCCGGCAGCGTCTCGAACAGCTCGCTCAGCATCCACAGCAGGAAGGTCGCGTACAGACGCGGCGCGTTCATCAGCTTGTCGGCGGCCAAGACGTTGATGACGCCTAACCCCGACTCCGTTTGCATGAAGTCGGCGATGTTCAACATCGGCTCGCCGAAGAACTTGTCCCCGCCCTGGGCCTCGATCTGCAGCAGCCCGCGCTGGATGGCGCCCACGCTGGCGGCCGAGACGTTGCCGTACTTGGTCGTGAACTGACTCGCGTTGTCGCCCACGTGCTGCAGCATGGCGCGCAGGTCCTTCAGGTCCAGCAGCAGCAGGCCGTTGTCGTCGGCGATCTTGAACACCATCTGCAGCACGCCGGCCTGGGTCTCGTTCAGCGCCAGCATGCGGCTCAGCAGCAGCGGGCCCATGTCGGACACGGTGGCGCGCACCGGGTGGCCCTGCTCGCCGAAGACATCCCACAGCGTGGTGGGGCAGGCCAGCTTCGCGGGCGCGTCGATGCCGCGCTCCTTGAGCACGGCGAGCAGCTTCTCGCTGGGGTTGCCGGGCTGGCTGATGCCCGTCAGGTCGCCCTTCACGTCGGCCATGAAAACGGGCACGCCGAGGCGGGAAAAACTCTCGGCCAGCGTCTGCAGGCTGATGGTCTTGCCGGTGCCGGTGGCACCGGTGATGAGGCCGTGGCGATTGGCCAATGCGGGCAGCAGCAGGCACTCGATGTCGCCATGGCGGGCCAGCAGGATGGGGTCACTAATCGTCATGGTCGGGGAGCGTCCTCTAAAATCGCGAGCTTGCCAACGATAAATCAGGTCGCCTTCGATGCGCCTGCCAGGAGCCGAACACATGGCTGGTCATTCCAAATGGGCCAATATTCAGCACCGCAAAGGCCGCCAGGACGAGAAGCGCGGCAAGATCTGGACACGCATCATCCGTGAGATCACGGTCGCCGCGCGCCAGGGTTCCCCGGACATCAAGGAGAACCCGCGCCTGCGCCTGGCGGTTGCCTCGGCCAAGGCCGCCAACATGCCGGCCGACCGCATCAAATACAACATCGACAAGGCCAGTGGCAACCTCGATGGCCTGACGTACGAGGAAATCCGCTACGAAGGCTATGGCATCGCCGGTGCGGCCATCATGATCGACACGATGACGGACAACCACGTCCGCACCGTGGCCGAGGTGCGGCACGCCTTCAGCAAGTACGGTGGCAACATGGGTACGGACGGCTCGGTGGCCTTCCAGTTCAAGCATGTCGGCCTGATGCTGTTCGCACCCGGCACGTCGGAAGACAAGCTCATGGAAGTGGCGCTGGAAGCCGGCGCCGAGGACGTCATCACCGGCGACGACGGCAGCATCGAAGTGCTGACCGCGCCCGCCGACTACGAAGCCGTCAAGGCCGCGCTGGAAGCCGCCGGCCTGGTGCCCGAGCTGTCGGAAGTGACCATGCGCCCCGAGAACACGATCGAGCTGACCGGCGAAGACGCCGAGCGCATGCAGAAGCTGCTGGACATCATCGAAGACCTCGACGACACCCAAGCCGTCTATCACAACGCTGAGCTGAACTGATGCGAGTTTTAGTCATTGGCAATGGTGGCCGCGAACACGCGCTGGCCTGGAAGCTGGCGCAAGCCGAGCGCGTCAGCCAGGTTTACGTGGCCCCCGGCAACGGCGGTACGGCGCGTGACGAGCGGCTGGAGACCGTGCCCATCGCCGTCACCGACGTGAAGGCGCTGGCCGACTACGCCGTCGAACAGAAGATCACGCTGACCGTCGTGGGCCCCGAGGCGGCACTCGCCGCAGGCGTCGTCGACGAGTTCCGCGCGCGTGGCCTGCGCATCTTCGGCCCCACCAAGGCCGCCGCCCAGCTTGAAAGCTCCAAGGCCTTCGCCAAGGACTTCATGAAGCGCCACGGCATCCCGACGGCGGCCTACGAGACCTTTACCGACCCGGCCGCCGCCCATGCCTACGTCGATGGCCGCGGCGCGCCCATCGTCATCAAGGCCGACGGCCTGGCGGCGGGCAAGGGCGTTGTCGTCGCGATGACGCTGGCCGAGGCCCACGAGGCGATCACGTGGATCCTTGAGGACAACAAGCTGGGCGTGACCCACAACGCCGGTGGCGCCAGAGTCGTCATCGAGGACTTCCTCGCCGGAGAAGAAGCCAGCTTCATCGTCGTCTGCGATGGCAAGCGTGTCGTGCCGCTCGCCACCAGCCAGGACCACAAGCGCCTGCTTGACGGCGACGAAGGCCCCAATACCGGTGGCATGGGCGCCTACTCGCCGGCGCCGGTCGTCACACCCAACGTGCATGCCAAGGTCATGCACGAGATCATCAATCCGACCATCGCCGGCATGGCCAAGGACGGCCACCCGTTCACTGGCTTCCTCTACGCCGGGCTGATGATCGACGAGCACGGCCAGCCGCGCACCGTCGAGTTCAACACCCGTATGGGCGATCCCGAGACCCAGCCCATCATGATGCGCATGAAGAGCGACCTCTTCGAGCTGCTGATGCACGCCACCGACGGCACGCTGGACGAGGTCGAGCTGCAATGGGACCGTCGCGTGGCCTTGGGCGTCGTACTCGCGGCCGAGGGCTATCCGCTCGATCCGCGCAAGGGCGACGCCATCACCGGCCTGCCCGCCGACGAGGACGAGGCCATGGTCTTCCATGCCGGCACCACCGAGGTCGACGGCAAGCTGCTGACCAGCGGCGGCCGCGTGCTCTGCGTGACGGCGCTGGGCGAGTCCGCCCGCACCGCCGCGCAAAGCGCCTACGAGCTGGCCTCGGGCATCCAGTTTGCCGGGCGGCAATTCCGTTCGGACATTGGCCACCGCGCCATCAAGCGTTGAGCAACACCCAAGCCGTCCGCGAGTACCTGCTCGGCCTGCAGCAGCGCATCGTCAGTGCGCTGGAGGAGGCCGATGGCAACGCCTTCCTGAGCGACGGCTGGACGCGCGAGCCCGGTGGCCGGCTGGAGGGCGACGGCCTGTCGCGCCTCATCGAAGGCGGCGCCGTCTTCGAGCGCGGCGGCGTCAACTTCTCGCACGTGAAGGGCCGCGTGCTGCCGCCCTCCGCCACGCAGCACCGGCCCGAGTTGGCCGGCGCGCCCTTCGAGGCCATGGGCGTGTCGCTGGTGATGCACCCGCACAACCCCTTCGTGCCAACGGTGCACATGAATGTGCGCATGTTCGCGGCCCTGCCGCCCGACGCGCCGGCTGTGACGTGGTTTGGCGGCGGTATGGACCTGACGCCCTATTACGGCTACGAGCGCGACGCCCAGCACTTCCACCGCGTCTGCCGCGATGCGCTTGGCGCCCACGGTGCAGAGCTGTATCCCAGGTTCAAGGCCTGGTGCGACGACTACTTCTTCCTGAAGCACCGGCAGGAGCCGCGCGGCATCGGCGGCATCTTCCTGGACGATTACGCCGATGGGGGCTTCGATGGCGGCTTCGCCTTGATCCGCTCCGTCGGCGATGCCTTCCTAAGCGCCTACCTGCCCATCGTCGAGCGCCGCCAGGGTTATGCCTACGGCGAGCGCGAGCGCGACTTCCAGGCCTACCGGCGTGGTCGCTACGTCGAGTTCAACCTCGTCTGGGACCGCGGCACGCTGTTCGGCCTGCAGTCCGGTGGCCGCACGGAATCCATCCTGATGTCCATGCCGCCGCAGGTGAAGTGGCGCTACGACTGGGCGCCCGAACCGGGCACGCCCGAGGCGCGGCTGTACAGCGACTTCCTGCGGCCCCGTGACTGGGCCGATGAAACTCCGACTGCGCTGTGGCTATGAAGTTGGCTCTCTTCGGCGGCAGTTTCGACCCGCCCCACCTTGGCCACCTGGCCTTCGCCCGCTTCGCGCTGGGCGCGCTGGCGCCGGACCGATTCCTGTGGCTGCCAGCCGGCCGCCAATGGCAGAAGCCGGATCAGATGATGGCTTCCGGCGTACACCGCACCGCCATGCTCAAGCGCTTGACATCCGGCGAGCCGCGCTTTGCCGTCGACGAGCGCGAGCTGCACCGCCGCGGCCCCAGCTTCACGGCCGACACGCTGAGCGAGTTCAAGGCCGACAACCCGGCCGCCGAGTTGATGTTCCTCATCGGCCAGGATCAGTACGCCCGCCTGCCGACCTGGTACCGTGCCGAGACCGTGGCGGCGCTCGCCACCCTCGTCGTGGTGCCGCGCGCCGGCGAAGCCGTCGTCACGCCGCCCGGCATGCCGCCGCACCGCCTGCAGGCGTTGAATCTGCCGGAAACCCCCATCTCATCCACCGCCGTGCGCGAGGCTATCGCCCGCGGCGACGATATTTGCCCCTTGGTGGGCGCCGACGTCGCGAGCTATATTGACTCGCATCGTCTCTACGAGAAGAAGCCCTGAATGGACATTCGCAAGCTGCAACGAGCCATCGTCGATGGTCTTGAGGACGTCAAGGCTCAGAACATCGTCGTGTTCAATACCGAGCACCTGTCGCCCTTGTTCGAGCGCGTCATCATCGCCTCCGGCACCAGCAATCGGCAGACCAAAGCGCTCGCGTCCAGCGTGCGTGAAACGGTCAAGGGGCGCGGCATGCAGGTCATGCGCACCGAGGGCGAAGACAACGGTGAATGGATCATCGTGGACTGCGGCGCTGCCGTCGTGCACCTGATGCAGCCCGCCATCCGCACCTACTACCACCTCGAAGAGATCTGGGGTGACAAGCCCGTCAAGATCAAGCTCGGTGCGAGTGACTTCAAGTTGGTGAAGGCGTCGGAGGATGCCTCCGCCAAACCTGCCAAGACAGCGGCAAAGAAGTCCGGCATGCCGCTTGGCCCGGTCGGCGTGAAGCCCGCTGCGCCGGCCAGGAAGCCTGCGCCCGCTGCCAAGAAGCCAGCGGCTCGGAAGGCGCCCAGCCATGTCGTCAGCCCCAAGACGCCTGCGACGAAGACGATCACCGTCGGTGTGACCAAACCGGCGGCCAAGAAGCCGGCGGCCAAAAAGGTCGCGGTCAAGACGACGGTCGGCGTGAAGAGGGCAGCGCCCGCGAAGACGGTGACGAGCAAGGTCGTTGCCAAGAAGGCTACGGCCAAGAAGGCAGCGCCGAAGAGAGGCTGATGCGCCTCTTTCTCGTCGCTGTCGGCCAGCGCCAGCCGGCCTGGGCGGACACCGCTTACGAAGATTTCGCCAAGCGATTTCCGCCCGAACTGAAGCTCGAACTCAAGGCCGTCAAGGCCGAGACGCGCGGCAGCAAGACGGCCGAGCAGTTGATGGCCGCAGAAGCCGCGCGCATCGAGGCGGCTTTGCCGAAAGGTGTGCGCCGCATCATCCTGGACGAGCGCGGCGAGCGCCGCACGTCGGTCCAACTGGCCGAACGACTCAAGCTGTGGATGGGTGAGGGCCGCGACGCCGCCCTCATCATCGGCGGGCCTGACGGCCTGCATCCCGACCTCAAGGCCACCGCCGACGAGACGCTGCGCCTGTCCGACCTGACGCTGCCGCACGCCTTCGCCCACGTGCTGCTGGCCGAGGGCCTGTACCGCGCCTGGACGGTCACGACCGGCCACCCCTATCACCGTGAATAAGTTCATTTATCTCGCCTCGCAAAGCCCGCGCCGCCGCCAATTGCTGGCGCAGATAGGCGTTGAGCACGAGCTGCTGCTGCCTGGCCCCGATGAGGACGCCGAGGCGCTGGAAGCCGTGCGGGCCGGTGAGCTGCCCGAGACCTATTGCGCCCGCGTCACCGCCGCCAAGCTGGACGCGGCGCTGGCACGCCTGGCCGCGCGTGGCCTGCCGCCGGCGCCCATCCTCTGCGCCGACACGACCGTTGCCGTCGACGACCTCATCCTCGGCAAGCCCGAAGACGACGCCGATGCGCACCGCATCCTCTCGCTGCTGTCCGGCCGTAGCCACCGCGTCATCACGGCGGTTGCCGTGGCCAGCACAACCCAGCGCGCAGCGACGCTGAACGTCTCGCAGGTCGAGTTCGCGCCGTTGTCCGCCGCGCGGATCGACCGCTACATCGCCAGCCGCGAGCCCTTCGGCAAGGCCGGCGCCTACGCCATCCAGAGCCAGGCAGCGGCCTGGATCGTGAAGATTGCCGGCAGCTACACCGGCATCATGGGGTTGCCCCTCTTTGAGACGACCGCGCTGTTGGACAAATTCGGTTTTGAACTGTGAGCCCCCGAACCCGTCGCTTCGCGCCAGGCCCGCAAAGGGGGGTGAATTGACCTAGGGGCGGCCAGTCGGGCAATTCGAGTTTTGACATCTGCGCCTGCCGGGCGCAGAGGTCAGCATTCAAAGGTTCGCGATGGAAGACATCCTGATCAACTGGTCTCCGCAGGAGACGCGGGTGGCCGTGGTCGAGAACGGCGCGGTGCAGGAACTGCACGTCGAACGCACGTTGGAGCGGGGCCTCGTCGGCAACGTCTACCTCGGCAAGGTCGTGCGCGTGCTGCCGGGTATGCAGTCGGCGTTCATCGACATCGGCCTGGAGCGGGCGGCCTTCCTGCACGTGGCGGACCTGCACAGCGCCTCTCAGTTCGGCCATGGCCGGCACCAGAGCGCGGATGCCCCACCGACGCCCATCGAGCGCCTCGTCTTCGAGGGCCAGCCGCTGACCGTGCAGGTCATCAAGGATCCGATCGGCACCAAGGGCGCGCGCCTGTCCAGCCAGATCAGCGTGGCCGGCCGCATGCTCGTGTTTCTGCCGCAGGACGAGCACATCGGCATCAGCCAGAAGATCGGTTCGCCCGAGGCGCGTGAAGCACTGCGCGCGCGTGTGCAGGTGCTGGTGGGTAGCAGGGAGCAGGGCGGCGGCGGTGGCTTCATCCTGCGCACCAACGCGGAAGACGCCTCGGACGAAGAGCTGGCCGCCGACATCGCCTACCTGCGCAAGACCTGGCACCAGATCCGTGACAAGGCGCTCACCACGCCGTCTGCCAGCCTGCTGCACCAGGACCTGAGCCTCGTCGAGCGCGTGCTGCGCGACCTGACCACCGAACGCACCGGTCACATCCGCATCGACTCGCGCATGCAGTACGACGTGCTGCGCGAGTTCGGTGAGACCTTCATGCCCGCCGCCACGGCCAAGCTCGCGCACTACAGCGGTGAGCGGCCCATCTTCGACCTGTGCAATGTCGACGCCGAAATCGCTCGCGCGCTGGTTCGCAAGGTTGATTTGAAGTCCGGCGGTTCGCTGGTGTTCGACCAGACCGAGGCGATGACGACGGTCGACGTCAACACCGGCGGCTTCGTCGGCGCCAAGAATTTCGACGACACCATCTTCAAGACGAACCTGGAAGCGGCCGGTTCCATCGCCCGCCAGCTGCGCCTGCGCAACCTGGGCGGCATCATCATCGTGGACTTCATCGACATGACGCGCGAGGAGCACAAGACGGCGGTGCTGGCGGAGTTCAAGAAGCAGCTGGGCAAGGACCGCACCAAGGTCACCGTCGGCGGCTTCACGCAGCTTGGCCTTGTCGAGATGACGCGCAAGCGCACGCGTGAGTCGCTGTCGCGCATGCTCTGCGAACCCTGCCCCACTTGCGAGGGCCGCGGCCAGGTGAAGACGGCGCGCTCGGTCTGCTACGACATCCTGCGCGAGGCGCGCCAGTTCTCGCCGCGCGAGTTCCGTGTCGTCGCTGCGGCCAATGTCGTCGAGATGATGCTCGACGAAGAGAGCGCTCATCTGGCCGGGCTGTCGGACTTCATCGGCAAGCCCATCTCGCTGACCGCCGAGCCGGCCAACCAGACCGAGCACTACGACATCATCCTGCTGTAGTGGGGATTGCGCTGGACAAGGCTTTGTCTGACGTTACAACTGCTGCGGCTGCGGCAAAATCGCGCGCCATGCTCGAAACAGTTTTCCGTCGCCGCAGCCTTGCGGCCATCGTTGCCCTCGCTGCCGCGTTCAGCGTCGGCCCGGCACTCGCCCAGCTCCGTATCGACATTGCCGGTGTCGGCGGTTCGCGCATCCCCGTCGCCATTGCCGACTTCCGCGACGAGTCCAAGTCGCCCCAGCCCATCGCCGCCATCATTCGCGCCGACCTGGAGCGCAGCGGCCTGTTCAAGAGCGTCGACGCGCCGGGTGCGTTTAGCGAAACCAGTGTCCCCGTGTGGCCCGAGTGGCGCGCGCGCCAGTCCGACGCGCTCGTCGCCGGCTCCATCAACCGCCTGGCCGACGGCCGGCTGGACATCCGCTTCAAGCTTTGGGACGTCGTCAAGGGCGCGGAGATCATCGGCCAGGCCCAGGCTGTGCTGCCCGACGATGCGCGCCTCGCGGCCCATCGCATCGCCGACGTGGTCTACGAAAAGCTCACCGGCGAGAAGGGCGTGTTCGCCACTCGCATGGCCTACGTCACCAAGGCGGGCCGACGCTTCAGCCTTGTCATCGCCGATGCCGACGGCGAGAGCGCCAAGGTCGCGCTGACCAGCCCCGAGCCCATCCTGTCGCCCGCCTGGGCGCCCAATGGCCGCGAGCTGGCCTATGTGAGCTTCGAAAGCCGCAAGGCCACCGTGCGCATCCAGGATGTGCAGACCGGCGCGCGCCGTGTGCTGGCCGATTTCAAGGGCACCAACAGCGCCCCGGCCTGGTCGCCGGACGGCTCGCAACTGGTCGTCAGCCTGTCGCGCGAAGGTGGCACCCAGCTCTTCGTCATCAACCGTGACGGTTCCGGCGTGCGCCGCATTGCGCGAAGCAGCGCCATCGACACCGAGGCCTGCTACTCGCCCGATGGCAGCCAGATCTATTTCGTCAGCGACCGCGGCGGCGGCCCGCAGGTCTACCGCATGCCTGCCAGCGGCGGCTCGGCCGAGCGCGTCACCTTCGGCGGCAGCTACAACATCAGTCCGGCCATCAGCCCCGACGGCCGCACGCTGGCCTACATCACGCGCGTCGGCGGCGCCTTCCGCCTCAGCGTGATGGACCTCGGCACCGGGCAGTCTCAGCAGATCAGCGAAGCCAACGACGACGAGAGCCCGGCGTTCTCACCCAACGGCAAGCTCATCGTCTATGCCAGCCGCGCCGGTGGCAAGGAAGTGCTGATGACCACCACGCTCGACGGCAAGATCAAGACGCCCTTGCTCGTCACGCTGGCCGAAGTGCGCGAACCCGCCTGGGGGCCGTTTACGCCCCAGTAACTTGACAGCTCGCACCGTGTCGGACAATGCCGCGCCGGCACCCTTGCCAACCATGCTCTTTTCACCCGCCCCCCGTCTGTTGTGGAGACTACTCAAATGAAGCTGACTCGCTTTGCGCTCACCCTGATTGCTGCCGCCGCCCTGGCTGGTTGCGCTTCCTCCGTCAAACTGGACGACCCGGCGCCCGTCGTCACGGCCGAGCCCACGGCTCCCCCGGCCGCCCCGCCGCAAGGCAAGACGGAGCCGATGGCACAGACCAAGGTCGCCACCATCGACCTGAACGCGCAGTACACCGAACAAGTCCGCGACAAGCGCGTCGTCTACTTCGACTTCGACAGCGACGCCGTCAGGGAAGAGTTCCGCCCGCTGATCGAGGTGCACGCCAAGCGTCTGAACAACAACCAGAAGCTGGCGCTCAGCCTCGAAGGCAACACCGACGAGCGCGGCGGCCGCGAGTACAACCTGGCCCTCGGCCAGCGCCGTGCTGAAGCTGTTGCGAAGTCGCTGACGCTGCTCGGCGTGGGCGCTGGGCAGGTCGAAGCCGTCAGCTTCGGCAAGGAGCGCCCGGCCGTTCAAGGTAGTACCGAGGAAGCCTGGTCCAAGAATCGTCGCGTCGAGCTCAAGGACAAGTGATGCGTGGCTTGCGCCTGATGCGACTGACGCTCCTGGCCCTCGCCGCAGGCGCGGCCTTCGTGCAACCGGCCCGCGCCGGCCTGTTCGAGGATGACGAAGCCCGCAAGGCCATCCTCGAACTACGCGCCAAGATCCAGGCCAACGACGATGCCGCCAAGCAGCGCGCCGAGCAGGTCAGCACCTTGGTCCAGGATCAGCTGCAGCCGCTGCGCCGCAGCATGCTGGAGCTGAACACCCAACTCGACGGGCTGCGCGGCGAGCTGGCCAAATTGCGCGGCACCAACGAGCAACTTGCCCGAGACCTGTCCGACACCCAGCGCAAGCTGGCCGACCAGACGCAGTCCGTCGACGCCCGCCTAAAGCCGCTAGAGCCCCAGAAGGTGGCTCTCGACGGCCGCGAGTTCCAGGTCGGCCCCGATGAACGCGGCCAGTACGACGCCGCCGTCGGCCTCGTGCGTCGCGGCGACTTCGCCGAGGCTGTCGCCGCGCTGAATGCATTCCTGAAGCGCTACCCCGCCAGCGGCTACACCGACTCGGTGCGCTTCTGGCTCGGCAACGCCCAGTACGGCAAGCGCGACTACAAGGACGCGATCGCCACCTTCAAAGCCTTCATCGCCGGCAATGCGGATCATCCGCGCGCCGCCGAAGCCCTGCTCGCACTGGCCAACTGCCAAGCCGAGTTGAAGGACAACAAGGCTGCGCGTCGCAGCATCGAAGACCTCATCAAGGCCTACCCCGGCACCGAAGCCGCGCAAGCGGGCAAAGAGCGCCTGGCTAGCCTGAAGTGATGGTCGCGGATCAGCTCGGCGAGGCTGATCTCGAGCGCCGTTTCGGTGGCCTGCGCCGCCTGCATGGCGACGCTGCTTACCAGCGCCTGCGCACCGCACGTTTCGCGGTCGTGGGCCTGGGCGGCGTCGGCTCCTGGGCCGTCGAGGCGCTGGCCCGCAGCGGCGCCGCCGAGCTGACGTTGATCGACCTCGACCAGGTCTCCGAATCCAACATCAACCGGCAAATTCAGGCCTTGGGGTCAACCGTCGGCATGGCCAAGGCCGAGGCGCTGCGCCTGCGTATTGCGGACATCCACCCGGGCTGCAAGGTGCATGTCATCGAGGAGTTCGTCGAGCCCGACAACTGGCCGGCGTTGATGGGTGGCGCCGAGTTCGACGGGCTCATCGATTGCTGCGACCAGATCCGCGCCAAGGCCACGCTTGCGGCGTGGGCTCGTGAGCGCGAACTGCCCTTCGTCACCGTCGGCGCAGCGGGCGGCAAGCGTGAGCCGCATCGCGTGCAGATTGCTGACCTCAGCGCCACGACGCACGACCCGCTGCTGGCGTCGTTGCGCCAGCGCCTGCGCAAGCACCACGCCGCGCCGCGCACCGGCAAGCTGGATGTGGCCTGTGTCTACTCACTGGAGCCTGTGCACCTGCCTCAGCAGGGCGAGGGCGAAGCTTGTGAGATTCTCGGCGCTGGCGACGGCAGCCTGAACTGCCACGGCTACGGCTCCAGCGTCGCCGTCACGGCAACCTTCGGCTTGTGCGCGGCGGCCGAGTTGCAGCGCCTGCATCTGGCGCGGACGACATCGTGACGGCCCATGCTTGAAACTTCTTGTGGAGCATAAAAATATCTGCCTATAATGGCGGGCTCTGCTTGACACGGGACGTTAGCTCAGTCGGTAGAGCAGCGGACTTTTAATCCGTTGGTCGCAGGTTCGAATCCTGCACGTCCCACCAGGTTTTATAGCGCTGATTCGACGGAATCGACGCTACAATCGCTGGCTCAGCTCGGTCGCCCGGGTTGACTCAGGGCTCTTAGCTCAGTTGGTAGAGCAGCGGACTCTTAATCCGTAGGTCGAGTGTTCGAGTCACTCAGGGCCCACCAAACAATCTCGATGAATCAAGCACTTGGCGAGAAATTGCTAAGTGCTTTTTTCTTGCCTGCTTGGACGGTGACGGCCTCTGTGGCAGTTTTAGTCCGGTTGAAGCGGCTGGCCACCGCAAGAAGGCGAGAAGCCCGCAGCCGAGTCGCACAAGTGGCAGGAGGCCGGCCGAAACATGGATATCGGCCCGATGCCACCGAGTGGTGCTCATGAGCCGTCAATACGCCAGCGCAATGACTCCGGTCCCAATCAGCGCCGCCCCCGCCAGCCGCCAGCCCTTCTCCCCTTCGCCCAGCAACTGCCCACCCAGCAGCGCCGCAAACAGCACGACACCTCCCGTGCCGGTGCCACGCGCGACAGCGGCGCGTCGCGCACGGCCAGCAGGACCAGCACGTAGGCCAGCGGGCTGATGGTGGCCACGGCCAGCACACCCTTCCAGGTGCGCCGCAACTCGGCCCGGAAGCTGTGCCGGTTGCGCAGGACTATGGGCAACTGCATCGGCACGCGCAGCACGTTGCCGCAGTAGTCCAACAGCAGCGGCGACACGGCCAGCACCTTGACCGCGTAGCCGTCCAGCACCGTGTAGCCGGCGATCAAGGCGCCCGTGGCCACGCCCCAGTACACGCCCTGGCGGCGGCGGATGGTGGCGGTGACCTCCGGGTCCACACCCCGGCCAAGGAGGCGCGGTCCCATCGTGATGAACAGGATGCCGCCCACCACGCCGGCCAACCCCAGCACGCCGAGGGCGCCCAGATGCTCGTCCAGCAGCAGCACGGCGGCGGTTGCCGACAGCAGCGGCCCGGTGCCGCGCGCGACCGGGTAGACGACCGTGAGGTCGCTGGCCCGGTAGCCGGCGATCAGGCAGTTGAAGTACAGCAGGTGCACGATGGCGCTGGCGACGACGAAGCCCCAGAGCAACGGCGACCAGTGCGGCAGCTCGCCCAGGTCGATCCACAGCACCGCTGGTAGCCAGAACAGCACGACGCCGACGGCGCAGGCGAACACGAAATGCGGGCCGCCGCCCCACTTCTTGGCGGCCAGGTTCCAGAGCGCGTGGAGGAGGGCGGCGACGAGGACGAGGGCTAAGGCGTGAACTGGCATCAGTTCAGCGCCCCCTCGGGGGGCAGCATCCGCAGGATGCGTGGGGGCGCCGTTTCTGCATCAGTACATCAGCCGATCCGGCCGGATGTCGCGCAGGATCGTCGTCGCGATCTCTTCGATGGACTTGTGCGTGGACGACAGCCAGGAGATGCCGTCGCGCTTCATCATGGCCTCGGCCTCGTTGACCTCGTAGCGGCAGTTCAGCACGTCGGCGTACTTGCTGCCGGGGCGGCGCTCGTTGCGGATCTGGCTGAGCCGCTCGGGGTCGATGGTCAGGCCGAAGCACTTGCGCCGGTGCGGTGTCAAGGAAGGCGGCAGCTTGCGGCGCTCGAAGTCCTCGGGGATCAGCGGATAGTTGGCGGCCTTGATGCCGTGCTGCATGGCCAGGTAGAGCGACGTCGGCGTCTTGCCCGAGCGCGACACGCCGACGAGGATGACGTCGGCCACGTCGAGGTTCTTGCTGCTCTGGCCGTCGTCGTGCGCCAGCGAGAAGTTGATGGCCTCGATGCGATCGTGGTACTCCTGGCTCTGCGCCACGTCCGAGAAGCGGCCCACGCGGTGGTTGCTCTTGATACCGAACTCTTCCTCTAGCGGCTCGATGAAGGTGCCGAACATGTCCATCACGCGGCCCAGGCAGTGCTCGCGCACGATCTTCAGCACGTCGCGGTCCACCAGCGTGGCGAAGACGATGGGCCGCTGCTCCTCGCGCGCGGCCGTCTCGTTGATCTCGGCGATGACGGCATGGGCTTTCTCGGCGGAGTCGACGAAGGGCCGGCGCACATGGCGGGCCTTGATCGTGAACTGCGCCAGGATAGAGTTGCCGAAGGTTTCGGCGGTGATGCCGGTACCGTCAGAGACGAAGTAGACGGTTCTGGCGATCATGGCAACGACCCTCGGAGTTCAATGGCGAGGCCATGATAGCCAGCGACTCGGCTGAGCTTGCTTCAGCCACCACCCTGCAGCCGAGGCGGTTACACGCCGGTACGGACCGCCTAGAATCCGCCCAATTCCTCGCGATCAGCCCCATGCGCGCCTCCTTCCTCCCAGAAGAATCCAGAAATGGACGGAGCCGCGCCTGCCTTGAGCACATCTGCTCGGCAGTGCCCCACATGGACGGCCCGAACGACGCGACGGCACCGGTTTTTCAACCTCCCGGAGTTTCCCCATGTCCACCCTGTTCGAGGCGACCGCCCTGGTCGTACCGTTTGAGAATCTGAGGATGACCGATGTCGAGGCAGTTGGCGGCAAGAACGCCAGCCTCGGCGAAATGATCTCGCAGCTGTCTGCGACCGGCGTGCGGGTGCCCGGTGGCTTCGCCACGACGGCGCACGCCTTCCGGCAGTTCCTCAAGCACGAGGGGCTGGACGCGCGCATCGCGGCGCGCCTCTCCACGCTCAACACCGACGACGTCCGCGCGCTGGCCGAGGCCGGCGCCGAGATCCGCGGCTGGATCGAGAGCCAACCCTTCCCGGCCGACCTGGAAGCCGGCGTGACCTCGTCCTTCGCGCAGCTCACCGCCGACAACCCCGGCGTGAGCTTCGCTGTGCGCTCGTCCGCCACGGCGGAAGACCTGCCCGACGCATCTTTCGCCGGCCAGCAGGAAACCTTCCTGAACGTCGTCGGCATCGACGAGGTGCTGCACAAGATGCGCGAGGTCTTCGCCTCGCTCTACAACGACCGCGCCATCAGCTACCGCGTGCACAAGGGCTTCGCCCACAACGACGTGGCGCTGTCCGCCGGCGTGCAGCGCATGGTGCGCAGCGACCTCGGCTCGGCCGGCGTCATGTTCACCATCGACACCGAGAGCGGCTTCCAGGAAGTCGTCTTCATCACGTCCAGCTACGGCCTGGGCGAGACGGTCGTGCAGGGCGCCGTGAACCCGGACGAGTTCTACGTCCACAAGCCCGCGCTGAAGGCCGGCAAGCTAGCCATCATCCGCCGCAACCTGGGTTCCAAGCTGCTGCGCATGGAGTTCGCGTCGCCCGAAGAGAAGGCTGCCAGCGGCAAGCTGGTGAAGACCGTGGACACGGCGGTCGAATCCCGCAATCGCTACTCGCTGAACGACGCCGAGGTGACCGAGCTGGCGCAGTACGCGCTAATCATCGAGAAGCACTATGGCCGCGCGATGGACATCGAGTGGGGCCGCGACGGCGTCGACGGCAAGATCTACATCCTGCAGGCCCGCCCGGAAACGGTGAAGAGCCAGATGGCCGGCCAAGTCGAGCTGGCCTACAAGCTCAAGGCACACAGTGCCGTGCTGGCCGAAGGCCGCGCCATCGGCCAGAAGATCGGCACCGGCCCTGTGCGGCTGGTGGACAGCGTGGCCGAGATGGACCGCGTGCAGCCGGGCGACGTGCTCGTCACCGACATGACCGACCCGAACTGGGAACCGGTCATGAAGCGCGCCAGCGCCATCGTCACCAACCGGGGCGGCCGCACCTGCCACGCGGCCATCATTGCGCGTGAACTGGGCATCCCGGCCGTGGTTGGCTGCGGCGACGCGACCGACCTGTTGAAGGACGGCCAGCTCGTCACGGTGGCCTGCTCGGAAGGCGACACCGGCTACATCTACGACGGCCTGCTGGAGACCGAGATCAGCGAGGTGCACCGCGGCGAGCTGCCGTACTGCCCCATCAAGATCATGATGAACGTGGGCAACCCGCAACTGGCCTTCAACTTCGCGCAGATGCCCTCGGGCGGCGTGGGCCTGGCGCGGCTCGAGTTCATCATCAACAACAACATCGGCGTCCACCCGAAGGCGATCCTGGACTATCCGAACATCGACGCCGACCTGAAGAAGGCCGTCGAGTCTGTCGCCCGTGGCCATGCCTCGCCGCGCGCCTTCTACGTGGACAAGCTGGCCGAAGGCATCGCCACCATCGCGGCCGCTTTCTTCCCGCGCCCGGTCATCGTTCGCCTGAGCGACTTCAAGAGCAACGAGTACCGCAAGCTCATCGGTGGCAGCCGCTACGAGCCGGATGAAGAGAACCCGATGCTGGGCTTCCGTGGCGCCAGCCGCTACATCAGCGGCGAGTTCCAGGACGCCTTTGCGATGGAGTGCGAGGCCCTCAAGCGCGTGCGCAAGGACATGGGCCTGGACAACATCGAGATCATGGTGCCCTTCGTGCGCACGGTGAAGCAGGCCTCGCGCGTGGTCGAGATGCTGGCCGAACGCGGCCTCAAGCGCGGCGTCGACGGCCTGCGCATCATCATGATGTGCGAGGTGCCGAGCAATGCCATCCTGGCCGAGCAGTTCCTGGAGCATTTCGACGGCATGTCCATCGGCTCCAACGACCTGACGCAGCTGACGCTGGGCCTCGACCGCGACTCCGGCCTGGAGCAACTGGCCGGTGACTTCGACGAGCGTGATCCGGCTGTCAAGGCGCTGATCTCGCGCGCCATCCGTGCCTGCCGCGCCACCGGCAAGTACATCGGCATCTGCGGCCAGGGCCCCAGCGACCACCCGGACTTCGCCGACTGGCTGGCCGAGGAAGGCATCGTGTCGATCTCGCTGAACCCGGACACGGTGATCGAGACCTGGCAGCGCTTGGCGGCCAAATAAGCAGCACCCTGCGCTGACCGGCCCGGGTTCTCCGCAAGGAGCCCCGGGCTTTTTATTGCCGATGATGCCGCCGTGTCCGCCCACCATCTCCATCGTCGCTACGTCATCTTTGCGCTGAGCTTCGTCGTGCTCGTGATCGCGCTCGGCCTGGCCGAGCAGCGCGGCCTGCCCAAGGCCTGGATTGGCTACACCTTCCTCGGCGCCACCGTGGCGGTCTACGCAATCATTGGCATCCTCTGCCGCACCACTGAGCCGGCCGAGTACTTCGTCGCCGGCCGCCGCGTGCCGCCGCTCTACAACGGCATGGCGGCGGCCGCCGACTGGATGAGCGCCGCCACCTTCATCGGCCTGGCCGGCACGCTCTACGCCAGCGGTTACGCCGGCCTGGCCTATGTGCTGGGCTGGACGGGCGGCTTCGTCCTCGTGGCCTTGTGCATCGCGCCCTATCTGCGCAGCTTCGGGCAGTACACGATCGGGGACTTCCTTGCCGAGCGTTTCCAGAGCGGCGCGCTGCGTCTCGTCGGCGCGTCCGCAGCCATCCTCGTGTCCTTCGTCTACCTGGTTGCGCAGATCTACGGCGTCGGCCTCATCACGACGCGGCTGACCGGCCTGGGCTTCGAGGTCGGTGTCTTCGTCGGCCTGGGCGGCGTGTTGGTCTGTTCATTCCTCGGCGGTATGCGCGCCGTCACGTGGACGCAGGTGGCGCAGTACCTCATCATGATCCTGGCCTACCTAGTGCCGGTCATCTGGCTCAGCGTCAAGCAGACCGGCTGGCCGCTGCCGCAGCTGGTCTACGGTCAGCAGCTGCACCAGCTGGCCGAACGTGAGCAGGAACTGATCCGTGACCCCGCCGAGTTGCAGGTGCGCGGCATCCATCAGCAGCGCGCCGATGCCGCCGCCGCTCGCCTGGCCGATGTGCCCAAGGCGCTGGCCGAACAGCAGGCGATGGCGGCAGCAAACGTGTCGGTGCTGAAGGCCAAGGACGCGTCGCTGGCCAAGATCCAGGCCGCCGAGAAACTGCGGGCTGCATTGCCGCTCACGCCGGCCGAGGCCGAGGAGCGCTGGCGGCGCGAGCTGGTCAGCGAGACGCAGTACGCCCTGCCGCTGTCCGGCCTGACGCCGCACATGCAGCCTTTTGCCGGCAATCCCGACGGCAGCCCCAGCGAGCGCGATCAGGCCAGCGCAGGCCGCCGCAACTTCATCGCCCTCGTGCTCTGCCTGATGGTCGGCACCGCCGGCCTGCCGCATCTGCTAACGCGCTACTACACCACCACGTCGGTTGCCAAGGCGCGCGAGTCGGTCGCCTGGTCGCTGGTCTTCATCTGCCTGCTCTACCTCACCGCGCCGGCGCTGGCCGTCATGGTCAAGACCGAGGTGTTCAACAGCCTCGTTGGCACGAGCTTCGACCAGTTGCCGGCCTGGATACGCCAGTGGCAACGCGTCGACCCGGCGCTTCTCTCGGCCGTGGATTTGAACGGTGACGGCCGGCTGCAGCTGGGCGAACTGCGCCTGCACCCCGACCTCGTCATGCTCGTCATGCCCGAGCTGGGCGGCCTGCCTTACGTCATCTCCGGCATGGTGGCCGCCGGCGGGCTGGCGGCCGCACTGTCCACGGCGGACGGGCTGCTGCTGGCCATCTCCAGCGCGCTGTCCCATGACCTCTACTACAAGGCCATCAACCCCGAGGCCTCGCGCACGCGGCGAGTGACGCTGTCCAAGGCGCTGCTGCTGGCGGCGGCGCTGGCGGCGGCGGCGGTGGCGGCGAGTCGGCCGGCGGACATCCTGGCCGTCGTTACGGCAGCGTTCTCCATCGCCGGTTCGACCTTCTTCCCGGCGCTCGTGGCCGGCGTCTTCTGGCGGCGCGCCAACCGCGCCGGCGCGCTGGCCGGGATGCTGACAGGCCTGATCGTCTGCCTGGTCTATCTGTTCATTGCCCACCCTTCGCTTCGGGCCATGATCGGCCTGCCCGGGCCGGCGACGTTGATCTGGAGCATTCACCCAGCTTCGGCCGGCCTCTTCGGCGTCCCGGCGGGCGCACTCGCCCTGGTGCTGGTCAGCCTGCTCACCGCCGTGCCCACGCGGCGCGACCGCGAGTTCGTCGACGCGCTGCGCAGCCGCCCCAGTCCCTGATTCGGGCTGATTTGGCCATTCGCCCCTTCCCGGGCTAGAATCCTTGGTTCCCCCTTGCCGTAACCACGCGTCGACGCCGTGGCCGGCTTCCTCAGCCCAGGCGGTCATTCCGACAGCGCCGAAGCTGGAACCCACAAGGAGTACACATGCGTCACTATGAAATCGTTCTGCTGATCCATCCGGATCAAAGCGAACAAGTTCCGGCCATGCTGGAGCGCTACAAGGGCCTGATCACCGCCGGTGGTGGTGTCGTGCACCGAGTCGAAGACTGGGGCCGCCGTCAACTGGCCTACCAGATCCAGAAGCTCGCCAAGGCCCATTACCTGTGCCTGAACATCGAAGCTACCAACGCAATCCTGGTTGAGCTCGAGACTGGCTTCCGCTTCAACGACGCCGTGCTGCGCCACCTCACCGTGGTTCAGGACAAAGCCATCACGACCCCCTCGGTCATGATGAAGGCCGTCGAGCGCGAAGAAGCCCGCAAGGCACCGCAACAGCAAGAAGCGGCCTGAGCTGAAGCTCATCGCTAAAGAACCAGGTTTTTCGAGCAGCGTGCCTACGGCGTGAACCAGCTTCACCTGCAGGCGCAGATCCAGCAACTCGGACAAGTTCGCTATACACCCGCCGGCCTGATGGCCCTGGACGCAAGCCTCAAGGCCGAGTCCGAAGTCATCGAAGCCGGCAAGCCGCGCAAGGTCTCTCTGGAGATCAAGGCGGTTGCGGTAGGCGAGTTGGCCAAGCAGTTGCAGACGTTGGGAGTCGGTGGTGTCGCGGTGTTCCGCGGTTTCCTGACCCACCAGCGCAACGGTCGGGGCTTCATCGCCCATGTCACCGTGATCGAACCCGCTGCTCCACAAGAACCCGGAAATCATTGAATCCGGATAGATTTAACAGAGGTCCTCTATGCCCCCGCCACGTGGTAAAGGTCGCTTCTCCAAAGACAAGAAGCCCAAGCGCAACCAACAATCGTTGCTGTTCCGTCGTAAGCGTTTCTGCCGCTTCACCGTCGCCGGTGTCGAAAAGATCGACTACAAGGACATCGACACGCTGCGCGATTTCGTGTCTGAGAACGGCAAGATCACGCCCGCCCGCCTGACCGGCACGCGCGCTTTCTTCCAGCGTCAGCTGACGGTGTCCATCAAGCGCGCGCGCTTCCTGGCCTTCCTGCCGTACAGCGACCAGCACAAGGTCTAAGGAGCTGACGACATGCAAGTGATCCTGCTCGAAAAAGTGTCCAACCTCGGCAACCTCGGCGACGTCGTCAAGGTCAAAGACGGTTATGCCCGCAACTTCCTGATCCCGACCAAGGCCGCACGCCGTGCGACCGAAGCTGCGATCAAGGAATTCGCAGTCAAGCGCGCCGAACTGGAAAAGGTTGCCGCTGCAAAGCTGGCGGAAGCCCAGAAGCTCGGCGAGAAGCTGGCTGGCAGCACCGTTCGCATCAGCCAAAAGGCTGGCGTCGACGGCCGCCTGTTTGGCTCGGTGACCAACGCCGACATCGCCGACGCGCTGACGAAGGCCGGCACGGCCATCGCCAAGTCGCAGGTGCGCCTGCCGAACGGCCCGCTGAAGAACGTGGGCGAGTTCGCGGTCGGCGTGGCCGCTCACACGGACGTGGTCGTCGAGATCAATGTCCAAGTGGTGGCTGCGGTCGAGTAATCGCCCCATTGGTGAAGTAGTCCAACAGGGCTGCAACCCAGCGAAGGCCGAAACCTCAGGGTTTCGGCCTTCTGTCTTTCAGGACCGAGTTTTCCCGCCCGGTCCACCGCCTGCTCCCAGTTCGTCCACAGCTTTATCCACAAGCGATGTCAGCGATCTTTCCCGCTTCTTCTTCCGCCCCGCATGACGACGAGGTCGCACGGCTGCGCGTGCCGCCGCATTCGGTGGAGGCCGAGCAGAGCGTGCTCGGCGGACTGCTGATCGACAACTCGGCCTGGGACAAAGCGGCCGACTTGCTGACCGACAGCGACTTCTATCGCTTCGAACACAAGCATGTGTACGCGGCCATCGGCAAGCTCATCAACGCGAGCAAGCCGGCCGACGTCGTCACCGTGTTCGACGAGCTGACGTCGGTGGGCCGCGCCCAGGAGTGCGGTGGCCTGGCCTACCTGAACGCGCTCGCGCAGAGCGTGCCGAGCGCCGCCAACTTGCGCCGTTATGCCGAGATCGTTCGTGAGCGCGCCATCCTGCGCAAGCTGGTCGCCACGTCGGACGAGATCGCGACCGCAGCGATGAACCCGCAGGGCCGCGCGGTGACGCAGATCCTCGACGAGGCCGAGGGCAAGATCTTCCGCATCGGCGAGGAGGGGTCGCGCAGCCGCCAGGGTTTCCAGAGCATCGACAACCTGATGATTGCGCTGATGGACCGGGTCAACGAGCTGGCCGAGAGCGGTGCCCAGGACGTGACCGGTGTGCGCACCGGCTTCTATGACCTCGACAAGCAAACCGCCGGCCTGCAGGGCGGCGATCTCATCGTGCTGGCCGCGCGTCCGTCCATGGGCAAGACCGCGTTCGCGGTCAACATTGCTGAGAACGTGGCCATCAACGAGGGCCTGCCCGTCGTCATCTACTCGATGGAAATGGGTGCCGCCCAGCTCGCGCTGCGGATGGTCGGCTCCATCGGCCGGATCAACCAAGGCCATCTGCGCACGGGTCAGCTGCAGGACGACGAATGGGGTCGTCTTGCGGAGGCGGTCGACAAGCTCAGCAAGGCCAGCATCTTCATCGACGAGAGCCCGGGCCTCAGCCCCTCTGAGGTGCGCGCCCGAGCGCGCCGCCAGGCCCGCATCTGCGGCCAGCTCGGCCTGATCGTCGTCGACTACCTGCAGCTGATGAGCGGCAACGGCGGCGGCAGCGACGAGAACCGCGCCACGGTGCTGGGCGAGATCTCGCGCGGCCTGAAGGCCCTGGCCAAGGAGCTGAAGTGCCCCGTCATCGCGTTGTCGCAACTGAACCGCTCGGTGGAGCAGCGGCCTGACAAGCGGCCCATGATGTCGGACCTGCGCGAGTCCGGCGCCATCGAACAGGATGCGGACATCATCATGTTCATCTACCGCGACGAGTACTACACCAAGGACGAGTGCAAGGAGCCGGGCGTGGCGGAGATCATCATCGCCAAGCAGCGTAACGGCCCGGTCGGGACCGTGAAGCTGATGTTCCAGCGCATGCACACCAAGTTCGAGAACCTGGCGCCGGGCTACGTCGGCGTGGAGCGGGACGAATATTAAGGAGCGCGCTCGTGGCCGCTCAGGTGCCGCCGTGGTGTTGCGTCAGCAGCGCATCCAGCTGGCTGAAGTTGATGGGCTTCATCAGGTGGGCGTCGAAGGCGTCCAGCTCGACGCTCTTGAGCGCACCGGTGACGGCCACCACGACGATTTTCGTGCCGAAGCGCTTGCGCAACTCAGCCGCCAACGCGTGGCCATCCACCTCGGGCATGAAGATGTCGATCAAGGCGACGTCGGGCGTGAACGTCTCGGCGAGCTTGAGGGCGTCTTCCCCGCAGGTGGCGTACTGCACGCTGCGGCCTTCGAGCTGAAGGCAGAACGCCAGGGATTCGGCCGAGTCCAGGTCATCGTCAACGACGAGCAACTTGAGTTCGGGCGGGGCGTCGAGGCTCATGTTTCGGACTGTCCCCGAACGTCGGCCTGGTGGCCTGCTGATTACTACCTAGCTACCGCCATGAATTGGGCTCAGGCAACACCCGGTTGCCACGCCCGAAAAAAGTCGCCGGCAAACTGGCAAATTACTGTATATATTTACAGCATGTCGCCCGCGCCCACCCGCATCGCCGTCGCCCAGCCGACCCTCGTTCCCGTCGATTCGATCAAGGGGCGCGGCACGGCGACGGCCATGCCGCATCGCTTCGAGCAGCGTGAGCGTGAGCAGTACGACGACGGCTGGGGTTCGCTGGACCAGGACGCTGCGGAAGAGCATCTGCCGGTCGCGACTCAAGTCATCGAGGAGCACGCCAAGAAGATCGTCACGAGCAACCAGTCGCCGGACATCTCCTTCGACTACTCCATCAACCCTTACCGAGGCTGCGAGCACGGCTGCATTTATTGCTTTGCGCGTCCCACGCACAGCTATCTGAACCTGTCGCCAGGGCTGGATTTCGAGACGCGCATCGTCGCCAAGGTCAACGCGGCCGAGCGCCTGCGCGAGACGCTGGCCGGCGCGCGGTACGAACCCAAGTCGCTGGTGCTGGGCACGGCGACGGACGCTTATCAGCCGGTCGAGCGCAGGCTGGGCATCACACGTCGCCTTATCGAGGTGCTGTCCGAGTGCAGTCACCCGTTTTCGGTCGTCACCAAGAGCAGCGGCATCGAGCGTGATCTGGATCTGATCGCGCCGATGGCCGCACAGGGGCTGGTGTCGGTCTATCTGTCGGTGACGACGCTGGACAACGACCTCGCCCGCATCCTGGAGCCTCGCGCTGCGGCCCCGGCCCGTCGGCTGCGCACGATCCAGGCGTTAGCGCAAGCGGGCGTGCCGGTCGGCGTGAGTGTGTCGCCCATCATTCCCTTCATCAACGAGCCGGAGCTGGAGCGCATCCTGGAGGCGGCTGCGGCGGCGGGGGCCAGCAGCGCCTTTAGCATCCCTGTGCGCCTGCCTTGGGAGGTGAACCCGCTGTTCCAGGACTGGCTGCAACGTCACTTCCCTGACCGCGCCGACCGCGTGATGGCGCGCATTCGCGACATGCGCGGCGGCAAGGACAACGACGCGCGCTTCGGCACGCGCTTCAGCGGCGAGGGCGTCTGGGCCGAGCTGCTGCAGGCGAGGTTCCAGCGGGTAGTCGCCAAACTGGGTCTGCGCAACAAGCGGCGGCCGGTGCAACTGGCGCTGTTCAAGCCGCCGCGCAAGCCGTCAGCGCAGGCCGACCTTTTCTAGGCCGCTTGGCCCCCCGGTGTTTAGCGGCCCGAGCGGCAAGCGGCGAGCAGATCCCATTCGGGCTTGTAGATATCGGCCCGAGCGCCCACCCAGCCCATGATGGTGTGGAAGAGGTTGTCGTGCGACGCCGGCTTGTCGCGCAGGCTGGCTAGGCAGCCCGGCTTGAGCGTCGCCGCCAGGGCACCGCCCTCGGGCACCCACAGCACCATGGGCACATGCGTCTGCTCTTGCGGCGCCATCGCGTACGGCATGCCGTGCAGGTAGAGGCCGTTCTCGCCAAGCGACTCGCCATGGTCGGACACGTAGAGCATGCCCGTGTCAAAGCGCTCGCCTTGCGTCTGCAGCCAGGCAATGGAGTGCGCCAGCACGCGGTCGGTCGTGGCGATGGTGTTGTCGTAGCCGTTGACGACCTGCTCGCGCGCGCATTGCTGCAGCGCGTTGCTCCTGCACTCGGGTTGGAAGGGCTTGAGGTCGGGCGGCGAGCGCTTGAAGTAGGCGGGGCCGTGGCTGCCCATCTGGTGCATGACGAGCACGAGGCCGCGTTTCAGGCGTTCGGGGTCGAGCGTGGCGATGCGCTTGTCCAGTTCGTGCAGCAGCGCTTCGTCGAAGCATTCGTCACCGTTGCACAGGCCCGTCGGCAGTGGCGCCGCACCCTCGGGCAGCTTGGCCGTGAAGCTGTTGGGCACGCGGTCGCACAAGCCCTTGCAGCCGCTCTGGTTGTCCAGCCACAGCACGGCCAGGCCGGCGCGCTGCAGCACGTCCAGCAGGTTCTCCTGCGTACCCTTGATGTCGCCAAAGGCGCTGCGGCCCAGCGGCGAGAACATG
>NZ_JBDSQX010000191.1:0-47372 GCF_039929605.1 Roseateles sp.
TGCCCGACAAGCCCAAGGCGCGCAAGGCCGCCAAGCCGGACCTGGAGGCGCTGGCGCAGTTGCCGCCGTTTGCAGCTTGCCCGCATGGCGCGTTGCTGGCGCTGGGCTCGGGGTCCAAGCCGCAGCGTCACCGGGCGGCGCTGCTGGCGCATGACGAGGCGGGCGGGCTTGAGCCTACGGTGTGCGAGATCGACCTGGCGCTCTTGTACGAACGGCTGCACGCGCAGTACGACAAACTCAACATCGAAGGCGCCTTTGTCAGCGCTGGCAGCTTCTGCCTGCTGCAGCGGGGCAACAAGGGCGACGCATCCAATGCGTTGATCCAGTTCGATTGGCCGGCGGTCCAAGCCTGGTTGAGCGACACCGGCCCGGCACCGCAGCCGGTTTCCAGCACGCCGTATGTGCTTGGCGACATCGACGGCGTGCCGCTGTGCTTCACCGATGGCGCTGCGTTGCCTGGCGGCGGCTGGGTGTTCTGCGCTGCGGCGGAGGCGACCGATGACAGCTACCTGGACGGGCCTTGCCGGGGCTCGGCCGTCGGTGTCGTGGCGGCCGATGGTCGGCTGCTCGGCTTGCTGCCGCTGTCTTTGCCGTGCAAGGCCGAAGGCATCGCCGTGACCGTGGTGAACGGCGCGCTGCATCTGCTGCTCGTGACCGACCCGGATGACCGCGACGAGCCGGCTCTGCTGCTCTCGGCGACGCTGGCCGTTGACTAGGATCGCAGCGCCCCACTCCACGCTTCAATCATGGCCTCCAAGAACGCTCTCGTTGCCGCCACGCTGGCCGCCGCCTGCCTCACCGCCTCCGCCCAACTCCAGCCCGTCGACGCAGCCGACCCGGTCGCCCCGCTCGTCAACCAGCTCGACCTGGACAAGTACAAGGCCACCATCAAGGGCCTGACGCAGTTTGGCGACCGGCGCCAGGGCACGGCGCGCAACCGGGCGGCGCTGGACTGGATCGAGGCGCAGCTGAAAAGCTATGGCTGCATGAACACCGAGCGGCTGCGCTATGACTTCACCGAGCCGGTCAAGCGCGGGCCGGTGCAGTTGCAGCCGGTGCGCGCGGGTGGGCCGGCGGCGCAGGGCGGCGGCACGCTGTTCGGCAAGCGCGCGCCGATCGGCGTGAACACCGACCCGATGGCCCAGCCCGACGAAAAGCTGCGCTCTCTCAACACTGAGCAAACGCCGCCGGGCACGTCGCCGCGCGAGAGCGTCTATTGCACGAAGGTGGGCACGACGCGGCCGGACGAGATGTTCATCGTCTCCGCCCACATGGACGGCATCGGCTTCGGCGAGGCGGCCAATGACGACGGCTCGGGCACGGCGCTGGTGATGGAGCTGGCGCGTGTGTTCAACGCGCCGGGCGTGGCGACGGAGCGGTCCATCCGCTTCATCCTCTGGAACAACGAGGAGACCGGCCTGAACGGTGCTTATGCCTACGTGGCCCAGCGCAAGGACCTGCAAGGCATCGAGTCGCCCAAGGGCTCGGGCCGGTATCCCGAGCCGACCTGGCTGGGCATGATCCAGCACGACATGCTGCTGTTCGACCACGGCATGCCGGTGCCCAAGCTGGACGCCGCCGGAAAGCCGGTGCTCGACGCGCGCGGCCAGCCGGTCTACACGGCGCCGAAGGACCAGCGTGCCGAGGCCGACGTGAACATCGAGTTCCAGGTCAACGCCAAGCAGGCCGACGGCGCGGCCAAGCTGGCCTGGGCCCTGCGCGCGGCCAACGAGAAGTACGCGACGGACTACCCGGCCGCCGTGGGCAATCGCATGACCAACACCGACTCGACACCCTTCATGGATTGGGTGCCGGCGGTGTCGCTGCGCGAGAACGAGCGCGGCATGCAGATCGGCGCCGGCTGGAACCCGCATTGGCACCAGCCGACGGACCTGTATTCGACCTATTCGGACAAGGATTTCCTGCTCGGGCTGAACGCCGCGCAGACCACGCTGGCCGCCGTTGCACAGCTGACAGGAGCCAAGGGCAAGCCCTGACCCCAGCGACCTGCGCACTACTTCACGAACTGCTCACGGCGATCCCGTGTTTTCCCGCATTCGCGGGGATGTGGGTAAGTTTCACCTCGATACAGTTGCGTTCACTGCACGGTGCTAACGGCTTCCGGCGCAGGCCAGAGATGACGCGGGGCTTAAGGCAACGCTGAACAAGTCCCTCGCGCGCAGCGCATCCCTGCTTTGGGCGGCCTGCAGCGTTGCAAATCCTCGCCATAGCCAAGCTATGGCAGCGGTTTGCGCCTTGCAGTCCATCCCAAACCAGGGCGCGCTGCATCGCGGGGACTTATTCAGCGTCGCCTCAGGCCCACAGCGCACGCAGGGGGAGCGAGGCCGTTGGGACATTGCGTCCATTGGCCGTTTCAAGGGTCCATCTCGGTGGGCTTATCCAAGTTCCTGATGTCGTGCGGACACGCCGGTGCCATTGCTCCAAGCAGCGGTGCCGCAGCCGTCGCGGTGTCCTTTCGCCTACCGCCTGCCGACTACTGCCGCCCCGTGGAAACAAACACTGCTCTTGCCCCTTTCTATGCCGAAGCGCCCGACTCGGCGCGCGAACCCGCCGCCCGTGATGCGGCAGACATGCTCGTCGAAGCGCTTGAAGCCCTCGGCGTGGAATACGTCTTCGGTGTGCCCGGCGGCGCCATCGAGCCGCTGTACAACGCCCTCGCACGCAGTGGCCGGCGCGGTGGCCCGCAGGCCGTCGTGGCCCGCAACGAGCAGGGTGCCGCCTACATGGCCGACGGCTATGCCCGCGAGACCGGCAAGATCGGCGTGTGCATCGCCACCTCGGGGCCGGGCGCCACCAACCTGATCACCGGCGTGGCCTGCGCCTACGACAACAACGTGCCGATGCTGGTCATCACCGGCCAGCCGCCGATCAAGAACTTCGGCAAGGGCGCGCTGCAGGAGTCCAGCTGCACGGGCATCAACACGATGGCGATGTTCCGCCCGTGCACGCGCTACAACTCGCTGGTCTCGCACGCCGAGCAGCTGCCCATCAAGCTCTTCAACGCGCTGATGCATGCCCAGCGCACGCCGAGCGGCCCGAGCCATTTGTCCATTCCCGTAGACATCCTGCGCCAGCCGCTGCCCGACGATCTGGAGACGCCCGACTTCGCCGGCCTGCTGCGCCGCGCGCCCGCGCTGGTGGACCTGCCCGCCGTGCGCCAGCTCGCGCGCCTGCTGTTCTCGGCCCAACAGCCGGTCTGGCTGATTGGCGACGGCTGCGGCGAGGCTGCCAGCGAGCTGATGCAGTTGGTGCAGCTCACCGATGGCCACTTCATTGCTACGCCGGACGGCAAGGGCTTCATCAACCCGCGCCACCCGCGCTTTCGCGGCGTGTTCGGCTTTGGTGGCCATTCAAGCGCGGCGGAGTTGTTGTCCAGCCAGCCCGATCTCGTCATCGCCCTGGGCACGGGCTTTGGCGAGTTCAACAGCGGTGGCTGGTCCACCAACCTGCTGAACAGCCGCCTCGTGCACGTGGACGACAGCGACGAGAACCTGATGCGTTCGCCGACGGCGCGGCTGCATGTGCGCGGCCACATCAAGTCGGTGTGCGAGCAGCTGATCGCGCTGCTCGCGCCGTCCAACAACGGGCAGGACGCCACGGTGCTGCCCTTCCTGCATCCGCAGGTGGCGCGCCAGGCCTACGAGGCCATGGTGGACAGCCCGCAGGCCATTCGCAGCGACAGCGCGCCCGTGAAGCCGCAGCGCCTGCTCGCCACGCTGGGCGAGCGCTGCCCGCCGCAGACGCGCTTTGTGGCCGACGCCGGCAACAGCGCCGCCTGGGCCGTGCACTACCTGGCCCCGCACGACAAGCGCAGCGGCCGCCTGCCGGGCACCTCGTATCTACCGGCGGGGCAGGAGCGGCGCACGCGCCCCTCCAGCTGGCTGCGCGTGACGATGGACTTTGCGCCCATGGGCTGGGCCATCGGGTCGGCCGTGGGCATCGCGCTGGCCAACCGCCGCTGCCCGGTCGTCTGTCTGACGGGCGACGGCAGCTACCTGATGAACGGGCAAGAGATCACCGTGGCCGCCGAACTGGGCCTGCCGGTGCTCTATGTCGTGCTCAACGACGGCGCCTTAGGCATGGTCAAGCACGGCCAACGCCTGGCCGGCGCCGAGCCGATCGGCTTCGCGCTGCCCAAGGTCGACTTCGCCATGATGGCCGCCGCCATGGGCATCCCGGGCCATGTGATCCGCTCGCCGGCTGACCTCGATGCGCTGGATTTCAAAGCGATGTTGTCGCGCGGCGGGCCGACGCTGCTGGACGTGCGCATCGACGGCGAGGAAGTGCCGCCAATGAATCTTCGAATGAAAACCCTCGGGACTGCGAAATGAGCGAAATGACGAACATGGGATCACTGCTGGGCAAGACGGCCCTCATCACCGGTGGCAACAGCGGCATCGGCCTGGCCACGGCCAAGCTCTTCATGGCGCAGGGCGCCAGCGTGATGATCACGGGCCGCGACGAAGCGACGCTGGCGGCGGCGCGCGATTCGCTGGGGCACGACCTGCTGGCCGAGCGCAGCGACGCCGGCAAGCTGGACGACATCGACCGCCTGATGGCGCAGGTGAAAGCCAAGTTCGGCCATCTGGACGTGCTGGTGCTGAACGCCACGGGCGGCTCGCCGATGCCCATCGAGTTCATGAGCGAAGACCAGTTCGACGCGATGAACAACGTCGCCTTCAAGGGCGTGTTCTTCGCCATCCAGCGCGCGCTGCCGCTGCTGCGCCCGGGCGCGTCCATCGTCGTGACGACCTCCATCGCCAACCAGGTTGGCGCGCCGGGTTTCTCGGCCTACGCGGCCTGCAAGGCGGCGGCGCGTTCGCTGGTGCGCAGCGCGAGCCTGGAGCTGGCCGCGCGCGGCATCCGCGTCAATGCCGTCAGCCCCGGCCCCATCGCCACGCCCGGCTTCGGCCGTTGGGACGGCGTACCCCGCGAGGCAGTGAACGCCGCGCGCGCCGACCTGACGCAGCGCTCGCCCAGCCAGCGCTTCGGCACCGCCGAAGAGGTCGCCAACGCGGTGCTGTACCTCGCCTCGCCGGCATCGTCGTATGTCGTCGGCACCGAACTGGTGGTGGACGGTGGCTTCAGCCAGCTGATGTGATGGAGCAGGTCCGCACCCGCATCTGGCGCGAGGAGGCCGAGCCCGCCGACCGCTTTGCCACGCGCTCCGCGCACTGCCGTGGCTACGACGTCTACGGCGACATGCTAGGCCGCGCCCGCTGGGTCGACATGCTGTGGCTGCTGTTCCGCGAGGAGGCGCCGACCGAGGCGCAGGCCCGCCTGCTGGAGGCGCTGGCCGTGGCCCTGGCCAACGCCGGCCCGCGCGATGCGGCGGTGCATGCGGCGATGTGCTCGGGGCTGGGCCGCTCGCCGGCTGCAGCCGCCTTGATGGCCGCGCTGGCCGTGGGCGCCGGCCGCCATGGCGGTGCGCAGGAGGTGGCTGCGGCCATCACGCTGTGGACCGACGCGCCAGGGGACGCTGAATCCTTCGCCACGCATTGGGTGTCGTCTGCGGCGCCGGTTGCGGCGATCTGGCCGGAGGCCGACCACCCGCCGGGCTTCGAGCCCAATGGTGTGGTGACTGCGGGCATCGTCTGCGCGGCCTTGCAGCGGCTGGCGGACATCGGCGATGGCCCGCGCTTGAGCTGGCTGGCTTCGCAGCGCGCCGCAGTCGAGGCCGCTGTGGGCTTGCCGCTGGCCATGTCGGGCGTCGCTGCGGCGGCGCTGGCAGACCTCGGCTTCAGCCCGGAGCAGGGCGAGATGCTGCACCTGCTGCTGCGCCTGCCCGGTGCGGCGGCCCATGCGCTGGAACAGCGCGCCGGCAGCTACAAGGACTTTCCGTTCTTTGCGCTGGACCTGCAGGACGATCCGTTGACGGAGGCGGCATGACCCGCATCTCTCCGCTTGAAGAACACGCCGGCCGCTTGCGCACCCGCATGGGCGGCGCGTTCGTGGGCCAGCGCGCCGTGTTCCGCGGCCACGACCTGCATGCCGAGCTGGCCGACATGGACTGGCTGGCGCTGTATGTCTTCGGCATCACCGGCCAGCGCTACACGCCGGCGCAGATCAAGGTGCTGCATGCCATCTGGGTTTGCACCAGCTACCCGGACGCGCGCATCTGGAACAACCGCGTGGCCGCGCTGGCCGGCAGCGCGCGCAGCTCGGGCACGCTGGCCGTGGCGGCGGCGCTGGCCGTGTCTGAGGCCGAGATCTACGGTCGCGGCATCGACATCCGCGCAGCCAGCTTCATCCAGCGGGCGCAGCAGGTGATCGCCTCGGGGTCAAGCCTTGACGACTGCGTGCGCGACGAGCTCAAGCGCCACCGCGCCATCGCCGGCTACGGCCGGCCCATCGCGGCGGGCGACGAGCGCATCGCGCCCATGCTGCGCTTGGTCGAGCGGGAAGGCCTGGCGGGCGGCGCTCACGTGCAGGCGGCGCTGGCCGTCGAGAAGCACCTGCAGGAGGGCCGCTGGCGGCTGCGTATGAACTACGCCGCGCTGACGGCCGCGCTGACGTCGGACATGGGCTTCACGCCGCGCCAGCACTACCAGTACGGCTTCCCCGCCTTCCTGGCCGGCATGCAGCCCTGCTACATCGAGGCGAGCGAGCAGCCGGCCGGCGCGCTGCTGCCGCTGGCCTGCGACAACGTGACGTACGAAGGCCACGCGCCCCGAACCTGGGGCGAGGGCCTGGTGGTACCAGGGCAGTAGGCCCTAGAACCGGTAGACCAACTGCACGTCCACCGCACGGCCCGCCATCGGCAGGTCGTAGGGCACGCCGGTGCTGGCCAGGCTGGGTTCGCGCACATCGGCGTCCAGCAGGTTGCGCACCGACAAGGCCAGGTCCCAGCCCGACTGGCGCAATGAGGTGCGCAGCGTCACGTCGGCGCTGGTGTAGTCGGGCAAGGGCGGCCGGGCGTCGCCCGCCGCGCGCAGGCGGCCCGCCACGCGCTTGACCTGGCCGCTCAAGGCCCAGCCCTTGTCGAAATGCCAGTCGGCGCGCACAAAGGCCATCTGGTGCGGCGCATAGCCCGCGTCATGGCCGGTGCTCTCGTCGACGGCGCGCTGGTAGGCGTAGTGGCCCGCCAGGCGCAGGTTGCGCGCCACATCGGCCACGAGTTCCAGCTCGACGCCATGGCCGCGTTGCGTGCCCAGGTTGGTGTATTCGCTCGTGCCGCCGCCGATGCTGGCCGCCCGGATGATGTCGGTCATCGTGTAGCGGAAGGCGCTGGCCTGCAGCTGCACCTGGGCGCTCAACTGCCAGCTGAAGGAGGCCTCGGCCGTGCGGATGCGCTCCGGCTTCAGCGCGGGGTTGCCGCGGATGACCGGGTTGTTGATGCTGTATTCCTCCGAGAACGACGGCGCCCGGAAGGCGTGGCCAATCAGCAGCTTGGCGGTCATGTCCAGGCTGGCGTCCCACACCAGCGCCAGGCGCGGGTTGGTGGTGGCGCCGAAGTCGCTGTACTCGTCGCGCCGCACGCCGGCCGTGAGCGTCCAGTCCGGCGCGACGCTCCATTCGTCCTGCACATAGGCATAGCTCACACGGCGCCGCTGCGGCGTCGCAAAGGACATGTCGACCGGGAACTCGACCAGCTGCCCGCCCGGCGTCGGCAGCGGCAACCCCTTGGCCGGCCCGGAATCAATGATGGTGAAGTTCTTCAACTCCTGGGTGCGGTACATGTCCAGGTCGTCATGGCCCACGCCGAAGCGCAGCTGGTGGCCGGCCCAGCCGGTGTAGCCCAGCACGGCGGCCACGCGCGTCTGCCGCTCCCAGGTGTTGGGCGCGCCGAACATGCCCTGCGGGAAGCTGCCGCCAAACGCGCCGGGCGGAAAGATCTGCAGGATTTGGGTGAACTGATTGACCAACTGGAAATAGCTGCCGGTGAGGTTGAGCAGCAGCTTGGGCGCGAGCTCGAGCTCGGACAGCGACACGCTGGCGTTCCAGCGCTGGTTGCGACCCTTGCCGACCGGGTCGAGCGCGCCACCGGCCCCGGCGCCGGTGCCGACGTCATCCCTGAGCGTGTAGCCGGCACGCATGCGCAGCTTGCCGTAGTTGCCCTCGACGTGCGCGTCCACCGCGTCGTGCCCGGTGTTCACCGGCCCCGGGGCCAGGCTGGCGTGGGTGCCGAACAGCGCATCGAGGCCGGTCTGCGCGTCGGCCTCGACGGTCTCCTTGAATCCGTCGGTGCGGCCGGTGCGCAGGTAGGCGGCCACGGCCAGCGGGCCCAACGCGCCGCCGTATTGCATCCAGGCATCGCGGGCGCCGAACGAGCCGGCACGCAGGCCCAGCTCCAGCCCCTGCAGGTCCGCCGGACCCTTGGTGACGATGTTGATGACGCCGGCATAGGCGTCGGCGCCATACAGGGCCGAGCCCGGGCCGCGGATGACCTCGATGCGCGCGATGTTGGCCACCGGCATGCCCGCCCAGATCGTGCCGCGGTTGCCGATGAACATGGTTGTCATCGGCACGCCGTTGTAGAGCACCAGCGTCTGCGCATTGAACTCGCTGTAGATGCCGCGAACGATGTACAGCGGGTTGTAGCCCTGGTTGTTGCGGCCCACATGGATGCCGGGCACCGTGGCCAGCACCTGGTCGATGTCCGTCGCGCCCATCATGGCGATGTCCTGCGCCGTGATCACCGTGGCCACCGCAGGCGCGCGGCGCAGCGACTGCGCGGCGCCCGTGGCGATGCTGACGGTCGCCTTGTCGCCGTAGACCTGGGCGAGCTCCTCTTCTTCGCTCGGCGCTTGCGCAAGGGCAACGGGCAGCCCGGCTGTCGAGAACACGCTGCCCAGAAGCATCAGGCCAAGGATTGGTCTCATTGACAGCTTCTCCGAGTGGGCGGTGACGGGCGTGTATTGTGCTGTCGCCCCGGTGCCGCCAAAAGGAGTGAAAACGGCGGGCGAGGTGCCAATTCGTGAACTAGTTCCACCGCTCGGGCACAGACGCGATGGGGTTGACCAGAACCGGTAGGCCGCCTGCACATTGAGGGAGCGCCTCGCCGGCGGGATGTCCTTGGGCAGCCCAGCCTCGCCGGGGGCGGCATCGTGCACGACCTCCCGTTGCATCCGCGCGCCGCGTATCTGCAAGCCAGGTACCGTTGCTGACCCGGCTCCTTTGCATAATGCCGCCCACCCGTCCTGGCCTACCCCGGCCCTTTTACGCAGCACTCCCCACTTGACTGAGCCCGGTTGCCCCACGCACGCCACGCGCCGCGCCTTGTTGCGACAGGCCTTGGGCGGTGCCGTGGCGCTGGCGGCGGGCGGGGTTGCTGCGGCCGAGCTGGGCCGCTCGCTGGCCGTCGTCTACCCGGAGCTGGGCGAACCCTTTCGCCAGGTGTTCGCCAGCATCCTCGAAGGCATCGAGGACAAGCTCGGCGGCTCGGTGGCCAGCTTTGCAATGGCCAGCAACGCCAACCCGGCCCAGGTGGCCGAGGACATCCGCAAACGCGACCCGCAGGTGCTCATCGGCCTGGGCCGTGGCGGCATGCGCATCGCCAGCGCGATGGCCGGCGAGATGGCCGTGATGGTGGGCTGTGTCGTGTCGGTGCAGGAGGCCGAGGCGCGCAGCTTCCCCGTGCACACGCTGGCGCCAGACCCGGCCCTGATGCTGGCCCGTCTGAAACGCCTGCGGCCCGGCACACGGCGCGTGCACCTGGTGTACGACCCGCGCGTGAACGCATGGCTCGTCAAGCTGGCGCGTGAAGCCGCACGCGCTGAAGGCCTGGAGCTGCTGGCCCAGGAGGCCACCGACCCGGCCGAGGCCTTGCGCGCCTACACGCTGCTGCTCACCGCCGTCGACCCGGCCCGCGACGCCCTCTGGCTGCCGCAAGACCCGACCACCGTGGACGACAACGCCGTGCTCTCGCTGGTGCTCAGGGAGGGTTGGAATCGCAACATCGCCGTGTTCTCCAGCCATGTCGCCCACGTGAAGCGCGGCGCGCTGTTCTCGCTCTACCCCGACAACCGCGAACTCGGCCGCTCGCTGGCCACGGCGGCCCAGCGCCTGGCTGCCGCGCCCAAGGCGGCCGTGGCCGGGGTGTTCCCGTTGCGCCAGGCCCTGGCCGCCATCAACATCCGCACCGCGGCGCATCTGGGTATCGATGTGGCTACCGTGCAGCCGAGTTTCGACCTGGTCTATCCCTCGAACTGATGAAAATGCCCCCACGCTCGCATTCGCTCGCTGCCCCCCGAGGGGGCGCTCAGCGGCTTCGGACGGCCGGGCGCCACTGAAATGCCCAACCACCCCATCGACAGCCAATCGCCGGTCAGCATCCTGCCCGGTGAAGTGCCGGCGCCGCCTGCGCCGCTGCCGCGGCCGTGGTTGCTGCGTGTCTATGTGCGCTGGTTGCGTGAGACCTCATTTCGCCGCCACCTGAGCATGGCCGTCGCCTTGGGCGGGCTGACCCTGGCGCTGCTGATGGCCGCCGTCAACGCCTGGCAGGGCGGCCGCCAGGTGCGCGCGATGCTGCTGGATCAAGGCGGGCGCGTGGCGGGCACGCTGGCTTCCAACAGCTCTCTGGCGCTGATCTATGCGGCCGCCGACAACGCCGAGGAAGCCGTGCGCGCGTCGCTGAGCTTCCCCGACGTGACCGGCATCGAGATCCGCGACACCAGCGGCCGGCTGCTGCTGGCACTCGGGGCCGGGCGCGACGGCCTGCCCGCAGCCTTGCCCCCGGCCCGCGCCGCCAGCGAGCCCTGGCTGGACGAGGAGACCGAAGACAGCTGGGCCTTCGCCGCACCGGTCTGGACGCGGCCCGAGCCCTCGCCCTTCGACGTCACGCTGCGCCCGGCCCAGTTGCTGGGCCATGTGCGTGTCATCCAGAGCAAGGCGACGCTGCACCGCACCCAGACTTCGCTCTTCATCGCCAACTTCGGCGTGGCCTTGCTGTTCGCAGCGCTCTTCCTGCTCGCCATGCGCTACCTGGCGCTGCGGCTGACGCGGCCGCTGGCGGCGCTGTCCGACGCGATGGACAAGGTCGAGGGTGGTGACAGCGACGCCCGCGCGCCGGCCGGCGGCCCACGCGACATCGCGGCCATGGCCCACACCTTCAACCGCATGATCAGCGCGCTGCAGGAGCGCGAGACCGAACTGGGTGCTCACCGCGACCATCTGGAAGAGCTGGTGCACGCGCGTACGCTGGAGCTCAGTGACGCCAAGGAGCGCGCCGAGGTGGCCAACGGGGCCAAGAGCCAGTTCCTGGCGCGCATGAGCCACGAGCTGCGCACGCCGCTGAACGCCGTCATGGGCTATGCGCAGATCCTGAAGATGGACGCCGGGCTCACGCCGAAGCAGCGCAACGGGCTGGACATCATCCACAGCAGCGGCCAGCACCTGCTGACACTGATCGTCGACATCCTGGACCTGTCCCGCATCGAGGCCGGCAAGGCGGAGTTGCGCCTCGGGCCGGTCAAGCTGGCCACGCGCATGAACGCCGTGGCGGACATCGTGCGCGTGATGGCCGTTGACAAGCAGATCTCGCTGGACCTGCATCTCGATCCAGCGCTGCCCGCTGTGGTGCTTGCCGACGACAAACGGCTGAGCCAGATCCTGCTCAACCTGCTGGGCAATGCGGTGAAGTTCACCCACGTCGGCGGCGTCACGCTGCGGGCGCTGACGCTGCCGTCGGTCGAGACGCTGCCGAGCCACGTGATGCTGCGCTTCGAGGTGGAAGACACCGGTGTCGGCATCGCAGACGACCAGGGCGACCGCCTGTTCGAGCCCTTCGAGCAGGCCGGCAACGCCGAGCAGCGCGTGGGCGGCACGGGCCTGGGCCTGGCCATCAGCCGCCAGCTCGTGCGCATGATGGGCGGCGAGATCCGGCTGGAGAGCCGGCTGGGGGAGGGCAGCCGCTTCTGGTTCGACCTCAGCGTGCCGACGCAGGACGCCGTGTAGCCAACGCGCGCAGTCGCTGTCCTACAAACGCACGCGCCTCGTTACACCTGCCACGCACCCGCCGGGCCTACACCGGGCCCTGCTTGCAGGGCGCAAAGTGACAGCCATGTTGTCGTCACTCTCAGTGGAGGTCGCGATGTTCTCGATACCGAACCCAACCGCTTCCCGTGCCAATGCCGCCAAGCCGACGCACCTGCTGCACTTCGAACCGCTGACGGTTGGCGATGCCGGGCTGGACGTCCCGTGTGACCCGCAAGGCCGCGTCGGCCTGGATGCACTGGGCGACAAGCTGCGCAACGACTACTTCTTTGCGCGCACGCTGATCGGTCGCCTGTTCGCCGCACCGACCGTGCGCCACGCGCGCTAGCGCGCAACACCACACTTGCGGCCCCGTCCTACGCTCGCGTGGCGACGCGCCTTATCACGGTTGTCACATGAGCTTTGCATGATTGCGCCCCATGTCCAAGAACCCGCCTTCCTTCATGCTGCCGCTGCAAAACCTGCCGGTGGCCTTCGATGACATCGTCGACGCCGACCTTGATGTGCGCCTCACCACCCCGTCCACCGTCGTGGTGAATGCCCGGCTGGAAGTCGAGGCTGCCGATGCCAGCGGCCCGAGCAGCCTCGATCTCGCCCTCGTCATCCCGCGCTCGCACTGCCGGGGTGACCGGCCCAGCCGGACCGCGCTGCTCGATGCCGCCCGCGCCGCCGTGGACCGCGCGCTTCACACCGGCACGACGCCGTTGCTGTTCCTGCCAAGGCGTGTCGTCACGCTGGTGGCCGGCCGGCCTCATCTGATCCCTGTGTTCGGCTAGTCCTTGTTCAACCGTAGCGCCCGCGCCAGCGGCGCCAACGTCGGCCCCTGGATCAGCAGCGACAGCAGCACCACCAGGAAGGCCACGTCGAACAATCGCCATGCGCCCGGCACGCCGGCCAGCACCGGGTAGGCCGCGAGCACGATGGGCACGCCGCCGCGCAGGCCCGACCAGGCCACAAAGCACTGCGAGCGCCAGTCGAAACCCAGCGGCGCCAGGCACAGCACGACGGCCGCCGGCCGCGCCAGCAGCATGAGCCCAGCGGCCACCGCAAGACCTGGCCCCGCCAGCTGCCACACCTCATGCGGCGTGACGAGCAAGCCCAGCAACAGGAAGAGTGCCGCCTGGGCCAGCCAGGTGTAGCCGTTCAGCCCCGGCAGGCTCATCACCGTGGCGCGCTCGGCGCGATGGCGCACCAGCAGCCCGGCGAGGTAGACGGCCAGGAAACCCGAGCCGCCGAAGCTGTTGGTTGTGGAGAACAGCAGCAGCCCGACCGCCGCCATCAGCAGCGCGGCCAGGCCGTCGTGGTCGTCCGTGATGGGCAGGCGGCGCAGCCAGGCCGAGACCAGCAGCCCGCCGCCCATGCCGGCCACCAGGCCCAGGCCGAGCTGCCGGCCCAGCAGCGGCACCAGCATGGCCAAGCCTGAAACGGTCTGGGCGGCGGGAGCGGCATGCGCGGCCTCGGTGCCTTCGCCGCTCATCCAGGCGATCAGGCCCACTGTCAGCACCAGGGCCACCGGGTCGTTCATGCCCGACTCGACCTCGATGGTCGCCGCCAGGCGCGGTTCCAGCTTGAGCTTGCTGGCGCTGAACTGCGCGAATACAGCGGCCGCGTCGGTCGACGACACGGCGGCGCCTAGCAGCAGGCCCTGCGCCCAGGGCACCTCTAGCACGACGTGCGCGAGCGTGGCCACCAGGCAGGCCGTGGCGGCCACGCCGACGGTGGCCAGCAGCCCGGCCGCGAGCATGCCGTCGCGCACCATGCCCCAGCGCGTGCGCAGGCCGCCGTCGAACAGGATCAGCGCCAGCGCCAGGTTGCCGACGTGAACGGCCAGGGAGTAGTTGTTGAAGGGCAGGCCGAGCGGCCCGTCGACACCGGCCAGCATGCCGACGACCAGGAACACCAACAGGTGCGACAGGCCGAAGCGGTGCGTGTAGAGCGCGCCAGCGATGGCGACCAGCACCAGCGCGGCGACGGCGGCTGTGAGCAGGTCAGCGCCGGCCGTGCCGTGCACGATGGGCCTCAGCCGGCCGCGATGTGCGGATAGGGTCGGCGGTCGTGTCATGGCCGTCATCCAGCGAGGTGTTGGTGCGCCGTGACAGCACGCGCAGCCGCTGCACGGTCAGTCCGAGGCCGACCTTGCTGACGAGGATGGTGACGATGCCTGCGAGCACGGCCGGCAGCACGTCGGTCCAGCCCACGTTCGGCCAGAAGGCGGCGGCGCGGTCGATCAATTCGTTCCAAGTCATCTCAAAACTACCAAGGCGGTACCCAACGAAGGTAGCCGCCCGCCTGGCAAGCGTCTGTCAGCCGGCGGCGCGTCGGCCTTGTGGGCTTGGGCCGACAGAGCCGCCCCGGGCGCGGCTACGCAGGCGGTCCCGCAACTGCAGGCAGGGGCGCTCCACGGCGTAGTGCAAGGCCGCGCCGACAAGCGCGATGGCCACCACGTACACGGCGAACAGGCCCAGGCCCTGCAGCGGCAGCGCCGGCGCCAGCCATTCCTGCACCGCGTGCATGACGAGCTTGTGGCTCAGGTAGAGGCTGTACGACGCGGCGGCGAGCCAGCCCGCGCCCGGCACCGCCCAGCGCCCCAGCCAGCCGCGCGGCGCGGTGGCCGACAGCACCAGCAGCCCGAAGCCGAACGACAGCAGCGGCCAGCCCACGGCATTGGCCACCAGGCCGGTACGGTTGCGGAACAGAAACAAGGCCAGGCCTGCGGCGGCGACGCCGCCCAGCAGCAGCCACGTCGAGCGCGCCTGCAGCCGCGCCCACAGCGCCGGCCGGTAGACGCACAGCGCAGCCAGCACGACGCCCATCAGCAGGCCGTCCAGCCGCATCCACGTCGGGTAGTAGATGTCTTCGATGTACCAGTTGCGCGGCGGCTGCGCGGCGTCGTTGTGCAGCCAGACGCCGCTGCGCAGCGCGATGCCGAGCAGCACCAGGGCCGCGCACAGGCCGAGGAAGCGCGCCGTTGATGGCCGCCGTGTCACCCACCAGGCGAGCAGCGGGAACAGCAGGTAGAAGTGCTCCTCCACGCAGAGCGACCAGGCATGCGAGAAGGCTTGGTTGTGGCCGTAGTCGACCAACAGGTTCAGCGTGAACGTGGCGAACTGCCACCACGGCGCCAGCCCGGGTGCCTCGCGCAGCACGGGGAAGGCCACATACACCGTCAGCATCACGGCGAAGGCCGGCAGGATGCGCCAGGCCCGGCGCCAGTAGAAGTCACGCAGCGACAGCGGCTCGCCGCGCTGCAGCGTGCGCAGCAACTGCGAGCCGATCAGGAAGCCGCTGAGCACGAAGAAGATGTCCACGCCCGCCCAGCCGAAGCGCGACAGCCACGCAAAGTCCGGCCCGAGGCCACCGACGAGAAAGGAGTGGAAGAGCATCACCCAGACGATGGCGATGCTGCGCAGCAGGTCGAGGCCGGGGAGGCGGTGCATGAGGGCGGGGTGGGACAAGGAGATTTCGCAGTGTGGGCGGCGAGGGGGCTCCAAACAATGGAGGTCGTCGGTCTCGGCTGCCGCCCGTTTCCGCTTGAGGCCGGGTGCAGTCAATTGTCATGCGCGCGCGACAGGCGCTTGCCGACCCACAGGGTTCAGGGCGAGAACTCGTAGGCCAGCGAGGTGAGGTTGCCGACGAAGTAGGGCTTGCGCCCTTGCGGGCGCAGCCAGGCGGCCTCGCCGACGGTCGGCACCATCATCCCGTCGCGCAGCTGGTAGCTGCAAACGCTGCAGTCCCAGGGGAGCATGACCATGTCCTTGCCCACCCCGGCGCCACGCGCATCGGCGTGCACTGATGCGATCAGCCCGGCCTCGTCGAACTTGAACAGCAAGGTCAGCGTGATGGGCCCGTCCACCAGCGTGGCCTTGGCCGAGCGATCGTCCACCGCTGCCCAGCGCACGCCCTGGCTGGGCAGCAGTGCGGTGGGGTACCAGGCCATCTCGGCGAAGTAGCGCATCAGTTCGCCGCGGGCGATCTCGCCGCCACCCTGCACCTCGGCCACTGTGACCAGGCCCAGCACGGCCGCGTGCAGCGCGCCCACCCCGGCGATGTAGCTGTCGTGCACATGTGCGGCCAGGGCCGGCAGCATGGCCACGCGGCCGTTCCACAGGAAGCCCGGGCGGTGGGTGACGGCCCGCTGCGTCGACGTGAAGGGCTTCCATTGCTCAGCGGTGGCCGACAGATTGATCGTGCCGGCGAGCTCGAAGGTTGCGGCGGCGACGAAGCGCTGACCGTCCTTCAGCGCCGCGCGGAAGTAGCGCTGAACCGGTGCGGGCAGAGCGTCGATCTCACGCGCGTCGTAGCGGCCCGCAGGCGCCCGCACCCGGGTGGCTTCGAGCCGCGCCATCTGCGCGCGTGTCGACGCCCGCCAGCGCAAGCTTCCGAGCGCGATCAGCCCGATGCCGGTGACCACCACGAAGCCCACGCCCCATGCCGCCCAGGCCGCCCATGCCAAGCCGTTCACCGGGGCGTCACTCTCAACGCCGCAGCCACAAACAGTCCCACCGGGTGGCGCATGGGGGTAGCCCCGGCCGTCAGGCAACGACTGCCTGCACCGGCCGCCGCATCGACAAGGGCATGGCGGGGCCACGCCCGAAGCGCACCACCAGATCGGGCCGCTGGTGGCTTGCGATGCCCAGCCACGCAGCGAACTGCGGCCGGATCGCGGCGACCTCGACGGGCTGGTTCAGGAACGCATTGCGGATGCCCAACGCGGTGGCCTGCAGCGCGAATCGCTCGTAGCAGCGGCCCGCCTCGACCCAATGCGCCTTGTCACTGCGCTCGGAGACGAATACCGCGATGCCGGCCGAATTGCGGATCTGCCGCGCGTAGCGCTCGTTCTCGGACTTTGGGGTGAAGAACAAGCCCATCATCCGGCTGCCCAGCCACCGCGGCAGTGCGGGGTTGCCCGTGGCGCCGGCGAACAGGCCGTCACGGGTGCGAAGCGCCTCGTCGGCGCCGAAGCGGATCCATGCCTTGAGTTCTTCGACGAACGCGGCGTCGTTCATCTGGGCCGTGTTGGCCGCGACGACGTATTCCAGGACACCCTCCAGGGCCGGGCGAGCGGTCAGCAGGCGCACGTGGACGCCATCTCCTGTGCCGGCCTGTTCCAGCTGCAGCAGCTCGGCCGGTGAAATCGATTGGCCGTCGTAGTCGCCGCGGGTGCATTGCCGCTCGGCGATCGCCTGAGACAACGGCGAGATGCGCTTGCGTGTCGCCTCGAGGTTGACCGTGATGACCCCGTCGCCGCTGGGATCGAAGCGTGGGTCGGCGTGGAGCCCGGCGGCCAGCGCGGCGTGCACCATGTTTTCCGCCGCGCAACCGAGCGAGACGAACAGATGATGGTCGTCGGGATCGACAACGGGGCATCGACGCTTCAGGTCGGGCGCGATGGAGATCGACTTCTCGGCGATCTGGAAGCGCCAGCATTGCGTGTTGTGGCTCGACGGCGCCAGGACGGCCTGCCGCACCAGGTCATGCATGGGGAAGTTGGCCGTGCCCGAAGACGGCAGCCCCGGCGTTCTCAGGGCGCGAGCGGCGCTTTGCTCGGCGTCGCCTGATGAACAAGCCGTCAATGAGGGCGAGGCCGTGACACAGGCAGCCGCCAGAAGCAGTTGCCTTCGGGATGGGGCTTTGGGTTTGGCCGTTGAGCTGTTCACATCGTGTATCGCAGTGCGTCACACCATGCACGATCCGTCCAAACCAGTCTGTTCGCTTCCGAACGCAGCACCAAGGCATTCCGTCGCTTCGTGTCCGCCGATCACGCCGCCAGCAGCTGCCGCAACACGAACGGCAGGATGCCGCCGTGGAAGTAGTAGTCCACCTCGATGGCGGTGTCGATGCGCAGCGTCAGCTTGACGGCGATCTGCGAGCCGTCCGCGCGCGTGATCGTCATCACCGCGTCGTCCTGCGGCTTGATCTCGTCGGCGAGCGTGATGTCGATGGTTTCCGCGCCCGTCAGGCCCAGGTTCTCCCAGCTGAAGCCCGTCTTGAACTGCAGCGGCAGCACGCCCATGCCGATCAGGTTGCTGCGGTGGATGCGCTCGAAGCTCTTGGCGATGACGGCCTTGATGCCCAGCAGTTGCGTCCCCTTGGCGGCCCAGTCACGACTTGACCCGGTGCCGTACTCCTCGCCCGCAAAGATGACGGTCGGCGTGCCCTCGGCGATGTAGGCCATGGCGGCGTCGTAGATGGTGGTCTGCTCGCCGTTCTTCAGCGTGTAGCCGCCTTCCGGCCGCGAGCCGTCGGTGCCGGCGGGCAGCATCAGGTTCTTCACGCGCACGTTGGCGAAGGTGCCGCGCATCATCACGTCGTGGTTGCCACGGCGGGCGCCGTAGGAGTTGAAGTCGGCCTTGTGCACGCCATTGGCGATGAGGAACTTGCCGGCTGGCGTCGTCTCCTTGAAGGAGCCGGCCGGGCTGATGTGGTCCGTCGTGATCGAGTCGCCGAACAGCGCCATGACCTTGGCGCCCTTGACGCCGGACACCAGCGTCTTCGGCTCCATCGTGAAGTTTTCGAAGAAGGGCGGCTGGGCGATGTAGGTGCTTTTGGGCCAGTCGTAGACCTGGCCCTTCGTACCCTTGATCGCCTTCCACAGCTTGCCGGGCTCCGTGGCCACCTTGTCGTAATTGGCCTTGAAGGCGTCGCCGTCCATCGCGTACTTCATGAGCGCGTAGATCTCGTCGCTGGTCGGCCAGATGTCGCCCAGGTAGACCGGCTGGCCTTGCTTGCCAAAGCCGACCGGCTCGGTCATCAGGTCGCGCGTCACGTTGCCGGCAATAGCGTAGGCCACCACCAGCGGCGGGCTGGCCAGGAAGTTGGCCTTCAGGTTGGGATGAATGCGCGCCTCGAAATTGCGATTGCCCGACAGCACCGCCGCGCAGACGAGGTCGTTGTCCTGGATGAGGCGGTTCAGCTCAGGTGTCAGGTCGCCCGCGTTGCCGATGCAGGTCGTGCAGCCGTAGGCGGCGACGTTGAAGCCGAGCTTCTCCAGATAGGGCAGCAGGCCGGCCTTCTGCAGGTACTCGGTGACGATGCGCGAGCCCGGCGCGAGCGAGGTCTTGATGTGGGGCGCCACCTTGAGCCCCGCCTCGACCGCCTTCTTGGCTAGCAGGTCGGCGGCCAGCAGCACGCCGGGGTTGCTGGTGTTGGTGCAGGAGGTGATGGCGGCGATCAGCACGTCGCCGTTCTTGACCGGCAGGCCGGAGTCGGTGACGTAGGGCCGGGTCAGCTTTTCGGCCGGCTGGTTGAAGCCGTTCTCGGCGATGGGCTTGCTGAACAGCTCGCCAAACTTGGCTGACAGGTCGTTGATGGCGATGCGGTCCTGCGGGCGCTTGGGGCCGGCGAGGCTGGGCACGACGGTGCCGAGGTCCAACGTGACGACCGAGGTGTAGTCGATGTCGCCGGCCTTGGGCACGCCGAACATCGCTTGTGCCCGCCAGTAGCCCTCGAAGGCATCGATCTCGGCCTTGCTGCGGCCCGTGCCCTTGAAGTAGTCGATGGTCTTCTCGTCCACCGGGAAGAAGCCCATCGTCGCGCCGTACTCCGGCGCCATGTTGGCGATGGTGGCACGGTCGGGCAGGGCGAGGCTGGCCGTGCCCTCGCCGAAGAACTCGACGAACTTGCCCACCACCTTGTGCTTGCGCAGGATCTCGGTGACGGTCAGCACCAGGTCGGTGGCCGTCACGCCTTCGCGCAGCTGGCCGGTCAGCTCGAAGCCGACCACGTCGGGCGTCAGCATGTAGACCGGCTGGCCCAGCATGCCGGCCTCGGCCTCGATGCCGCCTACGCCCCAGCCGACGACGCCGATGCCGTTGATCATGGTGGTGTGGCTGTCGGTGCCGACCAGCGAGTCAGGATAGAAGACGCCGTCCTTGTTCTTGTGCACGCCGCGCGCCAGGTATTCCAGGTTCACCTGGTGGACGATGCCGAAGCCCGGGGGCACGACGCCGAAGGTGTCGAAGGCCTGCATGCCCCACTTCATGAACTCGTAGCGCTCGCGGTTGCGCTCGAACTCCAGCTTCATGTTGAGGTCCAGCGCCTGCTTGGTGCCGTAGTAATCGATCATCACGCTGTGGTCGACGACGAGGTCGACCGGCACCAGCGGCTCGATGGCCTTGGGGTTCTTGCCCATCGCCGCAGCCACGTTGCGCATCGCGGCCAGGTCGGCCAGCAGCGGCACGCCGGTGAAGTCCTGCAGCACGACGCGCGCGACGACGAAGGGGATCTCGTCCACGCGTGCGGCCACCGGCTTCCAGTTCGCGAGCTGCTCCACATGCTCGGCCGTCACCTTCTTGCCGTCGCAGTTGCGCAGCACGCTCTCCAGCACGATGCGCATGGAGATGGGCATGCGCAAGACGTTCGGGAAGGACTTGGCCAGTTCAGGCAGCGAGAAGAGCCGGCCCGACTTGGTAGACGCGATCTTGAAGGGGACTTGGGTCTGTGCAAACGCATGAGCGGCGTGTTTCAGCATGGTTACTCCTTTACGATTCCGGCCCATTCTGGCGAGCTTGTCTTGACTTGTGTGAATACCGGCCTTAGGACCTCGCCATGACTGCCTCGTCCGCGCGCCCGCGCCTGTTTCCGCTGACCTGGCCGCTGCTGCTTGAACTGCTGCTGGGCATCGGCGTCGGCATCATCGGCACGGCGCTGGCCGCCCGGCTGTCGGATGACAGCGGCGCCGCCTTCGGCCTGTCCAATCAGGTGTTCTCGGCCCTCTTTGTGCTCTTCCGCGTCGTCGGTGCCGGCGTCAGCGTGGCCGTGACCCAGGCGCTGGGCGCCGGCCGTCGTAACCAGGCCGACGCCGTGGCCCGCGCCACCGTGGGCGCCAGCACCTGGCTGGGCTTGGGCGGTGCCACCGTGGCACTGCTGGCGGCGGGGCCGCTGCTGCGGTTGGTGAACGCGCCGCCCGAGGTGGCCCCGCTGGCCAGCACGCTGCTGCAAGCCCTGGCCCCGGCGCTGCTGATCGACGCGCTGAACGCAACGATGTCCAGCGTCATGCGCGCCCATCTGCGCAGCCGCGAGGCGTTGGCGGTGGTGGTGGTCATCCAGGTCGTCACGCTGGTCGTGGCCTTGCTGGCCATGCCTCATCTCGGGCTGGTCGGCTTCGCGTTGGCCTGCCTGTGCGGCCGTGGCATGGGGCTGGCGCTGCACATCGTGCTGTGGCGCAGCCGGCTCAACCTGCGGCTGCGCGCCACGGACTGGTGGCGGCTGGAGCGCGCCCCGCTGGCCACGGTGCTGCACATCGGCGTTCCGGGCGCGGCCGAGAACATCTCCTGGCGCCTGGCCTTCATGACCAGCCTGGCCGCCGTGGCCCAACTTGGTGCGCTCGCACTGGCCACGCACGCCTACACGATGCAGTTTCTGCACGTCATCCTGATGTTCGGCCTCGCCGTAGCCTTCGCGGTGGAGATCCTCGTCGGGCACATGGTCGGCGCCGGCCAGTTGCACGCGGCGCACAAGCTGGTGCGCAAGTCGCTCGGGCTGGGCTTGGTGGTCGCGCTGGTCGTCTCCACCAGTTTTGCTCTGGCCGGGCCGTGGTTGCTACGGCAGTTCACGTCGGACCCGGCCATCATCAAGCTGGGCTGCACGCTGCTGTGGTGGACGGTGCTGGTGGAGCCGGGGCGGGTTTTCAACATGGTGGTCATCAACGCGCTGCGCGCCACGGGCGACGCCCGCTACCCGGTCATTGCGGGCTCGGCTTCCATGGCCATCGTGCTGGCCGGGGGCAGCTGGTTTCTGGGCGTGCACCTGGGCTGGGGCCTGGTTGGCGTGTGGATTGCTTATGCAGCGGACGAGTGGATTCGAGGCCTGTTGATGTGGCGCCGTTGGGCGACACTGGGCTGGCTGCCCCATGCCCGTGCGGCCCATCGCAGGTTGCGCCTCACCAAGGCAGGGTGAATCCGTCAGGCCGAGCGCCGGGCCGCTACTGGGCGGCCGAAGGTCGGTGTTTTCCTGGTTAGTAAAAATTCAGCGATGTTTTCTACAATGCGCCCCTTTCGCCAAGCCACACGCCATCCCATGAACCTCGTGCTGCCTCGACTCTCCCTGGCCCTGATGCTTGCCTGCGGCGCAGCCCAAGCGGCCCAGCAGCCCGCAGTCATCTTCGACATGGGCGGCAAGTTCGACAAATCCTTCAACCAAGCCGGCTACCAAGGGGCCGAGCAGTGGAAGAAGGAGAGCGGCAAGGACTATCTCCAGTTCGAGATCAGCAACGACACCCAGCGTGTGCAGGCCATCCGCCGCATGGCCGAGAAGGGCGCCAGCCCCATCATCAGCATCGGCTTCGCGCAGGCGTCTGCCCTGCAGCAGGTGGCCAAGGAGTTCCCGAAGCTTCAGTTCGCCATCATTGACGCCAAGGTCGACCTGCCCAATGTGCAGTCCCTGCTGTTCAAGGAGCATGAAGGCAGCTACGTCGTCGGCGCCATGGCGGCGCTGGTCAGCAAGACCGGCAAGGTCGGTTTCGTCGGCGGCATGGACATACCGCTGATCCGCAAGTTCCAGTGCGGCTACGAGCAGGGCGCCAAGGCGACCAACGCCAAGGTCGAGGTGTTCTCCAACATGACGGGCACCACGTCCAGCGCCTGGAACGACCCGACGCGCGGTGGTGAGCTGGCCAAAGCCCAGTTCGCCAAGGGCTCTGACGTTGTGTTCGCCGCTGCCGGCGGCACCGGCGTGGGCGTCTACCAGGCCGCCAAGGACGCTGGCAAGCTCGCCATCGGCGTGGACAGCAACCAGAACCACCTGCAACCCGGCACCATGCTGACCTCCATGGTCAAGCGCGTGGACGTGGCCGTCTACAACGTGCTGAAGGCCTGGAAGCCCGGCGTCAGCGTGCTGGGCCTGAAGGAAGGCGGCGTGGACTATTCGGCCGACGTCGACAACGCCAAGCTGCTGAACCCGGCGCTGAAGGCCAAGGTCGACGCGGTCAAGGCGGACATCATCAGCGGCAAGATCAAGGTCGCTGACTACATGGCGGACAACGCCTGCAAGTACTGAGGGGGCGGGCGCATGAAGAAGTTCTTTCTCGCGGTGCTTCGTGTTGAAGTCCTCCTTGGGCTGGGGGCGCTCATTGGCGCGTCGCTGTTTGCCGCCGCCGATGTGCTCGCGTCCTTTGCCGGGCGCTTGCTTCCGTCAATGGATGCGGTTGCACTGCAATGGCTTGCCGGCCTGAGCGTGCTGGTGGCGGTGGGCTTGGTTGCGGTGATCGCGCTGGGGCGGCGGGCAGGCCGAGGCCTGGCAAACGAATGACTGCGCAGCCAGCCGCCCATGCGGCGGTTCGCTTGCAGGGCATCTCCAAGCGCTTCGGCGCCGTGCAGGCCAACCGCGACGTGTCGTTCGACATCGCCGCCGGCAGCGTGCACGGCCTCGTCGGCGAGAACGGTGCCGGCAAGAGCACGCTGATGGCCATCCTGTACGGCTACTACCACGCCGATTCGGGCCACATCGAGGTCAACGGCCAGCAGGCCCACATCGCCAACTCGCAGCAGGCGATTGCGCTGGGCATCGGCATGGTCCACCAGCACTTCATGCTGGTCGACACGCTGACCTGCCTTGAAAACATCATGCTGGGCGCGGAGGGCGGTTTTTTCCTGACGCCGTCGAAGGCCGCCGTGCGCGCCAAGCTGCAGACGCTGATGCAGGAGACCGGCCTGACTGTGCAGCTTGACGCGGTGGTGGCCGATCTGCCCGTGGGCGAGCTGCAGCGGCTGGAGATCCTGAAGGCGCTGTACCGCGGCGCCCGCATCCTCATCCTGGACGAGCCCACGGCGGTGCTGACGCCGCAGGAGACCGACCAGCTCTTCATCACGCTGCGCCGCTTGAAGGAGCGCGGCACCACGCTCATCCTCATCACGCACAAACTGCGCGAGGTGATGAGCCTGTGCGGTGCCGTGACGGTGATGCGCGCGGGTCAGGTCGTCGAGACGCGGCCCATCGCCGAGTGGAGCGAAGAGGCGCTGGCCGAATCCATGGTTGGCCGCAAGGTCACGCTGGGGCGGCCCGAGGGCACGGAAGTGCGTGCCGGCGAGGTTCGCTTGACGGCATCCGGCTTGAGCCTGAAGCATGCCAACGGCGTGCCGGCGCTGAAGGATGTGAGCCTGACGCTGAAGGCCGGCGAGATCGTCGGCGTGGCCGGCGTGTCGGGCAATGGTCAGAGCGAGTTGCTGGAGGTGCTGTCCGGCCTGCGCGCGCCAGAAGGCGGCCGCATGGAGCTGGGCGGCACGAGCTTCTCGCCCGACGCCTGGCTGGACACCGCGCAAGCCCGCACGCAGCGCCTGGCCCACGTGCCGGAGGACCGGCATGCGGTGGGCATGGTCATGAGTTTTCCCGCCTGGGAGTCGGCGGTGCTCGGCTACCAGAACCTGCCCAAGTACCGCCGTGGCGCGAGCATGGACCACGCCGCGATGCGCGACGCGACGCGCCAGATGCAGGAGCGCTTCGACGTGCGCCCGCGCGACGAGACGCTGGGGTCGAGCAAGTTCTCTGGCGGCAACCAGCAGAAGCTCATCCTCGCCCGCGAGATCGGCGAGCAGCCGACGGTGCTGCTCGTGGGCCAGCCGACACGCGGCGTCGACATCGGCGCCATCGAGTTCATCCACGGCCAGTTGCGCGCGCTGCGTGACGCCGGCTGTGCGGTGCTGCTGGTCAGCAGCGAGCTGGACGAGATCCTGGCGTTGGCCGACCGTGTCGTCGTCATGAACTGTGGCCGCATCACCGGTGAGCTGGCGATTGAAGACTGCGATGAGAAACGTCTTGGCCTCTTGATGGCCGCACAAGAAGAACGAGCTGCGGCATGAGCCAACCTTTGACCCTCCCTCGTTGGATCGACCTCGGCCTGCTGCCGCTGTGGAACCTCGCCATCGCCCTGCTGGTGGCCGGCCTGGTCGTCATGGTCATCGGCCACAGCCCCTGGCAGGCGCTGACCGTTCTGCTGAACGGCGCCCTCGGCAGCGTGCGCGGCCTGGGCTATTCGCTTTACTACGCGACCACCTTCATCTTCACCGGCCTCGCCGTCGCCGTGGCCATCCACGCCGGCCTGTTCAACATCGGCGGCGAAGGCCAGGCGACGCTGGGCGGCGTGGGCGTGGCGCTGGTGGCGCTGTGGCTGGGCGCCAAGCTGCCGGCCGTCGTCATGCTGCCGCTGCTGGTCATCGCCGCGGCGCTGTTCGGCATGCTGTGGGCAGCGCTGCCGGCCTATCTGCAGGCCTGGCGCGGCAGCCACATCGTCATCACGACGATCATGTTCAATTTCCTCGCGGCGGGCCTGAACGGCTATCTGCTGGTCAACTGGCTGCGCCCGGCCGGAAGCATGTCGGTCGAGTCCGCCGAGTTCGCCGAGAGTGCCCGCATGCCGGCCCTGCACCAGATCGCTGCGGCGCTGGGTTATGAGCTGCCCTCGTCACCGCTGAACCTCAGCCTCGTCGTCGCCCTCGTCGCCTGCGTCTTCGTCGGCTGGTTCCTGTGGCGCAGCGCCGCCGGCTACGCGGTCCGCGCCGTCGGCAGCGCACCGCGCGCGGCCCACTACGGCGGCATCCGCCCGCGTGCCCAGGTCCTGATTGCGATGGCCATCTCCGGCGCGCTCGCCGGCATGGTCGGCATCAACGAGATCTCGGGCGTGCAGGGCAAGCTGACGCTGGACTTCGTCGCCGGCGCCGGCTTCACCGGCATCGCCGTGTCGCTGATGGGTCGCAACCATCCGGTCGGCATCGTGCTGGCGTCGCTGCTGTTCGGCGTGCTCTACCAGGGCGGCGTCGAGGTGTCGTTCGAGCTGCAGGGCTTCAGCCGTGAGATGGTCGTCACCGCCCAAGGGCTGATCGTGCTGTTCTCCGGCGCCATGGCGACCGTCAGCGCGCCGCTGTTCGCACGTGTCTACGCCGCCATGAAAAAGGGAGGCCGCTGATGGATGAAGTCCTGATCGCCTCGGTGCTCGCGTCTACGCTGCGCGTCAGCGCGCCGCTGCTGCTGTGCGCAATGGCGGGCGTGTTGTCCGAGCGCGCCGGCGTCATCGACCTGGGCCTGGAGGGCAAGATGCTGTTCGCCGCCTTTGCGGCTGCCGCAGCAGCTTCGGTCACGCACTCCACCGGATGGGGCCTGATGGCGGCCATCGCCGTGGGCTGCGCCGCCTCGCTTCTGCACGGCTTTGCCTGCGTGACGAATCGCGGCGACCAGGTCGTCTCCGGCGTTGCGCTGAACATGATTGCCGCCGGCCTCACGGTCGTGCTCGGCATTGCCTGGTTCCAGCAAGGCGGCCAGACGCCGCCCATCGAGCCCGACGTGCGCCTGACGGCCATCACCAAGGGCTTTGCCGAACCGCAGCCGGGCAACTGGTTCGCGTCCGTCATCGGTCATGGCCTGCTGAGCCACAACGTGCTGGTCTACGTCTCCTTCCTGATGGTGGCGGCCGTGTGGTTCTTCCTGGAGCGCACCCGCCCCGGCCTGCGCCTGCGCGCCGTCGGCGAGAACCCGGCGATGGTCGAAGCCGCCGGCATGTCCGTGCAAAGCCTGCGCTACCAGGCGCTGCTGATGAACGGCGTGCTCTGCGGCCTGGCGGGCGCCTACCTGACGCTGGCGCAGAACGCGTCCTTCTCGCCCAATATGACGGCCGGCCGCGGCTTCATCGCGCTGGCCGCGATGATCTTCGGCAAATGGAAGCCGCTGCCGACGATGGGCGCCTGCCTGCTGTTTGGCTTCCTGGACGCGATGGCTATCCGCATGCAGGGCGTGCAATTGCCTGGCATCGGCGAAGTACCCGTGCAGCTGATCCAGGCATTGCCCTACATCTTGACGGTCGTCCTGTTGGCTGGCTTCATTGGCTCGGCCATCGCCCCCAAGGCCCTCGGCCGACCCTACGTCAAAGAACGGTGAAGGAGCGCTGAGATGGAACTGACCCAAGACCTGCTGAACCAACTACTCGCCGAGTCCCTGCGCGCCCGCGAGTTCTCGCATTCGCCGTACTCCAAATACAAAGTCGGCGCGGCCATCCTCGACGAGCAGGGCCGCATCCACATCGGCGCCAACATCGAGAACGCCTCCTACCCGCAAGGCTGGTGCGCCGAGCCCTCGGCGCTGACGGCCATGCTGATGGCCGGCGGCAAGCGCGCTGTGGCCGTGCTCGTGACGGGCCCCGGTCCGGACGTCATCACCCCCTGCGGAGGCTGCCGCCAGAAGCTGCGTGAGTTCTCCGTTCCGGAAGAGCTTGTCATCATTGCCGGCGATCCTGGCGGCATCCGCCAACGCTGGACCCTGGCCGAACTGCTGCCCTACAGCTTCGGCCCCGAACATCTCAAGACCTAAGGTTCCCATGATCGACAACCAAAAGCTCGACGTCGCCATCACCGCGACCGTCGAGAAGCTGCAATCCCTGTTCGGTGACGCGCCCGCTGTCGCCGTCGTGCTCGGCTCGGGCTGGGCCGGTGCCGTCAGCCATATCCAGGACGCGAAGGCGCTGCCCTACACCGAGCTGCCGGCCTTCCCGCAGCCCAAGGTCGAGGGCCATGTCAACGAGATCGTCGTTGGCCAGATCGGCGCCCAGCGCGTCGTCATGCTGCGCGGCCGCGCCCACACTTATGAGAGCGGCGAATGCACCGGCATGGCCGGCGCGCTGCGCACCCTCAAGCGCTGGGGCGTGAAGCTGCTGCTGCAGACGAACGCCTCCGGCTCGCTGCGCGCCCACATGCCGGCCGGCAGCCTGATGTTGATCTCTGACCACATCAATGCACCGCAGCGCAGCCCGCTGGTGGGCGAGCAGGGCAACCATCGCTTCGTCGACATGAGCACTGCCTACGACGCCGAGCTGCGCAAACACACGCTCGCGCTGGCCAAACGCGAGAACCTCATGCTGGGCGAGGGCACCTACGTCTGGGCGTTAGGCCCGCAGTTCGAGACGCCCGCCGAAATCCGCATGTTTGCCGCCTGGGGCGCTGACGCCGTCGGCATGAGCACCGTGCCCGAGACCATCCTGGCCCGCCACTGCGGCCTGCGCGTGATGGGCCTGGCGCTGATGACGAACATGGCCGCCGGCCTGTCGGCCGAAGTGCTGACGCATGAGCTGACGATGAAGCAGGCGCAGCTGTCCGGCGAGCGCGCCGCCGCCTTTCTCGCGGCGCTGATTGCGAGCTTGGCCGAGTTGACGCTATGACGACGCCGATGAAGGCAGTGGCCCGCACCGCGCTGGCCTGCCTGGACCTGACCAGCCTGAACGACGCCGACACCTCCGTCGACATCGACGCGCTGTGCGCCCGCGCGCAGACGCCGCACGGCCCCGTCGCTGCGGTCTGCGTCTGGCCGCGCTTCGTGGCCCAGGCGCGCGCTGCCTTGCCCGCCTCGATCAAGGTCGCCGCCGTCGCGAACTTCCCCGATGGCGCCCCGGACCTGGCCCGCGCGCTGGCCGATGTCGAAACCATCGCGCAGGCCGGTGGCGATGAAGTCGATGTCGTGCTGCCCTGGCGCGCGCTGCTGGCTGGCAAGACCACCGAGGTCGCCGAGTTCCTGTCTGAAGTCCGTTTCGCCAGCCGCCCGCTGACGCTCAAGGTCATCATCGAATCCGGCGAACTTGCCACGCCCGAGCGCATCGCTCAGGCCACGCGCCTGGCCCTCGCAGCAGGCGCGGACTTCGTCAAGACGAGCACCGGCAAGACCAAGATCGGCGCCACGCCCGCCGCCGCCGCGGTCATGCTTAAAGAGATCGCGGCGAGCGGCCTGTCCAATGCCGGCTTCAAGGCCTCCGGCGGCGTGCGCTCTGTTGCCGACGCGGCTGGCTACATCGCCCAGGCTGAAGCCGCCCTCGGCGCCGACGCCCTGAATCCCCGGCGCCTGCGCTTCGGCGCCAGCGGTTTGCTGACTGACATCGAAGCGGTCTTGACAGGTGCCGAATCGCCCGCCGTAACCGCTGCTTATTGATCCCCATGCTTGCTCAAGAAATCATCCGCGCCAAGCGCGACGGCCACGCGCTGAATGAAGCGCAGATCCAGAACTTCGTCGACGGCCTGACGCACAACTCCTGGAGCGAAGGCCAGGTGGCCGCGCTCGGCATGGCCGTCTTCCTGCGCGGCATGGGCCGCGACGAAGCCGTGCTGCTGACGCGCGCCATGATGAACTCCGGCCGCGTCATGCGCTGGCCCGACATGCCCGGCCCGGTGCTCGACAAACACAGCAGCGGCGGCGTCGGCGACAAGGTCAGCCTGATGCTCGCGCCCATGGTGGCGGCCTGCGGCGGCTACGTGCCGATGATTGCCGGCCGGGGCCTCGGCCACACCGGCGGCACGGTCGACAAGCTCGAAGCCATCCCTGGCTATACAACCGCACCCGACCCGGCGCGCTTCGATCAGTTGGTCCGTTCGCTCGGCTGCGCCATCATCGGCCAGACGGCCGACCTGGCTCCCGCCGACAAGCGCTTCTACGCCACGCGCGACGTGACCGCCACCGTTGAGAGCGTGCCGCTGATCACCGCCAGCATCCTGTCCAAGAAGCTGGCCGCCGGCCTCGAAGGGCTAGCGATGGACATCAAGTGCGGCAACGGCGCCTTCGCGTCCACGCCCGAGTTCGCGCGTGAGCTGGCCGAGAGCATCGTCGCCGTCGCGGGCGGCGCGGGCCTGAAGACGCGCGCGCTGATCACCGACATGAACCAGATCCTCGGCAGCGATGTCGGCAACTCGCTGGAGGTCATCGAGACCATCCGCTACCTGACTGGTGAGTACCGCGACCCGCGCCTGCATGAGGTGACGCTGGCGCTGTGCGCCGAGATGCTCGTGCTGGGCAACCTGGCCGCTGACACGGCCGCTGCACGCGTGAAGCTGCAGGCCGCGCTCGACTCCGGCGCCGCTGCCGAGAAGTTCGCCAAGATGGTTGTGGCGCTCGGTGGCCCGGCCGATTTGATGGAGCGCCCGCATGCCTACCTGACCGCCGCGCCGGTCGTGAAGCACGTGCCCGCGCCGCGTGCCGGCGTGCTCGCGACCATGTCGACCCGCGACCTCGGCGTCGCCATCGTCGAGCTGGGCGGCGGCCGCCGCAAGGCTGGCGATGCCATCGACATGCGCGTCGGTTTCTCCGAAGTGAAGGCTGTCGGTACCCGTCTTGCCGCTGGCGAACCGCTGGCGCTGATCCACGCCGCTGACGATGCCGCCGCCGACCGCGCCATCGCGTCCTACCTCGCCGCCTGCACCCTCGGCGATGCCGACATCGCCGCCACGCCCCTGGTCATGGCGGAGGTGGGCTGATGAGCGAGGACGAGGTCAAGCAGGATCCGCGACCGCGCCGCGAGATCAAGAGCTTCGTCACCCGGCCCGGCCGCATGGGCACGGGCCAGATCAAGGCACTGGCCGAGCTGGGTCCCAGGTTCGTGCTGCCCTACCAGGTCGAGCGGATCGACCCCGCCGCGACCTTCGGCCGCAGCGCGCCGCTGGTGCTGGAGATCGGCTTCGGCATGGGCGGCGCCACCGCCGACATCGCCGCCACGCTGCCCGACCATGACTTCATCGGCTGCGAAGTGCACGAGCCCGGCGTCGGTGCGCTGCTGAAGCTGATCGGCGAGCGCGAGCTGGGCAATATCCGCATCGTCCAGCACGACGCCGTCGAGGTGCTGCGCGACATGGTCGGCGAAGCTGCGCTGGACGGCGTGCACATCTTCTTCCCCGACCCCTGGCACAAGACGCGCCACAACAAGCGCCGCCTGATCCAGCCGCCCTTTGTGGCCAACCTCGTGCGGCACATCAAGCCCAGCGGCTACCTGCATCTCGCCACCGACTGGCAGCCCTACGCCGAGCAGATGCTGGACGTGCTGACCGCCGAGCCGACGCTCCTGAATACCGCCGCCGGCTATGCTGACAAGCCCGCCTACCGGCCCCTCACAAAGTTCGAAGCCCGCGGCCTGCGGCTCGGGCACGGCGTCTGGGATCTGGTGTTCAGGAAGCGTTGATGACGACAAGTCCACTGCACGGCAAACACATCCTCCTCGCGATGACCGGCGGTATCGCGGGCTACAAGATTGCCGAGCTGACGCGCCTGTTGGTGAAGGCCGGCGCGACGGTGCAGGTCATGATGACCGAGGGCGCGCAGCAGTTCATCACGCCGGTGACGATGCAGGCCTTGTCCAACCGTCCCGTCTACACCGATCAGTGGGACGCGCGGCCAGACAACAACATGGCCCACATCAACCTCAGCCGCGAGGCTGACCTCATGCTGGTGGCGCCAGCCAGCGCCGACGCCATCGCGGCCCTGGCGCAGGGCCGCGCGGACGACCTCGTCAGCCTCACCGCGCTGGCACGCCGCATTCACGACTGCCCGCTGCTCGTCGTGCCCGCGATGAACCGCGAGATGTGGGCCCACCCTGCCACGCAGCGCAACATCGCCCAGCTCCGGGCCGATGGCGCCACCGTCCTCGGCCCGGTCAGCGGCGACCAGGCCTGCGGCGAAATCGGTGACGGCCGCATGCTGGAGGCGCTGGAGATATTCGAGGAGCTCGGCGTCTTCCTTGCGCCCAAGGCCTTGGCCGGCAAGCGCGTGCTGGTCACCGCCGGCCCCACGTTCGAGCCCATCGACCCCGTGCGTGGCATCACCAACCACAGCAGCGGCAAGATGGGCTTCGCCGTCGCCCGCGCGGCTGCCGAGGCCGGTGCCGAGGTGACCCTGGTGGCCGGCCCTGTCCACCTCGACACGCCGCCCGGTGTGAAGCGCATCGACGTGCAGACGGCCCAGCAGATGTTCAAGGCCGTGCTGCCGCTGGCGACCCAGCACGAGGTTTTCATCGCGACTGCGGCGGTGGCCGATTGGCGGCCCACCACCACGCACGACCAGAAGCTCAAGAAGGTCGAAGGCCAGGCGGGGGCGCCAACCATCGAGATGGTCGAGAACCCCGACATCCTGGCCACGGTGGCCGCGCTGGCACGGCCGCCGTACTGCGTCGGCTTTGCGGCCGAGAGCGAGAAGCTGGCCGAGCATGCCGAGGCCAAGCGCCTGCGCAAGAAGCTGCCGCTGATCGTTGCCAACCTCGGCCCGTCCACCTTCGGTCGCGATGACAACGCGCTGCTGCTGATCGACGACCAGGGCCAGCGCGAACTGCCCCGTGCCGACAAGCTGAGCCTCGCCCGCGAGCTGATCGCCGAACTCTCAAAACGACTCCGATGACCCCCATTGACCTGCAAGTGCTCGACGCCCGCATGGCCGAGCAGATCCCCGCCTACGCCACGCCCGGCAGCGCGGGCCTCGACCTGCGCGCCTGCCTCGACGAAGCCATCACGCTGCAGCCCGGCCAGACGACGCTGATCCCCACCGGCCTGGCCATCCACATCGCCGACCCGGGCCTCGCCGCCATCATCCTGCCGCGCTCCGGCCTGGGTCACAAACACGGCATCGTGCTCGGCAACCTTGTCGGCCTGATCGACAGCGACTACCAGGGCCAGCTGATGGTCAGCTGCTGGAACCGCGGCCAGACGGAGTTCACCGTCCAACCCTTCGAGCGCATCGCCCAGCTCGTCATCGTGCCGGTCGTGCAAGCGCAGTTCCGACGTGTGGACAGCTTCGACACGTCGGCGCGCGGCGCGGGCGGTTTCGGCTCTACCGGCAAGGCATAAAAAAGGCGCCGTGAGGCGCCAGGGTTTCAGTGGATGGGTTGGTCCGGCGGCGCGCCGGTCTGCACCATGAACATCGCCTCGCCGACTGAGCCGGCCTCGACTTCCTGCTCGGTGGCCACGCGCACATCCAGCAGCTTCAGGTGCATGCGCAGGCCGATGCCGGCCAGCGGATGGTTGCCGTCCAGCACGACGTGCTGCGGATAGACCTCCGTGACCGTGTAGACCGCGTCCCCGGTCATGCCCTCGGTGGCGGTGCCTTCGGGCAGCCCTTCGAACTGCATGCCCGGTTCGACATCCTCCGGGAAAAGGCTGCGCGCCTCGAAGCAGACGAGACCGGAGTCGTAGTCCCCGAAGGCTTCCTCGGGCTGCAGGGCGATGTCGGTCTCGAAACCGACCTCCTGGCCCTCCAGCGCCTCCTCGACCTTGGCAAATAGGTCGTCCCCGCCGTGCAGGAACTCCATGGATTCGGCCAGCTCGTCGATGAGCTGGCCCTGGGCATCTTCAAGTCTCCAACGCAGGGAGACGACACAGGGGCGGGTCACTTGCATGGCTCAGATTTTCGCACGCAGCTCTCGGCACAATTGCCGGATGCAGATCGACCTCCCGACTCCCTTGCTCGCCGGCCTGAGCCCGGCGCAGTTCATGCGCAAGCACTGGCAAAAAAAGCCGCTGCTCGTTCGCCAGGCCTTTGCCAATGCCGCGCCACCGGCTTCGCTGAAAGAGCTGGCTGCGCTTGCGGCTCGCGACGATGTCGAGAGCCGCCTCGTCACGGCCTTCGACGGCGACTGGAAGCTCAAGCAAGGGCCCATCGCCCGCCTGCCGGCCATGAGCAAACCGGGCTGGACGCTGCTGGTACAGGGGCTGGACCAGCACCTCGCCGAAGCCCGCGCGCTGCTTGACCAGTTCCGCTTCGTGCCCGATGCGCGGCTTGACGACCTGATGCTGTCCGTCGCCAGCGATGGCGGCGGCGTCGGCCCGCATTTCGATTCCTACGACGTCTTCCTGATCCAGCTTGCCGGCAAGCGGCAATGGCGCATCGGTGCGCAACGCGACGCGGTGCTGCGCGACGACGTGCCGCTGAAGATCATTGCCAACTTCAAGCCCGAGGAAGAGTTCGTGCTGGAGCCCGGCGACATGCTCTATCTGCCGCCGGGTTGGGCGCATGACGGCACGGCAGTCGGTGGCGGATGCGTGACGGGCTCCGTCGGCTTTCGCGCCTCGACGGCGGATGCGCTGGCGGCTGAGCTGCTGCCGCGTTTGTTCGACGAGATCGACACGGCCGGCAAGCTCTATGCCGATCCGCGCCAGGAGGCATCGAGCGAGCCGGGCCGCGTGCCGCCTGCGTTGCTGGACTTCGCTCGCCGCGCCGTCGAGGCGGCCGTGCAGCGCCCGCAGGCGCTGGAGCGCGCTTTAGGCGAGGCGCTGACGGAGCCCAAGGCCAAGATCTGGTTCGAGCCGGGTGAGCCCTTGCCGCCGGGGCAGGGCGCAACGCTCGACCGCCGCAGCCGCATGCTTTACGACACGGCTCATGTCTTCCTGAACGGCGAGAGCTTTCGTGCCGGTGGCCGCGACGCGGCGCTGATGCGGCGTCTGGCAGACCGCCGAGAGCTCACGGCGGCCGAGGTGGCGCGTCTGTCGCCTGAGGCGCGCGGACTGCTCGACCAGTGGACCGAGGACGGCTGGCTGCAGCCTCAAACGTCGCAAACGCCATGAACGCACAACACTTTGAGGGCCGGGCCGACTTCCAACGTCTGCTCATCGAGACCCTGGCGTGGGCAGCGGAGCAAGGCTGCCGTGAAGTGCATGCCTGGGACGCCACATTTTTCGACTGGCCGCTGTCCGACGCTGGCGCCCTGACCGCACTGACCGCTTGGGCCGGGCACGGCCGCCAACTGAACCTGTTGGCATTGCAATATGACGACGTGGTGCGCCGCCATCCGCGCTTCATGCGCTGGCGGCGCGACTACTCGCACTGCGTGACCGCGCGTGCTGTTGACCCTGAACTGAAGCTGGGGGGCGCGCCTGAAAGCCTGTTCCTGGCAATTGGCGCCGACGGCCCCTTGAGCCTGCGCCTCTTTGATCGCCATCTCTGGCGCGGCGAGCTCAGCCGTGACGTGGCCGAGAGGCTGCGTGGCCTGGAGTGGTTTGATGCCCTGGCGCAACGCTCCGGCGACTCATTTGCGCCCACGACTTTGGGGCTATGAAACTTCGTGACATTTGCACCCCTATAATTGCGGGCTAGGCGAGGGAAGCGCTCGAGGTTTTCCGCGTCTTTTCTGTCGGGGTCGGCAATCAGCTTTCAAACGCTGGCGCACGATCCCAAAATTATGGTGTGCACCGTCGTTTAAACGTTTGAGGACAAGTAATGAACAAGTCGATCCTGTTGGCTTCCCTGCTGGCTGTTGCCGCTCTGACCGCTTGCAGCAAGAAGGAAGAACCCAAGGTTGAAGTGGCTCCGGCTCCGGTCGTGATGCCGGCTCCTGAAGCCGCTTCTGCCGCTGCCAGCGCCGTGGCCGATGCAGCTTCCGACGTTGCCGACGCTGCTGCGTCCGCCGCTTCGAAGTAATCGCTTCGTCCCCATGAAAAAAGCCGTCGCTGCGTATGCAGCGGCGGCTTTTTTCTTGATCGAGTCTTGAATCGAACTGTCAAGGCGCTCAGCCGCCTGAATTTCAAGACTTTGCTGTGTGGCTCGGCATTCAGCCGACAGTCAGCCAATCAAAGCCCGATGCTGGGTCGGCGACGCGAATATCTTCGGCCGCGCAAGCCAGTACCTGTGCCAGCGCGCCACGTACCAGGGCCGGCGAGTTGTTCTTTTCGCTCAGATGAGCGGCGACGACGACATTCAGTGCCGCATGCCGGCAGCGTGACAGCAGGTCCGCAGCGGATTTGTTGGACAAATGGCCGTGCGTGCCCAGGATGCGCCGTTGCAACGACGGCGGGTAGGGCCCCGACCTCAGCATCGCTTCGTCGTGATTGCATTCCAGCAGCAGCGCATGGCAGCCTCGCAGCGCCTCGGCCACGGTGGCCGGCGCGCTGCCCAGGTCGGTGACGATGCCCAGCCGCACGGCGCCATCACTCAGGCACAGTTGCAGCGGCTCATGTGCGTCGTGAGGCACGGCGAAGGGCTGCAGTTCCAGATCACCCAGCGCGATGGCTTCGCCACTGCGGGCGATGCAGAGCAGGCTGGCCTCGAAGTCTTCGCAACCGATGGCGCGCCAGGTGCCTCGGCTCGTGATCAGCGGGATGCGATGACGACGCGTGAATGCGACGGACCGACCGACATGGTCGCCATGCTCGTGCGTGATGAAGATGGCATCGATATCGGCCGGCGTGCAGCCGGTCAGCGCCAGGCGCCGTGTCAGCTCGCGTTCGCTGAAGCCCGCGTCGATGAGGACGCGGGTGGTCGTGATGCCCTGGCTGGCCTCGACGAGCGTCGAGTTGCCGCCGCTGCCACTGCCCAGGTTGCGAAATCGCATGGCGGCAGTCCTTCGCCGCAGGGAATCTTACTTGAGGTCGTCCATCAGCAGGCCGAGGATGCGCTTGGCGTTGTCATCGGTGATGGCCTGGCCGCGGTCATCGAGGATGCGCACGGTGCTCTTCTCGCCTTCGGCCTTGACGGACACGCGGTAGCGCACCGGCGTGGCACCCTTGGCGCCGAACAGGCGCTGGAAGAAGTTGGGTTCTTCCTGGCCAGCCTTCTCGGGGTCGGCATAGCGCAGGTAGAACAGGCCGGCGGCGCGGTCGCGGTCTTCGATGGTGAAGCCGTGGCGGTCCAGCGACAGGCCGACGCGGCGCCAGGCGCGCTCGAAGCCGTCGTTGACGGCAAGGCTTTCAGGCACTTCGGACAGTGGGCGGCGGGTGCGCGGGCCTTCGCCAGCCGTGGCCAGCGGCGAGGGCGTGGCGGCCGGCGCCGGTGCGTCGGCGACGATGGCCTTGGCGGCGGTTTCCTGGCCGCCAAGCTTGAGCATCAGGCGCGACAGCATTTCGGCTTCCAGCGATGGGTCGCTGGGGCGAGGCTGCCAGGCGGTGGAGTCTTTTGCGGAGGTTGTGTAGACCTCCTGCATGCCGCGGTGGCTGATGAAGATGTCGGTGCCGTTGGCGCCGCGCTCGACGCGCGTGCGATACATGTCGCGCTCGCCCGTCGAGTAGAGGCCGTCAAAGACTTTGCCGATGGCTGAGCGGATGAAATCCTGCGGCAGCTTGGCGCGGTTCTCGGCCCAGTTGGTTTCCATGATGCCGACTTCCGGCTGCTCCTTCGTGACCGAGAGGCCTCGGTCCTGCCAGAAGGTGCGTAGCTGGGGCCAGATCTGCTCCGGCGTGAGCGAGGTGTGCAGCCAGCGTTCGGAGCCGCTGCGCTCCAGCCGGATGTCGCCCGCCGCGTTCGGCGCGACGCTGTTGGTGGCCATGGTCGAAATCGCGGTCGCGTTGGCGGGCCGGGTGGCGGACAGCGCCGAGGCGGTGATGGAGCCGCCCTGCACCTGAGCGCGGTTGTCCTTGGCGAGCTGGGTCAGATCGGGCGGAACGTCCAGGCCTGTTGTCTGGCGCGACTGGGTCTTGTAGTCGACCTTGTCCGTCGAGAACATGCCGTCGAGGGTGCTGCAGCCGGTGAGGGACAGGACAAAGGCCGTGCAGGCCAGGCGGGTCGCCGTGGGGCGATGCGAGAAAAGGGACGTCACGCTGGAGATCTCCGAGGGAACTGTTTGCCCGCTTTCGGCGGGCAGCCGCGCATTAGACCAGAGGCTTAGAGCAGTCCAGCCTCATTCATGGCCTGGCCGACGCTGGCCTGCCCGGCAGCCGTCAGCGGCGTGATGGGCAGCCGCAGTGCGGCACCGCATCGGCCCAGTTGCGAGAGTGCCCACTTGGCTGGGCCGGGGCTGGGTTCGCAGAACATCTGCTTGTGCAGGCCGAGCAGCTGCAAGTGAATCTTGCGGGCTTCGATGGCATTGCCTTCGAGGGCCAGGCGGCACAACTCGGCCATCTGGCGCGGCGCGACGTTGGCCGTCACGCTGACGTTGCCGTGGCCGCCGAGCAGCATCAGCGCGATGGCGGTGCCGTCGTCGCCCGAGTAGATGTGGAAGCCTTCGGGCGCGTGCTTGATGAGGGTGGCGGCGCGCTCGATGTTGCCGGTGGCCTCCTTGATGCCGAAGACGCCGGGCAGCGTGGCGCAGCGCAGCGTGGTCTCGGGCAGCAGATCGGCAACGGTGCGGCCGGGCACGTTGTAGAGCATCATGGGGATGTCCACGGCCTCGGCGATCGCCTTGAAGTGCTGGTAGATGCCCTCCTGCGAGGGCTTGTTGTAGTAGGGCACGACGGACAGCGTGCAGTCCGCGCCGACTTCCATGGCGTAGCGGCTCAGCTCGATGGCTTCGGCGGTGGAGTTGGCGCCTGTGCCGGCCAGGATGGGCACGCGGCCCTTGGCATGCTCGACCGCGACGCGAATGATTTCGCGGTTCTCCTCCATGCTGACCGTGGGCGACTCGCCGGTGGTGCCGACGACGCCGATGCAGGCCGTGCCTTCCTCGACATGCCAGTCGATCAGGCGGCGCAGGGCGGGGTAGTCGATGCTGCCGTCCTCGTTCATGGGCGTGACGAGGGCGACGATGCTGCCGAGGATGGGCTTCATAGGGGGAGTGTCTTTGGGGATCCGACGATTTTAGGCCGCCAGCGGTGGCCGGATGGCGCCAACGCGCTGGACGAAGCGTGGGTTGACCCCGCTCTCGAACAGATCTTCGTAAGCCACGATGTGCCAGCCCTCGCAGACGCGCAGCAACTCGCCTCGTTGCAGCAGGAAATCGGGCCGCGACGGCCGGCCGATGGCCTGCTGGCCGTCTGCGAACGTTTCCCAGATCAACGAGCCACCCGGTTTCACGGCGGCGCGGATCTCGTCGAACAGCGGCCGCCAGAGATAGTTGCAGACGACAACCAAATCGAACTGCTGCTGCGACAAGGGCCAGGGGGCGTTCTCAATGTCGGCATCGACGATCTTTGCAAGGCTCTGCAGCGCTGATGTGGCGGCGGTGTCACGGTCGACACCAGTGACCTGCCAGCCGGCCTGCGCCAGCCAGCGCAGGTTGCGGCCGGAGCCGCAGGCCACGTCCAGCGCCGTGCCGGGCGTCGGCGGTGCAAAGCGCTGCAGCCAGGCGGAGGGCGCGCCCGTCATCCGAAGCAGGACCAGATCTGTTCGCTGAGCTGGATCATGACCGTCGGGTGGCGGTAGGCCGCCACCGTTGCCACCAGCGCGGCGACGAACAGCAGGGGCCAGATCCAACGGCGCAGCTTCATGCCGGCTGCACTCTGAGGATGGGCGTTTCGCGCACCGGCAGGTTGGCCAGCATCGCCATGACACCCAGCGCGATGGCGAGGTACCAGACCACGTCGTAGCTGCCGGTCGCGTCGTAGAGCTTGCCGCCCAGCCAGACGCCGAGGAAGCTGCCCACCTGATGGCTCAGGAAGACGAAGCCGCCCAGCATGGACAGGTGTTGGGCGCCGAAGATCTGTGCGACCACGGCATTCGTCGGCGGCACGGTGGACAGCCACAGGAAGCCGATGACGGCGGCGAAGACGTAGACGCTCATCGGCGTCAGCGGCACGGCGATGAAGATGCCAATGGCCACGGCGCGCAGGCCGTAGATGCCAGACAGCAGGTAGCGCTTGGGGACGCGCTGGCCCAGCATGCCGGCGGCGTACGTGCCGAAGATGTTGAACAGGCCGATCAGCATCAGCGCGCCGGTGGACACCTCGATGCCCAGGCCGTGGTCGCGCAGGTAGCTGGGCAGGTGCACGCCGATGAAGACGACCTGGAAGCCGCAGACGAAATAGCCCAGCATCAGCAACTGGAAGCTGCGGTAGCCGAAGGCCTCGCGCAGCGCCTGGGCAATGCTCTGGTGAGCGCCGCCCGTGCTTGTGGCCTGACGCTCACGCACGCCCAGCGCCAGCGGCAGGATGAGGAGCGCCGCGCCGGCCAACAGGTACAGGGCGTTCTGCCAGCCGACCTGGCTGATCAGCCAGGTCTCGATGGGGATCATGACGAACTGGCCAAAGGAGCCCGCCGCCGCCGCCACGCCGAAGGCCCACGAGCGCTTCTCGGGCGACACGGTGCGGCCCAACACGCCGTAGATGACGGCGTAGGTGGAGCCCGACTGGGCGAGGCCGATCACCACACCGGCGCCGAGCGTGAAAGTCAGCGGGTGGCTGGTGACGGCCATCAGCACCAAGCCCAGCGCGTAGAGCAGGCCGCCGCCGATGAGCACCTTCCACGCGCCGAAGCGGTCGGCCAGCATGCCGGCGACGGGCCCGGCGACGCCCCAGGCCAGGTTCTGGATGGCCAGGGCAAAGGAGAAGGTTTCGCGCGTCCAGCCCCGCTCCGTGATGATGGGCTGCAGCCAGAATCCGAAGCCGTGGCGGATGCCCATCGACAGCGTGACGATCATGGCGCCGCAGAGCAGCACCTGCTGGACGGACAGGCCGGGGGCGGCGGGGCGGGCAGAGTTCATCGGGCGACTTTAATCAGCGCTGCTTGGCCTTGCTTGTCGCCTTGGTTTGGGCCTTGGCTTGCGCCTTGGGTTGCGCTTTGGCCTTGCCGGTCTTCTTTTTGGCGGAGGCCTTCTTCGCGGCCTTGGGCGGATCGGCCGTCGAGGCGCTGGCTTGCGAGCTGGACGCGGCGACGTCGGCCAAGCGGGTCAGCAGCCGGCCTTGCTTGACGCGCAGCATCGGTATGTCGACCTGGGCCAAGTCGGCGATCGGGTCGCCGCCCAGCACCAGGAAGCTCGCTTCGCAGCCAGGCTCGAAGCAGCCGAGCTTGCGGCCCGGGAAGAGAGCGCGCGGCGTGTCCTGCGTGGCCATGCGCAGCAGCGTGGCGCGGTCCAGGCCAAGTTCGTCCAGCGCGTGGAGCTCGGCGCGGGCGGTGCCGATGAAGACGTCGGAGCCCACCAGCAGCGGCACGCCGGCAGCCTGCAGCTTGGCGAGGTTGGCGCGCTGCACCTCGCGCAGCGCGGCCAGCTGCGCGGCGTCGAGCTTGAAGAGCTGGGTCGCCGCTGTCGTCGTGATGACGGAGGTGCGCTGGCTCGCGGCCCGCGCCACGGCAGCGTCGCTGAGGGCGAAAACGTCCGGCGCTTCGTCCAGCATGTTGGCGTAGCCGGGCAGGTGGCCGATGGCGTCGACACCGGCGGCCAGGGCGGCGTCGAAATCGGCCGCCGTTTCGACGTGGGCGACGACGCGGCGGCCGTCGGCGTGGGCCAGGCGGGTCAGCGCAGCGGCCGTCTCGGGGCGCAGGCCCAGGCGGCCGAAGTGCTCCGGCCGGCCACGCAGCTCGGGCCGCTCGCTGTGGGATAGAACGATGCGCAGCCAGCTACCGCCGCGTGCCTTGATGGCCGGCCATTGCTGGGACGCCTGCTCGGGGCTGTCGACGAGGACGATCTGTTTCTGTGCCGCAGCGGCTTCGGCGCTGGGCTCGGGCAACACGGCGGCCAGCGGGTAGCCGTCCGGCGAGGTGATGCAGGCCGTGACGAAGCTGACCTCGGGCGCTGCCGGCGCGGCGGCCAATGGCCCGACCTCGGCCACGCCGGCCGGGTCGCCGCAGAGCATGGCGGCGTAGAAAACGCCTTGGTCGATGTAGCTGTCGGCGAACTGGCCCCAGCCCCAGGCCGTCTGCAGGTTGTGGTTGTGCGCCTCGGCCAGTGGGTTGATGAGCACCTGCCCGCGCATGTCCATCTTACGGTTGACCTTGGCCGGCTTCTTCGCGACGAAGACGCCGTTCTCGACGTAGAGGTTGCCGCGCTGGATGGCCCGGCCGTCGAACCAGCGGGCGTTCTTCAGTTCCCAGGACAGCGGTGCGCTGGCCTGGTAGGGCTGTTGCTGAGGGGGTGGCGTCTGAGCCTGTGAAAAAATACAGGTCAGCGCCAAGCAAACGATCAGGAATCTCAAGCGATGGAACTCGGTCTTCGAGGGCCGCGAATCCTACTTCTTAGAATCGCGCCCCTATGTCCAGCCGTCCCCCTACGAATCCTGCCGCCAAACCGACCGAGTACGGCGAAGCCTCCATCCGCGTCTTGAAGGGTCTGGAGCCCGTCAAGCAACGGCCGGGCATGTACACCCGCACCGAGAACCCGCTGCACTGCATCCAGGAGGTCATCGACAACGCGGCCGACGAGGCGCTGGGTGGCTTTGGCAAGCGCATCGACGTGACCATGCATGTTGATGGCTCGGTATCGGTCGCCGACGACGGCCGAGGCATTCCCTTCGGGCTGCACCCGGAGGAAGGCGTGCCGGTCGTCGAGATCGTCTTCACGCGGCTGCATGCCGGCGGCAAGTTCGACAAGGGCTCGGGCGGCGCCTACAGCTTCTCCGGCGGCCTGCACGGCGTGGGCGTGTCGGTAACGAACGCGCTGGCCAAGCGGCTGGAAGTGGCCGTCTGGCGCGACAAGCAGGTGGCCGGCATCGCCTTCGAGCACGGCGACGTGGTGCAGCAGGTCGTCAGCCGCCCCGCCGCCAGCGGCGACCGCAAGCAGGGCACGACGGTGCGCGTCTGGCCCGAGGCCAAATACTTCGAGAGCGCCGAGTTGCCCAAGCATGAGCTGGTGCACCTGTTGCGGTCGAAAGCCGTGCTGATGCCGGGCGTGACGGTCACGCTCAAGATCGAGAAGACCGGTGAGCTCACGACCTGGCTCTACAAGGCCGGCCTGCGCGACTACCTGGCGCAAGCACTGCACGCCGACCCGATCATTCCGCTGTTCGAGGGCGAGGGCTTTGCGACCGCCGGCGAGAGCGAGAACTTCGCCGAAGGCGAGGGCGCCGCCTGGTGCGTGGCCTTCACCGAAGACGGTTCGCCGCTGCGCGAGAGCTACGTGAACCTGATCCCGACGGTGGCCGGCGGCACGCACGAGTCGGGGCTGAAGGACGGCCTGTTCGGCGCCGTCAAGGGCTTCATCGAGATGCACTCTCTGCTGCCCAAGGGTGTCAAGCTGATGCCCGACGACGTGTTCTCGCGCGCCAGCTTCGTGCTGAGCGCCAAGGTGCTGGACCCGCAGTTCCAGGGCCAGACCAAGGAGCGCCTGAACTCGCGCGACGCGCTGCGGCTGGTGACGGCCTACGTGAAGCCGGCCTTCGAGCTGTGGTTGAACCACCATGTGGACCACGGCAAGAAGCTGGCCGAACTGGTCATCAAGCAGGCACAAACGCGGCAACGCGCCAGCCAGAAGGTCGAGAAGCGCAAGGGCTCCGGCGTGGCCGTGCTGCCGGGCAAGCTGACCGACTGCGAAAGCCGCGACCTGCTGCACAACGAGGTCTTCCTCGTCGAAGGCGACTCGGCCGGCGGCAGTGCCAAGATGGGCCGCGACAAGGAGACGCAGGCCATCCTGCCGCTGCGCGGCAAGGTGCTGAACTCCTGGGAAGTCGAGCGCGACCTGCTGTTCAAGAACAACGAGATCCACGACATTTCGGTCGCGCTGGGCGTGGACCCGCACGGGCCTAACGACACGCCGGATTTGAGCGGCCTGCGCTACGGCAAGGTCTGCATCCTGTCGGACGCCGACGTCGACGGCTCGCACATCCAGGTGCTGCTGCTGACGCTCTTTTTCCGCCACTTCCCCAAGCTGGTCGAGACCGGCCACGTCTACGTCGCCCGCCCGCCGCTCTACCGCGTCGACGCGCCGGCCCGTGGAAAGAAGCCCGCCACCAAGCTCTACGCGCTGGACGACGGCGAGCTGACCGCGACGCTGGACAAACTGCGCAAGGAAGGCGCGCGGGAAGGTTCGTGGAGCATCAGTCGCTTCAAGGGCCTGGGCGAGATGAACGCCGAGCAACTCTGGGACACGACGCTGAACCCGGACACGCGGCGCCTGTCGCGCGTGGAGTACGGGCTGCTCGACTTTGCCGCGACGGTGGAGTCGTTCAACAAGCTGATGGGCAAGGGCGAGGCCGCCTCGCGCCGCGAGCTGATGGAGCTGCACGGCGACTCGGTCGAGATCGACGTCTGAGGTCATAGATATACAATTTTCAATCCGTATATCAGGAGCTCGACCATGAAAGTCGCGAAATGGGGCAACAGCCTGGCCGTGCGGCTGCCGGCTTCGGTCGTCGAGGCCATGAAGCTCAGCGAAGGCGATGAGATCGACATCGAGATCCTTGGCGAGCGGCAGTTGCAGGTAAGCAAATCGCCCACCACGGAAGACTTGCTCGTCCGCTTGCGCAAGTACCGAGGCTGCCTGCCCGACGGCTTCAAGTTCGACCGCATGGAAGCCAATGCACGCGACTGAGGCGCGGGAGGCCCATGAGGCCGGCGTGGCCTATGCGGTGCCGCGCATCTTCCTGGACACCAACGTCCTGATCTATGCGCTGGATCGCGACCCGGGGCGCGGAGATCGCGCCGAGGCCTTGCTGGCCCAGCGTCCGTTCATCAGCGTGCAAGCGCTCAACGAGGTGGTGAACGTGCTGCGCCGCCGTCGGCTGCTGCCGTGGGACGCTGTGGCCGATGTCGCCACCCAGATGGCGTCGCTCTGCGAAGTCGTCCATCAGACGCTGCAGACACACCGGCAGGCACTGGCCCTGATGTCCCGCCATTCGCTGTCGTGGTGGGACGCCCTCATGCTGGCTGCGGCACTGGGCACCAGCGCCGAGACCTTTTTCAGCGAAGACCTGCAGGACGGCCTGCTGATCCAGGGGCGGTTGCGCATCGTCAACCCCTTCGCCGCATGACCGCCCCGCGCCTGCGCCCGACGATGCTGTCCGACCTCGACTGGGTCGTCTCGGTCGAGCGCGATGGCGCCAACTTGCCTTTCATCACGCCGTGGGAGCGGCCGCAGCACGAGGGCGCCATCCGCTTCCCTGACTCGCGGCATTTCATCGTTGAAGAAGGCGATGAGCTGACACGCATCGGCTTCGTCATCCTGCAGGGCTGCCGCAACCCTAACAGCTCCGTCGAGCTGAAGCGTCTGGTGCTGCAGGCCAAGGGCCGTGGGCTCGGCCGGGCAGCGGTGCGCCAGCTCAAGGCCATGGCCTTCAATCAGCTGAGGGCGCATCGCTTCTGGCTCGACGTGAAGGCGCTGAACACCCGCGCGCTCAAGCTCTACCAGAACGAAGGCTTTGTCGAGGAAGGTCGCCTGCGGGAGAGCGTGCGCGTGACGACGGACGGCGTCGATGGCTACGACTCGCTGATCGTCATGTCTCTGCTCGACCGCGAGTACCAGGCGCGCGTGGCGCTGGGGCTGGACGCCGCATGAAAGCCTGGCCGCTCCTGCTGCTCATCCTCGCGCTGCCGGTGCGGGCGGAGCTGTGGGGCTATGTCGACGTTGCGGGCATGGCGCACTTCTCGCCTCGGCAGCTTGACGCGCATTACAACCTTGTGCTCGGCGGCGTCGGCATGCAGCGCGTGCCGGGCAAGACCGATGCGGGCCTGGCGCTGCTGAGCTGGCTGGAGATCGCCCCTGAAGTCAAGGCCGTCCAGCCCTGGCTGCGCGAGGCCGCCGCCCAGCACGGCGTGGACGCTGACCTGCTGAAGGCCGTCATCGCCGTCGAGTCCGGCTACCAACGTGCTGCCGTCTCGCCACGCGGTGCGCTGGGCCTGATGCAGATCACGCCCGAGGCGGCCAGCCGCTACGCCACGCCGGCCGACGCCGCACGCCTCATCGAGCCGCGCATCAACATCCACACTGGCGCACGCATGCTGGCCGACCTGATCCGCCGCTTCCGATCCATCGACGTGGCCCTGGCCGCCTGGAACGCCGGCGAGGGTGCAGTGCGCCGCGCCGGCAACCGCGTGCCCGATATTGACGAAACCCAGGCCCACGTGCAGCTCGTCCTCGAGCTGTACTGGGCTCTGCTGCAGCAGAGCCAACCGGCCCGCGCGCAGCGATTGACCTTGCACCCATGAGCACCCAGACCCCGATCGACTTCACCGCCCCGACCGACGGCGGAAACAGCGGCAATGGCGGCGACAGCAACGCGCTGACGCTCGCCGCCTACGCCCAGCAGGCCTATCTCGAATACGCCCTCAGCGTCGTCAAGGGCCGCGCACTGCCGTCGTACTCTGACGGCCAGAAGCCCGTGCAACGCCGCATCCTTTACGCGATGCACCGCCTCGGCCTGGGCTGGAGCGGCAACTCCGGCGCCAAACCGGTCAAGGGCGCCAAGGTCGTCGGCGACGTGCTTGGCAACTTCCATCCGCACGGTGATCAGTCGGTCTACGACGCGCTGGTGCGCATGGCGCAGGACTTCTCGCTGCGCTACCCGCTGATCGACGGCCACGGCAACTTCGGCAGCCGGGACGGCGACGGCGCTGCGGCGATGCGCTACACGGAAGCGCGCCTCGCTCCAATTGCCCGCCTGGTGATGGACGAGATCGACGAAGGCACGGTGGACTTCCGCGCCAACTACGACGGCACGACGCAGGAGCCCATCGAGCTGCCGGCGCGCCTTCCCTTTGTGCTGTTGAATGGCGCGAGCGGCATCGCCGTGGGTCTGGCGACCGAGATCCCCAGCCACAACCTGCGGGAGATCGCCGCCGCCGCAGTCGCGCTGCTGAAGGACGAGCAACTCTCCGACGACGCGCTGTTCGACCTGGTGCCCGGCCCGGACTTCCCGGGCGGCGGGCAACTGATCAGCGCGCCGGAGGAAATCCGCGCCGCCTACCTGTCGGGCCGTGGCAGCCTCAAGGTGCGCGCGCGCTGGAAGATCGAGGACCTGGCGCGCGGCCAGTGGCAGCTGGTCGTCACCGAACTGCCACCGGGGGCGAGCACGCAGAAGGTGCTCGAGGAGATCGAGGAACTGACGAATCCGAAAGTCAAGGCCGGCAAGAAGACGCTGCTCGCCGAACAGGCGCAGCTGAAGGCCACCCTGCTCGCGCTGACCAGCCTCGAGAGCTCGACCCCGATCAATCTCACGATGATCGGCAGCGACGGCCGGCCGACGCAGAAGGGCCTGCGCGAGATCCTCGCCGAATGGATCGCGTTCCGACTCGCCACGGTGCAGCGCCGCACGGCGCACCGGCTCGGCAAGGTGCGCGAGCGCATTCATGTGCTCGAAGGCCGGCAGATCGTCCTGCTGAACATCGACGAGGTGATCCGCATCATCCGCGCGGCCGACGAGCCCAAGCCGGCGCTGATGGAGCGCTTCGGGCTCAGCGCAGTGCAGGCCGACGACATCCTCGAGATCCGGCTGCGCCAGCTCGCCCGGCTCGAGGCCATCCGCATCGCGCAGGAGCAGATTCAGCTGAAGGCGGCCTTGCTGGCGGTGCTGGACGCGGTGCGCGACGAATCCAACAAGGACGCCCCGGTGCGGCTGGTGTTCGAGCCGCGCAGCCGCACGGTGGAGCAGGGCGAGATGATCGCGCTGCTGCTGGCGCACACCAGCCTCGAAACCAGCGTGCCGCTCAACCTGACGATGGTCGGCCACGATGGACGGCCGATGCAGAAGAGCCTGCGCCAGATGCTGGTGGAGTGGATCGAGTTCCGCCGCGCGACGGTGCAGCGCCGCACGCGCCACCGGCTCGACAAGGTGCTCGAGCGCATCCATGTGCTCGAAGGCCGCCAGCTGGTGCTGCTGAACATCGACGAGGTGATCCGCATCATCCGCGCCGCCGACGAGCCGAAGCCGGCGCTGATCGAGCGTTTCGCGTTGAGCGAGCGCCAGGCCGACGACATCCTCGACATCCGGCTGCGGCAGTTGGCGCGGCTCGAGGCGATCCGCATCGAGCAAGAACTGCAACGCCTGCGCGAAGACCAGGCCCGGCTGGAAGAGATCTTGGGCAACCCGGCGACGCTGAAGCGCACGTTGATTCGTGAGATCGAGGCCGACGCGAAGCAGCACGGTGACGAGCGCCGCACGCTGGTGCTGGAAGAAAAGCGCGCCGTGGTCGAAGTG
>NZ_JBDSQX010000192.1:0-8400 GCF_039929605.1 Roseateles sp.
CTTCGTGCAAGGACTTGCCGGCGTCCTCTTCCAGATGGGCGCGCACCAGTCGCACGGATTTTTTCTCTTCGCCGAGGAAGAACTCGACCACGCCGCCCTGCACCACCGGAATTTCATACTGGCTGATCTGGTAGCCCTTGGGCAGGTCCGGGTAGAAGTAGTTCTTGCGCGCGAAGATGGACAGCGGCGCGATCTTGGCGCCGACCGCCAGGCCGAGGCGAATCGCCTTCTCCACGGCGGCCCGGTTCAGCACCGGCAGCGTGCCGGGCAGCGCCAGGTCCACGGGCGAGGCCTGGGTGTTGGGATCAGCCCCGAAGGCGGTCGACGAGCCGCTGAAGATCTTCGACTTGGTGGAGAGCTGGACGTGATTTTCCAGGCCGATGACGACCTCATACCCGCGGATGAGTTTGGAAGTGGGCATTTTCAGAATCCTGAAGGAGCGCGTTGATGCCAATCCGTCGCCTGCTGAAGCGCGTGGGCTGTATGCAGCAACTGCCCTTCCTTGAAGTAGTTGCCGATCAGCTGCAGGCCGACCGGCATGCCGCCTTCGCCCGTCCCCACCGGCACGCTCATGCCGGGCAGGCCGGCCAGCGAGCCGGGCAGAGTGAAGATGTCAGCGAGGTAGGCCTGCGTCGGGTTGTCCTTGCCTTCGCCGTGCTTCCAGGCGACGGTGGGCGCCACCGGGCCGGCGATCAGGTCGCACTGGGCGAAACACTGCTGAAAGTCGTCCGCGATCATGCGGCGCAGTTTTTGCGCCTGCAGGTAGTAGGCGTCGTAGTAGCCGTGCGACAGCACGTAGCTGCCGATCATGATGCGGCGCTTGACCTCGGGGCCGAAGCCCTCGGCACGCGTCTTCTTGTACATATCGAGAAGATCGTCGTATTTGGCCGCGCGATGGCCGAATTTGACGCCGTCAAAGCGACTCAGGTTGGAGCTGGCCTCGGCCGGGGCAATGATGTAGTACACAGGGATGGCCAGCTCGGTGCGCGGCAGGCTGACGTCGACCAGCGTGGCACCCAGCTTCTCCAGCTCGGCCAGGCCGGCGCGTACGGCGGCGTTGACGTCGGCGGACAACCCTGCAGGGAAGAACTCCTTGGGCAGGCCGATACGCAGACCCGCCAGCGGCTTGCCCGCGCTAGCGCCCTCGCGCGCCACCAGCATCTGCGCATGAAAGTCCTGCGGCGGCTGCTGCACGCTGGTCGCGTCGCGCTCGTCGAAGCCGCTCATCGTCGACAGCAAGAGCGCGCAGTCCTCCGCCGAGCGGGCCATGGGGCCGGCCTGGTCCAGGCTGGAGGCGAAGGCGATCATTCCGTAGCGCGAGCACACGCCGTAGGTCGGCTTGATGCCAGTGATGCCGGTGAAGCTGGCCGGCTGGCGGATGGAACCGCCGGTGTCGGTGCCCGTGGCGCCGGGCACCAGGCGCGCCGCCACGGCCGCAGCCGAGCCGCCCGAAGAGCCGCCGGGCACGCGGGAAACGTCCCACGGGTTGCTGACCGGGCCAAAGGCGCTGTTCTCGTTGGCTGAGCCCATCGCGAACTCGTCGCAGTTCAGCTTGCCCAGGGCCACGGTGCCGGCCGCGTTCAGCTTGGCGATGACGGTCGCGTCGAAGGGGCTGCGGTAGCCAGCCAGGATCTTGGAGCCGGCCGTCGTCGGCATGTCCGCCGTGACGTAGATGTCCTTGTGCGCGATCGGCACGCCGGTCAGCGGGCCGCCATTGCCCGCAGCCAGTACCGCATCGGCGGCGTCGGCGCGGGCCAGCGCGCCATCGGTGTCGACATGCAGGAAGGCACCCAGGCTGGCGTGGGCGGTGATGCGATCCAGCAGGCCCTGCGTGGCCTCGCGGCTGGAGACGGCACGGCTTTTCAGGGCGCTGGCCAGCTCGGCCACGCCCATGTCGTGAACGGGCTTCATTCGATGACCTTGGGAACGAGGAAGAGGCCGTCCTCGACGGCCGGGGCGCTGCGCTGGTTCAGCTCGCGCTGGTTGCTCTCGGTGACGACGTCCTCGCGCAGGCGCAGGGCCACCTCTTGCACGGCAGACAGCGGTGTGTACAGCGGCTCGACGCCAGCGGTGTCGACGGCGCTCATCTGGTCGACGATCTTGAAGAAGTCGTTCAGGTTGACCAGCAGTGCCGCAGATTCAGCCGGTTGCAGTTCCAGCCGGGCCAAATTGGCGATGCGGCTCACGTCATCGGGAGTGAGGCTCATGAGTCGTTTTCAGGTGTAAGGATTGAGCCAGAAACGCAGTGGTTGTGGGCTCAAAACAGAGGGGTTCGGTTATTATCGCCGTCCATCTTCATGGCCTTCGGGGCTGCCCCTTCAGCGACTGATTTCGTCGCCGTCCGGGCGGCCTCGCTGCTTTAAGCACCCCCATTTTTTGAGCCGCGCCGCCGCCGGCGAGGCTCCTTCCGCGCCCACCCATGTTCGCCTCCCTGCGTCGCTACTTTTCAACCGATCTCGCCATCGACCTCGGCACCGCCAACACCCTGATCTACGTGCGTGGCAAGGGCATCGTCCTCGACGAGCCGTCGGTGGTGTCCATCCGCCACGAGGGCGGGCCCAACGGCAAGAAAACCATCCAGGCCGTCGGCCGCGAGGCCAAGGCCATGCTGGGCAAGGTGCCCGGCAACATCGAAGCCATCCGGCCGATGAAAGACGGCGTCATCGCCGACTTCACTGTCACTGAGCAGATGCTCAAGCAGTTCATCAAGATGGTCCACGACTCCAAGACCTTCAAGCCGAGCCCCCGGATCATCATCTGCGTGCCCTGCGGCTCTACCCAGGTCGAGCGCCGGGCGATTCGTGAATCGGCCCTCGGCGCTGGTGCCAGCGAGGTCTACCTGATCGAGGAACCCATGGCCGCCGCGATCGGCGCGGGCCTGCCCGTCAGCGAGGCCTCGGGCTCCATGGTCGTCGACATCGGCGGCGGCACGACGGAAGTCGGCGTCATCTCGCTGGGCGGCATGGTCTACAAGGGCTCGGTCCGCGTCGGCGGCGACAAGTTCGACGAAGCCATCATCAACTACATCCGCCGCAACTACGGCATGTTGATCGGGGAGCCCACGGCCGAGTCGATCAAGAAGAACATCGGCAGCGCCTTCCCGGGCAGCGAGGTCAAGGAGATGGAGGTCAAGGGCCGCAACCTCTCCGAAGGCGTGCCGCGCAGCTTCACGATCTCGTCCAACGAGATCCTGGAAGCCCTGACCGACCCGCTCAACCAGATCGTCTCCGCCGTGAAGAACGCGCTGGAGCAGACGCCGCCCGAGCTAGGCGCCGACATCGCCGAGCGCGGCATGATGCTGACCGGTGGCGGCGCGCTGCTGCGCGACCTGGACCGCCTGCTCGGCGAAGAAACCGGCCTGCCCGTGCTGGTGGCCGAAGACCCGCTGACCTGCGTCGTGCGCGGCTGCGGCATGGCGCTCGAACGCATGGAGCGCCTCGGTTCCATCTTCACGTCGGAATGAGCCTTTAACGCGCCCCGCGCGCCATGCCCTTCGGCACCCTAGACCGCTCCCCGCCGCCGTTCTTCCGCCAGGGTCCGTCGGCGCTGACCAAGCTCGTGCTGTGTTCGGCGCTGGCCCTGGTGATGATGGTGGCGGATGCCCGCTTCAATCTCATGCTGCCGGCCCGCTCCGCGCTCGCCCTCGTGCTGCAGCCGGTGCAGCGCCTGCTGCTGACGCCGGTGGACGCCTGGGAGACGGCCGGCGACTACCTGCGCGGCACCAAGCGCGCGATGGCCGCCGAAGACCAGGCCAAACGCCAGCTCGCCGAGCAGGCCGAACACCTGTCGCGCGCCGAGGCGCTGCAGACCGAGAACGAGCGGCTGCGCAAGCTGCTCGACCTGCGGTCTGCGGGGGCCGTGCCGTCCCTGTCTGCCGAGGTGCTGTTCGAAGCGCCCGACCCCTTCTCGCGCCGTGTCGTCATCGACCGTGGCGCGACGCAGGGGGTGGCGGCCGGCTCGCCCGTCATCAACGAGAGCGGCGTGCTGGGCCAGGTGACGCGCGTCTACCCACTGTCTGCCGAGGTGACGCTGCTTACCGACAAGGACGCCGCCATCCCGCTGCTGAACGCGCGCACGCAGATGCGCAATGCCGCCGCCGGCCGCGCGGATGGCAGCGGCATGGAACTGCGCTTCCTGGCCGCCAATGCCGACGTGAAGGTGGGCGACCTGATGACGACCTCGGGGCTGGACGGCGTCTACCCGCCGGGCCTGCCGGTGGCCAAGGTGACGGTGGTCGACCGCCGCAGCGACTCCAGCTTTGCGCAAGTGCTGCTGGCGCCCATCGCCCAGCCCGACAGCGCCCGTCATGTGCTGGTGCTGCAGCCGATGGGCCGTCATGTCGCGGCCAGGCAGGAGGCCGAGGTGGCGAACGCGGCCGAAGCGGCCTCCGCGGCCGAGGCGAAGGCCCTGTCCCGGGCTGCGAAGAAGGCCGAGCGCGCCGAGAAGGCCGCTGAAAAAGCGGCCGCGAAAGCATCCGGAGCCGCGCCATGATCATGCCGCGCGCAGCCGAGAAGCTGCTGCTCCCCGCCAACCCCTGGTTCATCGCCTTCACGCTCATCGTCGCGCTGATGATCGACATGGTGCCGGTGGGCCGCGTCGCGGCGATGCCGGACGTGCTGGCCGTCGTGCTGGTGTTCTGGGGCGTGCACCAACCGCGACGCATCGGCTTGCTGTGGGCCTTCGTGTTCGGCCTGGCGGTGGACGTGCATGACGGCGCCTTGCTCGGCCAGCATGCGCTGGCCTACAGCGGCCTGTGCTTTGGCGGGATCATGCTGCACCGCCGCCTGCCCTGGTTCGCGCTCGGCGCCCAAGCCATCCAGGTGCTGCCGCTGTTCTTCGCCGCGCATGTGCTGGCGCTGATCGTGCGGTTGATCGTGGGCGGCATGTGGCCGGGCTGGGGCGTGCTGCTGGCGCCGGTGTTCGAGGCCATGTTGTGGCCTGTCGCGAGCGTGCTGCTACTGGCCCCGCAGCGCCGCGCGCCCGACCGCGACGCGCATCGCCCACTGTAGCCCGTGGTCGTCCTCAAGAACCTCCACCAGGAGCTGTCCCGCTTCCGGCTGCGCGTGCTGGCGGCGGGCGCCTTTGTGCTGTTCTGCTTCGGCCTGCTGGTGCTGCGCCTGGTGTGGCTGCAGGTGTTGCAGTACGACAGCTTTGCCGAGCGCGCCGAGTCCAACCGCATCGCCGTCGTGCCCATCGTGCCCAACCGCGGCCTCATCAAGGACCGCAACGGCGTCGTGCTGGCCAGCAACTACTCGGCCTACACGCTGGAGATCAACCCCGAAAAGGTCAACGACCTGGACGCCACCATCGAGGCGCTGGGCGAAGTGCTCGAGATCCAGTCGCGCGACAAGCGGCGCTTCAAGCGGCTGCTGGACGAAGCCAGGCACACCGACTCCCTGCCCATCCGCACCAAGCTGACCGATGAAGAGGTGGCGCGCTTCACGGCGCAGCGCTATCGCTTCCCCGGCGTGGAGATCAAGGCGCGGCTGTTCCGGTCCTACCCACTGGGCGAGGTGGGCGCTCATCTGATCGGCTACATCGGCCGCATCAACCAGGCCGAGAAGAAGGCCATGGACGAGTGGGAGGAGGAGGACATCTCCAACTACCGCGGCACCGAATACATCGGCAAGCTAGGCCTGGAGCAGGCCTACGAGAAAGAGCTGCACGGCGCGACCGGCTTCGAGCAGGTCGAGACCAGCGCCGGCGGGCGCGCCGTGCGCCGGCTGGACCACAAGCCTCCCACCCCCGGCAACACGCTGAACCTGTCCATCGACATCAAGCTGCAGGCGCTGGTGGAGAAGCTGTTCGGCGAGCGGCGCGGCGCGCTGGTGGCCATCGACCCGCGCAACGGCGAAGTGCTGGCGTTTGTGTCCAAGCCGACCTTCGACCCCAACCTTTTCGTCGATGGCATCGACGTCGACTCCTGGCGCGACCTGAACGAGAACATCGACAAGCCCCTGCTGAACCGGGCGCTGCGCGGCACCTACCCGCCCGGCTCCACCTTCAAGCCGCTGATGGCCATGGCCGCGCTGAACAGCGGCAAGCGCGCGCCCGGCACGGTCATCATGGACAACCTAAGCTACAGCTTCGGCGGCCGCACCTTCGGCAGCCCCGAGACCGACCGCGCCGGCCCCAAGGACATGCGGCTGGCCATCGTCACGTCGTCCAACGTCTACTTCTACAGCCTGGCCAACGAGATGGGGGTCGACCTCATTCACGACCAGTTGGAGCCCTTCGGCCTGGGCCGCAAGACCGACATCGACGTGCAGGGCGAGGTGACCGGCGTGCTGCCATCGCAGGACTGGAAGCGCCGCTACTTCGCCAGAAGCCCGGCAAACCAAAAATGGTTCCCCGGCGAGACCATCTCGCTGGGCATCGGCCAGGGCTACAACAGCTTCACCATGCTGCAGATGGCCACGGCCTACTCGACCGTCGCCTCGGGGGGCCAGCGCTTCAAGCCGCGCCTGGTGCGGGAGATCGAGGACGTGGTGAGGCACGAGCAGCGCCGGGTCGCCAGCGACGCATTGGAGCCGCTGCCGCTCAAGCCCGCCGACGTGGCCGTCATTCAGAACGCGATGAACGGCGTGACGCTCGAGGGCACCTCGCGCCAGGTGTTCCTGGGCGCCGGCTACCAGAGCGGCGGCAAGACCGGCACCGCCCAGGCCGTCGGCCTCAGGGCGGGGGAGAAGTACAGCGCCATCAGGGCCGACGAGCGCAAGCGCGACCATTCGCTCTACGTCGGCTTCGCGCCCGTGGGCAACCCAACCGTCGCCCTCGCCGTCATCGTCGAGAACGCGGGCTGGGGCTCGTCCTCGGCCGCCCCGATCGCGCGCCGCGTGTTCGACTACCTGCTGCTGGGCCAGTACCCGAGCGAGGAAGACCTCGCCAAGACCCAGCTGGGCCAGACCTTCGCGCCCATCGGCACGCCGCGCGCGGTGGCCGACGTGCCGCTGCTGCCGCCCGCCACGCCAGCGGCATCTGCGGCGTCTGCGGCTTCCGCACCCGCGCCTGCATCAGGAGCCTCGCGATGACCGTCATCGAACGACCGCCGCTGATGAGCCGGCTGCGGCCCTGGCTCATCGGCTTCGACATCCCGCTGCTGATCGCCGTGCTGTGGATGTGCGGCTGGGGCCTGGTGTGCATGTACTCGGCCGGTTATGACCACGGCACCCGCTTCGTCGACCATGCGCGCAACATGGCCCTGGCGCTGACGCTGATGTTCATCGTCGCCCAGGTACCACCGCAAAAGCTGATGGCGTTCGCCATCCCGCTGTACACGCTGGGCCTGGCCCTGCTGATCGCGACCGCCGTGTTCGGTGTCAGCAAGAAGGGCGCGACGCGCTGGCTCAGCATCGGCATCACGCAGATCCAGCCGTCCGAGCTGCTCAAGATCGCGACGCCGCTGATGCTGGCCTGGTGGTTCCAGAAGCGCGAGGGCCTCCTGCGCTGGCCGGACTTCGTCGCCGCCTTCGCGCTGCTGCTGCTGCCCTTCTTGCTGATCGCCAAGCAGCCCGACCTCGGCACCGGCATCCTCGTGCTGGCTGCGGGCCTGTATGTGATCTTCTTCGCCGGCCTGCCGTGGAAGCTGATCGCACCCGCCCTGCTGCTGGCCGCCGCCGGCGTCACGACGCTGGTGCTCAGCGAGGACAAGATCTGCCAGCCCGACGTGACCTGGCCGGTGCTCAAGCCCTACCAGCAGCACCGCATCTGCACGCTGCTGGACCCGTCCAAGGACCCGCTCGGCAAGGGCTTCCACATCATCCAGGGCGAGATCGCCATCGGCTCCGGCGGCCTGACGGGCAAGGGCTTCATGAAGGGCACGCAGACCCACCTGGAGTTCATCCCCGAGCGCACCACCGACTTCATCTTCGCCGCCTTCGGCGAGGAGTTCGGCCTGTTCGGCGCGCTGTCCCTGCTGGCCGGCTTCACGGCGCTGATCCTGCGCGGGCTGATGATCGCCTCCGACGCGCCGACGCTGTTCACGCGGCTGATGGCCGGCGCGGTGACGCTGTCGTTCTTCACCTACGTCTTCGTCAACATGGGCATGGTCAGCGGCATCCTGCCCGTCGTCGGCGTGCCGCTGCCCTTCGTCAGCTACGGCGGCACGGCGATGGTCACGCTGGGCTTGAGCCTCGGGCTGCTGCTGTCGATCGCCCGCGTCAAGAAGCTGGTGAAGACCTAGGAGGCTGTCGGGCTGTGGGTCGGGTGCGCGCTGGGGCGAGTTGCGGGGCGAGGCAAGGCGCCGACGAGGCCTGGGATGGGCGCCCACAACGAGTCGGCAACGCCGAATCGCCCCGCAAATCGCCCCAGCCCTTCGGGTTGGGCCTGCAAGGGGGCTGATCCGTCGTTGCAAATGCTCGCTGGGCACTCGGCCCAGCTCCGCTTTGCGCCTAGGCTGAG
>NZ_JBDSQX010000193.1:0-35021 GCF_039929605.1 Roseateles sp.
CTGCACCTCGCGGATGTGCTCGCCGATGGCGATGAGGCCGCCCGCCTGTTGCTTCAGCCAGGGCGCGGCGGACAGGTGGTCGGCATGCGCGTGGGTCTCCAGGATCCACTGCAGGTTCAAGCCTTCGGCGCGCAGATGGGCCAGCAGCCGGTCGGCCGAACGGGTGGACGTGCGGCCGGCGGCCGCGTCGTAGTCCAGCACCGGGTCGATGACGGCAGCCTGGCGCGTGGCAGGGTCATGCACGACGTAGCTGACTGTGCCGGTGGCGGGGTCGTGGAAACCTTGAATGGCGATGGGCATTGGGCATCCAGCAGGCGGAGATGCCATCATTTCTACATGAACATCGACTGGAATGCTTTCACCCCCTGGCCGGCGCTGGCCGGCGGGCTCTTGATCGGCCTCGCGGCGGCCGTGTTGATTCGCTTTGCCGGCCGCATCGCGGGCATCAGCGGCATCGTCGGTGGGCTGCTGCGGCCCGTGGCTGGGGACCGGGCCTGGCGGCTGGCTTTCCTCGGCGGCTTGCTGGTGGCGCCCTGGGTCTACGCGCTGCTCGCGGGCCCGTTGACGCCGCACATCGATGCCGGCTGGGGCACGCTGCTGGCGGCCGGGCTGCTGGTGGGCATCGGCACACGCTACGGTGCCGGCTGCACCAGTGGCCACGGCGTCTGCGGGCTCTCGCGGCTGTCACTGCGCTCAGCGGTTGCAACGGCGGTGTTCATGGCGGCCGGCTTCGCGACGGTCTTCGTGCTGAGGCACCTGCTGTGAGGCGGGTCGTGATCGCCGCGCTCGCGGGCCTGATCTTCGGGCTGGGGCTGATCGTGTCGGGCATGGTGTTGCCGGCCAAGGTGCTGGGCTTCCTGGACCTGGCCGGTGCCTGGGACCCGTCGCTGGCCCTCGTCATGGCGGGTGCCATCGCGGTGGGCTTGCCGGCGTTCGCGTGGGCGCGGCGTGCCAAGGTGCCGCTGCCCGACTCGACCCGCATCGACCGCCGCCTCGTCGGCGGCAGCCTGCTGTTCGGCATCGGCTGGGGGCTGGCGGGCCTGTGCCCGGGGCCGGCGCTGGTCGTGGCGGGGTTGGGCGACGGCAAGGCGCTGGGTTTCGTTGCGGCGATGCTGGCCGGCATGGGTCTGTTCGAGTGGCTGGAGCGCCGCACGGCGTAGGCCAGAATTCGCGCCATGCTGTTCCTGCTTTCTCCTGCCAAGTCCCTCGATTACGACACGCCCACGCCGCCCGAACTGGCGCCGGCGCTGACCCGCCCGCAATTCCTCGACGACACCGCCGCGTTGATCGACCTGCTGCGCACCAAGACCGTGGCCGACGTGCGCGAGCTGATGGACCTGTCCGAGCCGCTGGCTCAGCTCAACGTCGACCGCTACGCCGCCTGGCGCCCGCGCTTCACCGAGCACAACAGCAAGCCGGCCGTGCTGGCCTTCAACGGCGATGTTTATGACGGGCTGGACGCGAAGACGCTGTCTGCGGACGACATCGCCTGGGCTCAAGGCCATGTGCGCATGCTGTCGGGCCTGTACGGCATCCTGCGCCCGCTGGACCGCATGCAGCCCTACCGCCTGGAGATGGGCACGCGCCTGGCTACGTCGGCCGGCAACAACCTCTACGACTGGTGGGGCGACCGCCTGGCGCTGCACCTCAACAAGCTGGCCAAGGCCGAGAAGGCGCCGGTCATCGTCAACTTGGCCTCGCAGGAATACTTCCGCGCGGCGGACCGCAAGGCGCTCGAGCCCCGCGTGGTCGACTGCCAGTTCGAGGACTGGAAGAACGGCGACTACAAGATCATCAGCTTCTTCGCCAAGCGCGCGCGAGGGCTGATGGCGCGCTTTGCCGTCCAGCAGCGCCTGGAGACGCCCGACGGCCTCAGAGCTTTCAATCTCGGCGGCTATCGTCTGGCCCCCGACGCGTCCGTGCCCGAACGTCTCGTTTTCCGTCGCAAACCATGAGCCAACAAGTCATCACCCCCGAGCTCTGCGAATGGATCGCCGAGCAGACCCGCGCCGGCCACGCCTCCGAGAGCGTGCTGGCGGCCATGCTGGGCAGCGGCTGGGACGAGGGCATCGCCCGCCAGGCGCTGGCGCGCACGCTTGGCCAGTCCGCCACGTTGACGCCGCCCCCCGGCGCCACGCAGGGCCTACCCGAGCCTGACCTGACCCGCTTCACGCCGGTCGTCAACGGCGGTGACCGCCCGGTCAAGATCCTCATGGCGCTGCGCCAGCCGCGCGTCGTCGTCTTCGGCGACCTGCTGAGCGAGGAGGAGTGCGACGGCATCGTCGCCTTGGCCAACAAGCGCCTGGCGCGCTCCGAGACGGTGGCCACCGCCGCCGACGGCAGCGAGGTGAACGCCGCGCGCACCAGCGACGGCATGTTCTTCGAGCGCTGCGAGACCGATCTGATTCGCAAGATCGAATCCCGCATCGCCACGCTGCTGCGCTGGCCGCTGGACCACGGCGAAGGCCTGCAGGTGTTGCGCTACAGCCCCGGCGCCGAGTACCAGCCGCACTACGACTACTTCGACCCCGCCCACGTCAGCACGCCGGGCATCCTCGCGCGCGGCGGCCAGCGGGTCGGCACCTTGGTCATCTACCTGAACACGCCCACGGCCGGTGGCGCCACGATCTTTCCGGACATCGGGCTGGACGTCGCGCCCGTCAAGGGCAACGCCGTCTTCTTCAGCTACGACCGACCGCATCCGGCCACGCAGACCCTGCACGGCGGCGCGCCAGTCATCGAGGGCGAGAAGTGGGTGGCGACCAAGTGGCTGCGCCAGGGCGTGTTCACCTGATTCCAAGCGGTGAATCAGGCGGTGAGGGCAATCAAGGCCACCAGGCTCATCGCCAGGCCGGCCAGCAACACGAAATAGAGGGCGCTGAGCAGCACGCCGCGCCAGAGTGCGCCGGCCCAGCCGAGGCCATAGACGTGCCGCATCGCCGCCAGGCCGTGGCCGAAGACGGCGAACATCATCAGGCCCTCCAACCCGGCGGCCATCGCCAGCAGCAGCGCCAGGAACCACAGGCTGTGGCTGTGCAGCGAGAAGACGAAGTGCTCCGCGTAGCGCCGGCCGCTGCCGGCGAACATCAGCAGCAGCAAGGCCGCGAAGATGGGCTGCATGGCCAGCATGGCGTAGGGTGCGAGCGCCCGGGCGCGTGACTTCCATTGCTCGAAGGTCATGGCCTCGGCCTTGTTGGCGATCTTTGTCACCCAGCGCGTGAAGGGCGTGCAGGTCTCGGGGCGGTCCAGGTCGCAGTCGGCGATCTTGGTGCTGACTTTCACGCTCGTCGAGGCGCTTGCGCCCGTGGCGATGGCGTCGGCCGCTGCGGCGGTTTCGGCCGGCGTCTTGCCAGGCTTGACGCGCAGCCGCACCGGCTTGCCAGGTTCGCCCGGCGTGGTGACCTCCGTGTCGGGTTCGACAGTCTGCGTCGGCCCCTGCGGCAACAGCGCCCAGCCGATGAAGAAAACGAAGCTCGCGCTGAGATACACCCGCAGCGGCAGCACGTAGCGACGCCGCTGGCCGTGAAAGTAGGCATTCGTCAGGTGGCCGGGCAGGGCGATGAGCGCCCACAGCGTGCGCCACAACGGGCCGTCGAAGGCGACGTAATGGCCCAGGTACTCGGTGAACATCTCGCGCACCGACGGCGGATGCAGGTCGGTCTCCTGGCCGCAATGGCCGCAGTAGACCGGGCGCGGCGTGGCCAGCGTGAAGTGGCAGTTGCGGCAGTAGGGCAGGGCGGGGGCGTGCGTGTGGGGATGACGGCTCATGCGGAAAGCAGTTTGTGGATCAGGTCGGGCGTGCTGGTGGCCGAGTATTTCTTGATCAGCCGCGCGCGGTAGACGTCCACCGTGCGGGGGCTCAGCCCCAAGCGGCGGCCGATGAGCTTGCTGGTCAGGCCGTCGATGAGTAGGGCGGCGATCTCGCGCTCGCGTGGCGTCAGCTCGGCCGTCAGGCCACGCCGGGCGGACAAGTCCTCGAAGCTCCAGATGCCGCGCGCATGCGGCTCGCGCGGGTCCAGCGCGCGGCCCATGACGTGGCACCAGAACAGGCTGCCGTCGACGCGCTTCATGACGCGGTCATCACCGTAATAGCCGCGTGAGTCCAGGCTGGCGACGATGCGGGCGCCGGTGCGCTCGAACTCGTCGTGCGACGGGTAGAGCTGCTCGAAGCTGTGCCCGACGAGTTGCTCGCGCCGCGCGCCGAAGATGGCCAGCACCTGCTGGTTGCAGTCGCGCACGATGCGCTGCTCGGACAGGATCAGGCCGATCGGGGCCAAGTCGAAGGCCAGGCGGTAGTCGGGCGTGGCGTACTGGCTGGCGTTCATGGCATGGGACGGATTAGGCGATTCTACGTAACGCCATACGTAGGCCGGCGCGGATACGCTGTGCGCCTTCCCGAGGTTCTGATGGAGACAACGGCATGAACAAGGTGTACCCGAGTGCTGAAGAAGCGCTGCGAGGCGTGGTGAAGGACGGGCAGCTGCTCGCCGTCGGCGGCTTCGGCCTGTGCGGCATCCCGGAGGCGTTGATCGCCGCGCTGCGCGCCAGCGCCGTCAAGGACCTGACCGTCATCTCCAACAACGCCGGCGTCGACGGCTTCGGCCTCGGCCAGCTGCTGCAGACGCGGCAGATCAGCAAGATGATTTCCAGCTACGTCGGTGAGAACAAGGAGTTCGAGCGCCAGTACCTCGCCGGTGAGCTGCAGCTGGAGTTCACGCCCCAGGGCACGCTGGCCGAGAAGCTGCGCGCCGGTGGCGCCGGCATCCCGGCCTTCTTTGTGCGCACCGGCGTCGGCACGCTGATCGCCGAGGGCAAGGAGGCGCGCGAGTTCGACGGCGAGACCTACATCTTGGAGAAGGCGCTGACGCCCGATGTGGCGCTGGTGAAAGCCTACAAGGCCGACCGCAGCGGCAACCTCGTCTTCCGCCGCACGGCGCGCAACTTCAACCCAGCGGCGGCCATGGCCGGCAAGCTGACGGTGGTGGAGGTGGAGCACCTTGTCGAGGTGGGCGAGATCGACCCGGACAGCGTCCACCTGCCGGGCATCTACGTGCACCGCATCGTCGTGAACGCCAATCCGGAAAAGCGGATTGAAAAGAAAACTTTGACGTTGAAGACGGAGGCCTGACATGCCCTGGACCCAAGACCAGATGGCTGCCCGCGCGGCCCAGGAGCTGGAAGACGGCTTCTACGTGAACCTCGGCATCGGCATCCCGACGCTGGTGGCCAACCATGTGCCCGCCGACAAGGAGGTGTGGCTGCAGAGCGAGAACGGCATGCTCGGCATCGGCCCCTTCCCGACCGAGGACGAGGTCGACGCCGACCTCATCAACGCCGGCAAACAGACGGTGACGACGCTGCCCGGCAGCAGCATCTTCGGCAGCCACGACAGCTTCGCGATGATTCGCGGCGGCAAGATCAACCTGAGCATCCTCGGCGCCATGCAGGTCAGTTCGGGCGGCGACCTGGCCAACTGGATGATCCCCGGCAAGATGGTCAAGGGCATGGGTGGGGCCATGGACCTGGTGGCCGGCGTCAAGCGCGTCATCGTGCTGATGGAGCATGTGGCGAAGAAGAAGGACGGCACGGAGGACCTCAAGATCATTCCGAAGTGCACGCTGCCGCTGACCGGTGTGGGCGTGGTGGACCGCGTCATCACGGACCTGGGCGTCTTCGACGTCGTGCCGGAAGGCCTCAAGCTCGTCGAGCTGGCAGAGGGCGTGACACGGGAGTTCGCGCAGAGCAAGACAGGCGTGCCGCTGCTTTGAGGCGTTACTCCCTGCCGCAGTAACGTTTCAATCCGTAAGCTGGGGGCGGTTTGTCACGGGGGGTTTGACCGGCCTCGGGGGTAGGCGCGCACGCAGGGCGAGGCGCGGCCATGATGCGCGGACGCGCAACTGGCGATGCCGGTGAGCGCGGGTCATTTCGACTGGATGGTGGAGCGCGGCTACGCGGTAGACGCCAACCGCTACAGCTTCGCCGGCCTGGACAACTCGCTGTGGCGCAAGCTCATGTCGGCCCCCGACACGCTGCGCCAGCGCGTCGTGCTAGCGCTGTCGGAGATCTTCGTCATCTCCATGAACGGCCTGCCCGTGCAGTGGCGCGGCCTGATGGGCGCGGCTTATTTGGACCTGCTGGAGCAGCACGCCTTCGGCAACTACCGCGCGCTGCTGGAGGCGGTGACGCTGTCGCCCGGCATGGGCGTCTACCTCAACATGCGCGGCAACCAAAAGGAAGACACCAAGACAGGCCGCGTGCCCGACGAGAACTACGCCCGCGAGGTGATGCAACTGCTCACCATCGGCCTCGTGCAGCTCAATGCCGATGGCTCGCCCAAGCTCGGCAGCGACGGCAAGCCCGCCGACACCTACACGCTGACGAACATCACCGACCTGGCCCGCGTCTTCGCCGGCTGGGACTACGACGGCGCCAGCGCCACCGACCCGGCCTATGTGAAGAAACCGATGGTCAACAACCCGGCCCGCTTCGCCACCGGCGCCAAGAAGGTGCTGGGCGTGGACATCCCCGCCACCGCCGACGGCCCAGCGGCCATGAAGACGGCGCTGGACACGCTGGCCAACCACGCCAATGTCGGCCCCTTCCTCGGCCGGCAATTGATCCAGCGGCTCGTGGCCTCTCACCCCAGCCCGGCCTACGTGGCCCGCGTGGCGGCCGTCTGGGCCAACAACGGCGCCGGTGTGCGCGGCGACCTGAAGGCCGTCGTGCGCGCCGCGCTGCTGGACCCCGAGGCGCGCACGGTGTCCACCGCGCCTTCAGCGGGCAAGCTGCGCGAGCCGGTGCTGCGGCTGGTGCAGTGGGCGCGCAGCTTCAACGCCGCATCGCCCACCGGCGTGTGGAATATCGGCGATACCAGCAACCCGGCCACGCGCCTGGGCCAGAGCCCGCTGCGCAGCGGCTCCGTCTTCAATTTCTTCCGCCCCGGCTACGTGCCGCCAGGCGCCACGCTCGGCACTAACGCTGTCACGGCGCCGGAGTTCCAGCTTTGCAACGAGAGCGCGGTCGCCGGCTATCTGAACTTTCTGCAGACGGCCATCGCCAGCGGCGTGGGTGAGGTCAAGGCCAGCTACGCGGCCGAGCTGGCCCCGGTGGCCGACCCGCCCGCGCTGGTGGCCAACCTCGCGCTGCGCCTTGGCGGCGGCGGCATCTCGGCGGCGACCGAGTCGGCCATCGCCACGGCCATCGCCACCATCGCTGCCACGACCGACGCCGGCAAGCTCAACCGCGTCTACGCGGCCATCCTGATGCTGATGGCCGGCCCTGAATATCTCGTCCAAAAATGAAGCTCAACCAACTCCCCGAACTACAGCGCCGCGAGTTCCTGCGCCGCGCCTCCGCTGTCGGCATCGCCGGCACGGCGGCGCCCTGGGCCTTGTCGCTGGCCGGCATCGGTGAGGCCGCTGCGGCCACTGTGCCGGGCGACTACAAGGCCCTCGTCTGCCTCTTCATGTACGGCGGCAACGACTACGGCAACACGCTGGTGCCGTTTGATGCCGCCAGCCACGCCGCCTACGCCAACATCCGCCAGGCGCTCACCATCCCGCGCGACACGTTGGCCGCCACCGCGCTGCCGGTGGGTGAGGGCGGCCGCCAGATGGCGCTGGCTCCCCAGCTCGGCAAGCTCAAGGGCTTGTGGGATGCCGGCAAGCTGGCCGTGCAGCTCAACGTGGGCACGCTGGTGCAGCCCACCACGCTGGCCCAGTACAAGGCCAAGAGCGTGCCGCTGCCGCCCAAGCTGTTCTCGCACAACGACCAGCAGTCCGTCTGGCAGGCCAGTTCGCCCGAAGGCGCCACCTCCGGCTGGGGTGGGCGGCTGGGCGACCTCTTCATGGGCGGCAATGGCACCAGCACCTTCACCTGCATCAACGTGTCGGGCAACGCCGTCTACATGGCCGGCAAGCAGGCGGTGCAGTACCAGGTGTCCACGTCGGGCGCGGTGCCCATCAACGGCATCACCAAGTCGCTGTACGGCTCGGCAGCCTGTTCCACGGCGCTGCGTTCGCTCATCACGGCCGACCGCACGCACTGGATGGAGGCCGAGCTGAACCGCGTCGTCAAGCGCTCGGTGGACGCGCAGACGACGCTCAGCACGGCGTTGGCCGGCATACCAGCCTTGGGCACCGTGTTCGATACGACCAGCCTCTCCACGCAGTTGCAGATGGTGGCCAAGCTCATCGCTGCGCGGCAGAGCCTGGGCGCGACGCGGCAGGTCTACTTCGTCTCCATCGGCGGCTTCGACCTGCATGACCTGCTCGCCACCCAGCACCCGCTGCTGATGGCGCAGATCAACGACGCGATGGCCAGCTTCTACGCCGCCACCGTGGAGCTGGGCGTGGCGGACAAGGTGACCACCTTCACCGCCAGTGACTTCGGCCGCACGCTGACCAGCAACGGCGACGGCAGCGACCACGGCTGGGGCAGCCACCACTTCGTCATGGGCGGCGCGGTCAAGGGTGGGCGCTATTACGGCTCGCTGCCGTCGGTCAGCGTCAATGGGCCCGACGACGTGGGCCAGGGCCGGCTGCTACCCACCACGTCGGTGGACCAGCTCGCGGCGACGCTGGCGACCTGGATGGGCGTGTCGGCCACCGATTTGCCGATGGTGCTGCCGCAGATTGGCAACTACTCGCAGAAGGATCTCGGCTACTTCTGAAGCCGTCGATAGGCGCCCCGTCAAGGGCGAACGCCTGTCACGACCTCACGCCTTGATGAGCAAGGCCGTTCAGCAGGACCGGATCGGCGAATGGGTGACCCCGATTCCTTCGGATCCCTTTGTGACCCCGATCCTGGTGAGCCCGAATCCATTCTTGCTTGAGGCGGCGGCGGTCACGCGCGGCGGGATACGAGGGGCCGCCGCGCTCAGTACGGCGAGGGGCCGCCCACGAGGCCTGGGCGGTCCTTCACCTTCAGTCTCTGCGCATGGGTCCTGTCGTAGAGGCTGCAGGCCTGGAGGTCGACATCGAGGTCTGCGGCCCGCCAGAGGGTGCCGAGGGCGATCTCGTAGTTGAGGCCGGCGTCATGCGCCGCTCTGGCTTCACGCTGGCATTCGGCGGTGGTGGTGGCTTCCGGCAGGTTGGGGAACACATCGCCCAGATGCTTTCGGAAGTGATTCCAGCAGCCGAAGTTGGCGATTGGGTCCTCCAGCTTGCAGTCGTAGCTCCTGTTTGGCTTATGGGCCTGGGCCCATTCGATGCCCTGTCGGATGCGGGCATTCAGGTTGGACTGGACACCGTCGCGGCAGCCTCGCTGCCACTCGTCGACCTGGCTGGCGTTGCACGAATGGGTGACGATCTCGCCGCTGAGCAGAGCGGCCTTGCGACCCTCGATGAACTGCGCCGATCTTGGATGGGGTTGTGGCTTAAGGCGCGTGTCGACGCGGGCGAGGTCTGAGTGGCTGAGCGGCCAGGCGAAGCTGAGCGCGGCGATTTCCTCAGGTGAGGCGTTGCGCACCATGCGGATGAAAGCTTCCTGGCGCAGCGGCTCTTCCAGCGGTTGGCCGGTGGCGCTGTCCACACGCCAACTGACACGGCGCGCTTCGTCACGATCGATGGCGTGGAAGGCATAGCGGTCCATTGCGTCGCGCGCCACGAGACGCTCGGGCGGCTCCTCGAACACGGGGAAGGCTATGGGGTCCAGCGCGTGGCAGCAGCCCTTGGGTGCCATGGACAGGGACTCGAGTTCGGCGCGAGTCGGCAGCCGCCAGGGCTGGCCGAAAGAGGAAAAATGCTTCTCTTCGGCGAGGGCCAGTTTAACGTTGACCCAGGCGGCGTCTCCTCTGCAGAGCGGTCCGGCGGCGTCGCTTTCCAGACTCGTGCCAAGCGGGCATCGGTGCCAGACGAGCCGGGTGATGCGGTCATACACGAAGCCCGTCGGGGAGTCGACCTCCACATACCTCGCGGTGAAGCGGTTGACCTTGGTCAGCAGGCCGTAGGCCGCCAGCATGACGCCTGCCAGTGTGAAGGCGATGAACAACAGCCTGGCCGGGCGGGGGGGTGTGGATGTCATGGACAGCTCGAGTTTAGGGTGCGGGCTCTGCAGTCGACGCGGGCATGGCAGCCAGGAACTGCTCCCTAGCGGCTGAGGGTCACCATCGGCCGAAGGCCTCTAATGTGAATCCCTAACTTGAATGTCAGGCGGACTGGCCCGGTAGGCTGGATTAACTTCGCGCAGCCCCAACGCGCGCACGCCGCAGCCCGACGCCATCTTGCTTGCCACCAGTTTTGACCTGGTGGGCCGATTTACTCCATTCGAGCGAGCCATGCGCTGCCTAAGATGGCGCGCATGCACCTGACCCCTTTCCTGATTGGCATGCTCGCTGTCGCCGGGGCTGCGGCCCAGCCGGTCGAGCAGCCGGAAGCAGCCACCGCCCGTACTGCCAAGCCGGTCGACCTGACGGCACCGGCCCAGCGCGTCGCCGTCACAGCCGCCAACCCGTTGGCCGCGCGCGCAGGCCTGGAGATCCTGCGTGCGGGCGGCTCCGCGGTCGACGCCACCGTCGCCGTGCAGGCCGTGCTGGGCCTCGTCGAGCCGCAGTCCAGCGGCATTGCCGGCGGCGCCTTCCTGCTCCACTGGGACGGGCGCCAGGTGCAGAGCTTCGACGGCCGCGAGACCGCGCCGACAGCGGCCACGCCGGAGATGTTCCTCAAGCCTGACGGCAAGCCCATGCCCATGCGCGACGCCGTGCTCAGCGGCCTGGCCACCGGCGTGCCCGGCGTGCTGGCCATGCTGGCCGAGGCGCATCGCCAGCACGGGCAGCTGCCTTGGTCGCGTCTGTTCGAGCCGGCCATCGCGCTGGCCGAGCAGGGCTTTGCCATCAGCCCGCGGCTGTTCGAGTTGGCGTCCGGCGAAGCCGCGCTGCGCGTCGACCCGCAGGCCAAGCCGTATTTCTTCGACGCCGCTGGCAACGTCAAGCCGGTGGGCACCGTGCTGAAGAACCCGGCCTACGCGGCGGTGCTGCGCGGCATCGCGAAGCGGGGCACGGCGGGCTTTTACGAAGGCCCCGTGGCCGAGGACATCGTGCGCCGCGTGAAGGGCCACGTGCGGCCGGGCTTGCTCACCGCAGCCGACCTCGCCGGCTACAAGTCCGTGCAGCGCGCGCCGCTGTGCAATGACTGGCGCAGTTATCGCATCTGCGGCTTCGGCCCGCCGACCTCCGGCGACCTGACCTTGATGCAGATCCTCGGCCTGCTCGACACCCAGCCCAAGGCTGTGGCGGCGCGGGGCATCTCGGCCGACTGGATGCACGCCTATGCCGAGTCCGCCAAGCTCGCCTTTGCCGACCGCGCGCAGTTCATCGCCGACCCGGCATTCGTCGGCGCGCCGGGCGGCGACTGGCAGAACCTGCTCGCGCCGGACTATCTGAAGGAACGCGGCGCGCTGATCGGCGAACGGGCAATGGCGCCCGCCACCGCCGGCTCGCCCGGCGGCACCCGGCTCGCGCTGGCGCCCCAGGCCGAGCAGCTCGAAGCCGGCACCAGCCAGATCAGCGTCGTCGACGCCAAGGGGCAGGCGGTGTCGATGACGACCAGCGTCGAGTCCGCCTTCGGCAGCCGCGTCATGAGCGACGGCGGCACGGGCCTGGCTGGCGGCTTCATGCTGAACAACCAGCTGACCGACTTCTCGCTGAACCCCGCAGGCGCCGACGGCAGGCCCGTGGCCAACCGTGTGCAAGCCGGCAAACGCCCGCGCTCCAGCATGGCACCCACGATGGTGTTTGACCGCGCCGGTGCCCTCGTCATGGTGGCCGGCTCGCCGGGCGGGCCGGTCATCATTCATTACGTCGCCAAGGTGATCACGGGCGCGCTGGCCTGGGGCCTGCCGGTGCAGCAGGCGGTGGACCTGCCCAACTTCGGCCACTTCAACGGCGGCTCGCTGATCGTCGAGCGCGGGGCGCTGACGACGGCGCAGCTTGCTGACCTTCGCGGCCGTGGCCATGCCATCGCCGAGACCGACCTGACGAGTGGCCTGCAGGTATTGATGCGAGTGCAGGGCGGCTGGGTGGGTGGCGCCGACCCTCGCCGTGAAGGCGTGGTGCTCGGTAAGTAAGCCCACGGCCGTCTGTCGCGTTGACGGCGCTTTGTCCGATATGTCCGAGGCGTTTGTGCCGCCTAGGCTGTTTTACTTATGCAGCCAAGGGCTTGGTCATGGACGAGTTGCAGGGGCGCCTTTCACGCCGCGAGGTGCTGATTGCCAGCGCAGGCACGGCCGCGATGACTGCCGCAGAGGCGGCTGACCCGGAGCCTGCGATGCCAGCCAACCACGGGCTGTCGCCCAACATGGGCCGTGTGACGCTGGAGATCAACGGCAAGCCGCAGACGGTTGACGTCGACACGCGCACGACGCTGCTGGACCTGCTGCGCGAACAGCTCAAGCTGACTGGCACCAAGAAGGGCTGCGACCACGGCCAGTGCGGCGCCTGCACGGTGCTGCTGGACGGCCGGCGCATCAACAGCTGCCTGATGCTGGCCGTCATGGCGCCCGGCGCCAAGGTGACGACGATCGAGGGCCTGGGCACGCCGGCCCGCCTGCATCCGATGCAGGCTGCCTTCGTGGCCAAGGACGGCTACCAGTGCGGCTACTGCACGCCGGGGCAGATCTGCTCGGCCGTGGGCATGCTGGACGAGCTCAAGCGCGGCATGCCCAGCCATGTGACGCCCGACCTGGCAGTCAAACCGCTGCTGTCTGCCGAGGAACTGCGCGAACGCATGAGCGGCAACCTCTGCCGCTGCGGCGCCTACTCCAACATCGCCGAGGCGATCACGGATGTGGCCGGAGGTGCGGCATGAAAGCCTTCACCTTCGAGCGCGCCCGCACGCCGGCCGAGGCCGCCGCGGCCGTGGCGCAACGGCCCGATGCCCGCTTCATCGCCGGCGGTACCAATCTGCTGGACCTGATGAAGCTGCAGATCGAGACACCCACGCATCTGGTGGATGTGAACGCGCTGGGCCTGGATCGCATCGAAGAGACGCGCGATGGCGGCCTGCGCATCGGCGCCTTGGTGCGCAACAGCGACCTGGCCGCCGACGCGGCCGTGAAGCGCGACTACCCGGTGCTGTCCCGCGCGCTGCTGGCCGGAGCCTCCGGCCAGCTCCGCAACCGCGCGACGACGGCCGGCAACCTGCTGCAGCGCACCCGCTGCCCCTACTTCTACGACACCGCCCAGCCCTGCAACAAGCGCCAGCCGGGCAGCGGCTGCAGTGCGATTGGCGGCGTGACGCGCTCGCTCGCCGTCATCGGCGCGAGCCCGGCCTGCATCGCCACGCACCCGAGCGACATGGCCGTCGCGATGCGCGTGCTGGACGCGCAGGTCGAGACCGTCAAGCCCGACGGCCAGACGCGCCGCATCCCGATTGCCGATTTCCACAAGCTGCCTGGTGATACGCCGCACATCGAGCACGCGCTGGGGCATGGCGAGCTGATTACGTCGGTGCTGTTGCCGGCGCCGGTGGCGGGCTTGCACGTCTACCGCAAGGTACGCGACCGCGCGTCCTATGCCTTCGCGCTGGTGTCCGTCGCCGCCATCCTGCCGCCCGACGGCAAGGGCCGCATCGCCTTTGGCGGCGTGGCGCCCAGGCCGTGGCGCGTCGAGGCCGCCGAGGCCTCGCTGGCCAACGGCGCCCAGGCCTTCGCCGCCCAGGCCTTTGCCGGCGCCAGGACGACGGACGACAACGCCTTCAAGCTGCCGCTGGCCGAGCGAACCCTCGCCGGCATCCTCCAAGCCGCGAGGGCATGACCATGCGTTTCGACAAGCCAGCCACCACCAACGCCATCGACCAGGGCCGCATCGTCGGCCGCCCCACGCCGCGCATCGACGGGCCGCTGAAGACCACCGGCACGGCGCCCTATGCCTATGAATATCACGACGTCACGGCCGACCCGGCCATTGGCTTCGTCGTCGGTGCCAGCATCGCCAAGGGGCGCGTGAAGACCATGGACGTGACGGCCGCCCGCAAGGCGCCGGGGGTGCTGGCCATCGTCACGGCGAAGAACGCCGGCAAGCTCGGCAAGAGCAGCAAGAACACCGCCAAGCTGCTGGGCGGCCCGGAGGTGGAGCACTACCACCAGGCGCTCGCCGTCGTCGTCGCCACGACCTTCGAGCATGCGCGCGCTGCGGCAGCGCTGATCGACATCCGCTACGAAGCGGCCGCGTCGGGCCGCTTCGATCTGGCCGCCGCCAAGCCGCACGCGCCCCTGGCCAAGGGTGATGGCATGGGCGGCAAGGCGCAGACCAAGGTCGGCAACTTCGAAGGCGCTTTCGCCAAGGCGGCCGTACAGCTCGATGCGACCTACACCACGCCCGACCAGGGCCACGCGATGATGGAGCCGCACGCGACGCTGGCTGCATGGGAAGGCAAGAAGCTGACGGTGTGGACGGCCAACCAGATGATCGGTTGGGCCGTCGAGGACTTGGCCAAGACGCTGGGCATCGCCAAGACCGACGTGCATGTGAAGTCGCCCTACATCGGTGGCGGCTTCGGCGGCAAGCTCTTCCTGCGCGCGGACGTGCTGCTGGCCGCCTTGGGTGCCCGCGCCGTGAACCGGCCCGTCAAGATCGCGCTGACACGGCCGCTGATCTTCAACAACACGACGCACCGCCCGGCCACCATCCAGCGCATCCGCATCGGCGCCGAGAAGGACGGCCGCATCAACGCGATTGCACACGAGAGCTGGTCCGGCGACCTGCCCGGTGGCGGCCCCGAAACGGCGGTCGCGCAGACGCGGCTGCTCTATGCCGGCGCGCACCGGCTGACGGCCATGCGCCTGGCCGTGCTGGACCTGCCCGAGGGCAACGCGATGCGCGCGCCCGGCGAGGCGTCGGGCCTGATGGCGCTGGAGATCGCTGTGGACGAAATGGCCGAGAAGCTGGGGCTGGACCCGATCGCCTTCCGCCTGCTCAACGACACCCAGGTCGACCCCGAGAAGCCGCAGCGCCCGTTCTCGCAGCGCCGCCTGACCGAGTGCTTCAAGCAAGGCGCCGAGCGCTTCGGCTGGAGCAAGCGTTCGCCCAAGCCGGCGCAGGTGCGTGACGGCCACTGGCTCGTCGGGCTGGGCACGGCGGCGGCCTTCCGCAACAACATTCAGATGAAGTCCAAGGCGCGCGTGCGGCTGGACGGCGAGGGCCGCGTTGTCGTCGAGACCGACATGACCGACATCGGCACCGGCAGCTACACCATCCTGGCGCAGACGGCGGCCGAGACCATGGGCGTGGCGCTGGACCGCGTGCTCGTGCGCCTGGGCGACTCCGAGTTCCCGGTGTCCTGTGGCTCGGGCGGCCAGTGGGGCGCCAACAACTCCTGCGCCGGTGTCTATGCCGCCTGTATGAAGCTGCGCGGCATGGTGGCTGCCAAGGCCGGCCTGGGCGAGGATGCGAGCTTTATGGATGGCGAGGTGCGCGGGGGCGGCAAGTCCGTGCCGCTGGAGTCCTTCAGCGGCTTGGTCGCCGAGGACGGCATCGAGTACGGCGACCTCGACAAGCGCTACCAACAATCCACCTTCGGCGCGCATTTCGTCGAGGCGGCGGTGGACGCCTTCACCGGCGAGATCCGCGTGCGGCGCATGCTGGCCGTCTGCGCGGCGGGCCGCATCATCAACCCGACGTCCGCACGCAGCCAGGTCATTGGTGCGATGACGATGGGCGTCGGCGCGGCGCTGATGGAGGACTTGCACGTCGACAAGCGCCGCGGCTTCTTCGTCAACCACGATCTCGCCGGTTATGAGGTGCCGGTGCATGCGGACATTCCGCATCAGGATGTGGTGTTCCTGGATGAGGTCGATCCGATGTCTTCGCCGATGAAGGCGAAGGGGGTCGGGGAGCTGGGGATTTGCGGCGTGGGGGCCGCGGTGGCCAATGCGGTCTACAACGCGACGGGGGTGCGGGTGAGGGACTATCCGATCACGTTGGACAAGTTGTTAGGGGGCTTGCCGGCGGTGGTTTGAGCGGAGGACTGCCAAGCGACAGAGTCAGGCGCTGCGACGGTTGCGCCGCCGTGCCAGGAACAGGGCCATCAACGACGCACCCGCGGCCAGCATGCCTGCGGTGCCGGGCTCCGGCACTGGGGAAAGCTGTGTCGTGAAGACGCCGCCTGTGCCGTCCGTAAAGGTGGCGTGGAAGGCGAAGAGCCCGGATGCGTCGAGGTTGCCGAGATCGAGCACATGGGTCGCGTCCAGCGTCAAGCCAGTCGCCCCGATGGTGCGGAAGTCGCCAGGCATGACCTGGATCTGATCCCCATCGCCCAGCAAGCGGGACAGCGCACCGTCCTTCCAGACGAAGTAGGCCTGGTCGTTGTTGGCATTGATGCCCGCGCCCATCAGCGTGGCGGCGAAGACAATGTCGCCCGCGTTGTCCTGCAGCGGGATGCTGTCGATCGACCGGAATTGGAGGCCGGCGCCCGGAGCCGTGCCGTTGCGGATTGCCACTGCCTGGACATTGTTGACACCGGGAGCTTTCGCAAAGATGCCGTCGCCCGCGACCGCACCGACGACATTGAGCACCTGGCCGGTGAAGGTGATCTGCGCTGATGCGTTGCGCAACACATTGCCGGCGACACTGACCGTCGTGTTGGCCGGCGTGCCGGGCACCACGTAGCCTTTGCCGTTCATCAGGAACTGAAAACTGCCGGGCTGGGCCAGATAAAGCTCGTCTCGGGTTGCGGTGCTGGTGTTGGCGGTTGACGCCACGCGGATGAGGGCCTTGCCTCCCGAATCGATGCCGTAGGCAGTGGCGCTGCCGACCTTGAAACCCGCCGCGCCTGGCGTGGTGTCGCCGCCCGAGATCAGCCGCTGGTAGCTCCCATCGGCCTGGCCGTAGTACAGCGGTGACTCATTGGGCAGAAACGTCGTGCCTTGCTGGATCGAGCCCGCAAAGATGAATTGGCCGTTGGCGTTGATCGACGTGCCCACCACGCTATTGAAGACATAGCCTTGCCCTGCGGCGTAACCGGGGGCGGCCACACCGAAACCTGTGACGAACTTGGAGGTGGCACCGTTGCTGATGAACAAGCCGCTGCCGCCCTGGGCGTAGCTGGCGTAGTAGGCGATGTTCTGGCCGCCGCGGGCCTGGATTTTGATGTCGTTGAACGTCTTCCCCGGGACGCCGGGGGCGGCGTTTCCGCCCAGAGCAACCACCGTGTATCCCGCCGGCGTGCCCTGGAGGATGCCGCCCGACGAAGAGGCGCCGCCGCCGAAGGTGTTGAAGACGCCCGACTTCACGACGGTGATGCCCGCCACGTCGGGCCGTGTGAGAGGGGGGTTATTCGACGCCGCGTCGAATCCTCCGCTCCACACCTGGTTGCTGCTCAGGCCCGGCACCGGCGTGACCCCGCTGCGCAGGAACAGATGCGGGGCGCCCGACAGACCGACAAAGGTTGCGGTGTCGGAGTAGTACTGAACGTCAGGCCCAGCCAACCGCCCCGTGAATGTGATCTGGCCGTCGTTGCCGACGCGCGGATTGCTGAAGGTGGCGCCGGCGCCATTGGTGTCGGTCGACGAGTACTTGAGCCCCGCAAGATCAGGTGCGTTCCATCCCGTCAATGCCACCGTCTTAAGCGCCGGTGCGGCCGACACTGTGCTTACAAGTGCCAGAGAGGTCGCAACTGCAAGGGCGAGCGTAGAGAGCTGAGTTTTCATCGGGATGTGTCCTGGGGAAAGGGCTGCACCGACCTGCTATGAGGTGACGATTCAGGGCGGTTGGCCGGCAGTGTGCGGGTGCGGGCCCGGCGTTCCCAGTCCCGGGTCGGGGGGCTCGGGGATGAGCCTTTTCGGCAGCGGTTCCTGCGTTGCCCCCCGCCCCCGCAACGAGCCGTCGCGTCGCTCGTGCGACGCTGGTTTCGGCCTTCCTGGTGAGCTCGGCGTGCAGCCGGCGTTAAGCGGGCAGGTGTTGCGAGGGATGGTGCTGGTGATAGGGACAGCAGCGAGAGCGAAGCGGGTCGCGTGTGGGCGTCATGCCGTCGGACGTTTTCGCGCGCCGCTCCCGGCAGCGTCGCGACGGCGTGCGGTTCAGGGCCTCTTCTTTGGTGACTTTCTTCTGGCCCCGCAGAAGAAAGTTACCCGCCCGCCGGGGCGGACTCCCGGCAATGCACCGGGTGGACACGCGCGCGGCAAAAGCACCTCATGCAACTCAGCGCTTCGTTAGCACGACCAGCCCCAAAGCCGCCAGCCCGGCGAACAACAGCCCGCTCCAGACCTCGTAAGGCAGGCCGAGCAGCCGTTCCTTGGCGGCGTCGGCGCAGTTGGCGGTGATCATGAAGACCGAAGGCCACAGCTCTTCCAGGCCCAGGGTCGAGACGATCTTGTCCGCCAACCCCATCGCGCAACTCGCCGTCTGCGAGGCGACCTCGTGCTGGAAGACCGCCGCCGTCAGCCCCGCCGCGCACAGCAGCAGCACCGCAACCAGCGCCCCTTGCCGCAGCGACCGCTTGGCCTGCACCAGCCAGCCCAGCAGCGCGAACACGCCGATCAACAGGAAGATGCCCCGCTGCAGCACGCACCATGGGCACGGCTTCACGCCGAACTGATGCTGGGCGATCAAGGCGACGCCCACCGCCGCAAAGCTCGCCAGGCCCATGACCGCCAACGCGCGGGCCGGGAACTTCGAAGGTTTGATGAAGAACATCAATCGGCGATCTCGGCGATCAGCTCGATCTCCACGCAGGCGCCCATCGGGATCTGCGCCACGCCGAAGGCGCTGCGCGCATGCTTGCCCGCATCGCCCAGCACCGTGGCCAGCAGTTCGGAGCAGCCGTTGGTGACTAGGTGCTGCTCGGTGAAGTCCGCCGTGCTGTTTACCAGGCTCATGACCTTGACGATGCGCACGATCCTGCCGAGGTCGCCGGTGGCGGCCTGCAGCGTGCCGAGCAGGTCGATGGCGACGGCGCGTGCGGCCTGCTGGCCGGTGGCGGTGTCGGTGTCGCGGCCGAGCTGGCCGACCCAGGGCTTGCCCTCTTTCTTGGCGATGTGGCCGGACAAAAAGACCAGGTTGCCGGTGCGCACGAAGGGCAGGTAGGCAGCGGCCGGAGTGGCGACGGGCGGCAAGGTGATGCCGAGTTCGACCAGCTTGGCCTGGATGGCAGAGGAGCTCATAGGGGGAAGCGCTGTGGCGTAGGGCAAAAACGGCGGCATGCTACCCCCGACTTCAATCCAGCGGCCCGGGGGAGGGACATTGGCGCAGCGGCGGTGGGGCCCACGGGAACTCTTGGCGACAGCATTGGCCTGGCTGGCCGGACTGGCGTTGCTGCATCGCTGCGAGCGCTTGCCGAGTGGCGCGGAGTACGTCGCGCTGGCCATCGTCTTCGGCGTGTCCTTCGCGCTGCGTCGCCGGCACTGGCTGGCACTGGCGGGCTGCGCCGCCGTGCTGGCCTTCAGCCAGGCCGCGCTGCGCGCCGAGTGGCGGCTGACGCCCGAGCTGCATCCCGCCTGGGAGGGTCGCGACCTGGCGCTGACGGGCCGCGTCGACTCGCTGCCCATCGCCGTCACCGGCCAGGGCGGCGTGCCCGGCTGGCGCTTCGAGTTTGCGGTCGAGGCCGTCGGCCCGACCGGCGCGGCGCTGCCGCCCGAGGTGCCACGGAGGTTGATGCTGCTCAGCTACGACGGGCCGCCCATCACAGCGGGCGAGCGCTGGCGCTTCACCGCGCGGCTCAAGCGCGCGCACGGCCTGGCCAACCCGGGCGGCTTCGACGCCGAGCTGTGGCTCTTCGAGCAGGGCTTGCGCGCCAGCGGCGTGGTGCGCGGGGCCGAGCGGCTGCAGGCCGCGCCGTGGTGGGAGATCGACGCTGCCCGCCAGCGCCTGCGCGCGTCCATCCAGCAGCACGTGGCCGACCCCGGCATGGCCGGCGTGCTGGCCGCCTTGAGCCTGGGCGACCAGAACGCGATCGTCCACGCCGACTGGGCGCTGCTGCGGGACACCGGCGTCGCGCATGCCTTCAGCATCAGTGGCCTGCACATCACGATGTTCGCGTGGCTGGCCACCAGCTTCGCGGGCGCGTTGTGGCGGCGCAGCGGCCGGCTCTGCCTGCGCCTGCCCGCGCCCACCGCCGCGCGTTGGGCCGGCGTGCTGGCCGCTTTCGGCTATGCGCTGTTCTCGGGTTGGGGCGTGCCGGCGCAGCGCACCGTGGTGATGCTGGCGGCTGTTGCCGCGCTGCAAGCCTTGAGCCTGCGCTGGCCCTGGCCGCTGGTGCTACTGGCTGCGTCCGTCGTCGTCACGGCGGTAGACCCGTGGGCGGTGATGCAGCCCGGCTTCTGGCTGTCCTTCGGCGCTGTGGGCCTGTTGATGGCGGCGGGCGGCGAGCAGGCCGAGGGCTGGCGCGCTCGGCTGAAGGCGGCGTTGCGCACGCAGGCCATCGCGACGGTCGGCCTCGCGCCGCTGAGCCTGATCTGCTTCGCGCAGCTGTCCGTCGTCGGCCTGCTGGCCAATCTGATCGCGATTCCGGTGATCGGCTTTCTCATCACGCCGCTGGCGCTGCTGGGCGGTGTGGCAGCGCCGCTGTGGGCGCTGGCGGCCTGGCTGACGCAGGCGCTGATGGCCTGGCTCAAGTTGCTGACCGTATTGCCGTGGGCGGTGTTCTGGCTGCCAGCCGCACCGCTGTGGTCGCAGCTGCTGGCGCTGCTGGGCGCGGCCTTGATCGTCATGCGCCTGCCGTGGCGGCTGCGGCTGGCGGGCCTGGCGATGACGTTGCCGCTGCTGTGGCCGGCCGTGCCGCGGCCACCGGCCGGCGAGTTCGAGCTGCTGGCGCCCGACATCGGCCAGGGCAATGCCGTGCTGGTTCGCACCGAGGGCCATGCGTTGCTGTTCGACACCGGCCCCGTCTACGCGCCCGGCGCCGATGCCGGTGAGCGCGTGCTGCTGCCGCTGCTACGTTCGCTGGGTGTGAGGCGGTTGGATATGCTGATGCTCAGCCACCGGGACATCGACCACGTCGGCGGTGCGGCGACGCTGCTCAAGGCGCTGCCGGTGAGCGAACTGCGCAGTTCACTGGAGCCGGGCCATGCGCTGCTGCGCGCCGGGGCGCCGCAGGTGCGCTGCGAAGCGGAGCAAGGCTGGACCTGGGACGGCGTTCGCTTCGACGTGTTGCATCCGCTGGCGTCGCACTACGAGGTGGGGCTCAAGCCCAACCAGCTGTCCTGCGTGCTGCGCATCACGTCCGCCTCGGGCCGGCGCGCGTTGCTGGCGGGAGACCTGGAGGCCGAGCAGGAGAGGGCGCTCGTTCGGCGTGAGCCCGACCTGCGCGCCGACGTGCTGCTGGTGCCCCACCATGGCAGCAAGACTTCATCCAGCGCCGAGCTGCTGGCGGCCGTGCGGCCGACAGTCGGCATCGTGCAGGCCGGCTACCGCAGCCGCTTCGGCCACCCCGCGCCGCCGGTACTGGCGCGCTACCAAGCGGCAGGCATCGCGGTGGTGGCCAGCCCGTCCTGCGGCGCTTGGCGCTGGCAGAGCGACGAGGCGACGGCGTTGGCGGTCTGCGAACGCACCCGCTTGCGCCGCTACTGGCATGACCGCGAGCGCGCCGGCGTCTATCAAGAGTCGCCCGGCCCCCTGCCTGAAGGACCCGCCGTGCCCGAGCCGGACGCCATCGCTATGTTCTGATCCACCCGGCCGCTGTTGCCGCACCTGGAGAACGCAATGAATCCGTCAACCCACTCTTTCTTCCCCGTGGCTCGCCGAGCGTTGTTGCTTGCACTGCTGTGCAGCGGCCTGGCCAGCCCCGCCTGGGCCGGTGGCGGCAAAGCCGGCAGCGGCGCGAAAGCGACGGTCTCCACCAAGGACTACGACCTCTATCGCAGCGGCAGCGCCGCCGACGGACTGCCGCCGCAGCCGGCCGCCAACCAGCTCGTCCTGATGGGGGGCGGCACCGACGTCGACGATGCCTTCCTGGCCATGATCGCCAAGGCGCGCGGCGGCACGGCGGCCAAGGTCGACATCGTCATCCTGCGCACGTCGGGTGCCGACGGTTACAACGCCTATCTGATGGCCATGGACGGCGTGGACTCGGTCGAGTCCATCGTCCTCAAGACACGCGCCGGCGCGAGCGCGCCCGACGTGCTGGACCTCGTCGCCCGTGCCGACGTGATCTTCCTCGCCGGTGGTGACCAGTCCACCTACATCGCCCAGTGGGCCGGCACGCCCCTGGAGGCCGCCATGAAGGCCGCCGTGGCGCGCCACGTGCCGTTCGGCGGCACCAGCGCCGGGCTGGCTGTGCTGGGGCAGTTCGACTACTCGGGCGCCAACCAGTCGATTTCGTCAGCCACCGCGTTGGCCAATCCCTATGACCGCAGCGTCACGCTGGACCGCAGCTTCCTGAACTCATTGCCGCTGATGGCCGGCGTCATCACCGACGCCCATCTCGTCACGCGCGACCGCATGGGCCGGCTCGTGACCTTCCTGGCGCGGCTCTCCGCCGACGGCTGGGCCGGCTGGCAGACGCTGCGCGGCATCGGCGTGGACGAGCAGACGGCCGTCGTGCTCGACGGCGACATCGCCACCGTGATGGGCAATCCCGACGGCCTCGGCGGCCGCACCGGCCGCGCCTACTTCCTGCGCCCCACCATTGCTCCGACGACGGTCCAGGCGAAGAAGCCGCTCACCTTCCGCAGCCTGCAGGTCGAAAAGCGCGTGGCTGGCGGGCAGTACAACCTCGCCACCTGGCCCACCGTGTCGCCCTATTTCATCTCGGTCGAGTCGGGCGTCGTGATGCCCGATCCTTACTAAGGCAACGCTGAACAAGTCCCTCGCGCGCAGCGCATCCCTGCTTTGGGCGCCCTGCTGCGTTGCAAGCCTTGCAGGCCGCGCCAAGCCAGGGGCTTGGCCCTTCGGCAGGCACAAGCGGCGCGCCGCTCGTGTCCGGCCTCAGCCTCGCCATAGCCGAGCTATGGCTGCGGTTTACGCCTTGCAGCCCATCCCAAACCAGGGCGCGCCGCATCGCGGGGACTTATTCGGCGTCGCCCTAATCAGCGCGCCACCCGGGCCCGCGCCACCTTCACCGCCTGCCCAAGCTCGATGACCGCCAGCGCGTAATACGCCGACCAGTTGTAGCGCGTGACGACCCAGAAGTTCTGCGTGCCCAGCAGCACGGTGGTCGGCTTCTTCGGGCCGCCGTTCTGCAGCTCGATGACGGCCAGCGGGCCGGCGTGGTCGCGCGCGGCTTCCGAGGGGGCCGCGCCTGCCTCGACCAGTTCAGCCGCCGTGAAGCTGGGCTTGATGTCGGGCGCCAGCAGGCGGCGCCGTGTGACCGGGTCGGCCGGCAGGCGCACGCTGTAGTGCGTGGCCTCGCCGGGCTTCCAGCCGTATTCGGACAGGTAGTGCGCCACGCTGCCGATGGCGTCCACGGGGCTGGCGATCAGGTCGATGCGGCCATCGTCGTCGAAGTCCACCGCGTGCTGGCGCCAACTGCCGGGCATGAACTGCGGCCAGCCCAGGGCGCCCGCGTAGCTGCCGCGCACGTCGGCGGCGTCCAGCCCGTTCTCGCGGCAGAGCTTCAGGAACTCGGCCAGTTCGCTGCGAAAAAACGCCTGGCGGTCGGCGGCGCGCGGGTGTTCGGTGGGGAAGTCGAAAGCCAGTGTGGCCAGCGCGTCCAGCACCTTGAAGCCGCCGGTGATGCGGCCGTAAAACGTCTCCACGCCGATGATGCCGACGATGACCTCGGCCGGCACGCCGTATTTGCTCTCGGCGCGCGCCAGGGCGGCCTCGTGCTCGGCCCAGAAGGCCAGGCCGGCGTCGATGCGTTTCGGCTCGATGAAGCGGTCCCGGTAGGCCGTCCAGTTCTTGGCCGTGGCGACGGTGGCGGGCAGGATGAGCTGCTTCACGCGCGGCAGGTCCAGCGCCTGGCCAAGCTGCTCGCGTAGCGCGGCGGCGTCCCAGTTCTGGGCTGTCGCCAACTCGTCGGCAAAGGCGACGAGGGCGGGGCGGGCGCCAAAAGGCTGGGGCGGCGGTGGCGCCTTGGGGTGGCGGGGCTTGGCGTGGGCGGCGAGGCTGACGGCGATCAGCAGGCCGGCGCAGAGGTGCGGGAGGAAGCGGTGGCGTGTCACGGCGACAGCATACGGGGCCGCTTCAATCGATCTTGAACTGGAACACCTGCTCGAAGACGTGATCGCCTGGGCATTGGTAGCCAGACAGCGCCATCAGGATCGCCTTGCGGAAGACCTCGACGACGTTGGGCCGCTGTGGCTCGCCGATCAGCTGGATGTCAGCTGTTTCGACGATACCGTCGCGGATCTGGGCGATGGCCTTGAGCAGGATCGATCCTGTCCAGTCCGTCCGGGGCACTTGCGGATGGGCCATGCGTACGCAGTTCATCTGGTGCACCGTCAGCAGTGGCGAGATCGGCCCCTCGTCCGGCCCGCTGGGCCCGGTGACGAACTTCATGCCCTCCGGCGGCCGGGCTGGCACGCTGGCGATGTTCTCCAACGCGGCCTTGTTGAAGGCGCTCTGGCGGCTGACTGCCTCCCTGGTCAGCGTGGGCATCAGCGCGCCGTCGGCCAGCGCCGCGCGCAACTCGGGCGTGGCGTTCGGGCAGCGCGCGAGCCAGACGCGCTTCGCGTCCTCGGGCTGGGCCTCGGCGCCGGCCTCCTCCAACTGCCGGACGATGGCGCCGATGGCGGTGCCTTGGGCCTTCAGCAGGTGGGCCATGCGCCGCAGATAGGGCGGCAGCAGCAGGTAGCGCTCGGCGGTGAGCACGCCGGGCTGGCAGGCCGCCAGCGTCAGCGTCGGCGCGAAATTGGCCTCCATCCAGGCCGTGGCGCCCTCAGCGTCGCGCACGTTGATTCTCAGCTTCACGCCGGGGTCGGCCAGCAACGCCTGCACGACGAGGGGGTAGCCACCCCTGGCGGCCAGCATCAGCGGCGTGCGGCCGTACTCGTTCAGCTCAGTGAGGGACAGATGGCCCGGGGCACCCTGGCTGAGCGCCATGATCTGTGCCGCCACGGCGCGCTCAGCGTCCTCGGGTGTCTTGTCGGGCTTGCTGGTTTCGAGGATCTGGCGCACCTCCACACCCAGGTTGTCGATCAATTGCCGAGGCGTGCGGGCAGGTTGGGCGTGTGCCGGTTGAAGCGCGTATAGCAGGGTCAGCAGCAGGGCGCCAGTTGAAAGAAGGTGTGAGCGTGAGGGCATGAAGGTCATTCGATCTTGAACTTGAATTCTTGCTCGAAGACGTGCTCGCCTTCGCAGCGAAGGGCCGCCAGCGCCTGCAGGATGACGCTGCGGAAATAGTCGACGACTTGCGGGTTGGATCCGCCGCTCGAAAGCAGGTTGAAATCAACGGCCTCGACGGCGCCGGAGCGCGTGGCAACCTCCACTTTGAACAGCAGTTCGCCCGACCAGGGGAGCGCACCACGCAAGGATGGCGCCTCCCTGTGCGCGCACTGCAAGCGGTTGACGTTCTGGCGCAGGCCCGCGCTGACGCGGACGAACTTCATGTCCTGCGGCGGCTTCTGGGGGATGCCGGCCAGGCCCTCCCGATAGGTCTTGCTGAAGCTCGTCTGGCGACGCATCGCGTGGTCGACCAATGTGGTCAGCAAGGCGCCGTTGTTGAGCGCCTGGCGCAACTCGGGCGTGGTGTTGGGGCAGCGGGACAGCCAGGCCTGTCTTGCGCCTTCCTGGTCGACCCTGGCGCCAGCCTGTTCCAGGGACTTGACGATGGTCATGGCGGTGGAGTCCTTGGCCCTGAGCAGGTCAGTCATCCGCCGCAGATAGGGCGGCAGCAGCGGATAGCGTTCCAGCGTGAGCGCCCCCGGCTGGCAGGCCACCAGCGTCAGTGACGGCGCGAAGTTGGCGACCATCCAAGCGGTTTCGCCGGCCTTGTCGGCCGCGTTGATCCGCACCTTAACGATGGGGTCGGCCAGCAGGGCCCTGACGACCAACGGATAGGCGCCGCTGACGGCCAGCATCAGCGGCGTGCGGCCTTGCGCGTCGGCTTCGATCAGCGAGTCATCACCCGGGGAACTGCGGGCCAGCGCGGTGATCTGCTCCGCCACGGCGCGTTCGGCGTCCTCGGTTGTCCTGCTCGACCTGCGGTTCTCAAGGATCTGGCGGATCTCCACACCAAGGCTGTCGATCAGCTGCCGTGGTGTTCGGGTGGGCTCGGCGGCATGAGCGGGAGAAAGCGCAGAGAGCCCAGAGAGCAGGAGCAGCAGAACAGCGGGCAGGCGTGGCAGCATGGCGCAGGAGTGTCTCCTGAGGTCAGCCTCTCAGCATGCGCGCCGCCAGGTGGAATTCACCCCAGGCTGGCACCGGCGCATCGGCCGCGTAGCGCGAGCGTTCCAGCTTCTCCAGCCACTGCGCGGCAGGCTCCGCCTTCTGGCCGTGTTGCCTGCGCAGCGCCCGCGCCCAGGCGGCCGGGCCCTCGTGCGGCGGCAGCGTGACGCCGGCCCGTGCGAGCTGGGCAGCGATGCGAGCGCGCTGGCGGCTCCAGGCGTCGTGCGGCCGGCTGTTCCAGCGTATCCAGGCCATCGACGCGAGCGCGAACACGAGGATGACGCCGGCCAGCGCCTGGCCCAGGCCGGTCCAGTCGGGGCGCTCGAAACCCATCCTCTTCAGCAGGTCGAACTGGTTCTGGCGCGAGTAGTTCAGCACCACCTGCTGCCAGCGGTTGTTGATGGCTTCCCAGCCGCCGCGCATCGCCCGCCAGAGCGTCGGGTTGAACTGACCAAGCACGCCCGGTTGGGGCTGCAGGGCCAGGCCCTGGATGACGCGGTTGGGCGCGACGGCGGCGGTGGGGTCGCTGCGCAGCCAGCCTTTGCCGTCGACCCAGTACTCGGCCCAGGCATGGGCATTGGCGTTGCGCACGATGAGGTAGCCGTCCTGCGGTTCGGCGTCCCAGCCCTGGAAGCCGGTGACGATGCGCGCCGGCACGCCGGTGGCGCGCATCAGCACGACGAAGGCGGAGGCGAAGTGCTCGCAGAAGCCCAGGCGCCGGTCCAGCCAGAACTCGTCGATGACGTGGGGCGATTCCTCGCCGTAGCGGCCGGGGGACAGGGTGTAGATGAAGTCGTTGCTGCGCACGTGGTCCAGCAGCGCCGCAGCGATGGCCTCGGCGCGCGGGCCGGGTGCCAGGCTCGCAAAGCGCGGCTGCGCCGCCAGCTCGCGCGCCCAGGCGACGCTGCGCGGGTTGCCGCCCGGGGGCAGCTCGAGCGCCTTGGCCTGCTGCAGGCGGTTCAGGCTCAGGCCCGCGCGCCAACCCAGGTGGGCGGTGGCCGTGAGCCTGAGCCGCTCGGTGATGGGCCTGTTCGACACCCACTGCAGCTCGGGCCCGCGCGTGACCGTGAGGTCGGGCTGGTCCTGCAGTTGCAGCTCGGTGCCGGGGCCGCCGGGGCTCATCTCCAGCAGCGGCAGCACGGGGATGCGCAGCGGCTCCACCGTGACCTCGTAAGCCAGGGCGGGGCCGCTGGTGCGCAACTCGTCGCGGCTGCGCAGCCAGCTCTGGCTGCTGCGGGCATCGGGCGCGCGCCAGGTCTTGCCATCGAAGCGGGTCAGCACCGGGCCGCGGAAGTAGCGCTGGTCGGGTGGCGGCACGGCGCCGTCGAACTTCAGCCGCATGGCGATGCTGTCGTCGTTGGCGATCTCGCTCATCGCGCCGAACTCCATCTGGTTGGACAGCCCGGTCTTGCCGATGCTCTCGGTCGGCACGCCCCACAGCGGCGCGATGCGTGGGAACAGCACGAACAGCAGCACCATCACCGGCAGGCCCAAGGCGGTCGTGCCCGCCGCGCGCCGCGCGGCGATGGCGATGCTGGGCACGCCCGTGGGCATCTGCGCCAGCACGACGGCCGCCAGCAGCCCCCACAGCGACAGCAGCGCGCCCGCCGCCGTCAGCAGCGACTGCGAGAACAGGAACTGCGTCAGCACGAGGAAGAAGCCGAGGAAGAACACGACGAAGGCGTCGCGCCGGGCGCGCAGCTCCATGGTCTTCAGCGCCATCAGTACGGTCAGCAGCGTGATGCCGGCCTCGCGGCCGACGAGGGTGCGGAAGGTCAGCCAGGTCAGCGCGGCGTAGATCAGCGCGATGCCGAGCAGCCACCAACGGCTGGGCAGGGGCTGCTGGCGCCAGGCGATCTGGCCGCGCCACAGCAGCACCAGGCCAGTCAGCGCCGTGGCCCACAGCGGCAGGTGGCTGGCGTGTGGCGCCATGACGGCGGTGATGACGCCGAGCAGGAAGAGGCTGTCGCGGGTGTCGCGGGGGAGGCGCTCCCACCAGGCTGGGATGGCCCTCATGCCTGGAACTCCGCGAGTTGCTCCAGGCAGGTCTGGCGGTGCGACGCGCCGAGCGACGGCGCCAGCTCGCGGCCCGCCAGGCGCAGGCCGTAGGGCTGGCTCTGGCGCTCAGCGGCCAGCACCCAGGCCGTCAGGCGGGACAAGCGGGCCTCGACATCGCGGCCCTGCGTGTCGCGCCAGTCCAGCCAGAGGTCTTTGGCCAGCGGCGCTTCGGTCTCGCGCACCCACAGTGGCAGGCCGTGGTCCAACGCCATAGCGGACTTGCGCCACAACACCTGCTTCATCGAGTCGCCCCGTCGGTAGGTGCGCACGCCTGAGAAATCTGTCCCGCTGGCCGACTGGTGCGCGGACGCCGCCTCGCCCGCGCCGGCCTCGGCCTGGGTGGGGAAGGGCGCCAGCACTTCTTCAGCCTGCGGGTAGACCCAGACCTTGCTTGCCGGCCGCCAGTAGCTCCAGGCGCGGAAGAAGCCCAGCGGGAAACGCGTCGTCACGGCGAGCCGGGGCAGCGCTCGCAAGCCGCGTTGTAACGCTGGCAGCCGCAGCCTGAGCACGGCGTGGCCGAGGGCCGGCACGTCCACCCAGGCGGGCTCGCTCGGGCCGCTGTCGAGCTGGGCGCTGACGGCGATGCCGAAGCGCGCCTTGCCCGGGTTGTGCAGGCGCAGCTCCAGCGTGAACTCGTCGCCGGCATGCACGCCGTCGGGCGCCTTCAGGTCCATCTGCAGGCCGCGCAGGTTGGCGTGCGTGGTGTGCATGGAGGCCAGCCCCGCGCCGGTCAGCGCAAAGGTCAGCGCGTAGCCCAGGCTCAGCTGCTCGTTGATGGACGCGACCAGCAGCACGCCCAGCGTGCCGCAGAAGGCCAGGCCGGCCAGTGTCGGGACGATGTAGACGTTGCGCTGCGTGGTGCTGTGCGTGTCGGCCGGCGGCTGGCGGGCCTCCCACCAGGCTTGCCAGCGGGCGCGCAGGGGGGCGAGGAAACGGCGCATGCCTCGCAGGATACGGGCTGGTTAGGGTTGAAATACCCTGACCGGCCACGGAGCACGACATGGACATCCGACCCATCCACACCGAAGCAGACTACAAGGCCACCCTTCAGCAGATCTCGGGCTTGATGGAAGTTGACCCTGATCTGGGCACGCCGGAGGGGGACCGTCTGGACATCCTAACCACGCTGGCCCAGGCCTACGAGGCAAGGCATTTCATGGTCGCGGCTCGCAATCTGCCGGATGAAGTGCACCGTGCCCTCCAAGCGCGCGCGACCCAGCACGGGCGAAGTGCCGAGGCCGAGGTCCTCGCGATTCTGGAAGCGGCCGTCATGCCGGCTTCGCGCCTCCGCATGGGTGAGGCCATGGCAGCAATTGGCCGCAACGTCGGCCTGACTGACAAGGCCGTCGAGGCCTTGAAGCGAGCGCAGGACAAGGCGCCGGCCGATCCGATGAGGTTTGAACCTTGATCGCGCGATAAGCGTCGCGTGTTCAAAAGGGCGTGTCGGGGTCGGCTGCTGCTGCCGGGGCCACCGACGGCAGGCTTGAACGAAGCGCCGCCAGCTCCAGCCGCAATGCCGCGTTCTCGGCCTCGAGCGCTGCGACGCGCACACGCAACGAATCCACCGACTGCTCTGGTTCATCTGTACTTGGGGCATCGCGCGTATCGGCCGTATACGCTGCGGGCGCCCTGCGCCTGGCCTCACGCACCCGCTTGGCCGCCTGCTTCAGCTCGTCCGCCCCGGCGGCCGCTGCGGCCGCCTGTTCCTGCGCCGGCAAGGTCGCCACGGCCGCCGCCGCGTTGATCGACACCGTGCCGGCCTTCACCGCCGCCACCAGCTCGGGCGCGCCCTGCTTTTGGATCTTCTCGATCAGCACCACCTGGCTGCTGCTCAGCCGCGCCGCCTTGGCCAGTGCCTCGCGCGTTTGCAGCGTCTCCTGGGCAGGGGCTGCCGGCGCTTGCAGCTCGGCGGCGGTCGGCGGGGCTGCGGCTTCAGCACTGCGCGCGCGCCGCTCGGCCACGATCTCGCGCTTGCGCAGCGCCAGCACGCCGCGCTGGAAGTCCGAGATGCTGCGCCGGCCTAGGTGCTGGTCGATCATCCACAGGTGCACGTCCTCCATGGACTTGAAGCGCGTGTTCTGCACCGTCTGGAACGGCAGCCCGTGCTTGCTGCAGATGCCGTGCCGGTTGTGCCCGTCCACCAGCACATCGCCCCACAGCACCAGCGCATCACGGCAGCCCTCGGCCAGGAGGCTGCGCTCCAGCGCTTCGTGCTCCTCCGGCGTCAATGGGTCGATGTAGGCCTTGAGTTCTTCGTTGACGACGATGTGCATGAAAACCGGGTGCGGGGCGAAAGGTGAGGCAGCAGATTTTAGGGAGTCATGAATGGGTCACGGGCGAAGCGCGATGCGCAACGCTTGGGCATGGCGACGTCGGCTCGCTCATCCAAAGCCCGAAGGCTCGGGACCGTTGATCAGCGTGTGCCGGTCACTTCGATGTCAACGCGACGGTCCGGTTGCAGGCAGGCAATCAGCTTGGCGGTTGGCTTGCTGCCCTTGCAATCGGCGGTGGCGGTCACCGGAGTCGCTTCGCCCTGGCCGTTGGCGGTGACCTTGTTGGCATCGAAGCCGCCTTCGCTGACCAGATAGGTCTTGACTGCGTCGGCACGGCGCTGCGACAACTTCTGGTTGTAGGCCGGCGTGCCCAGCCGGTCGGTATGGCCTTCGACCACGATCACCTCGAACTGCGCGCCGCGGGTGTCGTTGGCGAATCTGTCCAGCGCTGCCCGGCCTTCGGGCTTGATCTCTGACCGGTCAAAGCCGAACAGCGACTCGGCCGAGAAGCTGACGCGGCGGCGCTCAGGCATGACCACCGGGACGGGTATCGGCGCAGGGGCCGGTGCAGCGGCCACGACGACCGGAGCCGGCATTGGGGCAGGTGCGACGTAGCTGGAAGACGCGGCCATCGGTCGGGCCGTGTTGACCGCGCGGCCAAACGGGAAGACCAGGCTGATGGACAGCATGTTCACATCCCCCTTGTTGCCGACGGCATCGTTGATGCGGTAACGCTCCGCCTCGCCGCGCACCAGGAATGCGGGCGAGATGTCGTACTGCAGGCCACCACCGAACTTGTAGTTGTTGGCGCGCTGATGAGGGCTCGGGTTGAGCACCGCGACCGCGCCGCTGCCTGTGAACTGGTCACGAGTGCGCGCGGCCGTGGCGCCGACACGGCCGATGAGGGACAGGCGCTCTGTCAGCGGCAGTGTCCCGACCAGGTCAAGGTTGAAGCCCTGAACCTTGAGTTGCCCGTTCAGCACGCCAGCGGGCACCGTCGTTGCGCTGAAGTTGAACCTGCCCAGATCGAAGACGCCGAGTTCGAGCGCGACATTGCGGCTCAACTGGTAACCGCCGAAGAGCTTGTAGCCGGTGTCTTTCTCATCGCGCGCAAAGCTGCTGGTCGTCAGCCCTGCGCCGAGCAGGCTGGCGCTGATGCGTGCCTCGTCGATCTTGGCCCGCGTCTGGCCGACACCTATGCCGCCGTAGAAATAGCCGCTTTCCTGGGGCCGCGCCCAGGACGATGTGGCTGTCAGCACGCCGAGGCTGGCCAGCGTCAACAGACACCATGTGGAGTTCGAGTTGGAATAGGTCATGGGAGGCTTTTATGGGGGTGAAGTGGGCTGCGGCCGCTGTCCGTTCAGGGCGCGACAACGGTCGTGTTGACCAGCGTCACCGAGGCAGTCAGGCCGATGGCGCGTCCCACCAAGGTGGTCTGAATCGTCTGACCGGCGGTGGAGATCGTCACGCCGGCGGGCGCGATGATGGTGCCGACCATGGCGCTGCCGTCCTCGATGCGGGCCGCACTGCCGACCTGCCAGAACACGTTCTTGGCCTGCGCACCGTTGATCAGGAAGACCCGACGCGGCGTCGCTGGCAAGCCCACGGTCAGGGCCGCAGCGCTCTGGAACACCCAGACGGCATTCACATCGCCCTGGGCGTCGAGGGTCAGGTCGCCGCTGGTGACGGCGAAGGTGCCGCCCGCAGCGGTATAGACCGCCGCCGGCAAGACCAGGCCACCCAATTGACCGGCCGCAGGATCGCTGCCCGGTGGCAGGGCGGCCAAGGCGTTGTAGGCAGCTTGTGCATCGGCACGCGCCTGGGTGGCAACGGCCAAGGTGGCAGCCGTGCCCGGCGCAGGCGGCGCGCAGTTGATGCTGCCGTTGACGCTGCCAATGTTCAGCGGCGTCTGCGTGTAGACATTGGTGGCGTCATGAAAGCCGGTGATCAAGGTGCACGCCGCCGTGCTGCCCAGATTGCCGCCGACCACGGTGTTAATGCCCTGGTTGGTCACGCCGGCACCGCCGCCAAAGGCGCCGAAGCTGGCAGCCAGGCCCAGATCGACCGGGCTGGTGGTGGCGCCGCAGGCCAGCGCGCTGGTCGTGAAGTCCCAGTTGCGGTTGCTGGCAAGCGGGTTGCCGGCCAGATCCTTGACGCCAGCCGCGCCTGAAACGATGGTGACGACGAAGCTGCGGTTGGCCGCGAAGCCGGCAGCGGCCGTGGGCTTGAAGGTGGCAATCTGACTCGCGGCGTCATAGCTGACCGTGCCTGCTACGGCCACGCCGCCATCGGTGACGGTGTAGGTCGCCGTGTTCAGGCTGGCCGGATTCATTGGCTCGCTGAAGGTGGCGCTGACACTCTTGCCCAGGCAGATCGCGGTGCTGGCATCCTGGGGCGAGATGGCAGTCACGGTCGGCGCGCTCGTGTCAGCCACAGCGCCGGTGGTAAAGGTCCACACCTTGTTGGCCGTCAGCCCGTTGCCGGCCAAGTCGGTTGCTGCCGTGGTGACGGTCGCGGTGAACAGGCTGCCATTGGCCAGCGTGCCGGGGGCGGCCGGGGTGAAAGTGGCGGTGCTGGCGGCGGATGAATAGGCCACCGTACCGGCAACCGAGGTGCCCAGCGTCGTGTTGGTGACGGTGAAGCTGCTGGCCGTCAGGCTGGCAGCCGTCATTGGCTCGCTGAAGGTCGCGGTGATCACGCTGTTGTTGGCCACCAGCAAAGAACCGGCAGCCGGGTTCGTGAGCGTCACGGTCGGCCGTGTGGTGTCAGCGGCAACGGCCAGGCCGGTCGTGAAGCTCCAGACGAAGGCGCTGGCCAGGGCGATGCCATTGCTGTCTTGCGCACCGGTGCCGACCGTGGCCTGGCAGGTGGTGCTGGGCGGCAGCGGCGCAGCGGGGCGAAGGCTGGCGACCTGGCTGGCCGCGTCATAGCTGACCGTGGCCGCCACCGGGGTTCCGGCGGGGCAGGCCAGGCTGAAGCTGCCGCTCGTGATCGACGAGGCCAGCATCGGCTTGTTGAACGTGGCTTGCACCAGGGTGTTGATGCTGACGCCGGTGGTGATCGGCGCGGTTGCGGCAGGCAAGGTGTTGGCGACTGTCGGCAGATTGGTCGCGACGGTCGCGCCGAGGACGGGATCCAGCCCGCTACCCCCGCAGCCCGCCAGCGTGACAAGTATCAACAGCGGCAACGCGCAGGCGCGCCAGCCCCGTGGACGGGAATGGGTTTGAATCGAAGTCATGAGAAGTCCCGGCATTCGTGGCCGCAACGTTCGCAGCAGAATCTGCCTTGTAGGGATGGACGGCGTGCCGGTCTGTGCGGGAGCCAACACACGAGCGACCAGACCGACGGCTAGCAGGGCGAAATTCCGCGGTGCCGCGAAGCACTCATCCGACAGCCGCCTCGAGCCAAGGCCGAGACGCCTCGCTGGGCCCTGGCGGTCTCAGCCCAGCGCGCGATCCAGATGCGTGTAGCCCCCGTCCACGAACACCCACTGCCCCGTCGTATGCCCAGCCCGCTCCGACAGCAGAAACACCACCGTGTCGGCAATCTCCTCCGCCGTTGTCAGCCGCTGGCCGAGCGGGATGCGGCGTGCGATTTCGGCGAGTTGGGCCGCGGGGTCGGGGAAGCCGTCGAGCCATTGGCGGTACAGCGGCGTCATGACCTCGGCCGGGATGACGGCGTTGACGCGGATGCCGTCGCCGCGCAGGGCCACGGCCCACTCGCGGGTCAGTGAGAGCAGGGCGCCTTTGGCGGCCGTGTAGCCGCTGGTGTTGCCCTGGCCGGTCACTGCGGTCTTGGACGAGATGTTGACGATGCTGCCGCGCGTGGCGCGCAGGTGCGGCGTGCACAGGTGGGCCAGCAGGTAGGCGTGGACGAGGTTGCGTTCCAGCGATGCGCGGAATGCAGTGGGGCCGGCGTCCAGGCCGACGCCGTCGTTGACACCCGCGTTGTTGACCAGGCCATGAATGGCGCCGAACTCGGCCACGGTCGCGTCGGCGGCTGCTCGGACAGCGCCTTCGTCTTCCAGCTCCAGCTCGAAGTGGCGAGCCGCATGTTCGGCGCTTGAACCGCGACCGAGGCTGACGGGTAGGGCGCCTTCACGCGCCAGCGCCGCACAGATGGCCGCGCCGATGCCAGCGCCGCCGCCCGTGATGAGGATGACCTTGCCACTCAGCCCGAGTTCCATGTTCAGGTCCTGGAAGACAGAACACAGCCACAGAGGCACAGAGACACAGAGGGACCTTCATCCCGCGGCCTCTGTGCCTCCGTGCCTCTGTGGCTTTGCTTGGTTTTCATGTCAGTTTTCCATGGCGCTGCGCGCCACCCACAGCGGATGAAACGGATGTATTTCGGGCCGAGCGCCGGTCCGCTCCCAAGCCGGCCCGCCTGACGATGCGAGCGGCTCAATGCCGGGAGCATCGGCGTCCCCTCGGGGGACCGACTGGGCTTGCCCGCGTGCAGCAGGGCGAGACTGGGCGAGGGGCAGTTTCACC
>NZ_JBDSQX010000194.1:0-53113 GCF_039929605.1 Roseateles sp.
CCCCGGCATCGAGCTGGAGGTGGCAACCACCGTCGAAACCGGCCTGCGCGCGCTGCAGGAGCGCCCGCCGGACCTGCTGCTGCTGGACTGGGAACTGCCCGACGGCGACGGCCTGACGCTGTTGAGCCGCCTGCGCGAGCTGGGCATCGCGCCGCCGCCGGTGGTCGTCGTGTCCGCCAACGCCCAGCCGGAGCAAATCGCCGCCGCCCAGGTGGCGGGGGCCCAGCATTACCTGACCAAACCGCTGGACGTGCGCGAATTGCTGGCCCTGGTCGATGAATTGTTGGCACCGGGAGCCGAGTCGGACCGGGCAGAATAAGGGCTCAGCCTCCAACACGCAGCAGCGCCCCGATGAGCTCTACCGACCTCGTTCCAAGCACCGGCGCTCAGGCCGTGCAGACCCAGGGCCGCACGGACGGCCGCCAGTTCCTGACCTTCCGCATCAGCGAGGAAGAGTACGGCCTGAACATTCTGCGCGTGCAGGAAATCCGCTCCTACGAAGCTCCCACCCGCGTGGCCAACGCGCCGTCCTTCGTCAAGGGCGTCGTCAACCTGCGCGGCGTCATCGTGCCCATCCTGGACCTGCGCATCCGCCTGGGCCAGGCCAGCGAGTACAACGCCTTCACCGTCGTCATCGTGCTGAATGTGGGCGGCCGCGTGGTCGGCATCGTCGTTGACTCGGTCTCCGACGTGCTCGCGCTGACCGCCGACGAGATCAAGCCCCGCCCCGAGGTGCCGGCCGCGCTGGACGCGCGTTTCATCACCGGCTTGGGCAAGCTCGGCGAGCGCATGCTGATCCTGCTGGACATCGAGGCCATGATCAGAAGCCCCGATCTTGGCTTGGTTGACTAAGCAAAGTTAGCGCCCGCCCACTGTTTCAGCGATGGAAACACTGCGTTCCAGCTGACGCCGCCAGGCTCTTAGCACTCGATAGATCAGAGTGCTAATATGGCTTCACCGCCGCACTTCACGCGGCGGCTAGCTAGGAATCAAGACGATGTCTGCTTCTTCCACCATTGCCGTTCGCAGCCCCTGGGCCATGGTGCCCTCGCTGGGAAATCTGGACGCCTACATCACGGCCGTCAACCGCCTGCCGCTGCTGACGGCTGAGGAAGAACGCTCGGCCGCCACCAGCCTGCGCGACAACGGCGATGTAGAAGCCGCCGGCCGCATGGTGCTGTCGCATCTGCGCTTGGTCGTGTCCATCTCGCGCCAGTACGTGGGCTACGGCCTGCCCCAGGGTGACCTGATCCAGGAAGGCAACGTCGGACTGATGAAGGCCGTCAAGCGCTTCGACCCCGATCAGGGCGTGCGCTTGGTGAGCTACGCCATGCACTGGATCAAGGCCGAGATCCACGAGTACGTGCTGAAGAACTGGCGCATGGTCAAGGTCGCCACGACCAAGGCGCAGCGCAAGCTGTTCTTCAACCTGCGCTCGATGAAGCACCAGCTCAAGGCCAACCAGGCCGATGGCGCGACGCATCGCAACACGCTGACCGAGGCCGAGATCGCCCATGTGGCGAGCACGCTGAACGTCAAGCGCGAGGAAGTGCTGGAGATGGAGACCCGCATGTCGGGCGGCGACGTGGCCCTGGAGCCGCAGACCGACGACGAAGGTGAAAGCTTCGCTCCCATCGCCTACCTGGCCGACGACAGCAGCGAGCCGACGCGCGTTATCGAGGCCCGCTCGCGCGACGATCTCGCCGGCAACGGCATCCACCGCGCGCTGGACGTGCTGGACCCGCGCAGCCGCCGCATCGTCGAGGAGCGCTGGCTGAAGGTGAACGACGACAGCTCCGGCGGCATGACGCTACATGAGCTGGCGGCGGAGTACGGCGTGTCGGCCGAGCGCATTCGCCAGATCGAAGTGGCGGCGATGAAGAAGATGAAGAAGGCACTGACCGAAGCTGCCTGAGCTTCTTCTGCGTCCAAAAGCAAAGGCCCCTTTCGGGGCCTTTGTCATTTCTTGCCGGCCTCGGCCAACAGCAACTTGATGTCGTCCGCCAGCGGCTGGGCGCCGGCGCCGTAGCGCACGTAGACGCGCACGCGCCCTTCGGTGTCGAGGATGAAGCTCGCGGCCGTGTGGTCCATCGTGTAGGTCTCGGGCGTCTTGCCGGGCACCTTGGCGTAGAAGACCTTGAACTCCTTGGCTGCAGCCTTGGTCTGCTCCTCGCTGCCACGCAGGCCGACGAAGCTGGGGTCGAAGCTGCCCAGGTAGGCCTTCAGCAGCGCCGCCGTGTCGCGCTCCGGGTCGATGGTGACGAAGATGCCCTGCACCTTGTCGCCCTCGGCGCCCAGCGACCGCTTGACCTCGGCCACCTCGGCCATCGTCGTCGGGCAGACGTCGGGGCACTGCGTGTAGCCGAAGAAGATCACCAACACCTTGCCCTTGAAGTCGGCCAGCGAGCGGGCGCGGCCTTCTTGATCGGTGAGGTTCAGCGTGCGGGCGTACTCGGCGCCGGTGAGATCGATGCCCTTGAAGGCGAGTTTGTCGGGGCTGGCCTTCTGGCAGCCGGCAAGTGTCAATGCAGTCAACGCAGTCAGCGCTGCCAAGGCAAAACGACGGGTGTTCATGCGATGTAGTGGTCGATCAACAGGGCCGCGAAGAGCAGCGACAGATGCCAGATGGAGAACCAGAAGGTCCGCCGCGCGAGCATCTCCGAATACGAGCGCCAGAGCCGGAAGGCATAGCCACAAAAGCCCAGACCCAGCAGAACCGCGCTGACGAGATAGAACCAGCCGCTCATGCCGGTCAGGAAGGGCAACAGCGTGGCGGCGAACAGCACCCAGGTGTAGAGCAGGATCTGCAGTCGCGTGTAGTCGTTGCCGTGGGTGACGGGCAGCATGGGCAGGCCGGCGCGGGCGTAGTCCTCGGCGCGGTACAGCGCCAGCGCCCAGAAGTGCGGCGGCGTCCACAGGAAGATGATCAGGCAGAGCAGCCAGGGCTCAGGCCCGAGGTCACCGCGCAGCGCGGCCCAGCCCAGCACCGGCGGCATGGCGCCCGAGGCGCCGCCGATGACGATGTTCTGCGGCGTCATCGGCTTGAGGATGACGGTGTAGATGACCGCGTAGCCGATGAAGGTGGCGAAGGTCAGCCACATCGTCAGCACGTTGACGTAGACACCCAGCAAGACCATGCCGGCGGCGCACAGCAGGCCCGAGAAGGCCAGCGTCTGCTTGCGGCTGAGCTCGCCCTTGGCCGTGGCGCGCCAGGCGGTGCGCTTCATGCGCGCGTCGATGCCGTCTTCGATGAGGCAGTTGAAGGCCGCAGCCGCGCCGGCCACGAGCCAGATGCCGGCGACCGCCGCGAGCATGGTCAGCGCCTGAGACATGTCGGGCAGGCCGGGCACGGCCAGGGCCATGCCGATGGCGGCGCAGAAGACGATGAGCTGGACGACGCGCGGCTTGGTCAGCTGGTAGAACTGCTGCCAGCGTGGGCTGTGCACGAGGGCACTGGCGGTGGAGGTCGACATGGTCAGGGCAGCGCCTTCTTCAGGCGAGCAAGCAAGGTGGTGAGCAGGGCCAGCAGCATGGCGGCGCCGGCGGTGTGGCCCAGGGCCGCGACGATGGGCCAGTCGAGCACGACGTTGGACAGGCCTGTGACAAGCTGCCAGCCGGCGGCGGCCAGCAACCAGCGCGACCAGTTCGGCGCATGCCGGCGCAGCAGCCAGGCCAGGCCGAGGATGGCCGTGAAGACGATAGCTGCGCCGATGCGGTGGGCCATGTGGATGGCGGCCAGCGCTTCGAAACTGAGGAAGCCGCCACCGGCGCGGTGGCCGAGTTCGCGCCAAAGCTGGAAGCCCTGGGCGAAGTCCAGCGCCGGCCACCACTGGCCGTTATGGCAGGTGGGGAACTCATCGCAGGCGAGCACCGCGTAGTTCGTGCTGACCCAGCCGCCCAGCGCGACCTGAATGATCGCCAGCACGAGCACGGCCACCACCGCAGCACGCAGCGTCTGCGGCACGGCGAGCGGGCGCGGCTCATAGGCTTCGTGCTGCCAGGGCAGCAACATCAGCAGGCCGACGCCGAACAGTAGATGCAGAGTGACGATGGCCGGGAAAAGCTTCATCGTCACGGTCAGCGCGCCGAACGCGCCCTGCACGCAGACCCAGACCAGCGTCAGCGTCGGCAGCCAGGGCGAAGGCACGCGCTCGCGCTGCCCGTCGTGGTGCTCGAGCCGCTTGAGGCGCCAGCTGAGCACCGTCATGACGAGGATCAGCAGTCCCACGCCGCTGGCGAGGTAGCGGTGCGTCATCTCGATCCAGGCCTTGCCGTGCGTGACCGGGCCGGTCGGCATAGCCGCCTGCGCCGCCTCGATGTGCTCGCGCGCGCCGACCGGGCTGGCTGAGCTGTAGCAGCCGGGCCAGTCGGGGCAGCCCAAGCCGGAGTCGGTCAGGCGCGTGAAGGCACCGAAGACGATGAGGTCGAAGGTCAGAAACAACGTCAGCGCGGTGAGCGCGCGCAACCGGCCGGTCGATGTGCTGGCGCGCGAGCGTTGACGCCACCACAGCAGCGGCCCGATGGCGACGGCGCCGCCGATCGCGGCCACTTGGCCGAGTGGGAGCAGGCTGTCCATCATCGGCCTGCGGTGTCCCAGCTGGCGCTGGCCTTCAGCAGCTTGTTGAGGTCGGCCAGCAGCTTCTTGGGCTCGGGCTCGGCCGGCGTGCGCTCCATCCAGCGGTTCATCGGGTCGATGACGAAGAAGTGATCTGCCAGCTTGCGGCCGTCAGCGGGCTTCAGCCAGGCAGCCAGACGGTCGGCCGGCACGCGCAACACGGTGACCTCGGCGCCCTTCTGCGTCACGGCGGCCAGCACCTCGGGGCGCGGCGTGCCGGCATCGGGAATCAGCCAGAGCTTGTCGACACGTGGGCGCTCCTTGCCCAGCATCTCGCGCACCTGGCGCTGCACGAAGAGCTGGCGCTCGCAAGCGGCCGGGCAGTCCGAGCCGTGCACGACGGCCAGCAGCCATTGGCCACGCAGCGCGGCCGGCGAGACGGGCTGGCCCTGCAGGTCGGTGAGCGGCAGGTCCGCCGGCATGTCGACGGCCGGCGCGATCAACTCGCCGTAGGCCGAGCCGCTCGGCTTGACGACATAGAAGGTGAAGTAGGACGCGATGACCGGCGCCGCGCAGGTGGCCACCACCAGCAGCATCTTCCAGCGGCCGGCGCGTTGCGCACCGCGAGCATGGACACGCGGGTCGGGCAGGCTGTGCACCGCAAAGCTCAGCGGCTCAGGAGGGCTGGCGGCGGAGCCGGGGGCGGACAAGTTGGAACCAGGCATAGAGGACGAGGATCAGCGCGCAGAGCGAGAACCATTGAAAGGCGTAGCCGTAGTGTTTGTGAAGGCCGAGATCCGGCGCCGGCCAGTGGCGCAGCAAGCCGTCGTCGGCACTGGCGGTGGTCTGCACGACGGTCAGCGGCAGCAGCGTCAGGCCCGCTTCGGCGCCGTAAGCCACAGGGTCGAGATTCTGCCGGATCGGCCCGGCCGAACCCTCGCCCAACTGATAGAGCCGCGAAGGCGAGGCGGCCAGGCGGCCGATCACCTCGACCTCGCCTGCCGGCGTCGTCAGCGGCGGCAAGCGGCTGCGCTCCACCGAATGGCGCGGCGCCCAGCCGCGTTGCACGAGGACGGCCTCGGAGCGCCCGGCCAGGCGCAGCGGCGTGACGACGAAGAAGCCGGCGCGGCCGTCCATGGGGCGGTTGTCCAGCCAGACGGTGTGCGCGACCACCCAGGTGCCGCGCAGCGCGACGCGCCGGTGCAGTTGATCGGCGCTGGCCAGTTCGGCATTGCCGAGGGCCGGTCGTTGCCCTTCAGCGTCCAGTGCCGCCTGGAGGCTGACCTTCTGCGCCGCCCGGTCGAGCTGCCAGACGCCCAGGCGGGCCGTCAACGCAGCGCCGACGAGGGTGGCCAGCAGCACCAGCCAGCCGCGCCGCGTCAGCACGGCGAGACCCCGGGCGGATAATCCACAGCCATGAAATTCGTGATCCTGATCGCCTTCATCGGCATCCTCGGCGCGCTGGCGGCCGCTGGCTTCTTCATGCTGCGCAAGGGGCGCGGCGACCGGCGCAGCCCGAACATGGCGCGAGCACTGGCGGTTCGCGTCGGTGTGTCGGTGGCGCTGTTTCTCGTCATCCTGCTGAGCTGGTGGATGGGCTGGATACACCCGACCGGGGTGCCACTGAGCCGCTGAAGTTCAAAAAAAAGCGCCGCTTCTGCGGCGCTTTGTTTGTGCAGCGCCGGGGCGCCCTACATCCAGTAGACGACGATGTACAGGCCCAGCCAGACGACGTCGACGAAGTGCCAGTACCAGGCCGCACCTTCGAAGCCGAAGTGACGATCGGCCGTGAAGTGGCCCTTCATCAGCCGGATCGTGATGAACAGCAGCATCAGCATGCCCACGAAGACGTGGAAGCCGTGGAAGCCGGTCAGCATGAAGAAGGTGGAGCCGAACACACCCGAACTGAGCTTGAGGTTGAGTTCGGTGTAAGCGTGGTGGTATTCGAAGGCCTGGAAACCGAGGAAGGTCACGCCCAGAAGCACGGTGATCCACATCCAGGCGATGGTCTTGGCGCGATGGCCGGCGATCAGCGCATGGTGGGCGATGGTCAGCGTCACGCCCGAGGTCAGCAGCAGCGCGGTGTTGATCGTCGGGATGGGCCAGGGGCCCATCGTGCTGAAGGGCTCGACCGTGCCGCCCGGTGCGGCCGTGAAGCCAGCAGCGCTGCTCGGCCAGATGGCCTTGAAGTCGGGCCACAGCAGGCCGTTCTCGAGGCTGCCCAGCGACGGCACGGAGTGCACCCGCGCCCAGTAAAGCGCGCCGAAGAACGCGGCGAAGAACATCACCTCCGAGAAGATGAACCAGCCCATGCTCCAGCGGAAAGAGACATCGATGCGGTCGCTGTAGAGGCCGCTCTCGCTCTCGCCGATGGCCTGGCGGAACCACTGCTGCAGCACGAAGGCCCAGAACAGCAGTCCACCGAACAGCGAATACATGCCCCAGCCGTGGCCGTTGACCCATTGGCCCGCGCCCAGGATGACGAAGAACAGGCCGATGGCGGCCATCACCGGATGCCGCGAGGGCGCCGGGATGAAGTAGTACGGGGTCTTGCCCGGGGTAGTCGCTGCCGACATATTGTTCTCCTCGTTAACCTTGTTGCAACCGACGTTCAGGCGCCGGCCACGCCACTGCTGATGACCCAACGGACCAGCAGCACCAGCACCAATACAAACAGGGCCGCGCCCAGCACGCCCGCAATGATCACGTGCACCGGGTTGAGCTTGGCCATGTCTTGCTCATGGTCCTTGCCCCGGCGCACGCCGAAAAAACTCCAGGCCACGGCCGAGATCGTCTGGCGCAGCGAGGCCTTGCGGCCTATTGCGTCCTTGAAATCCTGGCCCGGCTTCACAGCGCACCACCCTTCGCGGAAGCGCCCTGTGGCGCCTGTCCCAGCTTCACACCGCCCTTGCCCGCCACCTCGAAGAAGGTATAGGACAGGGTGATGGTCTTCACATCCTTGGGCAGCTTGGGGTCGATGACGAACACGACCGGCCACTGCTTGCTTTCGCCCGGCTTCAACGTGTACTCGTTGAAGCAGAAGCACTCGAGCTTGTTGAAATGCGCCATGGCCTGCTTGGGCGCGTAGCTCGGGATCGCCTGCGCGGCCATCGTGCGGTCCTGCATGTTGCGGAACTCGTACATGACCGTGGTCAGCTCGCCCGGGTGGACCGTGAGGTGCCGCACCGCAGGCTTGAAATCCCAGGGCCCGCGGGCGTTAGTGTCGAACTCGACCGTGATCTCGCGACTGAAGTCGATCTGGCCGTTGCCGTTGGCCAGCCCCTTGTCGCCCAGCACAGTCTGGCGTTCGGCCAGCGACAGCACGTTGATGCCGAGCGCGCTGCAGATCGCCCTGTAGAGCGGCACCAGCGCATAGCCAAAGCCGAACATCAACGCGACGACGACCGCCAGCTTGCCGACGAGCTGGCGGTTGTCGCGATGCAGGGCGGCCAGGAAGTTCATGTCAGTGGGCGAGCATGACCATCTTGGCGACGAAGCCCAGGCCGAAGACCAGCGCGATCGACAGCAGGATCAATCCCAATCGACGGTTGGCCTTGCGCTGTTCCGGTGTCATGTCAGATTACCCAATGATCTTGGTGGCCGAAGCGTCCAGCTTGGGCGGCACTTCGAAGGTGTGGAAAGGCGCCGGCGACGGCACTTCCCATTCCAGACCTTCGGCGGCTTCCCAAGGCTTCTGGGGAGCCTTCGCACCCTTGCCGCGCATCGCCGGCACGACGATGAAAAGGAAGAACAGCACTTGCGTGATCCCGAAACCGAAGGCACCGATGCTGGCAACTTGGTTGAAGTCGGTGAACTGCATCGGGTAGTCGGCGTAGCGCCGCGGCATGCCGGCCAGCCCCAGGAAGTGCATCGGGAAGAACGTGATGTTGAAGAACACCAGGGAGGCCCAGAAGTGCCACTTGCCGCGCGTCTCCGAATACATCACCCCGGTCCACTTCGGCGACCAGTAGTAGTAGCCGGCGAACATGCCGAACAGCGAGCCGGCCACCAGCACGTAGTGGAAGTGGGCCACGACGTAGTAGGTATCTTGCAGTTGGATGTCGATCGGCGCCATGGCCAGGATGAGGCCGGTGAAGCCGCCCATCGTGAACACGAAGATGAAGCCGACCGCGAACAGCATGGGCGCCTCGAAGGTCATCGAGCCGCGCCACATCGTCGCCAGCCAGTTGAAGATCTTCACACCCGTGGGCACCGCGATCAGCATGGTCGCGTACATGAAGAACAGCTGGCCCGTCACCGGCATGCCGGTAGCGAACATGTGGTGGGCCCAGACGATGAAGGACAGGATGGCGATGGAGGCCGTCGCGTACACCATCGATGCGTAGCCGAACAGGCGCTTGCGGGCGAAGGCCGGCACGATCTGGCTGACGATGCCGAAGGCCGGCAAGATCATGATGTAGACCTCGGGGTGGCCGAAGAACCAGAAGATGTGCTGGTACATCACCGGGTCGCCGCCGCCAGCGGGATTGAAGAAGGCGGTGCCGAAGTGGCGGTCCGTCAGCGTCATCGTGATGGCGCCGGCCAGCACGGGCATGACGGCGATCAGCAGGTAGGCGGTGATGAGCCACGTCCACGCGAACATCGGCATCTTCATCAGCGTCATGCCGGGGGCGCGCATGTTGAGGATGGTCACGACGATGTTGATCGAGCCCATGATGGACGAGGCGCCCATGATGTGCATCGCGAAGATGCCGGCGTCCATCGACGGGCCCATCTGCAGCGTCAGCGGCGCGTACAGCGTCCAGCCGGCGGCGGGCGCGCCACCGGGCATGAAGAAGCTGCCGACCAGCATCAGCGCTGCGGGGATCAGCAGCCAGAAGCTGAAGTTGTTCATCCGCGCGAAGGCCATGTCTCCCGCGCCGATTTGCAGCGGGATCATCCAGTTCGCGAAGCCGACGAAGGCCGGCATGATGGCCCCGAACACCATGATCAGACCGTGCATGGTCGTGAACTGGTTGAAGAGTTCGGGGTTGAAGAACTGCAGGCCCGGCTGGAACAGCTCGGCGCGGATGCACAGGGCCAGGATGCCGCCGATCATCAGCATCGTGAAGCTGAACAGCAGATACAGCGTGCCGATGTCCTTGTGGTTGGTGGCGAAGACCCAGCGCCGCCAGCCGCTCGGGGCGTGGTCGTGGTGGTCGTCGTGATGGTCGTCGTGGCCATGGTCGCCAACGTGGCCACCGTGAACGCCGTTAGGGGGGAGCACTGCACTCATTTGGATTCCTCGGATTCGGCGTTCGGAATTACTTGCGGGCCGCGACGATTTCGGCCGGCTGAACGGTCTGGCCCGTCTTGTTGGACCAGCTGTTCTTCGTGTACGTGATGACGGCAGCGATATCGGTGTCACTGAGCTGCTTCCACGTCGGCATGCCCTTGTCGAGGCGACCGTTCAGCACGACCTCGATCTGCTTGAGCTTGTCGGCGTCCAGAACGACGGGCGAATGATCGAGCGGCTTGACGGGACCGGCACCACTGCCGTCGGCCTTGTGGCAGGCCGCGCAGTTGGCGCCATAGACCTTCTCGCCGCGAGCGATGAGCGCCGCCTGCTCCCAGACCTTGCTCGGGTCGTCGGCCTTGGCGGCGATTTCCTTCTGCTTGACTGCCACCCACGCGGTGTAGTCCTCGGCGGACACGACCTTCACGTGGATCGGCATGTAGGCGTGTTCCTTGCCGCACAGCTCGGCGCACTGGCCGTAGAAGTCGCCGAGCTTCTCGGCCTTGAACCATGCGTCGCGCACGAATCCGGGGATGGCATCCTGCTTGACGCCGAACGCCGGCACCATCCAGGCGTGGATGACGTCATTGGCCGTCGTGATGATGCGGATCTTCTTGTCCACCGGCACGACCAGCGGGTTGTCGACCTTCAGCAGGTAGTTGTCGACCTTCTCGGGGTGGCCGGAGTCGGAGGATTCGCGCTGGGCGGTGTCGAGCGTGGCCAGGAAGCCGATGCCCTCGCCCTCGCCCTTCAGGTAGTCGTAGCCCCACTTCCACTGGTAGCCGGTGGCCTTGATGGTCACGTCGGCATTCGTGGTGTCCTTCATCGCGACGACGACCTTGGTGGCCGGCAGCGCCATGCCGATGACGATCAGCAGCGGCACCACGGTCCAGGCGATCTCGACGGCAACGCTTTCGTGGAAGTTGGCCGACACCGCACCCTTGGATTTGCGGTGCTTGAAGATCGAATAGAACATCACGCCGAACACCGCCACGAAGATGACGAGGCAGACGACCAGCATGAAGTTGTGCAACCACATCTGATCCCGCGCGATACCCGTGACCGGGTCGTGCAGATTGAGCTGATTGACGCCCGGGCCGCCTTTGAGGTCGTTCACCGCGAGGGCTGAACCCGTTGCCAGGGCCACCGTCACCGCCACGGCGGCCCGCTGGGCCCAGCCGCGTGAGGCGCTATGCACTCGTGCGTTCATCATCGTCATGGTTGTCACTTGGTTCTTTGAAGAGCAGGACTCGCTGGTCCGCCCAACGCGAAGGAATGGGCCGGACCTGCTGCCGAAAGATCCGGATTGGGCCGGGTTCTACCCTTGACCCTCTTAGCGGCCCGGGATTTTAGCCCGAGGTCACCAGGGTGACCGCCGCAGGCCAGCCCCTGGGAATCACCTAGGAGCGCCCCTTGCGCAGGGTGGCGCGCATAGCATCGACCGAGACGTGGGTTTCTGATGCCATGGTGAGCCTGGGCGCCGCCTTGAAAGCGTGGCCAAAGACAAGCTCGAGCGTCAGCCCCAACCGCCCGTCGGCGCCGCGCAGGCTTTCCAGTTGCGCGACGAGTTCTGCCCGCCAGCTGCGGCCGCGCAGGCCGGCGAAACGCGCCGGGGCGAGATTGCCACCCAGCGCGCGCAGGTCGGCCAAGAGGGTTTCAGGATCCGCCCAGGTCAGGCGAAGTCGCTCCTGATCCATCACCGGGTCGGCGAAGCCGGCCTTGAGCACCAGGTCGCCGATGTCGTGCATGTCCCACCAGTCCGGCGCGGGGCGCCCCCAGCCGGCGCGCTTGTACAGCGGGCGCAGCTCGACGAAGCTGTCCGGCCCGAGGCACGAGAACATGACGAAGCCGCCGACCGCCAGGCTGGCCTGCCATGCGCTCAACAAACCGGGTAGGTCGGCGCTGGCATGCAGGGCCATGTTGGACCACAGCAGCTCGACCTCGGGCATGACCGGCAGCGCGTCGACCTGACCAGAGCCCGCGCCACGCAGCTTCTGCCACCAGCCCAGGGACCGCGCACCCGCCGCGCGCTCGGCCAGCGCCGGGTCGGCCTCGTGCCAGCGCATCTCTGCCTTGGGGTAGGCCAGCCGCAACAGCTCGGTGCTCGCGCCCAGCGCGGGCGAGGCGTCCAGCACGCGGGCCGGCTGCAGCTTGATGAAGGGCAGGCGCTCGGCCATGCGGCGTGCGGCCTCGGCATGCAGCCAGGGCGGCTGCGCGGCTGTGGCCAGGCGCCTGGCATGGCGTCGCAGCGCGGCGACGTCGAGATCCTGAGGCCGCGGCCCCTTGTTTGAAGTGGGGGTCGGGGCCGGCTCGTTCATGGGCCGGTCAGTATATTGAGCCGATGCCCGAAAGCTCCCCGGCCAAGCCCAAGCCCGCCTTCGTCGAGCGGGTGCTGTTGCGCTGCGCCGGCCAGTGCGCCGTCTGCCGCGCCTGGAGCCACCAGACGATCTGCGAGCAATGCCTGGCCCTCTACGCACGCCCGCAACCCCGCTGCTGGACCTGCGCCGCGCGACTCCCGCTGGCGCTGACGTCCAGGCCTCATCCACAGTGCGGGCGCTGCCTCGTCGATGCCCCGCCGCTGGACCGCACGGTGGCCGCGCTGGACTACCGCTTCCCCTGGGACGGCCTGCTCCAGCACTTCAAGTACCACCAAGCTTTGGAACTGCGCGAAAGCCTGCTGGAGCGACTGAACTCGGCGCTAGGCTCCGCCGAGGTCGCCACGCCGGATTGGCTGCTGCCGGTGCCGCTGTCCGTCGAGCGGTTGCGCGAGCGCGGCTACAACCAGGCGCACGAAATGGCCAAGGCGCTGGCGCGGCGACGCGGCCTGCGCTGCGAGCCCGACATGCTGCTGCGCGTGCGCCACAACGCCGCCCAGGCTGGCCTCAAGCTGCAGGAACGCGCGGCCAACGTGCGCGGCGTCTTCGCCGTCGAGCCGCTGAAGGCGCCCCGGCTGCAAGGCGCCAGCGTCGCCGTGCTGGACGACGTGATGACCAGCGGCGCCACGCTGTTCGAACTGGCCCGCGTGCTGCTGCAAGCCGGCGCGATGAGCGTGCAGGCCTGGGTCATCGCAAGGACGCCGGAGCCCGGGGACGAGTAACAACGATGGGCTGACGGGATACTCCCGTCCCATGTTCCACATCGTCCTCGTCCACCCCGAAATCCCGCCCAATACCGGCAACGTGATCCGGCTCGCGGCCAATACCGGCTGCACGCTGCACCTCATCGAGCCGCTGGGGTTCTCGATGGAAGACAAGCTGCTGCAACGAGCGGGGCTGGACTATCACGAGTACGCCCGCGTGCAACGCCATGCCGACTGGGCGGCCTTCCTGGCTGCCGAGTCCCCCGAGCCGGCACGCATGTTCGCCTTCACGACGCGCGGCAGCCGGCCTTTCGGTGACGTGAGCTGGCAGCCGGGCGACTATTTCGTCTTCGGCAGCGAGACCGCCGGCCTGCCGCCCGCGCTGCGCGACGGCTTTGCGCTCGAACAGCGCGTTCGCCTGCCGATGCGCGAGGGCCAACGCAGCCTCAACCTGAGCAACAGCGTCGCCGTGGCCGTGTTCGAAGCCTGGCGGCAGAACGGCTACGCGGGCGGCGCTTGACAGGCGAAGCGCCCATTCCATGGCGCTGCAGGCCGCAGTCGCCCGATTCAAATTTGTCCACCAGCACCACCACGCACCGAGCCGCCGTCTCATGTCCAAACACCTCCATCCATTCCGCGCCGAATGGGCGCCGAGCATCCCGCGCGAGCTCATGGCCGGCGCGGTCGCCACGTTCGCCCTCATCCCCGAGGTCATCGCCTTCTCGTTCGCCGCCGGCGTCGATCCCGCCGTCGGCCTGTTCGCGTCCTTCGTCATCAGCCTCGTCATCGCCTTCGCCGGCGGGCGCCCTGCGATGGTGTCCGCCGCTGCGGGCTCCGTCGCCCTGGTCGCGGCGCCCCTGGTGCATGCCCACGGGGTGCAGTACCTGTTTGCCGCCGGCATCCTGGCCGGCATCGTTCAGATCCTGTTCGGCTGGCTCCGGCTGGGCGTGCTGATGCGCTACGTGTCCGCGTCGGTGCGCACGGGCTTCGTCAACGCACTGGCCATCCTCATCTTCTCGGCGCAGATGCCGCATCTCATCAGCGCGAACGGCGCCACCTGGGCCATGGTCGGCGCCGGCCTGGTCATCATCTACGGCCTGCCCCGTCTGACGACCCGCGTGCCTTCGCCGCTCGTCTGCATCGTCGTGCTCACGCTGGTGGCGCAGTGGCTGCAGTTGCCGCTGAAAACGGTCGCGGACCTCGGCCTGCTGCCGCAGGGTCTGCCGAGCTTCGGTCTGCCGCAACTGCCGCTCTCGCTGGAGACCCTCCAGCTCATCGCACTGCCGGCCGTGGCGATCGCCATGGTCGGCTTGTTGGAATCGCTGATGACGGCGAGCGTCGTCGATGACCTCACCGATACACCCAGCTCGAAGAACCGCGAGTGCGCCGGCCTGGGCGCCGCCAACATCGCGGCCAGCCTGTTCGGAGGCATCGCCGGCTGCGGCATGATCGGCCAGACGGTCAGCAACGTCCGCTACGGCGGCCGCGGCCGGCTGTCCACGCTCTTTGCCGGCGCCTTCCTGTTGGTCCTGATGGTGCTGCTCAAATCCTGGGTGTCGCAGGTGCCGGTGGCGGCCCTGGTGGCCATCATGGTGATGGTTTCGGCGTCCACCTTCGACTGGGGATCGGCGCGGGCGTTGCTGAAGCATCCCAAGCTCTCCAGCGCCGTGATGGCGGCGACCGTGGCGGTGACGGTGCTGTCGGACAACCTGGCCGCCGGCGTCTCGGTCGGCGTGCTGCTGAGCGGCGTCTTCTTCACCTTCAAGGTGGCGCGCCTGCTGGACGTCGTGATGTTGGGCGGCGAGACCGTCACCTACCGCGTCTCGGGGCAGGTCTTCTTCGCGTCCGCCGATTTGCTGGTCGACGCCTTCGACGTCCGGGACATCGAAGGCAAACCGGTCCGCATCGACCTGAGCGGCGCGCACTTCTGGGACGTCACGGCGGTGAACGCGCTGGACAAGGTGTGCCAGCGACTGCGCAAGCACGGCAGCGCGGTGGAGGTCGTCGGCATGAACGAGCAGAGCCGCGCGTTGGTCTCGAAGCTGGACCTCGGCGTCGAGTAGCGCCTACTCAGGCCGCGCTTCGCGACCCATCAGGTACTCGACCGCTTCGGCCACCGGCAGGCGGCCGTCGAGCAAGGCCACCATGCCTTCGGTGATCGGCATCTCGACGCCGGCTTCACGCGCCCGTGCCAGCACGGTCGGTGCGCTGTAGACGCCCTCGGCCACGTGGCCGAGCTGCGCCAGGATCTGCGGCAGCGCCAGGCCCTGGGCCAGCATCAGGCCGACGCGGCGGTTGCGCGACAGGTCGCCCGTGGCGGTCAGCACGAGGTCGCCCAGGCCGGACAAGCCCATGAAGGTCTCGGCCTTGGCGCCTAACGCCAAACCCAGACGCAGCATTTCGGCCAGCCCGCGCGTGACCAGCGCGGCGCGGGCGTTCAGCCCCGGCGCCTCGGGTGACGAGCCGGACAGGCCGTCGCAGATGCCCACGGCGATGGCCATGACGTTCTTGACCGCGCCGCCCACCTCCACGCCGACCGGGTCGCTGGACGTGTAGACGCGCAGCCGGTCACCGTGGAAGGCGTCAACGGCCGCTTGCGCAAGTGCAGCGTTCTTGCTGGCCGCAACGAGCGCCGTCGGCCGGCCGGCGGCCACCTCCTGCGCAAAGCTGGGGCCGGACAGCACGCCGATCGGCCGATTCGGCATGGTCGGCTGCAGTTCGCCGGCAATCTCGTGGCCGAGGCGGCCCGTGCCGGCCTCGAAGCCCTTGCACAGCCACAGCACGCGATGCGTGGCCGGCAGCGCCGCCAGCGTCTCGCGCAGGCCGGACATCGGCGTCGCGACGATGGTCAGGCCGCCGGCCGCGTGGGCTATTGCCGCGCCCCGATCGGCCGTCAACCCGAGCGCGGGCGGCAGGTCGCTGTCGGGCAGGTAGGCGGCATTGCGGCGGCTGGCGCGCATCTGCGCCACGGCCTGGGCGTCGCGGCCCCACAGGCTCACGTCGTGGCCGGCCCGGGCGGCCTGGATGGCCAGGGCCGTGCCCCAGGCGCCGGCACCGAGAACGCTGATCTTCATCGTCGTCATGCGCAGCAGTGTCCACCAAGTAAAACGCCCCGCTGGGCGGGGCGTCGTTGCAGCAGCGGGCGATCAGTTGACCGCTTGGCCGCCCTGCGCGGCGCGCTGCGCCTGCTGGGCTTCAAACATGGCCTGGAAGTTCACTTCCGTCAGCAGCACGGGCGGGAAGCCGGCACGGGTGCAGACGTCGGACACGACGGCGCGCAGATAGGGGTAGACCATCTGCGGGCAGACGATGCCCAGGATGCCTTCGACCTGGTCCTGCGGCACGTTGCGGATCTCGAAGATGCCGGCCTGCTTGGCTTCCACCAGGAACAGCGTCTTGTCGCCGACCTTGGTGTTCACGGTCGCCGTGACGGTGACTTCGTAGATGCCGTCGGTGACGTTCTCTGCCGACAGCGTCAGGTTGATGTCGACCTGGGGCTGCGACTGCTCCAGCAGGATGTGGGGCGCATTGGGTTGCTCAAGCGACAGATCCTTCAGATACATGCGCTGGATCTGGAACACGGGGGTGCCTTCGGCGGCAGCTTGGATCTCGTCGGCCATGGAACTCTTCTTTCGAACGAAGCGTCAAACAAAAGCCCGCAAGCGGCGTGCTGCGGGCGGTGACTGAATTATGGGTGAGGCCTCATGACAGGCCTGGCACGGGATTGCAGGGACTTGCCCGGGGTTGAAATCAGGCAGCCTGGAGCAAGGGCTCCAGCCGGCCCTGCTGGTCGAGCGCAACGAGGTCGTCGCACCCCCCGACATGGGTGTCGCCGATGAAGATCTGCGGCACCGTGCGGCGGCCGGTCATGTTGATCATCGCGTCGCGCTCGGTCGGGTTCAGGTCAACGCGAATCTCCTCGATCTGCTCCACACCACGCCGCTTCAGCAGCATCTTGGCGCGGATACAAAAGGGGCAGATCAGCGTCGTGTACATCTTCACGTGGGCCATGGTCGGTCTCCTGTTACGCGGTTTTTTCCACCGGCAAATTTGCCTCCCGCCAGGCCTTCAAGCCGCCGCCCAGCACCTGGGCCTTCTCGTAGCCCAGCTTGCGCAGCATGCCCGCAGCGCGGCCGGCACGCGCGCCGGTCGGGCACACCACCACCAGCGGCAGGGCCTTGTTGGACGGCAGCGCCTTGTGGCCCTCGAGTTGGGCCAGCGGCACGTTGCGTGCGCCCACCGGATGACTCTTGGCGAACTCGTCAGGTTCGCTGACATCGATGAGGATGCCCTTCTCGCGGTTCATCAGCTGCACGGCCTGCGCCGGGCTGACGGCGGCGCCCTGCGAGCCCGACACCACCAGGGGCCACAGCAGCAAGCCACCCGAGGCAAGGGCGGCAAGGATCAAGTACCAGTTCTGGAGCAGGAAGTTCAAGCAAGCGTCCCGTGTAATTCAACGAAGCCGGTGATTATCGCCGGGTCCGATAATCCGGGGCTTCCACCACCTTGCGCGTCCTCTGCCCATGTACAAGCTCGTCCTCATCCGCCACGGCGAATCGACCTGGAACCTCGAAAACCGCTTCACCGGCTGGACCGACGTGGACCTGACGCCCACCGGTGTGGAGCAGGCCAAGAGCGCCGGCCGGTTGCTGAAGGAAGCCGGCTACGACTTCGACATCGCCTACACCTCGGTGCTCAAGCGCGCGGTGTGGACCCTGTGGCACGCGCTGGATCAGATGGACCGCACCTGGCTGCCGGTGCGCCACGCCTGGCGCCTGAACGAGCGCCATTACGGCGGCCTGCAAGGCCTGAACAAAGCCGAGACGGCCAAGCAGTACGGTGACGAGCAGGTGCTGATCTGGCGCCGCAGCTACGACACGCCGCCGCCCGCGCTGGAAGCGAGCGACCCGCGCAGCGAACGCAGCGACAGCCGCTACCGCAACTTGGACGCTGAAGACATTCCGCTGACGGAATGCCTGAAGGACACCGTGGCCCGCGTGCTGCCGTTCTGGAACGACACCATCGCACCGGCCATCAAGGGCGGCGAGCGCATCCTCATCGCCGCGCACGGCAACAGCATCCGCGCGCTGGTGAAGTACCTCGACAACATCGCGGACGACGCGATCGTCGGTGTCAACATCCCCAACGGCATCCCGCTCGTCTATGAGCTGGACGCCAATCTCAAGCCCATCAAGAGCTACTACCTCGGCGACGCGGAAGCGGCGGCCAAGGCGGCGGCGGCCGTGGCGAATCAGGGCAAGGCCTAGGGTCTGTTCGCCCTGAGGCAATGGGCCCATTGACTCAGGGCGAACAGGCCCTCACAGCTGACATGACCTCCTCGACGCTGGACCACTCCCCCGGTCCGCGTCGCATCAAAGTCACCGTCGAGCCCCAGGGCGCCCAACGCGCCAGATCGGTCGGCCCCAGCACGCTGACCAAATTCGCACCCACGCCTGCTGCCATGTGGGCGGGGCCGGTGTCGTTGGCGACAACCACGCCGGCCGCCTGCAGCAACGCGTTGTAGACGCCCAGCGCGACGCCGTCGAGGCGGATGGCATTCGGGTAGAGCGCTTTTGCGCCCGCCACCTCCGCCGGCCCCGGCACGATGACGACCTGGCGGCCCGCTGCATGCAGGCGCCGCACGAAGTCGGGGAAGGCCGGCCAGCTGCGGTCCAGAAACTCCACCTTGCCGTTCGCGAACGGGCAGATCAGCACGAAGCGGCCCGGCGCTACGCCATGGGTCACCAGCAGCGCACGCGCGAGTTCGTGCTGCGCGTCGCTGACCTTCAGTTGGATGTCCACCGGTGGCTCGGCGGTGATGCCAAGAAAGTCGCAGGCCAGCTCCCAGTACTCGACCAGCGTGTGCCGCCCCTCGCGCTTAGGGTGGCCGCGGCGCATCAACCAAGTTCGGCCGTCGCCCGCGTGGCCCTCGGCCTTCAGCCCGGCCATGCGCGCGTCCAGCGCGGCCGAGAAGGCGTAGGGGAACAGCAGCGTGTTCGCACGCTTGTCGAAGCTCGCGTCCTCCGCCCTGAAGCGCCGCCGCAGCGCGCGCAGCTGCGCAATGCGCTCGCGCAGATCGTTAGGGCGCACGTGCACCGTCCAGCCCTCGGCCTCCAGCAACCCGCGCGCCCAGCCCTTGCCCACCAGTTCCAGCCGATAGCCGTGAGCCTCCAGCAGCCGCAGCGCCGGCAGGCTCAGCACCGTGTCGCCGACGAAGTTGCGCAGGCGAACGATCAAGGGGCGGGCTTCTATCATTCGCAGCTCTTTACACAGTGGCGCGGGATTTTGCCAGCGCACCCCTGATGCCCCCCCTGCTCTCATCGGCTGACGTGATCGCCGGCCACGACACGGCACTGGTCACGCCGCCCGTGGCTGTCCAAGCCAACGACCTGGGTGGCTGGATCGCCGTCAACCACTTCCACAACCGCAGCCTGTGGGCGCAGGAAGACCTGGCCCGCCGCACGCTGGCCGCCGACGCCGAGATCGTCGCCAACAAGCGCGCCATCGACCGCCACAACCAGGCCCGCAACGACGCCATCGAGCGCATCGACGAGGTCTTGCTGAGTGCGCTGGGCCTCGTCGACGCCGCGACGCTGGCGAACGCGCGGTTGAATAGCGAGACGGCCGGCTCGATGCTGGACCGCATCTCCATCCTCGGCCTGAAGATCGCCGCGATGCGCGAGCAGACGCTGCGTGGCGATGTCGACGACGCGCATCGACAAGCCTGCGGCGAGCGCCTGCAGCGGCTCGTCCAGCAGCGCGCCGACCTGGGCAACTGCTTCGACGAACTGCTGGCCGACTCGCGCGCCGGCCGGGCCTACTTCAAGGTCTACCGCCAGTTCAAGATGTACAACGATCCGCAGCTGAATCCGGCGCTGGTGGCCGAGTCCAAGTGACTCAAGTGATCTCGCCGCGCTTTGCCGCCAACCTGGACTGGCTCTACACGGAGCACGCCTACCTCGACCGCGTGGACGCCGCTCGGGCCGATGGCTTCCAGTGCGTCGAGCTACAACAGCCGCACCTGCACGACAGCGACGAACTTGCCGCTCGACTGGCTGGCCTGCGCGTTGCGCTGATCAACGCCCCGGCCGGCGACTGGGCGGCCGGCGAACGCGGCTTTGCGGCGCTGCCCGGCCGCGAGGCCGAGTTCCGCGACACGACGCTGCGCGGGCTGGACCTGGCCGCGCGCCTGGGCGCCGAGCGCATGCACCTGCTGTCCGGCCTCGCCGAAGACACCCCTGAAACCCGCGCGGCCTGGCTGGCCAACCTCGGCTGGGTCGCCGAGCAATCGCCGTTGCCACTGGTGGTGGAGCCGCTCAACCGGCGCGATATGCCGGGCTATTTCCTGCACCGGCAGGCCCAGGCACTGGCGCTGCTGGCGACCTTGAACTCGCCGCGCGTGCAATTGCAGCTGGATCTCTATCAGTGCCGCGTTGCCGAGGGCGAGTCGATGACGCATCTGGCGCGGGCGCTTGACCTCGGCGTCGTCGGCCATGTGCAGGTCGCCGGCGTGGCCGGTCGTCATGAACCTGAGGCCAGCGAATACACAGCCGATCTCAAGCTGTTGCAAGACCGCGCCTGGCCCGGCGTCATCGGCCTCGAATACCAGCCGCGCGGCGACACGTCGGCCGGCTTGGCCTGGCTTGGCCTGGCTTAGAGACGCGCGCTGATCGCGGCTCGCAGCGCCTCACCGAGCGCGCGCCGGTCCAATCCCGCCGTGGGCACGGGCGGCAGGATTTGCACGTCAATGCCCAGCCCGCGCGCCGAGGCGATCGCCCACAGGCTCTGCACCAGCGTCGTGTCGCCGATGAAGCGTGCCGACGGGCTGAAACACTCGCCCGGCTCGTGCCAGCGCAGCACGACAGGCAGCACCGGGGACTGCGTGGCCACCGCCGCCTGCAGCAGGTTGGCGTGGAAGGGCAACAACTCGGGGCCGGCGCCGGTCGTGCCTTCGGGGAACACAGCCACGCAGTCGCGCGCCTGCAGCGCCTCGGCCGCCTGGTGCACGACGCGCAGCGCATCGCGCTTGCTGGTGCGTTCGATGTAGAGCGTGCCGGCGCCCGTGACCAGCGCGCCGACGACCGGCCAGTGCTTCACATCGGCCTTGGAGACGAAGCGCGCCTGCGGCAGCACGGCGTGGACGGCGGCGATGTCCAGCCAGGAGACGTGGTTGGCCACCACGAGATGACCTGCCGCCAGCTCGCTGCCGGAGCAGGTCAGCTCGATACCGAGGACCCGCAAGGTCTTGCGCGACCACCACTGGATGCGCTCGTGGCGCTGCTCCGGCGTCATGCTGGCGAACGCGGTGCGCACGATCCACAGGCCGTGCAGCACATGCGGCGTCAGGCGCACCAGGCGCCAGAGGCCCCTCAAGCTGGGCGTCATTCAGCGGTGTAAGCGATGTGCCCCGCCACCAGCGTGCAGTGCACGCGCGCCGGCAGCTCGAAGCCACTGGACGCGAACGCGAACGGCGTGTGCTTGCCCTGGCTGGCCAGCAGCTCGGGCGTGACGGCCCAGCTGGCGCCCGCGTCGAACACGCAGACGTCGGCCACGCCGCCTTCCACCAAACGGCCCGCGCTGGCAGCAAGCGACCCCAGCGCGTTGCCCAGTACGCGCACCGGCTCGGCAGTGATGACAGCGAGCGCACGTTGCAGCGGCAGGCCGGAGTCCTGGGCCCAGCGCAGGCTCAAGGACAACAGCAGCTCCAGCCCGGTCGCGCCCGGCGTGGCTTCGGCGAAGGGCACGGCCTTTTCGTCCGTCGTGACGGGCATGTGGTCGGAAACCAGCGCGTCGAGGGTGCCATCGGCCAGGCCGGCGCGCAGCGCATCGCGGTCGCGGCCCTGGCGCAGCGGCGGCGTCAGGCGCATGGCGGAGTCGAAGTAGCCGATATCGACGTCGCTGAGGTGCAGCGAGTTGATCGACACGTCGGCCGTGATGGGCAGGCCTTCCTTCTTCGCGGCCCGCACCAGCTCGACACCGGCAGCGCTGCTCAAGCGGCACAGGTGTACACGCGCACCGGTCGCACGGACCAGCTCGAAGAGGGTGTGCAGCGCCACCGTCTCGGCGCTGACCGGCACGCCGGACAGGCCCAGCCGCGTGGCCACCGCGCCGCTGGCCGCGACGCCGCCGCCCAGATAGGCGTCCAGCGGGCGCAGCCACACGGTGTAGCCATAGGTGGCTGCGTATTGCAACGCGCGGCTCAGCACCAGCGTGTCCTTGATCGGCACCTCGGCCTGCGAGAAGCCGATGCAGCCGGCCTCCGTCAGCTCCGCCATCTCGGTCAGTGCCGTGCCGCCCAGTTGGCGCGTCAGCGCACCGAGCGGGAAGAGGCGGCAGCGGCTCAGCTTGCGGGCGCGGAACTTCAGCATCTCGACAAGGCCGGGCTCGTCGAGCACGGGGTCGGTGTCGGGCGGGCAGACGAGGCTGGTCACGCCGCCGGCGGCAGCGGCGGCGAGCTCGCTCTCCAGCAGGCCTTCGTGCTCGTGGCCCGGCTCGCGCAGGCGGGCGCACAAGTCCACGAGACCCGGCGCGACGATGAGGCCGGTCGCGTCCACGGTGCGCTCGGCGCCGAAGTCACCCACATCGCCGAGGTGCACGATGCGGCCATTGGCAATGGCGACATCGCCGATGCGGTCGAGCCCGGATGCCGGGTCAACGAGGCGGCCGTTCTTGATAAGGATCTTCACTTGCAGCACTCCAACGCCAAGCCAGAACAGGCGCGCGCAGCGCCGCCGCTCATCCAGTGACTCTCGCCGATCCGGCTTTGCCGGGCGGCCGAGAGTGCCCCCTTGAGGGGGTGGCGCGTAGCGCCGCGGGGGTGGGTCATCCTCATGCTTCGTTCCCAGCGAGGATGGCCATCACCGCCATCCGAACGGCGATGCCGAAGGTGACCTGCGGCAGGATGACGCTCTGCTTGCCGTCGGCGACGCTCGACGAAATCTCGACGCCGCGGTTGATCGGGCCCGGGTGCATGACGATGGCGTCGGGCTTGGCCAGGCGCAGCTTGTCGGGCGTCAGGCCGAAGTGCTTGAAGAACTCGCCGCTGCTGGGCAGCATGCCGCCGTTCATGCGCTCGTTCTGCAGGCGCAGCATGATGATGACGTCGGCATCCTTCACGCCTTCGGCCATGTCGTGGCAGACGCGCACGCCCATGTCGCGCAGGTCGCCCGGCACGAGGGTCTTGGGGCCGACGGCGCGGATCTCGGGCACGCCCAGGATGTTCAGCGCGTGGATGTCCGACCGGGCCACGCGCGAGTGGACGATGTCGCCCACGATGGCCACCGTCAGGTTGCGGAAGTCGCCCTTGAAGTGCCGGATCGTGTACATGTCCAGCAGCCCCTGCGTCGGGTGCGCATGGCGGCCATCACCGGCGTTGACGACGTGCACATGCGGCGCGCAGTGCTGGGCGATCAGGTGCGCCGCGCCGCTCTCGCTGTGGCGCACGACGAACATGTCGGCGTGCATGGCGCTCAAGTTGGCCACCGTGTCCAACAGCGTCTCGCCCTTGGCGGTGGAGCTGCGCGCGATGTCGAGGTTGATGACGTCGGCGCTGAGGCGCTTGGCGGCGATCTCGAAGGTGGTGCGCGTGCGCGTGCTGTTCTCGAAGAACAGGTTGAACACCGACTTGCCGCGCAGCAGCGGCACCTTCTTGACTTCGCGGTCGTTGACAGAAAGGAAGCTGCCGGCCGTGTCCAGGATCTGCTCGATGACCGCCCGCGGCAGGCCTTCGGTGGACAGCAGGTGGATCAGCTCGCCGTGCTTGTTGAGTTGAGGGTTGCGTTTGCTGAGCATCACTTCACCTCAAAGCTGAAGGCGCCGGCCTCGTTGCGGATCAGACGCAGGCTCTGCTCGCTGTTGAGCGTCACCCGCGCAGCCGAGAAGGCCGCCTCGATCGGCAACTGCCGCCCACCGCGATCCACCAACACGGCCAGTTGCACGCTGGCTGGGCGGCCGAAGTCGAACAGCTCGTTGATGACCGCCCGCGTCGTGCGGCCGGTGAAGAGCACGTCGTCGATGAGCAGGATGTCGCGGCCGTTGACGTCGAAGGGCAGCTTGGTGTGGTCCGCCTTGGCCATGCCGCGCGAGCCGAAGTCGTCACGGTGCAAGGCGCTGGAGATGGTGCCGGCCGCGACGCCCAGGTCGGCCGCCAGCCGCTCCGCCAGCCAGGCACCGCCGCTCCAGATGCCGACGAGGGCGGTCTCGGGTGTCAGCAGCCGCTGCACACCGCGTTTGAGTTCGAGGTACAGCGCCTCGGCGTCGAGCAGCAGTTCACTCATGGATGTTCTCTGAAGAATTGTTCGAGGATCAGGGCGGCTGCGGCGGCGTCCACGTCATGCGCGCCTTCGGCCTCGGCTTCGACGCTGGTGTAGCGCTCGTCCACCTCAAAGACCGGCAGGTGATGGCGCCCGGCCAGGCGCCGGCCGAAGTTCCTTGCCTTGGTCGTCATCTCGTGCGGCACGCCGTCGGGGTAGCGCGGCACGCCGATGACGAGGGCGTCGGGCTGCCAGGTCTTGACGAGCGCCGCGATTGCCGAGAAGTCGCCGCTCTTGACCGTGCCGCGCGGTTCGGCGGCGCCAAGCAGGCGCGTGCCCGAGGCCACGCCGATGCGACGGGTGCCGAAGTCAAAAGCAAGAAAGAACTGGTGCGTCGTCGCTAAGGCGTCGGGCTTCATTTCAACGAACCCGCTGCACATCGAACCACCCGGAACTTGCGGGCCGAGCGTCGGGCCGCTCCCAAGCCGGCCCGCCATGGCGATGTGCTTGCGGTTCGCTGCCGCAAGCATCGCCGTCCCCTCGGGGGACCGGCCAAGGTAAGCCTTGGACGAGGGGCTTCACGTTACGCGTGGCCCGCGTCCGAGCTGAGCATGCGCCGGTCCACGCCCAGCAGCGCCAGGGCACGCTCGTAGCGCAGCTCCACCGGCGTGTCGAAGATGATTTCCGGCGAGGCGTCCACCGTCAGCCAGCCGTTGCGGCCGATCTCTTCTTCGAGCTGGCCGGCGGCCCAGCCGCTGTAGCCGAGCGTGACGAGGATCTTGCGCGGGCCGGCGCCGTTGGACAGCGCCTCGAGCACGTCGCGGCTGGTCGTCATCTCCAGCCCGCCGGGCACGGCCAGCGTGGCGTTGTAGTGGCCGCCCTGCTCGTCCAGTGGCTCATGCAGCACGAAACCGCGGTCGGTCTGCACCGGCCCACCGTAATAGACGGGCGTCTCGGCCAGCGGGTCGCTGGGCGGGCTGAGCTCGACTTTTTCGAACAGCGTGCCCAGCGTCAGCGAGATGGGCTTGTTGATGACGAGGCCCAGGGCGCCGTTGTCGTTGTGCTCGCAGAGGTAGATCACGGTGCCTGCGAAGGCCTCGTCGGCCATGCCGGGCATGGCGATGAGGAATTGATTGGTCAGGACGATCCGGGCGGCAGGCATGCGGGGCATTTTATTCTTCAGGGATGAAACCCGTTCTGGACCGCGCGCTGATCTGGTTCCGCCGCGATTTGCGCGCCGATGACCAGGCCGCGCTCTACCGTGCGCTGACCAGCGCCAAGCAAGTCTTCTGCGCCTTCATCCTGGACCGCGACATCCTCGACACCCTGCCCCGCGCAGACCGGCGCGTCGAGTTCATCCTTGGCGCGCTGCAGGCGCTGGACGAAGACCTGCGCCGGCTCGGCGGGGCGCTGATCGTGCGCCATGGCTTTGCTACGGACGAGATCCCGAAGCTGGCCGCTGAGCTGGGCGCGCAGGCGGTGTTCGCCAACCACGACGACGAGCCGCAGGCGCTGCTGCGCGACGCGTTGGTGGCCGAGCGGCTGAAAACCTTTAGCGCCGAGCTGCGCACGTTCAAGGATCACGTCGTCTTCGAGCGCCGCGAAGTGATGACGGCTGCGGGCGGGCCGTATGGCGTCTTCACGCCCTACAAGAACGCCTGGCTGCGCAAGGTGGATGAGTTCTACCTCAGCAGCTACCCGGTCGAGCGGCGCACGCATGCGTTTGCCAAGACGACGCTGGCCAAGGGCGTGCCCTCGCTGAAGGACATCGGCTTCGAGCCGGCCGGGCTGACCGAACACGTTGGCCAGGGCAGCCGCGGCGCCGAGGCGCTGCTGGACGACTTCCTGGACCGCATCGACCAATACGACGAGAAGCGCAACTTCCCCGCCGTCAAGGGCCCCAGCTACCTGAGCGTGCACCTGCGCTTCGGCACGGTGTCCATCCGCCGGCTGGCGCGCATCGCCCATCAGTTGATGCAGGGCGGCGACCACGGCGCCGAGGTCTGGCTGTCGGAGCTGATCTGGCGCGACTTCTATCACCAGGTCATGCACCACCACCCGCACGCGATGGGCGCGGCCTTCCGGCCCGAGTACGACGGCATCGCGTGGGAGACAGGCGAGCATGCCGACACGCTGTTCCAGGCCTGGTGCTTCGGGAGCACCGGCTACCCGCTGGTGGACGCCGCGATGCGCCAGCTCAACCAGACCGGCTACCAGCACAACCGCCTGCGCATGATCACGGCCAGCTTCCTGACCAAGGATCTCGGCATTGATTGGCGGCGGGGCGAGGCCTACTTCGCCCAGCAGTTGCTGGACTACGACCTCGCCGCCAACAACGGCGGCTGGCAATGGGCCAGCAGCAGCGGCTGCGACGCCCAGCCCTATTTCCGCATCTTCAACCCGACCAGCCAGAGCGAGAAGTTCGACGCCGAGGGCCGCTTCATCCGCCGCCACTGCCCGGAGCTGGCCGGCATCGACGCCAAGGCCATCCACGCGCCCTGGGAGCGCGCGCCGTTGGCGATGCAGGGGGTGGACTATCCAAGGCCGGTCGTCGACCACGCCGTGGCCCGGGAACGGACGCTGGCGCGCTATGCGGTCGTGAAGACCCGGAAGGTCTAGAACAGCTCGGCGTCGCTGTTGTCGTGCTGGACGGTTTCCTGGATCAAGCCACTGGCCACCAGCGCCGCGTAGTTGTGAACCTGGTTCCGGCCGTGACCCTTGGCGTGGTAGACGGCCTTGTCGGCGCGCTCAAAGGCGGTTGCCGGCCCGTCGCCACTGCGCACTTCGGTGAAGCCGATGCTGACAGTGATGCAGCCGACCTGGGGGAAGACATAACGCTCGGTGTTCAGGCGCAGGCGCTCGAAAGCCTCGCCTGCGTGGATCTCTTCGTCGCAACGCATCAAGACGACGAACTCCTCGCCGCCAAAGCGGTAGAGCATGTCGTGGAAGCGGAAGGAGCCGCGCATCAGGCGCGACAGCAGCAGCAGCACTTCGTCGCCGATCAGGTGGCCGAAACGGTCATTGACGGTCTTGAAATGATCGATGTCGATGACGCCGATCACGTAGTGCTGCTGGGCCGGTTCATGGCGGCGGTCCTCGGCCTCATGGGAGGCCGCCGGCCGAGCCGGGATGTCGGAGAGCACCTTCAGGAAGCTCTCGTCGAAGGTCTTGCGGTTGAGCAGGCCGGTCAGCGTGTCGCGCTCGGAGTAGTCGAGCAGGCCCTGGAAGTTGTGATAGATCCGCAGCACGCTGCTGACCATGCGCTGCGCGCCCGTGCCGAGCCGGCGCGTGGACAGGATCTCGATGACGCCGATGACGTCGCGATCCGTGGCAATGGGAAACAGGTACAGCCACTTCCCGCCCTGGGCCACCTGCGTGACGCTGCGAGTGCGCATGGCCTCCAGGCGCAGCGGATGGGTGGCCACGAGCGGCAGCGTCTCGGGCTTGGCCCACAGCGGGTCGGCCGTGGCGACGGCGTCACCCGCGCGCAGGTGGGCGCGGGTCAGCCAGCGTTCCTGGCCGGGCTCACCGACGGCACGGTAGATGGCGGCCGACTCGGGCTCGAGCAGGTCGCGCAGCGCCATGACGAGCGTGACGTCCATGACGTCACGGTCACGGAAGCCGGTCAGCTCCGCAAGATGGTCGACAACCTGGGACATGCCGTCAGACTACCACCGCAGATTTCGTGTATTGCCGGATCAACCCCAGCAGATGCTCTTCGTCATAGGGCTTGCCGAGGTAGTGGTCAACGCCGAGCTGGGCCGCGTAGTCGCGGTGCTTCTGGGCGATGCGCGAGGTGATCATGATGACCGGCAGCTTGGCCAGGCGCGAATCGGCGTGCATGTTGCGCACCAGGTCGAACCCGTCCATGCGGGGCATTTCAATGTCCGACAGCACGACCGAGGGCAGCTCGTCGCCCGACAGTTTTTCCATCGCATCCAGGCCGTCCTTGGCCAGCGTGACACGAAAGCCCACGCGCTCTAGCAGGCGCTGCGTCACGCGGCGCACGGTCAACGAGTCGTCGACCACCAGCACCAGCGGCGCCAGCACGAGTTCCTCGGCGTCCGGTGCAACCGGCTTGTGCTCGGACAACTCACCCCGCGCCGCCGCGAGGCGTGCCTGGGCGTCGGCGCCGTACCAGTCGGCCAGGGCCACGACGTTGTAGATCAGCGCGACGTCGCCAGAGGCCAGCAGGCTGATGCCCGCCAGGCCCGGCACCCGGTTGAGCTGAGCGCCGAGGTTCTTGACGACGACTTCCTGGTTGCCAACCACTTCGTCCACGTGCAGCGCCAGCGAGGCCTGAGCGCTACGCACCAGCACGACGGCTGCATGCTTGCCGTGGGTGTGGCCGCGGCCGCCGTGGCCAAGCAGGCCGCCCAGCCAGTAGAACGGCAACTCGGCGCCGCCGTGCTGCAGCTTGCCGGTGGCATAGGCCGCCTCGACCGCATCAACGGGCACGCGCTGCACCGACTGCATCAACGCCGCCGGCACGGCCACCACCTGCTCGGCGCTCTTCAGCAACACGACCTGGGTGAGCGCCGTGGTCAGCGGCAGGCGCAGCAGGAAGCTGGTGCCCTTGCCAGTGGTGGACGTGGTTTCGATGCTGCCGCCCAGCGTGCCGACTTCAGCGCGCACGACGTCCATGCCGATGCCGCGACCGCTGAGCTCGGTGATCTGACTGGCCGTGGAGAAGCCGGGCGCGAAGATGAGACGGCGCAGCTGTGCGTCATCGAGCTCGGCATCCGGCGCGATCAGGCCCAACTGCAGGCCACGCTCACGGATGCGGGCGAGGTTCAGGCCGGCGCCGTCGTCGACGAAATTCAGCCGCACTTCGTTGCCGTGCTGGCCCACCTCGATGCGCAACGTGCCGGCCGCCTCCTTGCCGGCGGCCACGCGCACTTCCGGTGCCTCGATGCCGTGCGCGACGCTGTTGCGCAGCAGGTGCTCGAAGGCGCCTGCCGTGCGTTCCAGCACCGAGCGGTCCAGCTCGGTCTGGCCACCGGTGATCTCCAGCTTGACCTGCTTGCCGGCATCGCGCGCGGCCTGGCGCACGACGCGGTGCATGCGCTCGCCAACGGAATCGAAGTCGACGAGGCGGGTGCGCAGCAGGTCGTCCTGCAGCTCGCGCGTCAGCCGCGATTGCGCGGCCAGTTCGTCTTCACCGGCCTGCACGTTGCGGCTCAGCGTGCGCTGCAGCGTCGCCACGTCACCGACCGACTCGGTCAGCATGCGGGTCAGTTCCTGGAAGCGGGTGTAGCGGTCGAACTCCAGCGGGTCGAACTCGCGGCCGCCCTGCTGCGCCAGCTCCTGCTGGGCATGCATCTGGGCTTCGGCCTGCAGGTCCAGCTCGCGCAGCTGGGTGCGCAGGCGCTCCAGGTTGTCGTCCAGGTCGAGCAGCGCGCCCTTCATCTGGGCCAGCTCGGACTCCATGCGCGCGCGGCGGATGCTGACCTCGCCGGCCTGGGTGGCCATGCGCTCCAGCAAGCTGCCGCGCACGCGCACCAGGGCCTGGCCGATGGCGAGGTTGTCGCTGCCGGCAGCGACCTCGGTGTTGTCGGCGAAGCGGCTCCAGTCGATCTGACGGGCCGGCTCGGACGCGACCTCCTCGACGACCGGCGCCGGCTGCGCGAAACGGGCGAGCGGCTCGTAGCGAGACTCCGGCTCCGGTGCCACCACCGGCGCGGGGGCCGGCGCAGCGACGACGGGGGCCGCCACGGGTGTCGCCACCGGTGCAACGGTGGCGGGCGCGCTCAGGCTGCGGCCGAGTTCCTCGAAGGCGTGCTCCAACGCATCGCCGTCATGCTGCAGCGCCTGGACCTGGCCGTGGTCGGCCGTGCCGGCTTGCAGCAGAGCCTCGATGGCCGACTCCAGGTTGTGGGCTTGCTCGCCCAGGCGCATGGCGCCGGCGAGACGGGCGCCGCCCTTGAAGGTGTGCAGGGCGCGCATGCAGGCGTCGGAGCGGCCCAGCTCGCCCGGTTCGGCAAGCCAGTCGCGCAAGGCGCCGTGCAGGTCTTGCAGAAGGTCGCGACCTTCTTCTTCGAAGATCGGATAGAGCTCGGGCTCGATGTTGTCCGGCAGGCCGGCTTCGGGCTCGGGTTCGAAGCCAGCAGCCGCCAGCGCCGGCAAAGCCGGGGCATCGACGAGAGGCGCTGCCTGCGTGGCCGGGCCTTCCGGCTGGAAGGCCTCGAGGTCGCCGGCGAAGGTGTCATGCAGCGCGGGGACAGGCATGGGCCGGTCGTCCAGCGGGGCGGCCGCCGTCAGGGGCTCTTCCTGCGGCTGATAGGCGTGCAGGCGGGCAATGACGTCGGGATCGTTGGGCTTCAGGAAGCCGGCAGCGAACTGGTGCAGCAGGCGGCGGATGTCGTCGGCGGCGCGCACGAAGAGTTCGGCATCCTCCGGCTCGTAGCCGACGGCGCGCTGGGCGCGGCCGAGCGCGTGCTCGAGTTCGCGCGCCAGGGCGGAGAGATCGTCATAGCCGACGGTACCGGCATTGCCGGCCAGCGCATGGGCCTGCACCTCGCAGCTCTGCGGCACGGTGTGGTGCTGCTCTACCGACCATTCGGCCAGCCCAATGGACAGCTTGCGGGACAGCTCGTCGGCCTCGTTCAGGAAGATGTTGAACAGCGCGATGCTGATGCGCAGCGAGCCGATGACCTTGTAGCCTTCGTCCGCCTCGAGCAGTTCGGTGTCGGGCTCCTCGACGGCGGCCTCGGCCTCGGGTTCGGCTTCGAGCGGCTGCAGCGCCGGAATGACCAGCGTGGTTTCCTCGGGCTGCTGCGGCGGCTCGCCGGCAGGCAGCGGCTGCGGCTCGGCGGCGGGCTCGTCCAGATCGAGCTCCAGGCGGAAGTTGGCCAGCGTCAATTCGTCGGGAGCCGCCAGCGGCATCGGCTGGGTGGTTTCTGCCTGATGCGGCATCAGCTCGGTCGGGTGCTCGCTGAAGTCCAGCGTGGGCTCCTCCTCGGGCAGGGCCAGCGCAACCTCGGCGGCAAGCACGTCAGCAGCGGCCGGCTCGGGCAGGTCGAGGAGGAAGTCCGGCGCGAAGCTCTCGGCTTCGTCGGCGGCCGGCAGGCTGATGTCGAGGCCCTGGGGCACGGGCATGTGCTCGGGCATGTGCTCGGGCTCCGGTGCTGCCTCGGCCATCGGATCGATGTCGAACTCGATGACCTCGACGCCACCTTCGGGTTCCAGCGGCAGGTCGACTTCGCTCGACGAACCGGCCGGTGTCAACGGCAGCTGCTCGCCATTCAGGCGCAGCGCATCGGCGCTGCGGCGCAGCGGCTCGGGCGAGCTCTGACCGGGCTCGTTGCCGGCGATCTGTTCGCGCCAGTGGGTGAAGTAGTCCAGCGCCTCGACCGTGAAGCCCAGCAACGCTGCATCAGCGTGCGGCGAGTGCTCGGCCAGTCGGGTGTTGTAGAGCTGTTCGCACGACCAGGCGCCTTCGCCGAATTCGTTCAGACCCACCATGCGGGCACTGCCCTTAAGGGTGTGGAAGGCGCGGCGGATGATGGTGAGCTGGCCATGGTCGGCCGGGGCCTCGCGCAGCGTGGCGAGCGCGGCGCGGGCATTGCCGATGACTTCCTCGGCCTCCTCCAGGAAGATCTCGCGCATCTCCGGGTCGTCTGCAACGCTCGGTTCGGCCGGGGCTCGGGCGGGCGCTGACACGCGGGCGGGGGCGGGGGCGGGGGCCGATTCAGACAGATCCAGGTCCGGCAGGCTGAGGTCGGGCAGGTCCAGCGACGCCAGGTCGATGCGCAGCGGCTGCGTGGCCACGTGCGATGACGATGAATCAACGGGCTCGTCGCCCATGTCGACATGGAAGCCACTGGCCTCGAAGTCAGGCAGCTCGACGGCGCCGTCACGGCGGCCCATGACGGCATCCAGGCGGCCGGTGGACTCGTCGAACTCGAACATGCGCTTGGCCAGGGCCGGCTGCACGCTCAGCATGTCGATGAGGAAACCCAGGGCGCCGAGGTTGTTGGCCAGACGCTCGAAAACGCCGCGCGCAGCCGCGCGCTCGAAGTCGATCTCGGTGCTGGCCAGGCTGTCCACCTCGTCGCGCATGCGCAGCGTGGCCTGGGCGGCCTGATCCAGGCCCAGCACGCTGAGCACACCGCGCATGGTCTGTAACTGTCCAGGCACGGGGATGAGCAGCTCGCGGCGAGCTGGGTCACGGAAGTAGTCGTCGCACTGCTTCTCGACCTCGGACAGGCTGGCACGCAATTCGTGAACGACGCTGCCCAGGGTCTGGCGGTCGGAGACGCGGCGGTAGAGCTCCTCCATCCAGCCTTCCAGCGGCTCGGCCGGCTGACCGTGGGCGACGGCCTCGACGCGGCGCGCCAGACGGCGGACGCGTTCGGCCTGTTCGGGCTGGTCAAAGGCGGCGTCTTCAAGCGCGGCCTCGACGTAGAGCAGGCTGGTGGCAACTTCCATCGCCAACGCGGGCGGCGGCGTGCTGCGCGAGCGCAAGGTCGCGACGACGGCGCGCTGCAGCGTCTGGGCCAGCACCTCGCCGCTCGGGAACAGGCGTGTCAAAGACTCGGCCAGGCCGGCGAACTGCTCGTCCAGGCTGCCGATGCGGTGCTGGTCACCCTCGGCGGCGCTGGACCAGCCCTCCTTGGCGGCCATCACGCGGCGCTTGGCCTGGATGACCCAGGCCGGATCGATGCGGCCGAGGCTGGCGTCTTCATAGTCGCCGACGTGCTCGTCACCGAGGCGGTAGGCCTCGTGCACGGCCGCCAGGCGCGGGCCGGCACCTTGGGTGACGCGGCACTGGGCACAGAAGAACAGCAAGTCCTGGGCGAGACGTTCGCGCTGGGGATCGTCCTGCTCGCCGCGGCCGCTGGCGCCAATCAGGCGCAGCTCATGCAGCAGCTTGGAGCCCAGTCGCTTGGTGTAGCCGTCACTCGGCAGCAGCTTGAGCGCCTGGCCTTCGAAGACGGCAGCGGCGAGTTGCCACAGCGTGCGGCCCTGGCCGGCGGGCAAGGCCGCCGAAAGGCCGGCGCACAGGCCGGACAGATGGGCCGCATGCGCCGAACCGGGCTCGCGCATCTGGCGCAGCAAGGCGGCCTCGAAGGGCGCGCGCACGGCCTCGGGCGAACGCGGCAGCACGCCGTTCTCGATCGGCACGCTGCGCCAGGCCCAGTCGTGTTGCCACAGGTCGGCCGGATGCACGCGCTCGGCGCCGTTGAGCAGTTGCAGCTCGCGGTAGCTGGGGTAGAGGGCCAGCGTCGAGGTCTTGTTGCCGGCCAGCAGGCGGGCCACGTAGGCGAGCAGGGCGAAGTCGGCACGCTCGATGGTGTCGACCGTGCTGGCCTCGACCTCAAGCGGACGCTCGGCCAGGCGGCCGACGGCCGTCTCGGCGGCGCGCAGCACAGCCGCGCCGGCCGGCAGGCCGACGAGCGACAGCACGCCGCTGACCTGGTGGAGCTGGGCCGCAGCCTGCTGCAGCGGCACGCTGGGCTGGGTGTCGGTGCCGAAGGCCGTCAGGCGGTTGTCGCTGCCGTCGCGAACGAGGCGGCGCAGCGTCTTGTGCACCGCCTCGAGCGAACGGCGCAATTCCTCCTGCACCCACGCCAGTGGGCTGAGGTCGGCCGGGAGTTCGGAGTCTCTCAGGGAGCTGTCCATATCAGTGATTCACGGCGCCACGCGCCACCCCAATGGATGAAATGCGGGTATTGCGGGCCGAGCGCCGGGCCGCTCCCAAGCCGGCCCGCGTTGGGCGATGTGCTTGCGGTTCGATACCGCGAGCATCGCCGTCCCCTCGGGGGAGCGACTGGGCTTGCCCGCGTTCAGCGCGGCAAGACTTGGCGAGGGGCCTCATGTCAGGCGACCTTGAAACGGGACACGGACGCACGCAGCGCCTCGGCGGAACGGGACAGCTCATGCACCATCTGGGCGGTGGAGCGTGTGCCCTCGGAGGTCTGCTCCGTCACCGCAAAAATGTGCTGGATGTTCGATGCCACCTCGTTGGCGTGCTCGGCCTCCTGTTGCGCCTGTGTGGAGATCTGCCCGATCAGTCCGTCCAGCTGGCGGGACACGCTGTCGATGTCTTCCAGCGCGCGGCCGGCCGCGTCGGACAGCTGGGTACCTTCCACCACCCCGCGCGTCGAGCGCTCCATGGCGGCAACGGCGTCGTGGGTGTCGGTCTGAATGGTCTTGACCAGCGCGGCAATCCGGCGCGTCGCGTCGCCGGAGCGTTCGGCCAGTCGCTGCACTTCTTCCGCAACCACCGAGAAGCCGCGGCCGGCTTCACCGGCGGACGCGGCCTGGATGGCGGCGTTCAAGGCCAGCACGTTGGTCTGTTCCGTAATGTCCGAGATCAGCTCCGTGATCTCGCCGATTTCCTGGGAAGACTCGCCCAGGCGCTTGATGCGCTTGGAGGTCTCCTGGATGGAGTCCCGGATGGTGTTCATACCGGCGATGTTGTTCTGCATCGCGGCCAGGCCCTGTTCGGCGGCCTGCCGGCTCTGGCGCGCCACGCCGGCCGTAGTCTGCGCCTGGGCAGACACGTCGGTGATTCGGCTCGCCATGCCGAGCACGGCCTCGCCGGTGGCTCGAATCTCGTGCAGTTGCTCTTTGGACGCGGCCAGCAGGTCGGTGGACGTCTGGTCGACCGCGCCGGTCGTATCCGTCACACGGGCTGCCGTCATCTGCACCTGGCCGACCAGGTTGCGCAGTTCTTCCACCGTGTAGTTCACCGAGTCGGCGATGGCGCCGGTGATGTCCTCCGTCACGGTGGCTTGCTGCGTCAGGTCGCCTTCAGCGACCGAGGACAGTTCGTTCATCAAACGCAAAATGGCCGCCTGGTTGGCGTCGTTGACGCGCTTGGCCTCTTGCTCCTGGGCTTCGGCGTCGCGCTGCTGGGATTCGGCCAGCGCCGCACGCTCGGACTGATCGGCCACGAAGAGCCGCAGGAAACCGAAGGCACCGGCCACGAGGGCAGCCAGCGAGGCCACCAGCAAGAGGATCAGGCCCCAACCGGCGCCGCCGGACGTCTCCAGCTCGGACGCGGCTTGCTCGAGGCTCTTGCGCAGGGGTTCCGAGTCGCCCAGGATGGCCGTCTGCGCCTCACGGGCCGACACCAGGCCCTGCAGGTTGCCCAGAATGGCAGCCGCCTGCGTGCGGGTCTGCTCGTACTGCTTCAGCAGGGTTTGCAGGCGTTCCTTCAGCTGCGGGTCGCGCGCGGCGTTCAGGCGCAACTCGGGGCTGCCGTTGATCAGGGCCTCGGTGATGAGCTTGAAGGAGTTCAAGTCCTTGCCCAGAAGGAACACCGCCTCGGGGTTCACGCCTTCCTGCGTCAGGAACTCATTGGCGCTCTTGCCGATACGCTGGGTCAGCATGACCAACTGGCCGACTGCGGAGACCTCGCCCGCCGTGGCGCCGATCTGCAGCGCTTGAGATGACACGGCCTCGGCGCTTTCGAGCAGGTCGCTGGACTGGCGGTTAATGGCGCGCAGCGCCTGGCCGACCTGGGTCAGGATCTTTTCCTGGTTCTGAACGATCGCGCCGTTCTTCTCGGCGCGTTGGACGAAAGGCATGAGCGAGTTCAGCGTCGGCTGCACGCTGGCCGGCGCGACCTTCAGTTCACCCACACCGGTACGCAGGTTGTTGACGACGCCGCTGAGCGTGCCCACCGACTCGCGCAATTCCGCGAAAGCCGCGGGGTTGCCCACCAGCGCCGCAGACACCGACTTGGCCATCCGCTGCGAGTGCATCAGCGCCTGGCCCGCCGCGCGCACCTGCGCCGCACTGCGGTTGGAGTTGACGAGCACGAGGCCGACGGACGCCGCAGTACCGAGCAGGCCCAGGGCAACAAGGCCGGTCAGCACCGTCTGGCGGTGGCGGCCAACGAGGTCGCCCAGCTTCTCGGCGCCTGTCGACGGAGCCGAAGTCAGCGTCGCCGAGTCGGCCGCCTGGCTGGTCGTGTGCGCAAAATTGAGGGAGCTGGCCGGGAACTCGCTGTTCGGGCCCGGCTCGGTCGGCATGGCCGGCGAGATGATGGACGGTGCATCCTCCCGCACGAAGGCTACGGTGCGCACGGGCACCTCGATGCCGGCGAGCGTGGAGTCGGCGTTGCGGGTCGCGTCGAAACCAGCGCCGCCGCGCGAGTCGATGGTCGTATCGGGAGCCTCACGCGTCGCCATCGGCGACTCATCGACTTCGGACTTTCCCCTGATCTTGTCCAGCAGGCTCATCTGACCCTCGTTCTTCAGTGTTTGTGGTGCCCGCGTACCTGCGCAGGCTTTGAAGCTAGGAAGCGCGCATCACGCAACGATGTGCAGGAAGTTCTCCTGCTTTGACAACGCTTCCAGATTGATTTCCTGCCAGTGGCGGCCGGCCTCGTCGCGGCGCAGGGCGCCAGCAAAACGCGGCAGTGGCCCAGCGGGCTGCTCGGCAGCCAGCGGCAATTGTTCGTCGCTGCGCAGGCCGGCCAAGCGGTCGACCAGCAGCGCGCAGTTCAGGTTCAGCTCGGTGCTCAGCGACACGAGCCGGGCCTGGGGTGCCACGGCGCGGGTGGCCGCCACCTCGCGCAGGCCGAGATAGACGGCCAGGTCCACGACCGTGAACAGGCCGCCGCGCAGGTTGGCCACGCCGGCCAGCCAGGGCTTGGCGTAGGGCACAGGCTTGATGGGCACCGGCGCGAAGATTTCACTGGCCTGCTTCAGCGAGAACAGCAGGCCAACGCCCGCGGACTCGACAGCCAGCCAGCTGGCGATGAGGGTGGTCTCGCGCGCGGCCTGCATGCGCTCGGCCAGGCGCTGTTGCAGTTCACGCAGTGCAGTCTTGTTCGCCATGTCAGCGCCCTGTGGCTTCAGCCGAGGGCTTTGATCTTGGCCAAGAGCTCTTCGGCCTTGACGGGCTTGACGACGTAGTCGCTGGCGCCTTGACGCATGCCCCAGACCTTGTCGGTCTCCTGGCCTTTGCTCGTGCACATGATGACGGGCACGCCGAGGTAGCGCTCGTCGCGCGTGATCGCACGGGTCAGCTGGAAGCCGTTCTGGCCGGGCATGACGACGTCCATCAGGATCAGGTCGGGCTTGGCCTCGGCCAGACGCTTCATCGCCTCCTCGCCGTTCTCGGCCGTGCGCACGCTGTAGCCGCGCTTGACCAGCATCTCGGAGAGGGCGTGAAGTTCGGTCTTGGAATCGTCAACCAGCAGGATGTTGTGAATGCTCATGGCAGATCTCTTTAGGTACGCGCTTCTTGCCGACGGTGTTGCAGCACCGCCTGGAGCAACTGGTCCTTGGTGAAAGGCTTGGTCAGGTAGTCCTGCGAGCCCACCATGCGCCCGCGCGCTTTGTCGAAAAGGCCGTCCTTGGACGACAGCATGATGACCGGCACGCCCGAGAACTCCGGGTTGCGCTTGATGATGGCGCAGGTCTGGTAGCCATCAAGTCGCGGCATCAGGATGTCGCAAAAAACGAGGTCGGGCCGGAAGTCGCCCAGCTTGGCCAGCGCGTCGAAGCCGTCCTCGGCCAGGGCCACCTCATGGCCGCCCTGCTTCAGGAAAATCTCGGCGCTGCGGCGAATGGTGTTGCTGTCGTCAATGACCAGGACCCGGGTCGGGCCTGCAGCGGAAACTTGCTCGTTCAAACCTTGTCTCCTCGGAGCTTGAGCTCGGGTCCGGGCCTACTCGGCGGCTTGCAAAGGCGCGTCAGATGCGCACCATCTCAAAATCTTCCTTGCGCGCGCCGCAGTCTGGGCAGACCCAGTTCATATCCACATCGACCCACTTGGTGCCGGGCGCAATGCCATGATCGGGGTCACCCGTTTCTTCGTCATAGATCCATCCGCAGATCAGGCACATCCAGGTACTGGGTTCGCTCACGTGTCGCTCAGAGTTTGCTCACTACAATCGGCTGATTCTAGCCAGTGCTCAGAAGCGCAATGCTGAGGGCAAACGCCTGTGCCTAGGGCCCAGAAAACGCCCTTTTAGCGGCAGACTTCACGCTTTTCGGCAGCTCTTCGGCCGCGACCGCCACGACCTCCCATGAGCCCAAATCCCCTCTCCCCTACCCCTGAGGTCGACCAACTGCAGGACGAACAAGAAAGCCCGCCGCCCGCTTGCGTGATGAGTTTCAACGCCAGCGATGCCTCCGGCGCGGGCGGCCTGGCCGGTGATGTAGCCACCATCGCGGCCATGGGCGCGCACTGCCTGCCGGTCGTCACGGCCATCGTGCTGCGCGACACGGCCGAGATCTTCGAACACGAGAATCTCGACGCCGACATCGTCGCCGAGCAGGCGCGCCACATCCTGGAAGACGTACCCATCACGGCCTGGAAGGTCGGTTTCCTCGGCAACGCCGAGGCCGTCAGCGCCGTGGCCGAGGTGCTGAGCGACTACCCGGACGTGCCGCTGGTGACCTACGTACCCTCGGTCGCCTGGATCGACGAGGACGACCAGCAGCAGTACCTGGACGCGCTGCGCGAGCTGGTGCTGCCGCAGACGGTGGTGCTGGTCGGCAACCACAAGACACTGACCGACTTCCTGCTGCCCGACTGGGACAACGAGCGTTCGCCGTCGGCCCGCGAGCTGGCCGTGGCCGCCGCTCAGTCGGGCGCTCAGCATGTGCTGGTGACCGGCATCCAGCTGCCCAACCAGTTCATCGACAACGTGCTGGCGAACTCGCAGGGGCCCATCACCGGTGAGAAGTTCGAGCGCTTCGAGACCTCCTTCGTCGGCGCCGGCGACACGCTGTCGGCGGCGCTGGCGGCGTTGCTGTCGGTGGGCGCGGAGCTGCACTCGGCGGTCAGCGAGGCGCTGTCCTTCCTGGACCAGTCGCTGGACTCGGGCTTCCGGCCCGGCATGGGCAATGTCGTGCCCGACCGCTTCTTCTGGGCGCTACCGCCGGAGGACGACGACGACGGCGCCGAGCCGACCTTCGAGCCGCTTGAGGCCGAAGCCGAAACCGAGCCGTCGCCCAAGATGCCGCGGCGCATGCACTGAGCCCATTCCCCCTTTTTCCATGGCCAGCAATACCGAGCTCTTCGAGCGCGCCGCGCGCGTCATCCCCGGCGGCGTGAACTCGCCCGTGCGGGCTTTCCGTGCCGTCGGCGGCACACCGCGCTTCATCGCCCGCGGTGAAGGTGCCCATATCTACGACGCTGAAGGCAAGCGTTATGTCGACTACATCGGCTCCTGGGGGCCGATGATCCTCGGCCACGGCCACCCCGCCGTGCTGGAGGCTGTGCAGAAGGCGGCGGTCGACGGCTTCTCCTTCGGCGCACCGACGGAGCGCGAGATCGAGCTGGCCGAAGAGATCCTGAAGCTCGTGTCCAGCATGGACCAGGTGCGCTTGGTCAGCTCGGGCACCGAGGCGACGATGAGCGCCATCCGCCTGGCGCGCGGTGCGACCGGCCGGGCCAAGTTCATCAAGTTCGAGGGCTGCTATCACGGCCACACCGACGCGCTGCTGGTGAAGGCCGGCTCGGGCCTGGCCACCTTCGGCCACCCGACCAGCGCGGGCGTGACGCCGGGCGCGGCGGCGGACACGGTCGTCCTGGAATACAACAACGTCGAGCAACTCGAAGCCGCTTTCGCGGAGCTCGGCGCTGAGCTGGCCTGCGTCATCGTCGAGCCCATCGCGGGCAACATGAACTTCGTGCGCGCCTCGCTGCCCTTCGTGAGCGCGATGCGCCGCCTGTGCACGCAGCATGGCGCGCTGCTGGTGCTGGACGAGGTGATGACGGGCTTTCGCGTCGGCCTCGGCGGCGCCCAGGCCCACTATGCCGGGCTGATTCCCGGCTTCGCGCCGGACATCTCGGTCTTCGGCAAGGTCATCGGCGGCGGCATGCCGCTGGCGGCCTTTGGCGCCCGGCGGGAAGTCATGCAGCACCTGGCGCCACTCGGCGGTGTCTACCAGGCCGGCACGCTGTCAGGCAACCCGGTGGCCACGGCCTGTGGGCTGGCGACGCTGCGCGAGATCCAGAAGCCGGGCTTCTTCGAGGCGCTGTCGGCACGGACGCGGCAGTTGGTCGACGGCCTGAAGACCGTTGCCGCCGAGAACGGCGTGCCCTTCAGCGCCGACAGCGAGGGCGGCATGTTCGGCTTCTTCCTGATGTCGGACCTGCCGCAGAACTACACGACGGTCATGACCACCGACAAGGAGCGCTTCAACCGCTTCTTCCACGCGATGCTGGATGCCGGCATCTATCTTGCTCCGGCCCTGTACGAAGCGGGTTTCGTGTCAGCGGCTCACACGCAGGTCGACCTCGACGCCACGCTTTCGGCCGCTCGCACCGCCCTGCGCTGACCCCTGCCCTCGCTTGGGCCCATCGACATGCATCTCCATATCCTCGGCATCTGCGGCACCTTCATGGGTGGCCTGGCGACGCTTGCTCGTGAGGCAGGTCATCGCGTGACCGGCTGCGACGCCGGCGTCTACCCGCCGATGAGCACGCAGCTTGAAGCACTGGGCATCGAGCTGATCGAAGGCTTCAGCGCCGAGCAGCTGGAGCTCAAACCCGATGCCTACGTCATCGGCAATGTCGTCACGCGCGGCGAGCGCTTCCCGCTTATGGAAGCCATCCTCGACGCTGGCCTGCCGTATGTCTCCGGCCCGCAATGGCTGGCCGATCACGTGCTGCAAGGCCGCCATGTGCTGGCGGTTGCCGGCACGCACGGCAAGACGACAACGACCTCCATGCTGGCGTGGATCCTGGAGCATGCCGGGCAGCAACCGGGCTTCCTCGTCGGCGGCGTACCGCAGAACTTTGGCGTGTCGGCCCGTCTCGGTGCAGGGAAGACTTTCGTCATCGAGGCGGACGAGTACGACACCGCCTTCTTCGACAAGCGCAGCAAGTTCGTTCACTACCGGCCGCGCACGGCCGTGTTGAACAACCTGGAGCACGACCACGCCGACATCTTCCCGGACCTGGCCGCCATCGAGACGCAGTTCCATCACCTCGTGCGCACGGTGCCGGCCAATGGCCGCCTCATCGTCAACGCCCGCGAGGAGGCGCTGCAGCGAGTGATTTCGCGCGGCTGCTGGAGCGAGGTGCAGCGCTTCGGCGCCAAGAAGGAAGAGGCCGGCATGCTGCGCGCGCGCGGCGAGCCGCAGGCCTTCGACGTGCTGCGTGGCAGCCTGAAGGTAGCCCGCGTCGAGTGGGGTCTGATCGGCGAGCACAACCAGCTCAATGCACTGGCAGCCACCGCGGCGGCCGAGCATGTCGGCGTGTCACCCGAGCAGTCGGCTGCGGCACTGGCCGAGTTCCAGAACGTGCGCCGGCGCATGGAGTTGCGCGGCGAAGTTGCCCGCACTGGCGGCGTCATCAAGGTCTACGACGACTTCGCCCATCACCCGACGGCCATCCGTACGACGATCAACGGCCTGCGCCGCCGCATCGCGCCGGCCGAGCGCATCCTGGCCATCTTCGAGCCGCGCTCCAACACGATGAAGCTGGGCACGATGAAGGCGCAACTGCCCTGGGCGCTGGAGGAGGCGGACCTGGTCTTCTGCAACCAGCAGGGGCTGACCTGGGACGCCAAGGAAGCGCTGGCGCCGATGGGCGCTCAGGCCGTCGTGGGTGCCGACGTGGATGCGCTGGTGGCTGCCGTCGTCAAGGCCGCCAAGCCGGGCGACCATCTGCTGTGCATGAGCAACGGCGCGTTTGGCGGCATTCACGAGAAGCTGCAGCAGAGCTTGGCCGCACGGGCCTGAGGCCCGAGGTCGGCGTCCACGACAAGTTGCTGGCCGCGTCGGCCTCCTAGAGCCGCCCCTACGGAGACCGACCAGCCTCGCCCTTGCTCAGCGCGGCGACGCTGGGCGAGGGGCGACCATTTCAGACCGCCGGCGTGCGCAGGCGGATGTGCAGCTCGCGCAGTTGCTTCTCGTCCACCAGCGACGGCGCGCCGGTCAGCAGGCACTGGGCGCGCTGGGTCTTGGGGAAGGCGATCACGTCGCGGATGGAATCGGCCTTGGTCATCATCGTGACGATGCGGTCCAGGCCGAAAGCCAGGCCGCCGTGCGGGGGCGCGCCGTACTGCAGCGCGTCCAGCAGGAAGCCGAACTTCACGCGCTGGTCTTCCTCGCTGATGTTGAGCGCCTCGAAGACCTTGGCCTGCACTTCGGCGCGGTGGATACGCACCGAGCCGCCGCCCAGCTCCCAGCCGTTCAGCACCATGTCGTAGGCCTTGGCGATGCAGGCGCCCGGGTCGGTCTTCATCAGCTCTTCATGGCCGTCTTTGGGCGCCGTGAAGGGGTGGTGAACGGCCGACCAGCGGTTGTTCTCCTCGTCGTGCTCGAACATCGGGAAGTCGACCAGCCACAGCGGCGCCCAGACGTCGTTGAACAGGCCGTTGGCCTTGCCGAACTCGCTGTGGCCGACCTTCAGGCGCAGCGCGCCGATGGCGTCGTTGACGACCTTGGCCTTGTCCGCGCCGAAGAACAGCAGATCGCCGTCCTGCGCGCCGGTGCGCTTGAGGATCTCGGCAACGGCTTCGTCGTGCAGGTTCTTGACGATGGGCGACTGCAGGCCTTCACGGCCCTTGGCCACCTCGTTGACCTTGATCCAGGCCAGGCCCTTGGCGCCGTAGATCTTGACGAACTCGGTGTAGGCGTCAATCTCGCCACGGCTCATGGATGCGCCCTTGGGCACGCGCAGCGCGACGACGCGGCCGCCCGGCGTGGTGGCCGGGCCGCTGAACACCTTGAAGTCCACCGTCGTCATCGCGTCGGTCAGCTCGGTGAACTCGAGCTTGACGCGCAGGTCGGGCTTGTCGGACCCGAAGCGGTGCATGGCTTCCGAGTACTTCATGACCGGGTAGTCGCCCAGCTCGACATTGAGGTTCTTGCGGAAGACGTGGCGGATCATGCCCTCGAACATCGAGCGGATCTCTTCCTCGGTCAGGAACGAGGTTTCGATATCGATCTGCGTGAACTCGGGCTGGCGGTCGGCGCGCAGGTCCTCGTCGCGGAAGCACTTGGTGATCTGGTAGTAGCGGTCGAAGCCCGCCACCATCAGCAGCTGCTTGAACAGCTGGGGCGACTGCGGCAGCGCGAAGAAGTGGCCGTCATGCACCCGGCTGGGCACGAGGTAGTCACGCGCGCCTTCCGGCGTGGACTTGGTCAGCATCGGCGTCTCGATGTCGACGAAGCCGTGCTCGTCCAGAAACTTGCGGACTTCCATCGCCACGCGGTAGCGCAGCATCAGGTTGTTCTGCATGTAGGGGCGGCGCAGGTCCAGCACGCGGTGCGTGAGGCGCGTCGTCTCGCTGAGGTTGTCCTCATCGATCTGGAAGGGGATGGGCACCGACGGGTTCAGCACCTCGATCTCGTGGCAGAGCACTTCGATCTTGCCGCTGACGAGGTTGGCGTTCTCGGTGCCGGTGGGGCGCGCGCGCACCTTGCCGACGATCTTGAGGCAGTACTCGCTGCGAACGCCTTCAGCCACCTTGAGCACGTCCGCGCGGTCGGCATCGCAGACGATCTGCACAAGGCCTTCGCGGTCACGCAAGTCGATGAAGATGACGCCACCAAAGTCGCGGCGGCGATGGGCCCAGCCCATCAGGGTCACGGTCTGGTCGAGCAGCTTTTCGCTGACTTGGCCGGCATAGCAGGTACGCATGGAGATCTCCAGATTCTTTTCGGGGGTGTCGGGTGGGCACTGTCGGGGGCGGGGCCCTCAGGGCTGAACGCCTGCCGGGGCGTTCAGCCCGGCTGATTTCGATTCACGGCGTCGGCGGCGGCCGCGCAGGGCTGCGCGCCATGCGGCATGGGGGCGACGGTGCCCATCGAGATGATGTATTTCAGCGCTTCATCCACCGTCATCTGCAGCGGCTTGATGTCGGTGCGCGGCACGATGAGGAAGAAGCCCGACGTGGGGTTGGGCGTGGTGGGCACGTAGATGCTGACGTGCTCGTCTTCCAGGTGGCAGGCCACCTCGCCGCTGGGCGTGCCGGTGACGAAGGCGATCGTCCAGGAGCCGGCGCGCGGGTACTGCACCAGCACCGCCTCGCGGAAGGCATTGCCGCTGCTGGAAAACAGCGTGTCCGACACCTGCTTGACCGAGCTGTAGATGCTCTTGACGATGGGGATGTGGGACATCAGCCGGTCCCACTGCGTCAGCAGCCACTGGCCGAAGATGTTGGCCACGAAAACGCCCGTGACCAGCAGGCTGCCGACCAGGATGACCAGCCCCAGGCCCGGCACGTGGCGCAGCTCCAGCAGGCCGTCGCGCAGCGAGGCCGGCACGATGAGGGCCAGCGCCGCCAGCATGGAGCCGAAGACGCCGTTGACGACGTCCAGCACCTGGGCCAGCACCCAGATGGTGATGGCCAACGGCAACCAGACCAGCAGGCCGGCGACGAGATATTTGCGGAAGGAAGCGCCCACGTTGACCCGGTTCAATGGCAGGCGCAGGAGCCGCCGCCGTGCGTGGACGATGACGAGGGCGACGTCGATGGGGTCGCGCTGGCCTCGGCCTTCTCAGCCTTGGGTGCGTCGCCCGCAGCAGCCGGCGCAGCGCCAGTCACGGCAGCGGCCGCCGGGGCGGCTGTGCCACTCCCCTTGAAATCGGTCGCGTACCAGCCCGAACCCTTGAGCTGGAAGCCGGCGGCAGTGACCTGCTTGGTAAAGCTCTCAGCCGCGCAGGCCGGGCAGGTGGTCAGCGGCGCGTCGGACATCTTCTGCAGCACGTCCTTGGCGTGGCCACAGGCACTGCAGCGGTAGGCGTAAATGGGCATGGCGGCTCGGTCAAAGGCGAAAAGCCCGCCATTTTAGGGGAGGCTCAGGGGCGGGGCTGCAGATGATGGCTGACGTGCTCCTGCCGATCGGTCAGCCACTGCGGCGCCAGCGAGCCGATCACCATGCCAACCAGGGCGGCCAGCAAGCCTGCAAGCTGGCCGGGGAAGAACTCGCCCCAGGTCGAGATCTGCGGGAAGAAGGCCACCCAGACGGCAATGCCGGCAAAGATGGAGAACACGGCGCCTTGCGTCGTGGCGCGGCTCCAGTACAGCCCGAAGACCAACGGCACAAAGGCCGCGACCAGCGTGACCTGGTAGGCGGAGCTGACGAGTTCGTAGATGGGCGTGCCCTGTAGCGCGATCGCATAGGCCAGCACCGCGAGTGCGAAGACAACGAGCGTCACCCGCATCGCGAGCAGCGCCTGCTTGTCGCTCATGCCCGGGCGGATCTGCTTGAGGATGTTCTCGACGAAGCTCGTCGTCGGCGCCAGCAGCGTGGCCGACGACGTGCTCTTGATGGCCGACAGCAGCGCGCCAAAGAACAGGATCTGCATCAGCAGCGGCATGTGGCCCATGATGAAGGTGGGCAGCACGCGCTGGTAGTCGTTCTGGGCCAGGTCCAGCGCCTTGTCGCCCATCACGGCCACGGCGGCCAGCACGATGAACATGGGAACGAAGGCGAAGGCGATGTAGCTGAAGCCGCCGATCATGGCGCCGCGCTGGGCGGTCTTGGCGTCCTTGGCGGACATGACGCGCTGGAACACGTCCTGCTGCGGGATGGAGCCCAGCATCATCGTCAGCGCAGCACCGAGGAACATCGCGATGTCCGTGAAGCTCGGATTGGGCAGGACCTTGCCGAGCTCCTTCTGCCGGGCCAGGTCGAGCACCTTGCCGGCGCCCCCGGCCAGGTCGGCCGAGAAAACGGCGATCACCGACAGGCCGATGACCAGCACGATCATCTGGATGAAGTCGGTCCAGGCCACGGCCAGGAAGCCGCCGATGACGACGTAGACCAGCACCGCCGCCAAGCCGACGATCATGCCCATCTCGGCGCTCATGGCGCCATCCGTCAGGATGTTGAAGACCAGGCCCAGCGCCGTGACCTGGGCCGCCACCCAGCCGAGGTAGCTGAGGATGATGGCCAGCGAGCAGAACACCTCGACGCCCTTGCCGTAGCGCCGGCGGTAGAAGTCGCCGATGGTCAGCAGGTTCTTGCGATACAGCTTGGCGGCAAAGAAGGCGCCTACCAAGACCAGGCAGAGGCCGGCGCCGAAGGGGTCCTCGATGATGGCGCCGAGGCCGCCCTGCACGAACTTGGCCGGGATGCCCATGACCGTCTCGGCGCCGAACCAGGTCGCGAAGGTGGTCGTGATGACCATGACCAGCGGCAGGCTGCGGCCAGCGACGGCGAAGTCCGTCGTGTTCTTGATCCGCGTGCCGGCCCACACGCCGATGCCCAGGGTGCCGAGCAGATAGAGCACGACGAAGACGATGAGCGTGGTGTTCATGGACGAGGCGACGGGTTGGGCCTAAAAAATTCGCGCGGATTATGGCGGCGCCGCGCTGGCGCCTGGCTCAGAAGCCGAGGTCGAGAACGCGCAGGGCCAGCCAGGCCAGCGCGACACCGATGCCGAAGCCAGCCGCGCCCCACACCAGGCCGGACAGCAGCCGGTTGGTGCTGCGCAACTCCCGTACCAGGGCGCGCATGTCGGCGTCGCCACCGCGCTGCGCCTGGCTTTTCAGCGCGTCATGCAGCAGGCGCGGCAACGCAGGGATGAGCTGCGCGAAGCGCGGCGCCTCCTTTTGAAGCTGCTTGGTCAGCGCCGGCCAGCCGACCTGCTCGTTCATCCAGCGCTCCAGGAAGGGCTTGGCCGTGGCCCAGAGGTCGAGCTCGGGGTCGAGCTGGCGGCCCAGGCCTTCGATGTTGAGCAGCGTCTTCTGCAGCAGCACGAGCTGGGGCTGGATCTCGACGTTGAAGCGGCGCGAGGTCTGGAACAAACGCATCAGCACCTGGCCGAGCGAGATGTCCTTCAGTGGCCGGTCGAAATGAGGCTCGCAGACCGCCCGCACCGCGCTTTCCAGCGCGTCGACACGGGTCTCGGGCGGCACCCAGCCAGAGGCGATGTGCAGCTCGGCCACGCGCTTGTAGTCGCGCTGGAAGAAGGCGATGAAGTTCTGCGCGAGGTAGTCCTTGTCCACCTCGGTCAGCGTGCCGATGATGCCGAAGTCCAGCGCGATGTAGCGGCCGAAGGTCTCGGGCGCCAGGCTCACCTGGATGTTGCCCGGGTGCATGTCGGCGTGGAAGAAACCGTCGCGGAACACCTGCGTGAAGAAGATGGTCACGCCGTCGCGGGCCAGCTTCTTGATGTCGATGCCGGCGTCCAGCAGCGTCTGAAGCTGCGAGATGGGCACGCCCTTCATGCGCTCCATGACGATGACCTCGGGGCTGCACAGGTCCCAGTGCATCTCGGGCACCATCACCAACTCCAGCCCGGCCATGTTGCGGCGAAGCTGGGCGGCGTTGGCGGCCTCGCGGACGAGATCCAGCTCGTCGTGCAGATACATGTCGAACTCGGCGACGACCTCGCGCGGCTTGAGCCGCCGGCCGTCGGCCGAGAAGCGATCGACCCACACGGCGAGCCGGCGCATCAGCGACAGGTCGTCGTCAATGACGTCCAGCATGCCGGGGCGCAACACCTTGACGGCCACCTCGCGGCCATCCTTGAGCGTTGCGAAATGCACCTGGGCAATGCTGGCGCTCGCCACGGGCTCGGCATCGAAACTGCCGAACAACTCCTCCAGCGGCAGGCCGAAGGCACGCTCGACCATCTCGCGCGACAACGACGCCGGGAAGGGCGGCACCCGGTCCTGCAGCTTGGCGAGTTCCAGCGCAACGTCGACCGGCAGCAGGTCGCGCCGCGTCGACAGCACCTGGCCGAACTTCACAAAAATGGGGCCCAGGCGCTCCAAAGCGAGGCGCAGACGCACGCCGCGAGGCTCCTGCCAGCGGCGACCCAGCCGGGTGATGCGCCTCAGGACCTGGAAACGCCGCCGGCGCAGGCCCGAGAGCGCCAGGTCATCGAGGCCGAAACGCCAGATCGTCCACAGGATGACCAGCAACCGAGAGACAAACCTCATGCGCCGCTACCGGGCGTCTTGGGCGCGAAGCGTTCGACCATGCCCGACAGGGTGCGCCGCAAGGCACGACCGAACTGGGCCAGCTGGCGGGCGGCCAAGGGGCCGGCGATGCCGGCCAGGTCGTCCTCGATGTCCCAGCGCAGGTTGTCCATCAGCCAGTGCATTTCACCGGCAAAGGCGGCATCGCCCTGCACGCCGACGCTGGGCGCCTCGCCGCTCAATGCACCCAAGGCAAGCTTCGCAGGATTGGCAGCGTCAATCTCGATGCGCAGGCCGCCAACGCCCGGCGGTGGTGAGTCCAGCCGCTCAAACAGTCCAGCGGGTGTAACACCAAGTATCAAATCCGGCGCCGCCGGCAGCAGCGCCGGCCACCGCGCCAGGTGCACCACCAGCCCTCGCCCGGCGAGTGGCTGCAGGCGTTTCGCGGCGATGGGCTCGCGCGAAACGACATGGTTGATGAGCAGCACCAAGCGATCCTGAAGGGCAGGCATCAACAGCGGCGAAAGAGAGGGAAATGGCCAGTGCGCAGACATAGGACAAGATTGTAGGCAGGACCCTGAACAGGGGACGGGCCTGCAACGGTTGTCAAAATTGTTGGTAGAGAATCCCGGATCGCTTTTTGCAAGCCACTACCCTACCTGGGCCACTGACTGACACGATGTTCGAGGATCGAAGCTACAAAAGGACGTTCTACAGCGCGCCGCAGTCGGTCGAATCGCTGATTGCCGCGTTCCTGGAGCCCGGCATCATCGTGCTGACCTTCCTGCTGGTGAACGGTCATTTCGATGAGCCCGTCCTGCGCCCGACGCTGACGCTGTGCCTGCTGGTGTTCGCACTGACCTTCCCCGGTCGCAACCGCTTCAACGACCACCCGGCCAGCGCCCTGGTCGACGTCATCTCATCCTGGCTGGTGCTGCTGGGCATTCTGCTGTTGTGCGGCTATGCCACCAGCAGCCTTCACTACTTCGAGGAAGAGGTGCTGATCTGGTGGGCCGTCATCACGCCGGTCGTCCAGATCATCGCCATCGAGGCGGGCCGCCGTTTGCAGCGCTGGCGCTCACGCGACCCCAGTGCCCGGCGCACGGCGGTGGTCGTGGGTGCTGGCTCACTGGGCCACAAGGTGACCAAGGCGCTGCGCGACAACCAGGGCGTCATCTGCCTGGGCTATTTCGACGATCGCAACCGCGAGCGCCTGCACCCGGACGCTGGAGCAGAACTGATCGGCCCACTCACCAAGCTCAGCGAGTTCGTGCGCGAAAAGGGTGTGCGCGAGGTCTACATCACGCTGCCGCTGGGCTCGCAGCCGCGCATCGTCGAGCTGTTGGAGCAGGTGCAGGGCACCACGGCGTCGCTGTTCTTCGTGCCCGATGTGTTCGGCATCAGCATCATCCAGGGCCGCTTGCAGGACATCAGCGGCGTGCCGGTCGTCGGTATCTGCGAGACCCCCTTCACCGGCACCAACCAGCTCATCAAGCGCGTCAGCGACATGGTGCTGGCATCGATCATCCTGATCCTGATCTCGCCGATCCTGCTGGCGCTAGCCATCGGCGTGAAGCTCAGCTCGCCCGGGCCCGTCATCTTCAAGCAGCGCCGCAACGGCCTGGATGGTGAGGAGATCGTCGTCTACAAGTTCCGCTCGATGCGCGCCCAGGACAACGGCGCCGTCGTCAAGCAGGCCACCAAAGGCGACTCCCGCATCACGCCCTTTGGCGCCTTCATCCGCCGCACCTCGCTGGACGAACTGCCACAATTCATCAACGTTTTACAAGGCCGCATGAGCATCGTGGGTCCGAGGCCGCACGCGGTCGCCCACAACGAGGAATACCGCCAGCTCATCAAGGCCTACATGGTGCGTCACAAGGTCAAGCCCGGCATCACCGGCTGGGCCCAGGTCAACGGCCTGCGCGGCGAGACCGACACCATCGACAAGATGATCGCGCGGGTTGAATACGATCTTGAATATCTGCGCAACTGGTCGCTGGCCCTGGATCTGCAGATCATCCTGCGCACGGTGCGGCTGGTGGTGTTTGACCGTCATGCCTACTGAGAATCTTCTGATGGATTGCCGAATCGGGCTTATCGCTCTGGCCGCGATCGCTGCGCTGACCAACCCCGCCCAGGCCCAGACGGATGACACGGCGCCGTTCTACGCCGGCGGCTCGCTCGGCGCCTCGCATGTCTCCAACGTCTATCGGCAGTCCAGTGCGCCCAACAGCGACACGGTCACCAGCGCCGGGCTGCTCGGCGGCATCGACCAGCGCCTGGGCCGCCAGCACCTGACCGTCGACGGTTCACTGCAGAACAACCGCTACTCCACCAACCGCGATCTGAACTACCGTTCGCACAGCATTCGAGGTGCGCTGAACTGGCAGACGGTGGGCAAGTTGTCCGGTGTGCTGAGTGCCAAATCGGACCGGTCGCTGGCCGACTTCAACACCAGCGGCGTTGCGCAAATCTTCAAAAAGAACATTGAAAGCACGGACGAATACCAGGCTCAAATTCGCATGGGTGTTGCTACGCGCTACACGCTGGAAGGCGCCTGGACGCAACGCAGCCGCAACTTCAGCGCAGAAGAGTACGACCGCTACGTCTACCGCCAGAACACCGGCTCGCTGGGCATTTACTTGACACCTGCAGGCAATGTTCGGTTGGGCCTCGCGGGTCGCCGCACCAAGGGCACGAACCCGCGATATCCCACAGGCCTCTTCACGCTAGATCCTGACACCTTGCTGCCCAAGGCGATCACCGATCAAAACGACTACACCCGAGACGACATCGATTTCACAACACGCTGGCGCATCGGCGGCCACAGTACCGTGAACACGCGCATCAGCCGCAGCAAGGCCAACAACAGCATGGATCGGTTGCGCGACTTCAGCGGCACGACGGGCTCGGTCGGCTGGAACTGGTCGCCGACGGCCAAGCTGCAGTTCAATCTGAACTACGCGCGCGACACGGGGCAGGAAAGTAGCGTCAATACAGGCGACCTGAATCGTGTCTACACCACGTGGCAGCTCGGCAGCAGCTATGCGCTGACGAGCAAGCTGAGTCTCAGCGCCCGCGCCAGCGCCAACAGCGCCAGGCGCAACAGCGACTCCGGCGTCGCATTGACCGGCGCCCTGGACGACACCAAGAGCTACAACGTCGGCCTGCGCTGGGCCATCTCGCGCAGCTTCAGCCTGGGTTGCCAGTACGACCACGTCAACCGCGACAACAGCGTGCCTCAGTACATCTACAGCGCCAACAGCTACGGCTGCACCGGCCAAGCCATCGTCTACTGATGACCACCACCGTCCTGCTCACCGGCGCGGCCGGCTACATCGCCTCGCACACCTGGCTTGCGCTGCAGAGCGCCAGCTACCGTGTCGTCGGCGTCGACAACTTCGTCAACAGTTCGCCGCTCGTGCTGGAGCGCTTGGCTGAATTGGCTACGGCGCCCATTGAGTTCGAGCGTGCCGACGTCTGCGACGCAGCGCAGATGGACGAAATCTTCGCGCGCTACCAACCCGCAGCGGTCGTGCATTTCGCCGCCTACAAGGCCGTGGGCGAATCGGTCAGCCAGCCGCTGGCCTACTACCGCAACAACCTCGGCGGCCTCGTCAACACCTGCGAGGCGATGAAGCGCCACGGCTGCTTGCGCATCGTTTTCAGCTCCAGCGCCACCGTCTACGGCGCACCGGAGGCCTTGCCGCTGCGCGAGGACGCGCCGACCTCGGCCACCAATCCCTACGGTGCCACCAAGCTGATGGGCGAACAGATCCTGCGCGACCTCGGCGTGGCCGACAGTGCCTGGCAGACCGCCTGCCTGCGTTACTTCAACCCGGTCGGCGCCCACGAGAGTGGCCGCATCGGCGAGGACCCACGCGGCACGCCCAACAACCTGATGCCCTATGTGGCGCAGGTGGCGGTGGGCCGGCGCGACAAGCTGTCGGTGTTCGGCGGCGACTACGCCACGCCGGACGGCACTGGCGTGCGCGACTACATCCACGTGACCGACCTGGCCGAAGGCCATGTCGCCGCGCTGCGCCGCCTGCTGGATCACCCCGGCTCGCTGACCGTCAACCTGGGCACCGGCCAGGGCTACAGCGTGCTCGATCTGGTGCACGCCTACGAGGCCGCCAGTGGCCGTAGCGTGCCCTACGAGATCGTCGCCCGCCGCGCCGGTGACATCGCTGCCTGCTGGGCCGACCCCGCGATGGCCCGCGAGTTGCTTGGCTGGGAGGCGCAACTGGATCTCGCCCGCATGTGCGAAGACAGCTGGCGCTGGCAGCACACCAATCCCCAAGGTTTCGACTGAATTAAAAAGCGCTATGGCTTCCAAGATCTCCGTTCTGCCCGTCATCATGGCCGGCGGCTCCGGCACCCGGCTGTGGCCGCTGTCGCGTGCCGGCTATCCCAAGCAGTTTCTCGTGCTGTCGGGCAATGAGAGCCTGTTCCAGCTCGCTGCACGCCGCCTCGCGGCCCTCGCCTCACCCGAGTTCGAGATGACCGGCCCCTGCATCGTCGGCAACGAAGAGCACCGCTTTCTGGTGCTCGACCAGCTGCGCGAAACCGGCCATGAACCCAGCAGCGTGTTGCTCGAACCGCTGGGCCGCAACACCGCTCCGGCGCTGACGCTGGCCGCCCTGGCCGGCCTCGAAGGCGGCAATGATCCCGTACTCGTCGTCACGCCCGCCGACCAGACCGTCACCAACGGCGCCGCCTTCACGGCCGCGCTGCAGGACGCCGTCCGCCTGGCCGCAGACGGCGCCATCGCCATCCTCGGCATCACGCCGGATCGGCCCGAGACCGGCTACGGCTATATCCGCACCCAGGGCGATGCCGGCGGCCTGGCCGTGGCCCAGTTCGTCGAGAAGCCCGACCTAGAGACCGCCCAGCGCTATCTCGCTGAGGGCGACTACTACTGGAACAGCGGCATGTTTGTGCTGCGCGCCAGCGTCTGGATGAAGGCGCTGGAGCGCTTCCGCCCCGACATCGCCGGGGCCACCCGCGCCGCCTGGGCTGTTCGCAAGACCGACGCGAAGTTCGTTCGCCCGGGCAAAACCGAGTTCGCCACCGTGCCGAGCGAGTCCGTCGACTACGCCGTCATGGAGCGCTGCCCGGGCACCGACATCCCGCTGCGCATGGTCGCGCTGGACGCCGGCTGGAACGACCTCGGCGCCTGGGAGGC
>NZ_JBDSQX010000195.1:0-30903 GCF_039929605.1 Roseateles sp.
GTCAGCTCGACGGCTTCGAGGCCGTTCTTGGCCTCGGCGACGATCTCCAGCTCGGGCCAGACCTCGGTGAGGCGGCTGCGCAGCTGTTCGCGCATCAGTCGTTCGTCGTCGGCCAGAACGGCGCGGATGTGTGCAGTGCTCATGGCCGGGAATGCTACCGGCTCAGATGGGCTCGGTGCGCGTGGCAGCCATCGAACGGCGGCGGTTGCGCAGCACGACGAAGAGCAGCAGGCCGAGCAGGATGACGGGCGAACCCAGCACCGCGCCCGCGCCCAGCAAACCGGCGACAACAACGGTCAGCACGCCGCCGACGATCAGCAGCGGCAAGGCCACACCGAGCAGCAGCACCAGCGGCAGCACGATGACGCAGACGATGCCGGCAACGAAGAGGCCGATGCTGGCGCCGAGCCAGTCGCCGAAGTCGCTGCCGCCGAAGAAGAACTCGCCGTCGTCCAGCACGATGTGCATGTCGGGGCCGTGATGGTTGAGCAAGGCGAAGCCGCCGAACATCGCCATCAACACCATCAGCGCGGCGCCGATGAACAGGATCTTGAACAAGGTCTTCATGATGCGACTCCTTCGTCGTTGCGGCTGCGATAGGGCACGGTGATGGTGACCACGGTGCCGCTGGGTTGGTTCTCGGTGACGGTGACGCTGGCGCGGTTGCCGTGCAGCAGTTGCAGGCGTTCGCGGATGTTGGCCAGGCCCACGCCGGTGCCGCTGGTGGCGGCGCGGCCGAAGCCCAGGCCCGTGTCGGCCACGGTGACGGCCAGCTTGCCGTGCACGATCTCGGCCTTGACCTTCAGGTGGCCGCCCTCGGCCTTGGGCTCCAGGCCGTGCTTGATGGCGTTCTCCACCAAGCCCTGGATCATCATGGGCGGGAACTCGGCGGACATCAGGCCCTCGGGCACGTCGATCTCGGTCTGTAGACGCTCTTCCATGCGCATCTTCAGGATCTCGAGATAGGGCTTGATGACGGCCAGCTCGCGGCCCAGGTCGCGCACGGCACCGCTGGCGTTGGCCTCGCGCATGGTGGGCATGGAGGCCCGCAGCAGCGCGATGAGGTTCTTCTGCATCAGAGAAGCACGCGGCGGGTCGGTCTCGATGAGGAAGTCGATGGACGCCAACGTGTTGAACAGGAAGTGCGGCTCCACCTGGGCCTGCATGGCGGCCATGCGGGCCTCGACGACCTGACGCTTCAGCTGCTCGCTTTCGGCGTTCTCGGTGGCCTGGGCCGCCTTGACCTCGGCCTGGATGCGGCCCTTGTACATGGCCTTGATGACCGCCGAGGCCAGCACCCACAGGATGGCCAAGTCCACCATCGAGTCGCCCATGCGGATGATGGTGACGCGCTCGCGGCTTTGGGCTTCCTTGACCTCCTCGGTGGCCTGCTGCAGCGCGGCCTGAGCCTCGGCGGCGGCTTCCTGGGCCTCCTTGACCTCCTCAGCCTCCTGCTTGAGCTGGCCCAGCTGCTCCTTGGCCTGCTCGATGGCGGCGCGAATGTCCTCGGGGCGTGCGCTCTTGGGGAAGTCCAGGGAGATGGTCGGGGCGGAAGCCGCCTTGGCTGCGTCCGCTGCAACTGCCCCATCCGCGATCGGCTCGCCACTGGCATCCCTGGCCTCGCTGGCGGCCGAGGCCGCCGGACGCACCGGCTGGATGCGCACGCCGCGCTCGTCGATCTTGACCTCGTAATGCACGCCCTCGACCGCCTTGCCGCCGGTCTTCCTTTCGTCGCCCTTCTGGGCCGCCCGGCGCGCCTTGTCGGCGGCTTTCCTGGCGTCGGCTTCGAACTTGGCCTGGCGGCGAACGGCGCCGGCATGGTCGTGCTCTTCGATTTGCTCGCTGATGCGCCAGGTGAAGGGCGGCAGGTTCTTCAGCACGTTGACGCCGATCAGCAGCGCCAGCGCCAGCAGCACGAAGCGCTTCCAGCTGATGCCGACCAGCCAGCCGGCGTAGGCGTGGAAGTGGCGCACCGCTGCGGCGGAAAAGCGCTGCCAGCGCTCGAGCCAGAGCTTTTGCTGGGGGCTGGGGGTGAAGGAGGTGGCCATGTGGTTGTTCGTCGTTGGAAGCCACTTTACGCAGGGGCGCTGGGCGGCGTGGCGCCGGAGCGATGCGCCGGCCGGGGCGGGTGACGAACTGCAGGGGTGCGCGACAGGCCGCGAGGACCTGCAGCCCCTCGTCCAACGAGTACGTTGGCCGGTCCCCCGCGGGGACGCCGATGCGTGCGGCGTTAAGCCGCCCGCACATCGACAAGATGGGCCGGCTTGGGAGCGGCCCGGCGCTCGGCCCGCAATCCCAAGGCAGCAAAAAGCCCGCCGAAGCGGGCTCGTGAGGTGGGCGCTGGCTGCGCTTACTGCTTGACGGCCTCGACCTGGATCAGCAGGCGGATGGCGTCCGGCGTGACGGCCGGCAGCGCGTAGCTGACGCCGAACTGGCTGCGCATCAGCGTGGTTTCAAAGTCGCCGCCACAGACCTCACGCTTGAGCATGGGGCTGTCGTAGCAGTTGAAGTTGGTGGCCGTCAGCGTGACGGGGTTGGTCTTGCCGCGCAGCGTCAGTTCGCCGGAGACGCTGGTGACCTTGTCGCCATTGAAGGTGAACTTGTCGCCGACGAACTTGGCCGTCGGGAACTCTTCCACCAGGAAGAAGTCCTTGCTCTTCAGGTGGCCGTCGAACTGCGGCGAGCCGGTGGTGATGGAGGCCATGTCGATGGTGAACTCGACCTTGCCGGTCTTGGCAGCCTTGTCCAGCGTGACGGTGCCTTCCTTCTTGTCCCAGCGGCCGCGCAGCGTGCTGGTGCCGAAGTGCTTGGCCTCGAACGTGACTGCGGTGTGGTTCTTGTCGATGACGTAGGTGGCGCTTTCGGCGTGAGCGGCGCCAGCAGCAGCGAGCAAGGCGGTGAGCAGCAGGGCATTCTTCATCGGTGAAGTCTCCGGGGGGGTGGGGAAGGGTTGAGGTTACAGGCCGGTCAGATGCCGGAAAAGGCCAGTTTGAATTTCACGGTGACATCGTTGGCGACGACCGAGGTGTCCGCCCATTCGCCGTCGCCGATCTTGAAGTCCAGGCGCTTGATGGGCACGCTGCCTGCGGCCACGCCACCATTGAGCGTGATGGGCACGACGACATCGCGCACGGCGCCCTTGATGGTCAGCTTGCCGGCCACGTCGTACTTGTTCGGGCCGGTGGCCTTGATGCCGGTGGACACAAATGTGGCCTTGCCGTTGCGCTTGGTGTCGAACCACGGCGTGCCGGCCAGTTCGTGGTCGAAGCTCGGGTCGCCCAGCGACACGCTGCCCAGGTCGACCGTGAAGGCGATCTTGCCGGCCTCGGGCTTCTTGGGGTCGAAGTCGAGCTGCGCCTCGAACTTCTTGAACGTGCCGTCTACCGGCACGCCCATCTGCTTGAACGTGAAGCTGAGGGCGCTCTTGTCGGGCTGCAGCGTGGCGGCCTGGGCGGGAATGAGGGCTGCGGTGAGCAGCAGGGCGGCGAAGAGTCGGGTCATGGCAGGTCCTTGATCAGCGGCGGCGCAGCGACATGCGGGCCATCAGGCCGTCGCGGTCGACGAAATGATGCTTGAGCGCGCCGGCCACATGGGCCAGCACCAGGGCGGCCAGGCCATAGGCCAGCCAGCCGTGCACTTCCTCGAGCAGTTCGCCCAGGTCGTGATCCTTGGGCACGAAGTCCGGCAACGGCAGCACGCCGAACCAGACGATGGGATAGCCCTTGGCCGAGGTCATGGCCCAGCCACTCAGCGGCACGGCAAAGAAGACGATGTAGAGCAGCACGTGGACGGCATGCGCAACGCGCGCCTGCCAGGCCGGCATGGGCAGGTCGGCCGGCGGCCGGTGCGAGAGGCGCCACAGCAGCCGCAGCGCGGACAGCGCAAGGATCGTTACGCCCGCCCACTTGTGCCAGTTGTAGAGCTTGACCCGCTGCAGCGAGAACGGCAGGTCGGCCATGTAGAAGCCGACGCCGAAGGTGCCGACGATGGCCAGCGCCAGCAACCAGTGCAGCACGACGGCAACGGGGGTGTAGCGGGTGGCAGTGCTCATCATGGCTCGCAGTGTGTTCCTTGCAGGCGGGCGATCAGTTCACCGAGCTTGTCGCCAATGTTCAGTGGGTTTGAATGCTAGGTCCGTACGCCGCATACCACTGCTTACACTGATCGCGGACTTTAGGCCTGCTGTTCAAACCTGTTGATTCTGACTGTGCCTGCAAAAAAATATCAGCGCATCGGGGTGGGCGCAATGCTGCTCGGGCTGGCCGCCGCTGGTGGCGTGTGGGCCTTCCGCGATCCCGAGGGGGAGGTGCGGGAGCTGGTGAACCGCCAGCCCATCGAAGGCGCGCACATCAAGATCGACTGTCGCAAGGGCCGCTGGCTGCACGGCAGCGACTCGGTCCGCGTCGCGGAGGCGACCAGCGGCGCCGACGGCCGCTTCTCTTTCGCTCGGGCCGATGTGCGGGGCTGCGGCTACCTGATGGTCTACATCAGCAAACCAGGCTTCCGTGACGCGGCCCGCATCGAGCACAGCGCCATCCAGGTCGGCTTTGAGACGCAGATCACCTCCAGCGTACCGGAGCTGCTCCTCATGGTGCGGGAGAGCGAGGTGAAGCAATTGCAGTTCGACGGCCTGCTGAACGAGTCCAACGCCGTGCGCATCGCGCCCCCAGGCCCCATGCCCGAGGCCGACTACAACACCGTCAACGTGCCCTTCTTCGAATCGCGCCGGCTGGCTACCACGCCGGATGAGATCCGCTGGGTGCGGGGCCACTATTGCGCCCGCCTGATATCGCTGTGGGCGGCCCTGCCTGCGGAACTGCAGCAAAAGCACCTCGACAACCCCATGGCCAACGTTGTCAGGCATCCCGACGTGGTCGATTACTGCAAGTCTGCGGCGCCCGCAGCCTCCTGACCCGTTGTTCAGCGGGCCACCTTGCGCCCCACGAGGAAGACGCCGGCCAGCACCAGCACCGTGCCCAGCGCGATCCAGCCGTTCATCGGCTCGCCCAGGATGAACACGCCCATGATGAGCGTGCTCATCGGGCCCACCATGCCGACCTGCGACGCCAGCGGCGCGCCGATGCGGGCGATGGCCAGCATCACCATCAGCACCGGTGCCACCGTGCAGGCCGTGGCGTTGAGCAGCGACAACCACAGCACCGGCTCGGGCACCATGAAGCTGGACAGGGGCTTCAGCAATGCGAACTGGCCAATGCACAGCGCGCAGGCCACGCTGCTGGCCAGGCCCGCCAGCCGCAGCGCGCCCAGGCGCTGCACGACCTTGCCGCTGAGCGACAGGTAGACCGCGTAGCTGACGGCGCTGCCGAACACCAGCGCAGCGCCGATGGCGGTGTGGCTGCCCTCGAAGCTCAGCTCATGCGCGAACACGGCCACCACGCCGGCATAGCTGACCGCCATCGCAATGACCTGCCGGGCCTGCAGCCGGTGGTGGAAGAACAGCACCGAGATCAGCAGCACCAGCGTCGGGTTGAGGTAGAGGATGAGCCGCTCCAGGCTGGCCGTGATGTAGGCTAGGCCGGCAAAGTCCAGATAGCTCGCCAGGTAGTAGCCGGTGAAGCCCAGCACGGCGATGTCGCGCCAGTCCCGGCGTGTCAGCGCCGGCTTGCCGCGGCCCGACCACCAGGCCATGACAAGGAAGAACGGCAGCGCCAGCAACATGCGCCACATCAGCAGCGTGATGGCGTCCACGCCATGCCGGTAGGCCAGCTTGACGATGATGGCCTTGCCCGAGAAGCCGATGGCGCCGAGCACGGCCATCAGCAGGCCCATCCAGCGCTGACGGTTCGGTGCGTGGGAAGCTGGGCTCATGGGCAGCCCAGTCTAGGCGGGGCGGCAGCCGGCGCAGATCTTGTCTGGTGAAGCCTGACTTGTCGCGGCTTCAGCGCGCGCACCGGCCCGCTTCGGGCGGCGGGTTCTGCTGGCGATAGAGCTCGGCCTGCTGGCGGTGCAGCTGCTGCAGCGCCGCCGGATAGTCGGCCTGTTGCAGATAGTCGCGGATCTGCGGCGCGGCCGCAGCGGCGGGCGAGCGGCGCGAGATCTGCAGATGCAGCCCGTCCGCGCCCAGCCCACGAGGCAGCACGCGCACCTCTTGCTCACAACCCATCGCTCGCAGCATTTGCGTACCGGCCTCGCGCGCGGTCGCGATCGCGTCCAGACGACCCAGCAGCAGCTTGCGCAGGTTCAGGTCCTCGCTGAGCGCGTTGTCCACCTGGGCTTGCCGAGCCAGCTGGCCGTCGACTTCGGCGCCAAAGCTCACACCCCGGCCGACGCCGACCCGCAGGCCGGCCAGATCGGTCCAGGTGTCGAAGCGCAAAGGGCTGTCACGGCGCACGAACAGGGCCGCCTCGTTGCGCGCCAGTGCGGGCTCAACGACCAGCGCGTACTCGCGGCGCTTGGGGTTGTCGAAGGCGCAGGCCATCACGTCCACGTCGCCACGCTCGACCAGCGCTTGGCAGCGCGCCCAGGGCCCGACCGCCTCGACCTCCAGCGTCCAGCCCGCTGCCGCAAAGGCCCGCCGTGCCATCTCGACACAAACACCGTGCATGCGGCCTTGCTGTTCCCAGCTCATCGGCTGGGCGGCCGGATGGGCACAGGCGCGCAGGCGCCGCTCAGCGCTGGCCGGTGCCGCCAGCAGGGCGGACAGGCACAAGGCCAGCAGAAGGCTGGTGCGGGTCATGGGGGAACTCCGCGCCACAGGGCGCGGCTGGATCGTAGTGCGCCCCGGCACGAAACTGGTCCGAAACCGAGCCGCTGCTCCGGCTGGGGTCGGGGCCGCCTGCTCGTGTCAGCCCCGCATGACGGCCAGCATCTCGTGCACGTCGTGGCACATCACCGCGAGGTAGGCCGCCAGCACCAGGTAGTAGGTCGCGTATTCCCACTTCACCGCCGCTGGCACGGCGTAGTAGGTCTGCGCCTCGGGGCTGTCCGAGCGGTGCTTCCAGGCCTTGATGAGCTGGGGCCAGGCCAGCAGCGCCATCAGGATGAGCATGGGACTTGGGCGCCAGAAGAACAGCGCCACGAGCATCGGCGCGCCCAGCAGCCAGATGCGCGGCGACAGCACGGCCGTGATGCGGCCGCCGTCGAACGGCGAGATCGGGATCAGGTTGAACAGATTCAGGAAGAAGCCGCTGTAGGCCACCGCAAGCAGCCAGTCTGCATCCCAGCTGCGCGCCAGCAGGTAGACCGCCGTGGCACCCGCCGTGCCCAGCAGCGGTCCGGCCAGGCCGATGAAGGGCTTCGGTCTGCGCGTCATGCGGCATGTCCTTCAGCTCGACCCAGGCGCCGACGAAGGGGATGAAGGTTGGCGCGCCGACGTTCAGCCCCTTGTAGCGCGCCGCGATGAAGTGGCCCATCTCGTGCACGAACAGCAGCGCGATGAAACCCGCCGCGTAGCGCCAACCGTAAATCCACGCGTAGACCACCAGCGAGATCAGCATGCTGCCGCCCGTGGTGAGCAGCTTGCCGAACTTGGCGCCCGACAGCAGTAGCGCTAACAGCTTGAACATCAGGCGGCCGGCTCGCTGGGCTTGCCGCGCTTGAAGAACTTCTTGATCACCGCGCCGCCGCCGATGACGGCGATGAAGATGATCTTGGCGAACTTGGCCAGGAAGGCGAAGGCGATGGCGAGCAGGCCGAGCTTCTTGGCGCCGACGCCGACGACCAACGCCGCGAGGCCGTACTCGGCGATGTGATCGGTGGAGGAGTCAAAGTCCTCGTAGCGCTTGCCCTTGTCGAACTCCAGCGCGCCGAGCAGGCCCTTGGCATCGGGCTTCTGCGTCGGCAGGTCCTTCAGCGCGGTGACGAAGTTCAGGCTCAGATAGCCCTCGCGGCCCAGTGCGTAGGTGTTGTAGTTGACGCCCTGCCCGGCATCGGCCGGCGCGCCCTTTTCCTTGGAACTCATGGCCCAGACAAGGCGGTGCGTCGTCGCCTCGTAGGCCGGCACCTCGGCCCAGCCGGTGATCTCCAGCGGCGCCCCGCCCATCTTCCTGCGCTCGTCGTTGCTCGCCTCGGTGCCTTCCTTGTAGCTGGCCAGCAGGTCGTCGGCCTTCCACTCCTTGGCGTCGCCGTCCTTCACATAGCCGGAGGCGATGTAGCGCAACGTGGCGAACCAGTCGCCGTCGCCCGACGGGAAGATGACGCCCGCCAGCTCCTCGTGAGTGCCCGGGTTGCCCATGGCGCGCAGCAGCTTGCCGGCCTGCGGCTGGGGGATGAAAACGCGGCCGGCCGGCAGGTGCAGCGTGGCCTGGCCGGCGATGGCGACGTCCGCAGGGCCGGTCTTGGCGGCGGCCTTGGCCTCGGTCCAGGCGGGGTCTTCAGCGGGCTTGGGCGGCGGCGCGTCGGCCGCATGAGCCACAAAACCCAAACCCAGGCCGAGGCACAGGCCAGTTGCAGCCAGCAGGCCGCGCAAGATGTCTTTCATATGTTCTCCCTGACGAAACGGTCAGCAGTCTATGTAAACCCAGCCGCTGCCCGTTTAGGGAATGCCCCGCGACGGGCAGATTCACAATCGCCCCACACAACAGCGGACCCCGACATGGCAATCATCAACAAGACGCCCAGGCCCCTCGCCGCCGCGACCTGCTTGCTGCTGCTGGTGCTCGGCAGCGGCTGTACGACGGCGCCCACCGTGCGCGTGTCGCCGCCGCTGCGTTGCGACCAGCCCGGCAGCAACTGCGTCAACGACCTGATGCAGGCACTGGAGGATTGGAAAGACGCCTACAACAGCCGCGATGCGCGCCGGCTCCAACAGCTGTATGCCCCGGGCGCGCTGATCACCGACGACGAGTATTCCGCCGTGCCGCTGTCCGGCGGCGCCCTGCCGATGTTCTTCGACCAGATGGCGCAGCGGCCGACGGCGCGCATGCGCTGGATCGTCGGCAACCTGCAGCTGTTCGGCGAGACGGCGGTGCGCTCGGGCGAGTACGAGTTCATCGAGCAGGCCGACGGCCAGACGAAGACGCGACCGGCGCGCTACAGCTTTGCCTACCAGCGCATCGACGGCCGCTGGCTGATCCTGCTGCAGCACTCAACGCAGCGGCCCTAGCCCAGCGCCTGCCACTGCGCCATCAGGCCGCTCCACTTGGCGCGGGCGGCTTGGAGGTGGCGCTCCTTCACATGGCCGTAGCCGCGGATCTCCTCGGGGATGCGCGCGATGTCCACGGCCAGCGTCAGGCGCTCGGCCGTCAGGCCCTTGGCGAGCAGCGCGTCGATGCTGGCGCGGTACTCGCCGATCAGCGCGCGCTCCGTCTGGCGCTCGGCCGTGTAGCCGAACACGTCGAAGGCCGTGCCGCGCAGGCCCTTCATCTTGGCGAGCACGCCGAACGCCGGGCGGATCCAACTGCCGAAGGGGCGCTTGACCAGCTCGCCGTGCGAGTTCTTCTTCGCCAGCAGCGGCGGCGCGAGGTGGTGCACGAGCTTGTAGTCGCCCTCGAACATGCCGGCGATCTTGTTGGTGAAGGCCGCATCGGTGTGCAGGCGAGCCACCTCGTACTCGTCCTTGTAGGCCATCAGCTTGAACAGGTAGCGCGCCACGGCCTCGGTCAGCTTGCTGCTGCCACCCAGCTTCGCTTCGGCCGCCCTCACCTTGTCGACGAAGGCCTTGTATTCGGCCGCATAGGCTGCGCTCTGATAGCCGGTCAGGAAGTCCACGCGCTTGGTCACGATCTCGTCCACGCCCTGGCGCTTGACGAACTGGATGACGGCCTGCGCGGCATACAGCGCCTGCACCGCCTTGAGGTCCTGCGCGCAGCGACGGCCCCACTCGAAGGCGACCTTGTTGTTGTCGACCTGCACGCCGTTCAGCTCGATGGCGCGCATCAGCGCGTCGTAGCTGAGCGGGATGCGGCCCTGCTGCCAGGCGTAGCCCAGCATCAGCGGGTTGGTGTAGAGCGAGTCGCCGACCAGCTTGACGGCCACTTCCTCGGCGTCGAACGAGCCCAGGTGGTCGCGGCCCACCGCGTTGCCCACGGCCGCCTCGCAGGCGGCGCCGGGGAAGCTCCAGTTCGCGTCGTTGACGAGCGTGGCCGTCGGCGAGCCGTGCGTGTTCAGCGCCACGTAGGTGCGGCCCTCGCGCATGACGGCCAGCGTGGCCTTGTTGGCGGCGACGATGGCATCGCAAGCGATGACGAGGTCGGCCTCCGCCGTGCCGACCTTGGTGCAGAAGATCGCCTCGGGCTCGTTGGCGATCTGGATGTGGCTCCAGGTCGCGCCGCCCTTCTGCGCCAGGCCCGCCGCGTCCTGCGTGATGACGCCCTTGCCTTCCAGATGCGCCGCCATGCCCAGCAGCTGGCCGATGGTGATGACGCCCGTGCCGCCCACGCCGCCGACGACGATGCCCCAGGCCTTCTCGGGGTTGGGCACGACGGGCATCGGCAGCATTGGCAGCGCGGCGTCGAAGGGGCTCTGGCGGCCTTCCTTCTTCGGCTTCTTCAGCTCGCCGCCCTCGACGGTGACGAAGCTCGGGCAGAAGCCCTTCACGCAGGAATAGTCCTTGTTGCAGCTGTTCTGGTTGATCTGGCGCTTGCGGCCGAAGTCGGTCTCCAGCGGCTCGACCGACAGGCAGTTCGACTGCACCGAACAGTCGCCACAGCCCTCGCAGACCAGTGGATTGATGACGACGCGCTTGGCCGGGTCGACCAGCTTGCCTCGCTTGCGGCGGCGGCGCTTCTCGGTCGCGCAGGTCTGGTCGTAGATGATGACCGTCGTGCCTTCCAGCTCGCGGAACTGGCGCTGGATGTCGTCCAGCTCGTCGCGGTGGTGCACGGTCACGCCGGGGGCCAGCGCCACGCCGTCGTACTTCTCCGGCTCGTCGGTGACGATGACCAGCTTCTTGACGCCTTCGGAGATCACGCTGTTCATGATCTGGATGACGGTGTGGCCCTCCGGCCGCTCGCCCACCGCCTGGCCGCCGGTCATCGCAACGGCGTCGTTATACAAAATCTTGTAGGTGATGTTGACGCCCGCAGCGATGCTCTGGCGGATGGCCAGGCTGCCGCTGTGGAAGTAGGTGCCGTCGCCCAGGTTGCTGAAGATGTGCTTCTCGTCCGTGAACGGCGCCTGGCCCACCCAGGGCACGCCCTCGCCGCCCATCTGCGTGAAGGTGGCCGTCTTGCGGCCGGGCATCCACGTGACCATGTAGTGGCAGCCGATGCCGCCGACGGCGCGCGACCCCTCCGGCACGCGGGTGCTGGTGTTGTGCGGGCAACCGGAGCAGAACCACGGCGTGCGGTCGGCGCCGCCGGCGGTTTGTTCCTCGGACTTCAGCGCGGCCTCCTTGCTGTCGATGATCGCTAACCGCGCATCCAGGCGGGCCCGGATGTCGCTGTCGACGCCAAGCTTCTTCAACCGCTTGGCAATCGCGCGGGCAATGATGGCCGGCGTCAGGTCGGCCTGCGGGCGCAGCAGCCAGTGCTCGCTGGGGTTGGGCACGCTCCACTCGCCGCCCTCGCCACCGTCACCGGCGTCGAACTTGCCGAGCACGTTGGGGCGCACGTCGGCGCGCCAGTTGTAGAGCTCTTCCTTGACCTGGTATTCGATGATCTGGCGCTTCTCCTCGACGACGAGGATCTCCTGCAGGCCCTTGGCGAACTCGCGCGTGATCTGCGCCTCCAGCGGCCAGACGACGTTGACCTTGTGCAGGCGGATGCCGACCTGACGGCAGGTGGCGTCGTCCAGGCCCAGGTCGTGCAGCGCCTGGCGCGTGTCGTTGAAAGCCTTGCCGCTGGTGATGAGGCCGAAGCGATCGTTCGGGCCTTCGATGACGTTGTGGTTGAGCTTGTTGGCACGGATGTAGGCCAGCGCGGCGTACCACTTGAAATTCATCATCCGCGACTCTTGTTCGAGCGGCGGGTCGGGCCAGCGGATGTGCAGGCCGCCGGGCGGCATCTGGAAATCCTCGGGCAGGATGATGTTGACGCGGTCGGGGTCGACGCTGACTGAGGCCGAGCTCTCGACGATCTCCTGGATGGTCTTCATGCCGGCCCACAGGCCCGAAAAGCGGCTCATCGCAAAGGCGTGCAGGCCCATGTCGAGGATGTCCTGCACGCTGCTCGGGAAGAAGGTCGGGAAGCCGACCGCCTTGAAGACGTGGTCGCTCTGGTGCGCCGCCGTCGAGCTCTTGGCGATGTGGTCGTCACCGGCCACCGCGATGACGCCGCCGTGCTTGGACGTACCGGCCATGTTGGCGTGCTTGAACACGTCGATGCAGCGGTCCACGCCCGGGCCCTTGCCGTACCAGAGGCCGAAGACGCCGTCGTATTTGGCCTTCTCGGGGAAGAGGTCGAGCTGCTGCGTGCCCCACACGGCCGTGGCGCCCAGCTCCTCGTTCACGCCGGGCTGGAAGACGATGTGCTGCTTGGCCAGGTGCTTCTTGGCGGCCCAGAGCGCCTGGTCATACGTGCCCAGCGGCGAGCCGCGGTAGCCACTGATGAAGCCGGCGGTGTTCAGCCCGGCCATCGCGTCGCGCGTGCGTTGCAGCATGGGCAGCCGCACCAGCGCCTGCACACCGCTCATGAAGGCGCGACCGGAGTCCAGCGCGTATTTGTCGTCGAGCGAGACCGTTTGCAAGGCGCGCAGGACATGTTCGGGCAGCGGGGCATTCATCGGATGGGCTCCTGATTGCGGCGTGGCGTGGCGGCCCTTGTGGGGCGTGGCGCGCAGCTGTGTGGCCAGTATGGCCGGACCGGTCAGTGTAGGGAAACGAGTGCGCTGGGTGCTTGCCATGTGCCGCTCAAAACCGAGCCCTTGCGCAAGATCCTTTCTCGATCAAGCAGAATTCGCATCGTTCATATCGACAACGCGCCGACAAGGGCAAACCATGAGTTCCGACGCCCTCGACCGATATCACATCGCCATCCTGGCCGAACTGCAGCGCGACGCCCGCCAGTCCAACGCCGAGCTGGCGCAGCGCGTGGGCCTGTCGGCCGCGCCCACGTGGCGGCGCGTCAAGTGGCTGGAGGAGCAGGGCTACATCACCGGCTACCGCGCCGAGCTCGACCGCCGCAAGATCGGCCTGGGCGTGCTGGCCTTCGTGCGCGTGGACACCGAGCGCAGCGCGGCCGTGGCCACCAAGGCGCTGGAGGACGAGATCCGCCAGCTGCCCGAGGTCATCGCCTGCCACTACATCTCCGGCGCCGGCACCTTCGAGCTGCAGGTCATGGCGACGGACCTGGACGCCTTTTCGCGCTTCTCCATCAACACGCTGTTGAAGCTGCCCAACGTGAAGGACATCCACACCAGCTTCTCGCTGGGCGAGGTCAAGGCCGGCGGCGCGCTGCCGCTGGGGCATCTCGGTAGCTGAAGCCGGCGCACGTGGAGAAGCACCGCACACAGGCAAGGCCCGGCACCGCAGCCGCGCGAGGGACTTGTTCAGCGTTGCCTTACGCTTGCGGCCATGGCGATAAGGCACCTCCGTCGGCTGGGTGATCTCTGGCTGGGCACCGAGTTCGCCCAGCGGCTGCGGCTGCGCCAGACTTCACTGGCGATGGTGCTGATGGCCATCAGCGTGGCCATGCTGCATTACGCGGTGCGCATCGGCGGCGACGAGCGCGGCCTGGCGCTGTGGGCGTGGACGGCCTATGCGCTAGGTGGCATGGCCGTCGCCTATGCCGCCATCCGCAGCGGCTGGTCGCTCCGCTTCACCGACCCGTCGCTGACCAGCGTGCAGATCGCCTTCGCCATCACCGCCGCCGCGCTGGGCTATGCCCAGGCCGGGCCGCTGCGTGGCGTCTGCTTCCCGGTGCTGACGCTGATCCTGATGTTCGGCATGTTCCAGCTGCGCGCCCGCAGCGCCTTCGGGCTGAGCCTGTTCGCGCTCGCGAACTTCGGCGGCGTCATGGGCGTCATGGCGCTGCTGCGGCCGGCCGCCTACCCGCCCGCCGTCGAGATCGGCCACTTCGTGATGCTGGCCTGCATGCTGCCCGCCGTGGCCGTGCTCACAGCGCGGCTGAGCCGCATCCGCCGGCGCCTGGCCGACCAGCGCGAAGAGCTGGCGCGCGCCCTGGCCCAGTTGCACGCCGTCGCCACGCGCGACGAACTGACGGGCCTGTCCAACCGCCGCGAGATGCAGGCGCTGATGGACCAGGAACTGCAGCGCTCGCTGCGCCACGGCTACCAGTTCTGCATCGCCATCGCCGACCTCGACCACTTCAAGCGCGTCAACGATGCCCACGGCCACGCGGCCGGCGACATCGTGCTGCGCAGCTTTGCCCAGGCCGGCCAGGGCGCCCTGCGCGCCACCGACGTGATCGCGCGTTGGGGCGGCGAGGAGTTCCTCGTGCTGCTGCCCGACACCGCCATGCCGCTTGCGCTGGGCGGCATGGAGAGGCTGCGCCAGCGGGTGGAGGCGTTGAAGATCGACGTGGGCGACGGCGTGGAGGTCTCGGTCACCGTCTCCATCGGCCTCACCGGCCACCGCCTCGGTGACACGCTGGCCCAGACGCTGGCGCGTGCCGACCGGCTGCTCTACGAGGCCAAGGCGGCCGGCAGAAACCAAACCCTATCGGACTGACATGCGCATCGCCCTCGTCTCAGACATCCACGGCAACCTGCCGGCCCTCGAAGCCGTCGTCGCCGACATCCGCCGCCGCGGCGTCGACCGCGTCATCTGCCTGGGCGACAACCTGTCCGGCCCGCTGCTGCCGCTGGAGACCGCCCACTACCTGATGGCCAGCGACTGGCTCGTGCTGGCCGGCAACCACGAGCGCCAGGTGCTGGAGTGGACGCCTGCCAGCGGCGGCAAGTCCGACGGCCATGCCCGCGCCACGCTGGGCGAACCCGAGCTGGCCTGGCTGCGTTCGCTGCAGCCTGTGCACCGCGACTCGCCTGCCCTGCTGCTGTGCCACGGCACGCCACGCAGCGACTGCGAACACTTCCTCGAAACACCTCGCCACGGTGTGTTGATGGCGGCCTCGGCGGCTGAGGTCGCCGAACGCCTGGGCAATAGCGACGCCGCCGTCATCGCCTGTGGCCACAGCCATGTGCCGCGCACCATGCGCACGGCCTCGGGCCAGTTGCTCGTCAACCCGGGCAGCGTCGGCCTGCAGGCCTATGTGGACGACGAGCCCGTGCGCTACGTCGTCGAGCGCGGCACGCCGGACGCGCAGTACGCCATCCTCGAGCAGTCGCCCGCCGGCTGGGTGAGCGCCCACCACACCGTGCCCTACGACTTCCGCGCGATGGCGCAACTGGCCGCGCAGCGCCAGCGGCCCGACTGGGCGCAGGCCCTGCTCACCGGCTATGTGAGCTGACAGCTCGCGCGCGGCCGTTCTCGCATCCGCGCCAGAATCGCCCGATGCCCCTGGTCTACAAGATTGCCACCACCGCGGCCGAACTTGAGGCGGTGGCGCTGCTGCGGCGCGATGCCGGGGCCCTGGCATGACGGCCGCCCTGCCGCTGCGCCACCTGCTGCTGGCCGTTGCCGTCGTGGCCATCTGGGGCAGCAACTTCGTCGTCATCAAATACGCGCTGCACACACTGCCGCCGATGACGCTGGCTGCGCTGCGTTTCACCATCGCCTTCGTGCCGGCCTGCTTCTTCCTGGCGCGGCCGGCGGTGGGCTGGCGCAATCTGGCGGGCTACGGCCTCTTCGTCGCCGTGGGGCAGTTCGGTTTGCTGTACCTCGCCATGCGCAGCGAGATCTCGCCGGGCCTGGCCTCGCTGGTCATCCAGACCCAGGTGTTCTTCACGCTGCTGCTGGCCGTGCGGCTGGCCGGCGAGCGCGTGCTGCTCGCCCAGTGGCTGGGGCTGGCGCTGGCCGTCGCGGGCATCGTCGTCATCGTGCTGCACACCGACGGCACCACCACGGCGCTGGGTCTGGCCATGGTGCTGGCCGCCGCCTTCTCCTGGGCCTGCGGCAACATCGTCGGCAAGCGCGCGGGGCGGGTGAACATGCTGGCCTACGTCGTCTGGAGCAGCGCCTTCGCAGTGCCGCCGCTCGCTGTGCTGGCCCTGCTGGTGGACGGCCCCGAGCGCATCGCCGCAGGCCTGGCCGCCGCCGACGCCGGCACCTGGGCCGCCGTGGCGTGGCAGAGCTTTGCCAACACGCTGTTCGGCTACGGCTGCTGGGCCTGGCTGCTGACCCGCCACCCGGCCGCGCGCATCGTGCCGATGGCCTTGCTGGTGCCCATCTTCGGCATGGGTGCGAGCAGCCTGCTGCTGGCCGAGGCGCTGCCGGGCTGGAAGCTCACCGCCGCCGCGTTGGTGATGGCCGGTCTGGCGATCAACCTGTTCGGCCCGCGGCTTTTCCCGACCCGCGCCGAGGCCACGCGAGGCTAAGCTTGGACACATGAAGCGCCGTTCCCTGCTCTCGCTGCTCACGCTCCTCCTGCTGCCCGCGCTGGCGAGCGCGGCGCCGCCGGCCGTTCAACTGCTGGTCGAACTGCGCTGGGTGGACAGCAACCTGCCGCCCTCGGCCCAGGCCGGCGTGCGCGATGGCGCCGTCGTCGTCGGCACGGCGGGCAGCGTGTCGCCGCGAGGCGCGGGTGTGGTCTCGTCCATCGGCCCGGCGGTGTCCGTGCCGACCCAGCGCCTGCTGGTCGAAAACGGCCAGCGCGCCAGCGCGCGGATGACGACGCGCGAAACGCTGCATTGGCTGGACACCACCGTGGAGCTGGAAGCCAGCGGCGCCACGCGCCGCATTTACGCCAACCCGCGCCCGCAGGAACGCGCCGTCACGCACAGCTTCATGGTCACGCCGACCTGGGCCGGTGGCACGGCGCCGGTGCGGGTGGTCTTCGACGTGGAGGAGGGCGACCACGCCTTCAGCGCCACGCTAGACCTGCCCATGGAGCGCTGGCAGACGGCAGCCCGCACGGGCGGCGGTACCGCGCCACCGGCGCCGCGCGGCACGGTCAGCAGCCGCGACGCCGCAGGGCAGCCGGAGCGCGAGCTGCAGCTGCGCGTGTCGATTCAGCTCTGACCCGTGTTGGCGGCGCTCAGCGCGCCGTTGATCTGCGGATACGGCGCCGCGCCGTCGAACAAATCGTCGCCCGCGCCTTCGGCCAGGAAACCCACCGCCGCCCGCTGCGCCCGGCCCCAGGCCGCCTCGGCGATCGCGCTGCCGGCCGAGATGCGGCGCACGCCCAGGCGCTGCAACTCGCTCAACGACGGCAGCGCCGGCCGCGCCATCACGTTCAACGGCAGCGGCTGGCCCGTCACCAGCGCCTCGATGTCGGCCACGGCCGTCACGCCGGCGGCGAACAGGCCGTCCGCCCCGGCCGCCGTGTAGTCGCGTGCTCGCAGCAGCACCTCTTCGGCCGCGCGGCCGGGCGCGAGGTTGCGCAGGTACACGTCGCAGCGCGCGTTGATGAACAGGTCCACGCCGGCCCGCGCCGCAGCCGCCTTGATGGCTTCGATCTTGCGGCACAGCAGGGCCGGCTCACCGGCGCCGTCCTCCAGGTTGATGCCCACGGCACCGGCCTCGACGAGCTGCATGACATTGCCGGCCACCGTGGCCGGGTCGTCGCTGTAGCCGGCCTCGCTGTCGGCGCTGAGCGGCACCCGCGCAAGCTCGGTGACTCGGGCGATGCGGCGGATGGCGGCGGCGTGCTCGGCGATGGGCAGGTGGTTGCCGTCGGCATAGCCCAGCGCCCATGCCAGGCCGGCGCTGGTGGTGGCCAGGGCCGGCACACCCAGGCTTTGCACGAGGACGGCGCTGCCGGCGTCCCAGACGTTGGCGATCTTCAGGAGTACGGGGCCTTGGTGGAGTTCGCGGAAGTTCATGGCGATGGATGGGTTGCGTGAACAGGCCGCCATGCTGCCTGCGTTCCGCTGTCAGCGGTGGCACCGGGATTGGCCCATGCCGCGTGAAACGTGTTCAACGATCGCGAAGTGAGCGGTACCACCCAAGCGCCGGAACTGCCAAGTTCTGCGCACTGAAGCGCCCTGACTGCGTGTAACGTGGCCGTTTTCCACCGCTGCCACCCCCGATGAGACTCGCCTTGATCGCCCATGACGGCAAGAAGGACGCCATGATCGCCCTGGCCGCCGAGTTCCTGCCCTTCCTGGGCCGCTGCGAGCTGATGGCTACCGGCACCACCGGCACGCGCCTGACCGCAGCCCACGGCCTGACCGTGGAGCGCGTGCTGAGCGGCCCGATGGGCGGCGACCTGCAGATCGGCGCGCGGCTGGCAGTGGGCGGGCTGGACGGCATCATCTTCCTGCGCGACCCGATGACGCCGCAGCCCCACGAGCCCGACATCAATGCCCTGGTGCGCGCCTGCGACGTGCACGACGTGCCCTGCGCCACCAATGTCGCCACCGCGCGCTTGCTGCTGACGCGCTGGAGTGACGCTTGACTCTGGAATGAACGCGCCTGATCCGGCCCCGCTGCCCGCGCACAGCCTGTCAAGGCGGCTGCGCATCCGCACGCGGCTGGGGCTGGCCTTCGGCCTGCTGCTTTTCCTGCTGATGGGGCTGGCGGGCCTGGCGGTGCACCGGCTCACGGGGTTGTCCGAGGCGCTGAACCAGATCGTCGACGAACAGGCCGCCGTGCGCGACTCGGTCAACGAGATCAACCGCAACGCCGAGGCCGTAGCGCGCAAGCTGCTGGTGCTGATGAGCCCCGACGACGAGTTGCGTCTGGCTGCCTACCCCGAGATCAACTCGGCCAACGGCCGGCTGGACGACGCCATGCAGCGCCTGGCCCTGGTGCTGCCGCCGGGCCCCCGCAGCGAGCGCCTGGCGGAGGTGCGCCAAGCACTGGCCGACTACCGCGCCAGCTACATCGACGCACGCGACCTGATAGAGAACGAAGACTTCCAGGCCGCCCGCGCGCTGCTGGGCAGCGACACCGAATCGACGCTGTCCCTGTTCGTCGGCGCCATCTACCAGCTGGCCGCCAGCGAGGAGCGCGCCGGCACCGCCAAGGCGCGCGAGCTGCGCGAGCAGATCGACCGCGACCGCACCGGCGTGCTGGCCATCTGCGTTGGCGCGCTGCTGGCCGCTGCGGGGCTGGCCGTCGGCGTCACGCGCTCCATCGTCAACCCGCTCAAGCGCGCCGAGGACGGTGCCGAGCTGATCGCCCAGGGCCAGTATGGCCACCGCATCGAGGTCGACTCCGCCGACGAACTCGGCCACATGGCCAGCGCCATGAACACCATGGCCATGGCCGTGGGCGAGCGCGAGGCCGAGCTGCGCCGCCTGGCCGACATCGACCTGCTGACCGGCCTGCCGCAGCGCAGCCGCTTCATCGCCGACGGCAACCGCCTGCTGGCCAACCTGCCCGAGCGCCAGCAACTGGCCGTGCTGATCTGCATCGACGTGGACCGGCTCAAGGCCGTCAACGGCGTGCTGGGCTTCGATGCCGGCGATGCGCTGCTGCGCGGCGCTGCGACCAAGCTGGCCTCGCTGTTCGACGAGGGCGCCGCCGCCTGCTGCCGCCTGGCCGGCGGCACCTTCGCCGCGCTCGCCCCCGTGTCCCGCCTGGAGCACGGCGCCGCACTTGCCGCCCAGCTGCGCGAGGAGGTGGAGCACAAGCTGAGCTGGCAGGGCCAGTCGCTGGACCTGTCGGTGTCGCTGGGCGTGGCCCACTGGCCCGAGCACGCGGAAGACACCGAGACCCTGCTGCGCCGCGCCGAGCAGGCCATGTTCGAAGCCAAGCGGCTGCGCCAGCCGGTGTCCGTCTACAACCCGAGCGCCGAAGCGGCGCGCGCGCTGCACCTGAGCCTGCTGTCCGACCTGCACACCGCCATCCAGCAGGACCAGCTGCGCCAGTTCCTGCAGCCCAAGCGCTGCCTGCATACCGGCCGCATCCTCGGCGCCGAGGCCCTGGTGCGCTGGGAGCACCCGCAGCGGGGCTGGCTGCCGCCGGGCGACTTCATTCCCTTTGCCGAGCGCAGCGGGCGCATCCGCCAGATCACCGACTGGATGCTGGCCCGCGCCGTGCGCACGCTGGCCGAACGCGAGGCCGCCGGCCTGGCGCCGGTCTACATCGCCGTCAACATCTCCACGCTCGACATCCAGGATCAGACCCTGCCCGCGCGGCTGGCCGCGCTGCTGGCCGAGTACCGCGTCGACCCCAGCCAGCTGCAGCTGGAGGTGACCGAGACCGGCCTGATGTCCAGCGGCACCGACCCCATCGCCGTGCTGCATGCGCTGAAAAGCTGGGGCGTGCGCCTGGCCATCGACGACTTCGGCACCGGACAGTCCTCACTCGCCTATCTGCAGCACCTGCCGGTGGATGAACTCAAGATCGACCGCAGCTTCGTGCAGGACGTCAACACCGACCCGCGCCGCGAGGCCCTGCTGAGATCCATCGTCGGCGTGGGCCTGGGCCTGGGCTTGACGGTGACCGCAGAAGGCGTCGAGAACGAGGCCGAGCTGGCCGTCATCAAGGACTGCGGCTGCGACCTGGTGCAGGGCTATCTGCTGGCCCGGCCGATGGATCTGACAGCGTTTGAAGGCTGGCTGCTCACAACAAGCTAAAATGCGCGCCTTTCGTAGTTTTGCCCCTGCTGTGGGCTTTCACTGGAGCCAATCATGGGCAACAAGATCATCACCGAAGCCGCTCGCCGCGCCACTCCCCGTCCCGCCGCCCCCGTGGGCGTGACCTTCACCGCCGGCAAGGGCCAGCTGAGCAGCCTGGAGCGCGGTGCCCACACCCGCTCCAAGAAGAACCCGGGCAAGCGCCCCCATTCGGGTTGAGCCCTGGGCTGATCGCCTGACGATCGTCCACACACAGGCCCTGCGGGGCCTGTTTGTTTTTGTCGGCTAGATATCGACCAAACCATGATTCGCATCAACGAACTCCGCCTGCCGCTCGCCCACCCCGAGGAGGCGCTGCGGCCCGCCGTGCTGGCGCGGCTGAAGCTGACGGACGCCGAACTGGCCAACGTGCACGTCTTCCGCCGCGGCTACGACGCGCGCAAGCGCAGCGACATTCAGCTCGTCTACACGCTGGACTGCACGCTTAGCCGAGGCACGGACGAAGCCGCCGTGCTGGCCCGCTTCGCCGGCGACCACCAGATCCGCGCCACGCCCGACACCGGCTACCACTTCCTCGCCAAGGTGGGCGAGCACACCGGCCCGCGCCCCGTCGTCGTGGGCTTCGGCCCCTGCGGCCTGTTCGCTGCGTTGATCCTGGCCCAGATGGGCCTGCGCCCAATCGTGCTGGAACGCGGCAAGGCCGTGCGCGAGCGCACGCAGGACACGTGGGGCCTGTGGCGCGAGCAGAAGCTCAACCCCGAGAGCAATGTGCAATTCGGCGAGGGCGGCGCGGGCACCTTCTCCGACGGCAAGCTGTGGAGCCAGATCACCGACCCGCGCCACCTGACGCGCAAGGTGTTGACCGAGTTCGTCAAGGCGGGCGCGCCGGACGAGATTCTCTACGTCAGCAAGCCCCACATCGGCACCTTCCGCCTGGTCAGCATGATCATCAAGATGCGCGCCGACATCGAGGCGCTGGGCGGCGAGATCCGCTTCCAGCAGAAGATGGCGGACCTGCTCATCGAGGACGGTGCTGATGGGAAACATGTTCGCGGCGTGACGTTGGAGTCGGGCGAGCAGATTGACACCACACACGTCGTCATCGCGCTCGGCCACAGCGCCCGCGACACCTTCCAGATACTGCATGCGCGCGGCGTGCACATGGAGGCCAAGCCCTTCTCCATCGGCTACCGCATCGAGCACCCGCAGAGCCTCATCGACGCGGCCCGCTTCGGCGAGCACGCCGGCAACGAGATCCTCGGCGCGGCCGACTACAAGCTCGTGCACCACGCCAAGAACGGCCGCGCGGTCTACAGCTTCTGCATGTGCCCCGGCGGCACCGTGGTGGCGGCGACGAGCGAAGAGAACCGCGTCGTCACCAACGGCATGAGCCAGTACTCGCGCAACGAGCGCAACGCCAACGCCGGCATCGTCGTGGGCCTGACGCCCGAGGACTACCGGCAAGACGGCAAGCGCGACGGCAGCCCCGTGAACCCGCTGGACGGCATGGCCTTCCAGCGAAGCTGGGAGAGCCGCGCCTATGAGCTGGGCGGCGGCGGCTACCTGGCGCCAGGCTCGCTGGTGGGCGACTTCGTCAAGCGGCAGGTGAGCAAGGAATTCGGCGACGTGGTGCCGAGCTACAAGCCAGGTGTGACGCTGACCGATCTGCAGCAGAAGGGCCACGGCTCGCTACCTACCTACTGCCTCGAAGCCATCCGCGAAGCCCTGCCCGCCTTCTCCCGCCAGATCCGCAGCTTTGACCGCCCGGACGCGGTGCTGACCGGCGTGGAGACGCGCACCTCATCGCCGCTGCGCATCAACCGTGGGCGGGACTACCAGAGCGTCAACGTGCGCGGGCTGTTCCCGGCCGGTGAGGGGGCTGGCTACGCGGGCGGGATCATGTCGGCCGGTGTCGATGGCATCGAAGTGGCTGAGGCGCTGGCGGCGGACTTGCTGGGCCTGCCGGATGCGCCGGTGCTGCAGGGCAAGGGCGCGAAGGCGGGTGGGCAGGTTTGAGCCGCTCAAGGGCGGGCCAATGCGGACGGCTTGGCGAGGATCGACTGCACGCGGCGCTGTAGTCGATCAGGGTTCTCCAAGCTGCTTGGCGACCATGAAATGGCCACCAGCCTTGCGGCCTGCTCGGCACTGACAAGCTCCAGCGACACGCCGAGGTCCCGCCGTGAGGCCGCCGCGAAGCCGTGCACGCCGTCACCCATGTAGGCATCGGTCAACAAGGCGCTTGCCAGCTCCGCGTCGGTCAAATGCCAGGGCAGCAACAACAGCAAGCCTCCTTCAATCGCGACGCGGCGCAGCCTGCCCACATGCGGCTCGGCCTCCAGCAACTTCCAGGCGGCATCCCGGGCGACCACTTGCGTGATCCGGTCGCCATAGGCGCGTTGCAGCATGTCGAGCAGCACGGCTGGCGGCCGACGCTCGCTGGGGGCGGCTGCCTCGAGCTCCCGCTTGATGCGGTCAGCACACGGCCGGGCGACAGCAACGTCGAAGGCCAGCACGCCCGCCGCAAGGCAAGCGGCAAGGCAAGCGAGCAGCAAACCCATCCATCGCGACAGGCGGTGCATCAACCGGTGCATAGGCATGGCATCTCAGTCCGCTCGCACGCCTCTAGCGCTGCACCCGAAAAATCCCGCGGCGAAGACGGCGACATGACAGTACCCGGTGGATCTCAATCGGTTCTCCCTGATGCTCACATTCGACATGCGTGTCGCCCAATGCGGACGAGGCCAGACCCGCGTTCGGTTTATACGTTGTCGCGCACGCCGCTGAAGACGTTGAAGCGTTCCGAACGCATCGCGTCGAGGCGGGGATCGTTAGCCACGATGCCATGCGTGTTTGAACGCAGCACAATCTGGCTCCATAAGTCCACGCGCGTGACGCGCCACAGCGGACGACAGGGAGAAGCAATCGTGAAATTCGTCGTTCAGGGGCGGCTCCGGCTCGCCGCGGTGTCCTTCGTCCTGGCCCTGCTTTCAGCTTGCGGCGGAGGAGGTAGCGCTGGAGAGTCCGGTTCGGGTGGCGGCGGCAGCCCGCAGCCGACGATCGGCGCGAGCGACTACTTCCCCTCGCCCACCGGCGCCATCTGGATCTACACGACGAATATCAGCGCCCAGCCTGACGTGGTGCGCGTGACCGGTACACAGACCATCGAAGGACGCACCGGCCCCATGTTCGAGACCACCTACGGCGATGACGGCTCGGTCAGACGAGACCTTTACGTCGTCGACAGCAGCGGCATCCGCCAGTTCTCGCAACAGCTTTACGACTCATTCGACCAGGCGCTGAATGGCCTGCTGACATTGCCTGCCTCGCTCACCACGGGGACGACCGTGCAGCAGCTCGACAAGACCGTCGACCTTGGCGAGGATTTCGACGGCGACGGTCGCAAAGATTCCGCTCGCGTCGTCTCGGTACTCACAGTGATCGGTCCGGAGTCGATTCAGTCCCCCGCCGGCGACTTCTCCCAGGCGTTGCATATGCGCCAGGCGATCACGATGACCGTGTCGTCCAGCGCGGGATTGGGCCCGGTGGTCATCAACTTCCAGATGGACCGGTGGTACGCCCTGGGCGTCGGCCTGGTCAGCAGCAGCATGCGCGCCTGGGCGCCTGGCTACGACCAGACCAGCAAGTCGCAGCTGAGCGCCTACCGGGTAGGCAGCCGCAGCAGCGACACCACCGCTCCAGTGATCAGTTCGGTCTTGCCGGCAGAGAACGCCACCATCACGGCGTCAGGCACCGTGCAGGTGAACCTGAGCGAAGCCATCGATCCGGCGTCGGTCACGAACGCGACGCTGATGGTGACCGACGCCGACAAGGTCCGCATCCCGGGCACGGTCGGGGTCAGTGGCAGCACGCTCACGTTCACCGCAGGCGGCTCCTGGGCCTCCGGCACCTACACGGCCCACCTGGCCACCGGGGTCAAGGATCTCTTGGGCAATCCGTTGGCGGCCACGAAGGACTGGACCTTCACCGTCGACTCGACGGCGCCAGGCGTCGTCACGATGTCCCCGGCGGCGGGAAGCCAGAACGTCGACATCACCACTGCGGCGGTGCTGACGTTCACCGAGAACGTGGATCCGAAGTCGGTCAACGCAAACCAGGTCCGGCTGACGAGCGCCGGCATCAACGTGGACGTGACGACCACCGTCAGCGGCAAGACGATCACACTGACGCCGAAGCAGCAGCTCCTGCCCGGCAAAACCTACGATGTCTATGCCTGGGGCGTCACCGATCTCGCCGGCAATGCCATGACCGGCGCGTACAGCGCCCAATTCCAAACCAGCCAAGGCCGCTTTGCATATCCGGTCGCGCTGCCGGGTTTGCCTGTCGGGTTAAATCCTCCGTCCGCCATGGCCATCGGCGACGTCAACGGCGACGGCATCAACGACGTGTTGGGCGCCACATGGGGTGCGCTGAACGGCTCTCTCGACGGCCTGTATATGTTCGCGGGTCGCGCCGACGGCAGTTTGGCTGCCGGGGTGAAGCTGGACATCGGCAGCATGGCGCAGTGCTCGATCACCAGCATCGCGCTGGGTGACGTCAATCGCGACGGCCGCGTCGACGTGATCGTTGCCGGCAACTATTGCGGCGTTCAAGTGCTGCATCAGGCAGCCGACGGCTCGCTGCAGAAGGGCGAGTATCTGACCACCGCCACCTCGGCCGTGGTTCGCGTCGTCGATCTTGACGGCAACGGCTACAACGCGCTCGTGGGCGTGGGTGGCGGTTCAGGCAACATCACGATCTGGCGACAGGACGGCAACGGGACGCTGCAGCCGAGCGAAACAGTCCCGGTCAGCAACACCGGAGGCTATGCGCGCGACATCGCTGTGGCGGACATCAATGGCGACGGCCGACCCGATCTGATCGCGGCGGTCAACGGTTTCAGCGGGCAAGACGTCGCCCTCGTCCTGCGCAATGCGGACGGTAGCTTCGGCACGACGCAGTACCTGTCGGTGGGCTCAGTCTGGGGCGCTTCGGCCATTGCCGTCGGCGACTTCAACGGCGACGGACGCACTGACATCGTGGCCACCACCGGCGGCAATTCCCCGACCTCGATCACGGTCTTCTACCAGGCCGCAGGTGGCCTGATGGGACCGGCCACGCCAGTTTCAACGTACGACTCGCCGATGGCAGTTGCCAGCGCCGACATCGATGGCGACGGGCGCACAGACATCGTCGTATCGCACGTGGGCTGGGGAGCAGTCGGCGTCTATCGGCAGCAGCCGTCCGGACTGCTGGATGCGGAGAAGCGTTACTCCGCGCCCTACGGCAACTTCCTGCCCGGACAAATGGCGGTGGGCGACTTCAACCACGACGGCTTGCCCGACATCGCCATCGCGGGCTCGTTGATCATGCAGCAGCCTGCTGTATCGACGAACACGACCAGCACGACGACTCGGACCACCGGTGCGCGAGCGAAGCCGCAATCGCGCAGCGCATCATTGGCCGCGATTGGCAAGTCACTGATGCGAAAGACCGTCCTGGGCGCTGCTTCACGCTAGCGGCCAAGTCAAACAGGAACTGCTCTAGTTGGTCGTCGGCGACGAACGCGGTGATGACGAGGTGGGCCGGCGCCCGCTTGCCGTCGTTGCCGACGGGCAGGACCGGCCAACTGCCGCCCGTGCGTTCGATGTCGAACAAGCCGCCAAAGACGTTGAAGCATTCGGAAATCATGGCGTCAATCTTCCAGGAAGCGCTCGAGCCACAACCGCACCAGCCGCGAGTTCGGCGACGTGGTGCCGAGCTACAAGCCTGGCGTCACGCTGACGAATCTGCAGGAAAAGGGTCGCGGCTCGCTGCCACCGTATGCACTGGAGGCGATCCGCGAAGCATTGCCCGCCTTCTCCCGCCAGATCCGCAGCTTTGACCGCCCGGACGCGGTGCTGACCGGCGTGGAGACGCGCACGTCATCGCCGCTACGCATCAACCGTGGGCGGGCCTACCAGAGCGTCAACGTGCGCGGGTTGTTTCCTGCTGGGGAAGGCGCCGGGTATGCCGGCGGGATCATGTCGGCCGGCGTCGACGGCATCGAGGTGGCCGAGGCGCTGGCGGCGGACTTGCTGGGCCTGCCGGATGCGCCGGTGCTGCAGGGCAAGGGCGCCAAGGCGGGCGGGCAGGTCTGATGCGGCGGCGTCACTCGCCGTCGGCGCTCGGCAGGCTTTCGAGGCTTTGCGTCCAGCGCAGCGCCGACCTGCACCACTTCTGCTTGTGCGGCACCAGCGCCTCGCGCTCTTCGATGCAGCCGACGCGCAACCCGATGCCCACCCCCGGGCGGTCGGCATCGTAGGTGTAGAGCGGCGAGCCACAGGTCGGACAAAACACCTGAGCGCGGCGCGACCCGGCGTCGCCCCGCTTGACGTACACCCGCGGCTCTCCGGCCAGCAGCCGGAACGAGCCATCCTCGGCCGGCACAGAGACCCGGTAGGCCGAGCCCGTCAACTTCTGGCAGTCGGTGCAATGACAGAGGCCCGTACGTTGCGGGTCGACCGTAGCCTCGTAGCGGATGGCGCCGCAGTGGCAGCTGCCGTGGACGTGCATGCGCACCGCCGTGACCGGCTCCACGCCCACCGTCGCCTTTACCCATGCTGCGGGTTCCACCATTCCTACCTCTGCACGCGGAAGATGCCGCCCTTCTTGTAGGCCGCCTGCTCGTGGAACAAGTCGAACAGGAACTGCTCCAGTTCGTCGTCGGCGACGAACTCCGGGATAGCGAAATGGGCCGGCGCCCGTTTGCCGTCGTTGCCGACAGACAGCACGGACCATCCGCCGCCCGTGCGTTCGATGTCGAACAGCCCGCCAAAGACATTGAAGCGTTCGGAAATCATGGGTCAGTCCTCCGGAAAGCGCTCGCGCCACAGCGCTGACAAACGTGGCTCGGCGTCGACGCGCTTGATCGCCGGCGTCATGCGTGGCGCCACCTCGTAAAAGCGCTCGCGCCACGGCCCGAAGCGGGAGACGACGGCGACATACAAGTCCAGCACCGTCAGTTCGTCGCCCAGCAGATAGTCGCCGGGGTTGAGCTGCTCGTCCATGTTGGCCCAGCAGAAGGCGATGCGCTCGTGCACGGCCTCGACGATGGACTCGCGAGATGCCTCCGGCGCACCGACGCGCTTCACGTCGGGCTTGATCCAGTGCAGCGAATAGATGGCCGACGAGACGTAAACCATCCAGCGCAGGAACTGGCGGCGGCGGGGGTCGCTCGGCGCCGGGGCCAGCGTGGCGGCCGGGTCCAGGTCGGCCAGATAGATGAGGATGGCCGCGCTCTCGGTCATGACCTCGCCGTCGGGCATCACCAGCGTCGGAATCTGGCGCATCGGGTTGCTGGTGGCCACGCGGTCGCGGGCGGCCTCCTCGGCCCAGGTGGCGCCTTCGACCACGCTGTAGTGCAGGCCCAACAGCGTCAGCGCGGCTTCCACGGCAACGGCGCCGGAGGCCTCGGCGCCGTAGAGGGTCAGGGTGTGGGGTGAGACGGTCATGCTCAAGTCCGGTCTGATTCTCCCCGCCAGCCTAACGTGTCAGGCCGGCGTTGTCTCGCGGGCCGTCGCCTTCCGCCCGGCGCGCATATAGCCGCAACGCGACGTCTTCGAAATTGCCGATAAGCCACCGCGCCAACGGCTCGGCATACCAGTTGAACTGGGTGCTGACGCGGTAACTCATCGACACCTTCAGCCGTGTACCAGTACCTTCAGGCTGCAGCGTGTAAACCGTGTCGAGCAGGTCAAAGTGGCGCCCGCCGATGCGGACGTGATCGTCCATGGCGCGCGGCGGAAAAGACTCGGCGGTGAAGCGATAAGTCCAGCGCACCCACCGGGCCGGCTGCCAGTCGGTCGAGACCTGGTCGAACTGGATGCCCCGCCCCATTTCAACGTGACGCAGCAAGGCGGCACCGTCCTGCCGCGTCACGCCGGAGAGCGGCAGGGGCACGCCGATCCGGTACATCCAGCCGTCCTCCATCTCCTCAGGCCGGATCGCCGGCATGCTCATCAGCTGCGCCCAAACCTGCTCGGGCGCCGCCGCGATCAAGCGCTCGCACTGCACGCTGCCAAAGCGATCCGGCAGCGGCAGCGGCGCCTCGACACCGGCCATGAGCAGGGGCAGGACTGCCACCACAGCCACGCCCGACCTGGGCCAGTTCGTGGCGCGGCACACCGAGCCCATCGCCAAGCCACCCACGCCCCCGATCAGGGCCAGCAGCGGCACGATCAGGATGGCGCAGATCAAGCCTTCCAGCAGGATGACCAGCGTGCCCAGCACGAGGAAGACATTGGCCATGAAGCCGGCACGGAAGTGATAGCCGCTCGTGCGGCGTTCGCTGCGCTCGGCGACATAGACCGTCACCGCGCCCACAGCAAAGGGCACGAGGACGATGAAGCTGAACATCATCGGATAGAGCCCGAACGGGAGGCGTGCCTCGGCCAGGCAGCGCACCACCAACCCGAACAAAACGCCTGCCACGACGGGCCAGGCGCGCGAGAACGGAAGCTTGCGCTCGGTGGGTTCAGGTTCAGGCAAGGGAGGCCATGTCATCGCCGGGCGTTTCCTCAGGTGATGGGGCCGCTGGCTCCGGATGCAGGCCGGGGCGCTGCAGATGCCAGGCCAGCCCACACGACGATAGCCCGCGCAACAGCCACCAGCCGGGGTCCCATTCGCCCGGGCGCATGCCCAGACGCGCCGAACCCGGGTGGGCATGGTGGTTGTTGTGCCAGCTCTCGCCCATCGTGACCAGCGACAGCCAGGGCAGGTTGCGCCCCTGCACCGCCGCACCCGGCAGCCGCACCGGCAGGCGGCCGTGGTTGTGGGCGAGATAGCCGATCAACCAATGCCCGGTCACGCAAGCCGCCACGCGGGCGCAGACGCCCCACCAGACGAAACCCCATCCGCCCAACGCCCACAATGGCCATGCAGTCAACAGCACCTGCAGCATCCAGGTTCGCTCCAGCCATCGCAGCAGGGCATCGCGCTCAAGACCGCGTGGGTCGGGCAGAGGCGGCGGGTCATCGAGCGTGAGCTCGCAGTGCAGCTGCCACCAGGCGTCCTTCCAGAATGACTGGCCATGCCGAAGATACGGGTGGCAATCCGGGCGGCGCTGGGCCAAGTCGCGGAGGTCGTGCTGGCGCTTCAAGCCCAATGGCCCGGCGAGGCCAACCTGCACGCCCCACCAGACGAGCGCGATCTCCAACCAGCGCGGGCAGGCAAAGCTGTCGTGGATGAGCTTGCGATGGCTGCCCAACGTGTGGCCAAGCAGCAGCGTCAGCAGCGTAAGCCCGACAAACAGCGCAAAGGCCGCGGCGCTGAATGTCAGCGCCCCACCCACCGCAGCACCCAGCGCCACGCTTGCCAGCCAGAACGACTTGACCGGCGCGTAACGCACGCACCCGGTCAACACGTCGCCCTGCGGCAACTCAGGCACCGAGCATCCCGATCAACTCCTTGGCGAAAGCCAGCGCCTCCTCCGGCGTCTCGAAATGCATCTCGTTGTTCACCTCCACCACCTCGCCCTCAGGCCCCTTGTGCACGACCGACCAGCCTGCCGCGCCGCCGTCGATGGCGAGCACGCCGAACTGGCCGGGTTCAAGGTCGCGGGCGCTGCCGCTGGTGACGACGATGTCGCGGCCGAGGTGGGAGTGGTAGCGTCGCATCGAGTGCATTGTCCAAGGAGACGCAATGAAAGCAGTGTGGAACGGCGTGACGATCGCCGAGAGCGACGACACGGTGGTGGTCGAGGGCAACCACTACTTCCCGGCGGAGTCGCTGAAGAAGGAGTACACGACCTTCTCCAACCACCGCACCGGCTGCCACTGGAAGGGCCAGGCGCAGTACCTGAGCCTGTTCGTCAACGGCGAGATGAACGCCGATGCGGTCTGGTACTACGCCGAGCCGCTGCCGGCTGCGGCGGAGATCAAGGGCCGCTACGCCTTCTGGAAGGGCGTGAAGGTCACGGAATGAATGGACCCCGATCTCAGCCAAGGCGCAGCCGGGCGCGAGGAGCAGGCGGCCAGCATTCCTAGAATCGCGGCCAGTCCCCACGCGCCCACCTCCCATGCTGCTGCTCATCCTCGAAGCCCTCGGCGCGCTGCTGATCTTTGTCTTCATCATCTGGTGGACCATGTTCTCGGGCCGCAAGCGTGGTGAACGCAAGGACGATTAGCGCGGCGGGATCAGGAAGCTCATGGGCCTGCGCCGCAGGCGGGCGCGGATGGCGGCGTAGACGCGCTTGCGGTCTGCCAGCTTGACGCCGCGCGAGCGCATCGCCACCTTGAAGGCGCAGAAGAAGCTGACACCCACATTCAACGCGCCAATGCCGGCGATGCACAGCACGCAGGACCAGAACGCCCAGGTGCCCATGACGCCGAAACCGAGCGCGCCCACCGCAGCGGCAAGCTGGCCGGTGGACAGGGTGACGTGCCGCACCTCCAGGTCGAGGCCGATGAACCCGAACAGCGCGGG
>NZ_JBDSQX010000196.1:0-26099 GCF_039929605.1 Roseateles sp.
CCTTTTAGCCCCGCCGAGGAACGGAAGACCCGAAGCCCGTTCGCGCAGCGAACCTCAAGAACTGACTCGCGACGCCTGTTTGAGCAGAGCGTAGCGGCGCGAGTTCGGCGCGGGGCTTCGGGGCTGAGTACCGCAGGGAACCCCGAAGGGGCGGGGCGGCCAGGGGGGAGCTCTTTGCTTACTTTCTGGCGGCCCAGAAAGTGAGTCGCCCGCCGGGGCGAAATCCCGGCTGGGCCTCGCCACAAGCGCAAGGCAACGCCAATGAGCACCTCACTCACCGACTGGCTGCCGCCCGACCAAGGCCCCTGGCATCTCGACTTCGAGCAATGGCCGCAAGCCCAGGCGCAGCGTTGGCGCGCGGTGCTAGCCGTCGGCGCCAACGACAAACGCGTGCTGCTTGCTGAACGCGACGAGGACGCGATGCTGCTGCAAAGCGTCGAGTCCCGCCTGAACGCCCCGGTCGGCTGGCTGCGTGCATCGAGCGAGGCCGTGACCCACTTCCTCGGCGCCGGCGAGGCCGATTTCCGCGCTCTGTCGGACGTGGAAGAAGCGCTCAGCGCCGTCGAGGACCACACCGAGGAACTGTCGGCCCTGGCCCTCAGCGAACAGGCCAGCCCGGTCGTGCGCCTGCTCAACGCCACCATCTACGACGCGCTGCAGGACACGGCGTCGGACATCCACATTGAATGCACCGCCCGCGGCGCGGTGATCCGCTTCCGCGTCGATGGCGTCATGGCGCTGGTGCGCCAGGTCGACGGCCCGCAGATCGCCGAGCAGCTCGTGTCGCGCCTCAAGGTCATGGCCGAGCTGGACATCGGCGAGCGCCGGCTGCCGCAGGACGGCCGCTTCAAGCTGCGCGTGCAGGGCCGCGAGATCGACTTCCGCCTCAGCGTGATGCCCAGCGTCTTCGGCGAGGACGCCGTCATCCGCATCCTGGACCGCGCCGCTATTGCGCGTGCCGGCGAGCTGACACTCGACTCGCTCGGCTTCGGCGCAGAAGAGCGCGCCGCCATCCGCCACCAGGCGCGCCAGCCGCACGGCATGCTGCTCGTCACCGGCCCGACCGGCTCCGGCAAGACGACGACGCTTTACGCCACGCTGGCCGAGATCCACACCGGCGCCGACAAGATCATCACCATCGAGGACCCGGTCGAGTACCAGCTCAGCGGCGTCGTGCAGATCCCCGTCAACGAGAAGAAGGGCCTGACCTTCTCGCGCGGCCTGCGCTCCATCCTGCGCCACGACCCCGACCGCGTCATGGTCGGCGAAATCCGCGACGCCGAGACCGCGCAGATCGCCGTGCAGGCCGCGCTGACGGGCCACCTCGTCTTCAGCACCATGCACGCCAACAACGCCTTCGACGTCATCGGCCGTTTCATGCACATGGGGCTGGACCTCTACAACGTCGTGTCGGCGCTGAACGCGGTGCTGGCGCAGCGGCTGGTGCGTTTGACGTGCAAGCAATGCGCCCGCCCGTTCGCGCCCGAGGCCGCGACTCTTGCAAGACACGGCGTCATCAACGGCAACTTTCTCAAGGGCGAGGGCTGCGGCCATTGCCGGGGCACGGGCTACAAGGGCCGGCGCGCGGTGGCCGAGCTGCTCAAGCTCGACGACGGGCTGCGCGACCTCATCGCCGCGCGGGCGCCGATGTCCGAGATCAAGGCCGCCGCGAAGGCGCGCGGCATGAAGTCGCTGCGCGAGATGGCGCTGGCCGCCGTGTGCCGGGGCGACACCACTTTCGAGGAGCTGGAACGTGTCACCCTCGATGAGTGAAGCCCTGCGCCAACGCCTCGCCGCTCGGTTGGCCAAGCCGCGCCGGGTCTTCGTCACGCCCGGCGGCGACGAGTTCACCGCCTGGTGCCACGACATGCCCGGCACGGCGGTTGAACTGGTCGTTAGCGCCAGGGCGCTGCACGAGCTGGTGGCCGAGCCCGGCCTGCCGCTGGCCGACCTGGACGCCGTGCAGGCCTACGCACAGCAGCAGTTCGCCCATTACTTCGGCGCAGCGGCGCAGCGTTTTGCGATCGCGCCGTGGCAGCTGGGCGAGTCCTGCGGTGCCTCGGCGCTGCAGGGCCTGGACCTTGCCGCCTTGCGCGCGCAGGCCGAGGCTGGGCGTGTGCGCCTCGCCGCCGTGCGACCAGCCTGGGCGGTGTGGCTCGCGTCGCTGCCGGCGTCGACTCGTGCGGGCTCCGGCCGTGCGGTCTGGCACGAGGGAGACATTGCCGTCGTCATCCAGCTCGACCGCGGCCGCGTGACCGGCTTGCAGTCCCGCCGCGTGCAAAGCCTCGCCGACCTGGGTGCCGACGCACCGTTGGCCATCGGCACGCTCGACAGCGACCTCGCCCCCCAACCTGGCCCCGCGACACCCCAGCCCGACTTCCTGCCGCGCTCGGCCCGCTCGCCACTCGCTTGGCCCTTGGCTGCGACCGGCGCCCTCGTGCTGGCCACGGCCGCGTGGAGCGCCGTCGACAGCCATCGCACGCTGGACGTCGCCCAGGCCGCGCGCGACCGCGTCGCCACCTTGCGCCCGGCCGCCGCGCCCAAGCCTGCATCGCGTCGCGACCAGCCCGCTGAGAACCGCTCGGCGATCGAGGCCCGGGCGCTGCTGGCCATGCCTTGGGAGCCGCTGCTGACGCGCGTGGAGACGGCGGGTGCGGACGCCAAGACCATCGCCTGGCTGAGCATGGACGCCAGCGCCGGCCGCGGCGAGCTGCGCCTGGAAGGCCTGACGCCCGACAAGCTGCTGGCGCTGCAACTGGCGGAGCAACTGGGCACGACGCCGGGCTGGGGTCAGGTCGTGCTGACACGCTTCTCGGCGGCCGAGACGGGCCTCACCGGCCAGCGCTTCGAGATCAATGCGCGCGTGGCGAGCGGAGGCGGCTCGTGAACCCGCGCCTGCTTTTCAAGAAGCTCGGCGGACCGGGCCTCGCCGGCCTCGCGGCACTGTTGCTGGCGGCCGTCGCCCTCGTGCTCGGCCAGCGCTGGGACACCCAGGCCACCGCGCTGCAGGCCGAAGCCCGCGCGCTGCGCGCCAAGGCGCGGCCGGCCGTTGCGGCCACGGCGGTGCCGGTCAGCGTGCAGCAATGGCAGGCCACGCTGCCTGCGTCCGCACAGCGCCAGCAGCGGCTGGCGGACCTGCTGGAACTCAGCATTCGGCTCGACCTCAACGGCGCCCGCACCGAACACCGCCTGGCCAGCAGCGAAGGGCTGGAGCGGCTGCGCGTGACCATGCCCGTCACCGGCAGCTACGGACAAGTGCGCCGCTTCATCGGCGCGGCGCTGGAGCACGATCCGGCGCTGAGCCTGGACTCGATCAAGCTGCGCCGCCTCAGCCCGATGAGCACCGAGGTCGATGCCGAGTTGCAGTGGTCCTTGCACGGGAGGGCTAACCCATGAACCCGCGCCACCTTGCTCTTGGCGGCGCTCTGGCTGCGACGCTGGCCGCTACCGCCTGGGTGGCGACGCGGCCCGATGACGCGGCGGCCCCCGTCGCTGCCGCGCTGCCGGTGCGCAAGCCCGTGGCCGCGATAGCTCAAGTCGCGAAGCCGCTTGCAGATGGCCAGGCCCGCCAGGCCTGGGCCGAGGCCAGCCCGGCCCAACTCGCGGCCTGGCAGCCCCCACCGCCGCCGCCTGCTCCCCCCGCGCCGCCGCCCACCGCCGCTGCGCCACCGCCGCCGCCGATGGCGCCACCCATGCCGTATCAAATGATCGGCCGCGTCGTCGAAGAAGAAGGCGAGGGCGCCGGCGCCAAGGCGGTCGAGGTCGCGCTGCTGGCTGGGCCGAACAAGGCGCTCAGCGTCAGGCGCGGCGACGTCATCGACGGCCAGTGGCGCGTCGAGCAGGTGTCCACCAGCGGCGTCAGCCTGACGTGGCTGCCGGCCAAGCTTCCCCAGAACATCGTTTTCAAGCAGGTGCCATGAAGCAGCTCGTCCTCCTCTTCTGTGCCGTGCTGCTGACGGCCTGCGCCAACCCCGCGCTGCGCCAGGCCGAAGACCTCGGCCGCACCAACCAGTGGCCAGCCGCGCTGCGCGTGCTGGACGACGCCCTCGGCAAGGACCCGAACGACCCGCAGCTGCGCGCCGCCCAGGTGCGCGCCCGCGAGCAGGCCACAGCCCGCCTCATCCTGCAGATCGAGGCGCTGCGCGGCGCCGGCCGCTGGGACGAGGCGCAAGCCCTGCTGAGCCAGCTCGCGTTGGCAGACGCCAAGCACCCGCGCCTGGCCGCGCTGACCGTCGACATCGAGCGCGGCCGGCGCCACGAGGCGCAGCTCGTCATCGGCCGCGCCGCGCTGAAGGAGGGCCACATCGAGCGCGCCGATGCCGTCGCGCGCGAGATCCTGGCCGAGGCGCCGCAGCACCCCGGCGCGCGCCTGCTGGCCAGCCAGGTGGCGCGGTCGCGGCCGCTGGAATCGGCGGTCGGCGAGCTGGGCCCTAACTTCCAGAAACCGGTGACGCTGGAGTTCCGCGACGCGCCGCTGCGCCAGGTCTTCGAGGCACTGGCGCGCAGCAGCGGCATCAACTTCGTCTTCGACAAGGACGTGCGCGCCGATGCCCGGGTGACCATCTTCCTGCGCGGCGTGACGCTGGACGAGGCCATGCGCGTCATCCTCGGCACCCAGCAGCTGGACCGCAAGCTGCTGAACGACAGCTCGGTGCTGATCTTCCCGAACACGGCGGCCAAGCAGCGCGAGCACCAGGAGCTGATCACCCGCACGCTCTACCTCACCAACGCCGACGTGAAGCAGGTGCAGGCGATGGTGCGCACCATTGCCAAGGTGCGCGATATCCACATCGACGAGCGCCTCAACCTGCTCATCGTGCGCGACACGCCCGAGGTGGTGCGGCTGGTGGAAAAACTCATCGCCTCGGTCGACCTGCCCGAGCCCGAGGTGATGCTGGAGGTGGAGGTGATGGAGCTGGCCACCGACCAAGTCGAAGCACTGGGCCTGGACTGGCCCGACCAGGTGCAGTTCGGCATTCCCAATGCCACCGGCCAAGTGCTGCTCAGCGCGCGCAACCAGTTCCGCGCCAGCATCGCCAACCCCGCCATCGTGGCCAACCTGCGTGGCACGTCGGGCAACAACAACATCCTGGCCAACCCCAAGATCCGTGTCCGCAACCGCGACAAGGCCAAGGTCCACATCGGCCAGAAGCTGCCCGTGTTCACGACGACGACCAACTTCACCGGCTCCACGTCGGTGGCCGCGTCGGTCAGCTACCTTGACATCGGCCTGAAGCTCGACGTCGAGCCCACCGTGCAGCTCGACAACGACGTCGTCATCAAGATTGCGTTGGAGGTGAGCAACCTGATCCGCCAGGTCACCGGCCCGGGCGGCACGACGGCCTACGAGATCGGTACCCGCAACACCTCCACCGTGCTGCGCCTGGCCGACGGCGAGACGCAGGTGCTGGCCGGCCTCATCAACGACGAAGACCGCAAGGCCTCGTCGGGCCTGCCCGGGCTGTCGCGCATTCCGATACTGGGCCGCCTGTTCGGCACCCAGACCGACACGCGCAACAAGACCGAGGTGGTGCTGCTCATCACGCCACGCGTCGTGCGCAACCTGGCCGTGCCCGACGCCGCGCTGACGCGCCTGGCCAGCGGCACCGACGCCAGCCCCGGCGCCTTCTCCAGCCTGCTGCGCCGCGAGGCCCGGGTGGGCGTGGGGCCGAGCAACGGTGGCGGCACGGTCTCGACGGCGGCTGCACCGGCAGCACCGACCGAGGCCACGCTCAAGCTGGACGTGACGCCCCAGATCGCGGCCGGCGGCACGGTCTCGGTCGCGCTGAAGAACGACAGCGGCCTGTCGATCAAGGGCGAACTGGAGTACGACGGCACCCGTCTCGTGCCGGCGCAGCCGCTGCAAGGCGTGGCACCGGGCCGCTACCCCATCGAGATCCCGCCACGCGGCGACCGAGTCGTCGTGCTGCGCGCGCTGCCGACGGCGGCCGGGCAGGTGCTCAACATCGGCTTGAGTGGCTTGTCGGCCAGCGGGCTGAACGGCGAGTCGGCGTCGGTGCGTGTGGATGGCACGGGGCTGCTGACGGTTGATACGGCGAAATAGGCCAGCCATGCGGCCCAGGGGCTTCACTTTGATCGAGATGCTGGTCGTGCTGGCGATGCTGGGCGTGCTCGCGTCCGCCGCGCGGCCGCTGCTGGAGCTCTCGGTGCAGCGCACGCGCGAGCATGAGCTGCGCCAGGCCCTGCGCACGCTGCGCGAGGCCATCGACGCCTACAAGCGCGCGGTGGAGGCCGGCAGCGTCATGCAGAGCCCGGAGGACAGCGGCTACCCGCCCAAGCTGGAGGTGCTGGTGGACGGCTTCGCCGACGCCAAGTCGCCCAACGGCCGCAAGCTCTACCTGCTGCGCCGCCTGCCGCGCGACCCCTTCGCGCCCGCCGACCTGCCCGCCGCCGAAACTTGGGGGCTGCGCGCCTACGACAGCGGCCCGGACGAGCCGCGTGCTGGCAAGGACGTGTTCGACGTGTTCTCGCGCTCCGAGCGCAAGGCGCTCGATGGCACGCGGCTGAAGGACTGGTGATGAGACGCCAACGAGGCTTCACGCTCATCGAGCTCATCGTCGTCATGGCGATCGTCGCGCTGCTCGCCTCGATCGCCGCGCCGCGCTACTTCAACTCGCTGCAGAAGAGCAAGGAGACCGCGCTGCTGCAGTCGTTGACAACCATGCGCGACGCCATCGACCAGTTCGCCGCCGACAAGGCCCGCTACCCCGAGTCGCTGCAGGAACTCGCCACCGCGCGCTACATCCGCGACGTGCCCGAGGACCCGCTCACCGCCAGCCGCGAGACCTGGGTGGAGCTGGCGCCGCCCACCGACATGCAGGCCAGCGGCCGCGTCTGGGACGTGCGCAGCGGCGCCGCCGGGCGCAGCGCCGATGGCCGCCTTTACGCCGATTGGTGAGGCCAGTGAACCGCCAGCGCGGCTACAGCTACCTGGCCGTCCTCTTCCTCGTCGCAGTGACGGCCGCCGGCCTCGCTGCGCTGGGCCAGGCGTGGAGCACGGCCGCACAGCGCGAGCGTGAACGCGAGCTGCAATTCCGCGGCGGCGAAATCGCGCGGGCCATTGCCGCCTATGCCCGCGCGACGCCCAACCCGCCAGAGCAGTACCCGAAGACGCTGGCCGAGTTGCTCGTCGATGCGCGCGGCATCCAGACGCGACATCATCTGCGCCGCCTGTACGTTGACCCCTTCACCGGCCAGGCCGACTGGGAACTGGTGTCCGAAGCCGGCCAGCCGGGTGCATTCGGTGCGGTGCGCAGCCGCTCCGACCATGCGTTGCTGCGCGAGTTCGGGTCGGACGGCGCCCAGGTCCGCGTCGCGCACGATCTGCTCTTTGCGGCGCGAGCCTACGCCGCCAATCCGAACCCAGCCGCCGGCCCTGCTTCGGCAGCGTCAGCCGCCGCCGCAGCATCGGCACCAAATGCCGCGCCAACGTAGGGTAGACACGGTGAGTTGACGGAGTAGTCAAGCCTTTGGACTGCGAGTAAACCCGCCCCCCCCGTGCCTCAAGGGTGGGCAACTCGGGATAGTCGCCAATTCCTGCACACACAGAATCAATGTGCATACAAGGGCTATTGCCCGTTGGCAGGAACGTCCCGGCACATCCGTCGGTGACTCTGGGCATCTTCAAGCGCTGTCCGCCGCCTCCGCCTGTGCACCGTTTCAATTTATCAACGAAAGCGAGTAGTTCCAATGAAGAAGCTTCTGACGTCGATTGCGCTGGCTGCGGCCGCGCTCACAGTGGCGACGGGCGCACAGGCGAACGTGTTGCGCACAACCATCGATTTCGAGACGCCTATCGGCGGTTCGCCGTTCCTGTCTTACCCCGGTTCGCCGCTGCTGGGCCACAACGATGAGTTCTATCAACCCGGCATCGGCGACCACGCGCTGTTCTTCGACCCGTTCTCCAATCTGGCCGGCGCCCAGACCGGCGACCTCGTAGGCTCAATCGGCACCAACGACGACTTCTGCATCGGCTTTGCCGGCTGCCCCACGAACAATGCGACGAACTACCTGGCACTGCTTGACGACGGCTTTGTCGTGTTCGGCGCGCTCGACGGCTTCAGCTTCTCGGTGAAGAGCTTCAGCGCCGCCTGGATTGGCAATGGCGACCCGCTGCAGACAACGCCGGGCTTTGTGCGCCTTCAAGGCGTGAGCGGCGGCATGTCGACCACCGCGACCTTCGCGCTGACCGGCACCGCCTTCTCGACCTTCAGCACCGGCGGCTTCGGCAACATCGAGTTCGACTACGTCTACGCCTATGCCTTCGCCTGCCAGCCCTTGGGTGTACCGGGCACGTCTTGCTCGTCCAACAGCACTGACCGCGCGCAGTTCGCGCTGGACGACATCGTCATCGAGCATGTGCCCGAGCCGGCCAGCCTCGCGCTGCTGAGCGTCGCCGGCCTCGCCGCCTTCCGTGCCAGCCGCCGCCGCGCCGTCTGACCCGACCCATTGAAAGGATTTTTCTCATGAAGATGAAACTCAAGCCCGCCGCACTGGCGACGCTGGTCCTGCTCTCTGGTTTGGCCACCAGCTCCTTTGCCCAGGACCGCAAGACTTACATCGTCCAACTCAAGGATGAACCTGCCGTCTCCTATCAAGGCACGGTACCCGGCCTGACGGCGACGCAGCCGGCCGCCGGCGAGCCCTTCCGCTTCGGCAGCGCTGCCGTGCAGGCCTACATCAGCTACCTGAGCCAGCAGCAGAGCAACGTGATCTCGCTGGTGGGCAATGCGCCCGTGCTGGTGACGTACAAGAACGTGTTCAATGGCTTCGCGGCCAGCCTGACCGATGCCGAAGCCCGCACGCTGAGCAGCAGCGCGCAGGTCGTTGCCCTGTGGGAAGACGAAGCCCGTCGCCTCGACACCATCTCCACCAGCAAGTTCCTCGGCCTGACGGCCCCGGGCGGCCTGTGGTCGCAGACCGCTGGCGGCTCGGCGATCAAGGGCGAGAACCTGGTGATCGGCGTGGTCGACCTGGGCATCTGGCCCGAGAACCCCGCTTTCTTCGACCGTGTCGACGACAACGGTGTGCCCGTGAAGACCGGCGGTACGCTGGCCTTCGGCCCGGCACCTGCCAGCTTCCTCGGCGGCTGCGTTGCTGGCGAAGGCATCGACCCCGCCAAGCATTGCAACAACAAGCTGATCGGCATCAAGCATTTCAACGCGGGTTTCATCGCCTCCGGCAAAACCCCTCACTGGACCTCCTTCGCCTCGGGTCGTGACGACCTGGGCGGCGCCACCGGCCATGGCGGCCACGGCGACCACACGGCTTCCACCGCGGCCGGCAACTCCAACGTCACTGCCATCGTCAACGGCATTTCGCTTGGCCAAGCTTCGGGCATGGCGCCGCGCGCTCGTGTGGCGGCCTACAAGGTCTGCTACACCTACATCGACCCGACCGCCACCGACGGCACCGGCACCGCCAACAGCTGCTTCAACTCCGACACGGTCGCGGGTATCGACCAGGCCGTGGCGGATGGCGTCAACGTCATCAACTACTCGATCAGCGGCGCGCAGACCACGGTCAACGATCCCGTCGAGCAGGCCTTCTACCGCGCCTCGCTGGCCGGCATCTTCGTGGCCGCCTCCGCTGGCAACAGCGGCCCGGGCACGGCCGTCGCCCACATCAGCCCCTGGCTGACGACGGTGGCTGCCTCCACGCACGACCGCGCTTTCAGTGCGGACGTGACGCTCGGCAATGCCGCCAAGTACACCGGCGCCTCGCTGAACCAAACTGCACTGAGCGCCAAGCCGCTGATCCGTGCCGAGGATGCGGGCATCGCCGGCGCGAGCTCCAATTTGAATCTGTGCTTCAGCAACCCGCTTGAGCTTGACCCCGCCAAGGTCAACGGCAAGATCGTCATCTGCACGCGCGGCAACAACGCCCGCGTCGACAAGAGCCTGGCCGTGGCAAACGCCGGTGGCGTCGGCATGATCCTGGCCGACAACGGCGGCGGCCTGGTTGCCGAAGCCCATTCGGTCCCGACCGTGCACGTTTCGACCGCCGACGGCAACGCGGTCAAGGCCTACGCCCTGGCCACCGGCGCCAGCGCTACCGCCAGCATCGGCAAGTTCTACCTGGGCACCGCCCCGGCGCCGATCATGGCCAACTTCTCGTCGCGCGGCCCCAACGGCGGCGACAGCAACGTTCTGAAGCCCGACCTGACCGCACCTGGCGTGGACGTGATCGCGCAAGTGAGCCCGGCCTTGAGCCAGGCCGACCGTGACGCCGTCGCCGCCGGCACGCTGGTTCCGGGGCCAGAGTGGGCGTCCTACCAAGGCACGTCGATGTCCAGCCCGCACGTAGCTGGGGTCGCGCTGCTGCTCAAGCAAGCGCACCCGACCTGGAGCCCTGCTGCCATCAAGTCGGCGCTGATGACGACTGCCTACAGCACGCTGAATGACGGCCTCTCCGGCCTGTCAAACGGCCAGCTGCCCTGGTCGCAAGGCGCGGGCCACATCGATCCGAACAAGGCGACCGATCCGGGCCTGGTCTACAACGCCGGCAAGAACGACTGGGTCAAGTACCAGTGCAAGGTGAACAAGCCGGCCGTGCTGCCTGCTTCCGACTGCACGACCATCGGCACGCTGAACGAAACCTACGAACTGAACCTGCCGTCGATCACGGTCGGCACGGTCGTCGGCAGCGTCACCGTCCCGCGGACCGTCACCAACGTCGGCACCGCAGCGGCCACCTACACCGCCACCGCCAGCGTGCCGGGCTTCACGACCGTCGTGACGCCGCTCACGCTGAACCTGGCGCCGGGTGCGTCGGGTTCGTTCACCGTCAAGCTGACCGCCACGACCGCCGTTGAAGGCGTGTGGAACTATGGCCAGCTCGTTTGGAACGACGGCACGCACAACGTGCGTTCGCCGATCCAGGCCAAGGTGGGCAAGGCGATCACGGCACCGGCTGAAGCCACGGCAACCACGACTTCGGGCACACGCCTGATGACGGTTCGCACCGGCTTCGCCGGCCGTATGGGCTCCAAGGTCGGCGGCTTCAAGGACGTGACGATGGGTGACGTCGTCACTCTGTCACCCGCCGAGCTCAGTTCCGCCCAGCTCAAGGCGGCCTGCCAGGCGGGCGTTACGACAGCAAGTACCAAGGTCTACAACTTCAGCATTCCTGCTGGTGCCATCGTGGCGCGCTTCGCGCTACGCAGTGCCGACGTGGGTGCTGCGGGTGATGACAACGACATGATGCTGCTGTACCCCAACAACACCACCAGCGTGTACTCGGGCACCGACGGGTCCAACGAGGCCGTGCAGGTCACGGCACCAGCTGGCGGCAACTACAAGGTCTGCGTGACGGCCTGGGGCGGTGGCGAGACGATGTCGCACAAGCTGTCGAGCTGGATCGTCAACCCAGGCGATGGCGGCACGCTGAGGGTTGCAACGCCTGCGGCGGTCTACGCTGGCAGCACCGCCACAGTGGGCGCGACCTGGTCCGGTCTGGTCACGGGCAAGCGTTACGTCGGTGGCTTCCAGCTGACCGACCTGTCCGGTACTCCGCAGTCCACGACCGTGCTGCGCGTGTCGACGGATGGCAGCGTGCCGGTCCAGAACGAGCCGGTCACCATCAGCTCCAAGGTGGCTGCCGAAGCGGCTCAGTAAGCCGGTTCATGAGCCCGGCCGTTTCGGCTGCCGGCGTTCAGACCAAGCCGCAGGCTGCGAAGCCTGCGGCTTTTTTACGTCCTCAACGCATCTTCAGCGCGCGCTGGCCGGGGTTGCCAGCTGACAGCGTCCCGTGACGCAGGCCGCGCCCGGGTCAACCGTGATGGCGCAGTTGGATTGCATGCCGCTGGCCGCGATTTCGCGACGATGAGCCGCCGACTGGCGGGTGGCAAGGTCGGCCACGCGCGCCTCGTCAATGCCGTTGGTGGACCAGGCCCAGTACCCCGCCGGCCCACCGCAGGCCTTGGCGCCAACCGGCACCGTGCGGCATTGCGTGTCGGCACTGCAGTTGGCTGGGCCGATGAGCGTGCGCAGTTCCCTGGCGAGCCGTGCAGATTCGGCTTCATCGGCAGCGGGCGGCGTCTGCGCGCAACTGGTGATGGCGATGCAGGTGAAGGTGCTGGCGAGGAGGCGGTGAAGTTTCATGCCGTGATCCTGTGCCGGCCAGGCCCGCTTGGCAACAACTAGGATGCTTCCATGCGTGTGTGGCCGTCTCTATTGCTCAGCCTGGTGGGTGTGGCGCCCGCCGTGCTGGCCGCCGATTGCCAGCCCGACGCCGAGCTGGCTGCGCGCGCGCTGAGCGCGCTGCGTGCCCAGGCCCAGCGCTGCGGCGAACGCCCGTGGCCCGCCGTGCCCGTGCTGCGTTGGCAGGCGACGCTGGAGGCATCGGCCCGTCGCTACGCGCAGGAGCTGGCCGCGCGCGACCGGCTGGATCACATCAGCGCCAGCGGCGCCACGCTGCGCACGCGGCTGCGCGAGGCCGGCTATGCGATGCGCGTGTCGGGCGAGAACCTGGCCGGCGGCCCGGAGACGCTGGAGGAGGCTTTGGCGCTGTGGCTGGCCAGCCCGGCGCATTGCGAGAACCTGATGGCGGCCGACTTCGAGGAGTTCGGCTTGGCCTGCGTGACAGGCCGCGGAAAGCTGCAGCGCTACTGGGTGCTTCAGCTGGCAGCACCGGCAAGCAGGACTGCGGTCAGATCCAGCCCAGATCAATCGCCCTGAGCACCGCCTGCGTGCGGTCACGCACGCCCATCTTGGAGAAGATGGCCGAGCAGTGGTTCTTGATGACGCCTTCGCTGTTGCCCAGCAGGCTGGCGATCTCGGTGTTGCTGCGGCCGCTGGCCACCAGGCGCAGCACCTGCAGCTCTTTGGGCGACAGCGGGTCAGGATGGTCGGCCGCTGTGAAGGAGCGTTCGCCGCCCCGGGCCTCCATGCGCGTGGTGAGCGACGGCCGCAGCGCGGTACCGCCGCCGTGCACGTCGCGCAGCGCCTGCAGCAGCGTCTCGGTGCTGATGGCCTTGAGCAAAAAGCCCTTGGCGCCGGCGCGCGTGGCCTCGTCGAAGGCGACGGTGTCGTCGAAGGTCGTCAGCAGGATGACCGGCAGGCGCAGCGCCCGTGCGGCCAGCGCGCGGATGAGGCCAACGCCGTCCAGCCGCGGCATGCGCATGTCGGACAGGATGACGTCGGGCATGTTCTCGGCCGAGGCGGCGGACAGCCACTCCAGCGCCTGAGCGCCGTCGCTGGCCTCGCCGACAACCAGCAGTTCATCGTCGTGCAGCGCGAGCAGCCCTTTGAGGCCTTCACGCACCAGTTGCTGGTCCTCGACCAGCAGGATCTTGATCACACCCATCGCGGACATCTCAGCTCGATTCGAAACCCAGGGCTCGTGCGCGTCACGCGCATCTGCCCGCCCAGTTCGGCCATGCGCTCGGCCATGCCGGAGAGGCCATTGCCAAAGCCCTTGATCTGGCCGTCTATCCGGCCCCCGTGCCAGCCCGGCGCACCCCGTCCATCATCGTCGATGCTGACCGCAACTTCATCCCCATCGCCGCGCAGTTCGACCTGCACGCGGCGCGCGCCGGCATGGCGCACGCTGTTGGTCACCCCCTCCTGCACGCAGCGCAGCAGCGCATGCGCCGCGCGGGGGCCGAGGTCGCGCGTGGCGTCGTCCAGGGCCAGCTCGATGCGCGTGCTGGCGATGCCCTCGGCCAGCGCCTGCAGCGCGGCCGACAGGTCGATGCGCTGCGAGCTGCGCTGCTGCGACACGGACTCGCGCACATCCGCCAGCAGCTGCGCCGCCACGCCCTGCGCCCGGCCCAGCGCCTGGCCCGCGCCGCCGCTGTCTGCCCGCGCCAGCAGCGCGCCGCCCAGCTGCAGCTGCAAGTTCAGCGCCGTCAGGTGGTGGCCCATCAGGTCGTGCAGCTCGCGGGCGATCTGCATGCGTTCGTTGTAGCGCATCTGCTCGGCCAGCAAGTGTTCGCCGGAGAGCTGCTCGGCCAGCACCGCCTGCAGCCAGCGGCGCTTTTCGGCCTCGGCCGCCGCCATGCGCCCCAGGCCGAAGGCCAGGCCGTGCAGGGCCAGCATGGCGAACAGCATGCCGAACTGGTCCAGCCAGGCGGTGGTGGACGCGAAGACGTAGATGCCGGTGTTCAGCAGCACCTGGGCCGCCGCGAAGCCCAGCGCCAGCCGCGCCGGCAGCACCACGGCGCCCAGCGCCGTGACGAGGAAGGGCAGGCCGGGCGTGACGCCGAAGGCCAGCAGGTCCACCAGCAGCAGCCGTGCCAGGCGCTGGTTCACCGGCAGGGCGGTCTGGCCCAGGCGCGCCAGCCGGAAGATCAGCGCGACGAAGGCCACCAGCAGCAGCACGCAGACGACCACCAGGCCGCGGTCGTTGACGTCGCCGCCGAGCTGGCGCCAGACCCAGGCGGCCAGGCCGTCGTAGGGCTCGGTGCGCACGCCCAGCAGCGCGGAGCCGGCGCTGACCAGCTCCATCGCGCAGACCACCAGCGCCGCCAGCCGCAGCACGGTGCCGGGCTCGGCGAGCCGCGCAAGCAAGCGGTCGAATCTCGTCATTCAGACAACGCCGCTGAGATGACGCCGCCGCCCAGGCACACGTCGCCGTCGTAGACCACGGCGCTCTGCCCCGGCGTCACGGCCCATTGCGGGTCGGGGAAGCGCAGCGTCAGCCGGCCGGCCGCGTCGAAGCCGACGCTGCAGGGCGCGTCCGCCTGGCGGTAGCGCGTCTTGGCGGCAGCTTCTGCCACGGCGGGCGCACGGCCGGCGACCCAGCTCAGGTCGTCGGCCACGAGCGCGGGGCTCAGCAGCAGCGGGTGGTTGTGGCCTTGCACGGCGATGAGGGTGTTGCTGGCGATGTCCTTGGCCGCGACGAACCAGGGCTCGTGATGGCCCCCGCCCTTCGACGCCTGGCCGGGCGTCGCCGCCGATCCCTGCGAACCCTTCTCCTTAACACCGCCGATGCCCAGACCCTGGCGCTGGCCCAGCGTGTAGAAACTCAGGCCGACGTGCTCACCCAGCTTGCGGCCGCGCTCGTCCTTGATCGGCCCGGGCTGGTGCGACAGGTATTTGTTCAGGAACTCGCGGAACGGCCGCTCGCCGATGAAGCAGATGCCGGTCGAGTCCTTCTTCTTCGCATTCGGCAGCGCGATCTCGGCGGCGATGCGGCGCACCTCGGTCTTGGGCAGGTCACCGACGGGGAACAGCGTCTTGCTCAGCTGCGCCTGGCTGAGGCGGTGCAGGAAGTAGCTCTGGTCCTTCAGCGGGTCCAGCCCCTTCAGCAGTTGAAACTCGCTATCGACTTCACGCACACGGGCGTAATGCCCGGTCGCAATTTTCTCGGCGCCCAGACGCATCGCGTGGTCGAGAAAGGCCTTGAACTTGATTTCGGCGTTGCACAGCACATCGGGGTTAGGCGTGCGGCCGGCCTGGTACTCGCGCAGGAAGCTCTCGAAGACGCGGTCCTTGTACTCCGCCGCGAAGTTGACATGCTCGAGGTCGATGCCCAGCACGTCGGCCACCGAGGCGGCGTCCAGGAAGTCCTGGCGCGTCGAGCAGTACTCGTCGTCGTCATCGTCTTCCCAGTTCTTCATGAAGATGCCGATGACCTCGTGGCCTTGTCGCTTCAGCAGGTGGGCGGTCACGGCCGAGTCGACGCCGCCGGACAGGCCGACGACCACTCGTTGTTTCTTGGAGGAACTCATCGGCGCAATTGTCCCAAACGGGGATTGAACCGCGGTGGCGCCGGCTTTACGGGTCTGCGGCCGGCGGAAAAATGGGGCGCTCGTTACAGCGCCCCCTTTACCCCTTTGCCCCTTTACCCCTTTACCCCTTTGCTGCCGGGCAACGCCCGCTCAACCGACGCTCACGGCGTGCAGCGGTAGACCATCACGTCGTCCAGATACCAGCCCACGGCGCCGCCACAGCCATCGTTGCCCAGCTCGAAGCGGAGCTTGACCTTGTCTCCCGGGCGGGCGTAGGGAGAGAGGTTCACGATCGAACGACCCCAGGAGCCGGTGACCGAACCGCCGTCGCCGCCGGTGAAGGCGGGCTCGCCGGCCAGCGGGTTGGTATTGCCGACGGCAGCCGTGGCGAGCGTGGTGTTGTAGGCGTTGTAGATGAAGTCGGCCGCCTTGACGAGCTGCCAGCCACCGCCGTTCACGCTGATCTTGACGTTGCCGCCATCGACGCTCGCTTCGGTCGAGACCCAGTGATCGAAAGTCAACCGCGGCGCGGTCGCGTCGGCCGGCATCATGATCTCGGGGCTCTCCAGCCGTTGCAGGCCGGTCTGATCTCCGCCGGGCTGACAGGTGCCTGCGTTGGTGTCAGCGGCGTAGATGGCATAGCCGGCGCGTTTGCCCGGCAGGTTGGTGACGACGCCCCAGTCCCGCGCGGTGAAGTCGCCGGTGGCGCCGACGTGGGTGACCAGCCACTTCACGCCGCCGCGCTTGCCGCCGTCGAAGCCGTCCGTTAGCACGGCAGCCGCTGCGCCGGTGGGGCACAGCGCCGGCGGCGACTTGGCCAGCAGCGGTTGGAAGTTGCACTGGCTGGGCGGCGTGCGCAGTTCCACGGCAAGCGCCATCTTGGCCACCTGCGCGCAGTCGCTGGCGGTGATGAGGTCGCCCCAGATCGCGCCCGTCTTCAAGTCGGCCAGCGGTTGGCCGGTCAGGTCGCGGCAGGACTGCTCCAGCGCGTCCGCGTGGTCGGCGAAGTTGCTGGCCGGGCTCTGGTAGACGCTCTGGGCGCGGAAGTAGAGATGCGCCGCCTTGGTCAACCCTATCGCGCTGATGTTCTGGCCGTTGTAGCTGCCGCCGTCGACGAGCAGCGCGTAGCCGTGGTTGGCCACGCCGGAGTTGGTGTGCACGCCGCCGGAGTCGCCGGCGTCGCTGTTGGGCCCGCAGCTGTACTGCCCGTCGCTCACCTTGCCCGGGTTGCCGTAGCAGGTGGGGGTGTACATGTCGCGCAGTGCGCCGGCCGAACCGTTTGCAGTGGAATCCTCGCCCAGCAGCCAGCGGACCGAACTGTCGGAACCTTTGCCGCCCCGGAACATCGAGGCGGTGATGGTGCTCACGCCCGTCAGCGCCTTGATCGCCGTCCCATCGCCCTGGTTCAGCGACAGCGCGGGGATGGTGATGGTGGCGTCTGCGCCGCTCATGGCGGGTGCGGCGGTGCCCGCCGCGTTGTTGCCGATGATGACGCCGATGGCGCCGTTCAACTGGGCGTTCTTGGTCTTGACCGCGAAGCTGCAGGCACCGCGGTCCACGTAGGCAATCTTGCCGCTGACAGCGGCCGCGTTGACGAACGGCGTTTCGCAGCCGTCGCTGGCAGTGCCTGCGCCGTCGTTCACCACCACCACGGTGCTGGCGACGGAGAAAGTCTGCGGGCCGAAGGTGGCCGTACCGCTACTTTTCACGCCGGCGATTGAGGCCGGCGCAGTGATGTTGATCGTGGGTAGGGTGGGCGTCGACGTGGTGCAGGCGCCGGGGGTGCGCAACGCGTCGGGCGTGTCACCGCCGCGGCCGTTGATGCGGTCGACCGTTTCACCCCAGATGTCGGAGTAGGCCTCGTTCAGCGCGCCGGGTTGCCAGGCGTAGATCAGGCCGTGGGTGTACTCCGTGTAGGCATGGCCCCATTCGTGAGCCGTGATGTCGTCGGTCGTGAGGCCTGGGCAGAACGAGATGAACGTGCCGTTCCACGACGCATTCGGGCAGGCATTGCCGCGGTTGAAGACCGAATCCATCGTCGCGCCCTGGCCGTCGAAGGAGTCGCGACCGAAGGCGTTCTTGAACAGGTCGTAGATCTCGGAGGACGCGGCGATCATGTTGTCCGCCTCCGTCGTGCCGGTCGGAAAGGCCTGGCCTTCCACCCAGAACGGCGCGGCCGGGTAGTTGGGCCCGGGCGCCGTGGCACCCTGGCCGTTGTAGGCGCGGCGGTGCTTGGCGTCGTGGATGCCGCTGATCTTGTCGATCACCTTGCCGGTGTGGGCATCGACGTAGACGAAGTCGCGCACGTCCACGCCGTTGCCGACGACGACTTCCCAGGCCAGGTGGTTGGCGCCTTCGATGCCCTGCGCCAGGCCGGCGCGGTAGATCATCAGCGTCGGCTTGGCGGCCGCCAGCTTGGCAGGGCGGCCCAGGCTGGCGGCGATGCGCGCGACCGCGAGCTTGCCGGCTTCTTCGGCTGATCGATCGGGCTTGGGGTCGACGGTGATGCCAGGCACGAAGGTGCCGTTGGCCACCACCAGGTTGTCGGCCGCGTCGTAGTGGGTCTTCAGCTCGGCGCCGAACACCGGCAGCCCGCGGTAGAACTGCTTGTGGCTGATGTGCGTGCCGCCCTGGCGATCCTTGGTGATGCGGCCCGGGCCGATTTCCTCGTCGACGCTGCGGATGCCGAAGAGGCCACCATAGGCCCGCAGGAACTGCACCGAACCGTCATGCCGCAGGGCGTCCGTCATGGGCCGGCTGCGGCCTTGCGCGGCCATCCTGGCCGTAGCGTCGCTGCGTGGCAGCCGCACGAAGCGGGCAGCCCCCGTGCTGTCATGCAGAACCACGGCAGGCGTGATGCCGGTGTCGGCGGCCATGCGGGCCAGGGCTTCGCTCTGGCCCGACAGGCCGGGGCGCTCCTGGGCCTGGGCAGCAAAGGCCAGGCCCATCGACAGGGCCAGCGAGGAAAGGCACAACGAACGGCGGGTCATACACGCCCCGCAGCGCGGCGGCGCGCGGCCATCAGGCCGACGACCGCGAGGCCAGCCAGCGCCAGGCTCGCCGGCTGCGGTTCCGGGACTGCGGTGGCGACCGTTCCCACGGTCAGGTTGTCCACGCCGGCGTAAAGCGACGGGCCGGGGCGGCTGATGACGAGGCTGGTGATGACGGTGTCAGCCACGAAGCCGCGATAGCTGTCCGACAGCGTGGCGGGCGTGAAGGTCTTGGTGGTGCCGTCGCTCAGCAGGAGCGTGACCGAAACGGCCTGGAAGCTGTCGGAAATGTTGGTGGTGAAGAAGTTCCCGCCGACCGCCCTCACGTTGCCGCTGGTGAAGCTGATGGTCAGCGCTTCATCGATCTGGCTGGTGCCCAGGAACTCGCCTGAACCGTAGATGTCGCTTGGGGCGGAGATGGTGTACGAGTAGATGCCGTTGCTGAAGGCGGCGGGCGGCGTGGCATCGAGGCCGTTGAAGTTCTCGGTGTAGCCGCCTGGCGTCAGCTGCGCGAGGAATGCCGCTGAAGAGTCGTAGGTCGTGGAGTTTGCGGACGCGGCGAACGACAAGGCGGCAATGGTGAATGCCGAAAGGAGTTGCGGGATGGGCTTCATTCGGGTTCCAGAGTGGGTGAATTCATGCGGGGGAGGCGCGGTCGATGGTTCCATGCCCGGTGTCACCCCGGTACCCACAAAAATCGGGAAGGTCACCCCACCCAGGCAGGGGGCGATCGATGTCCAGCCAGCGCCGCTGCGGCGAAATGCAGGCACTGCGCTGGGACCGTCGAGTTAGCGATCCGCGTCGCCAGGCGTGCTGCGGCCCAACAGGAACGTGGCGACGTAAGTCGATTTGTCGATCGGCTTGCCAGCGACCGGAGGCGGCTCGATGGCCGTCAGCGTCAGATCGAAATCGCCGATACGCGCTGCCTGCAGCCCGCCCATGGCGGAATGGAGTTCACGCCGCTCCCTGGGCTGACCATGCCATTGCCACCAGACCCGCACGACAGCGCTGCCGGCCACGATGCATTGCTCGCCCCGGGGGCAGCGGGAATCGGCCTCTACGCCCTCGAATCCGACCAGCAGTGCCCGGCCACTCAACCGAGCGGTTTCGCCGGCATGCAGCGCGAAAGGCGTGCCCGGCTCGACGTCGACGGGGCGTGTGGTTTCGACCGCCCCGCAGGCGGCGCATGCGAACGACAGGGCGAGCAGTACGGCGGCGGGTCTCATGGGCGCTGTTTCTCAGCGGTGCAGGTCGGCGTCAGCGAACGGCAGATCAGGTTTTGCGGAACAGGGCTCTGCAGGCCTCGCCGCTCAGCGCGCCGTCGGAGACCTGGATGAAGTCCACCATGGCTCAGCCTTTCACCAGTGGCGACTGAAGCGACGCATGCGCGAACACCGCCTCCAGCGGCAGCCGCCGCCCGGCCGCGTGGTCCTGCACGCACTGCAGCACCAGCGGGCTGCGCAGGCGGTTGACAGAGGCGGCCAGCTCGGCCTCGCTCAGCCACAGCGTGCGGCGAATGCCCTCGTCCAACGTGCGCCCGGCGATCTCTTCACCCACCGAACCGCTGAACGCCAGCCGCACATAGGTCACATCCTCTAAACGTGCCGGCCGCAGGAAGCGGGCGAGGTACACGCCCAGAAAAGCCTCCGGCACGAAGACCCGTGCCGTCTCCTCCAGCGCCTCGCGCACGACGGCCTCAATCGGGCCTTCGCCCAGCTCCAGGTGGCCAGCCGGGTTGTTCAGCATCAGGCCTTCGGGCGTTTCTTCCTCGACGAGCAGGTAGCGCCCGGCGCGCTCGATGACCGCCGCGACCGTGACGCTGGGACGAAACCTGTCTGTGGCAACCATGCTGCTTCCTCTCGCATTCCCGCTCCGGGCGGACCCGGGCATTGTGTAAGCTGCCACGCAACCCCTGCCCCCCGGAGGAGATCCATGCAGATTGGCATCCCGCGCGAACGCGCGGCCGGCGAGACCCGTGTCGCCGTCACCCCAGAAACGGCCAAGAAGTTGAAGGCCGCAGGCCATGTGCTTCGCGTCGAAAGCGGCGCCGGTGTCACGGCCAGCGTCACCGATGCGGCCTACGAGGCGGTCGGTTGCGAGATCGTCGACCAGGCCACGGCACTCGCCAGCGAACTGGTGCTGAAGGTGCGCGCACCCGGCGCCGACGAGCTGGCGCTGATGAAGCCCGGCGCGGCGCTGGTCGGCATGCTCAACCCCTTCGACCGCGAGGGCCTGACGGCGATGGCTGCGGCCGGCCTGACGAGCTTTGCGCTCGAAGCCGCGCCGCGCACGACACGGGCGCAGAGCATGGACGTGCTGAGCAGCCAGGCCAACATCGCCGGCTACAAGGCCGTCATGATCGCGGCCGACAAATACCAGCGCTTCTTCCCCATGCTGATGACGGCGGCCGGCACCGTGAAGGCGGCGCGCGTCGTCATCCTCGGCGTCGGCGTGGCAGGCCTGCAGGCGATTGCGACGGCCAAGCGGCTGGGCGCCGTCATCGAGGCCAGCGACGTGCGGCCGAGCGTGAAGGAGCAAGTCGAGTCCTTGGGCGGCAAGTTCATCGACGTGCCCTACGAGACGGCCGAAGAGAAGGAGGCGGCTGAAGGCGTCGGCGGCTACGCGCGGCCCATGCCGCAGAGCTGGCTGGACCGGCAGAAGGCCGAGGTCGCCAAGCGCGTGGCGGCGGCAGACATCGTCATCACGACGGCGTTGATCCCCGGCCGCGCGCCGCCGGTGCTGGTCACCGAAGAGATGGTGAAGGCCATGAAGCCCGGCTCGGTGCTCGTGGACATCGCTGCACCCGCCGGTGGCAACTGCCCGCTGACGGAGGCCGGCAAGACGGTCATCAAGCACGGCGTCATCATCGTCGGCGAGACCAACCTGCCGGGGCTGGTCGCCGCCGATGCGTCGGCGCTCTATGCCCGCAACGTGCTCGATTTCCTGAAGCTCGTCATCACCAAGGAGGGCACCTTCAACGTGCCGCTGGATGACGACATCGTCGCGGCCTGCCGCGTCACGCAAGACGGCCAAGTCACGAGGGCATGACCATGGAAATCGTTGACCACACCATCATCAATCTCATCATCTTCGTGCTGGCCATCTACGTGGGCTACCACGTTGTCTGGACGGTGACGCCCGCACTGCACACGCCGCTGATGGCCGTCACGAACGCCATCTCGGCCATCGTCATCGTCGGCGCCATGATGGCCGCGGCGCTGACCGAGACGCCCTTCGCCAAGGTCATGGGCGTGCTGGCCGTGGCGCTGGCGGCGGTGAACATCTTTGGCGGCTTCCTTGTCACGCGGCGCATGCTGGAGATGTTCAAGAAGAAGGAAAAGAAGTCGGAGGTGAAGAAATGAGCCTGAACCTTGTCACACTGCTCTACCTCATTGCCAGCGTCTGCTTCATCCAGGCGCTCAAGGGCCTGTCGCACCCGACGACCTCCATCCGCGGCAACCTCTTCGGCATGGTCGGCATGGCCATCGCCGTGCTGACGACGGCGGCCCTCATCGTCAAGCTCGCGGGCTCCGGCGCCGGCCTCATGGGCATGTCGTGGGTGCTGCTGGGCCTAGTCGTCGGCGGCGGCTACGGTGCCTGGCGGGCCAAGACGGTCGAGATGACCAAGATGCCCGAGCTGGTCGCGTTTTTCCACAGCATGATCGGCCTGGCGGCGGTGGCCATCGCCGTCGCTGCGGTGGCCGAGCCGGCGGCCTTCGGCATCACGCCGGCACTGGACGCCGCGCTGGCCGCCATCCCGCCGGAAGACGGCGTGGCGGCGCGCACGCTGGCGCCCATCCCGGGCGGCAACCGCATCGAACTGGCCCTGGGCGCCTTCATCGGCGCCATCACCTTCACCGGTTCGGTCATCGCCTGGGGCAAGCTGTCGGGCGGCAGCAAGTTCCGTCTCTTCCAGGGCGCGCCGGTCACGTTCAAGGGCCAGCACGCGTTGAACGCGGTGCTCGGCCTCGCGTCGGCCTTCTTCGTGTTCGGCTTCTGGCATTCGCAGTCGCCCATCGACTTTGGGCTGATCGTCGCCCTCGGCTTCGTGCTCGGCGTGCTGCTGATCATCCCCATCGGCGGCGCCGACATGCCGGTGGTGGTGAGCATGCTCAACAGCTATTCGGGCTGGGCTGCGGCCGGCATCGGCTTCTCGTTGAACAACCCGATGCTGATCATTGCCGGCAGTCTGGTCGGCAGCTCGGGCGCCATCCTGAGCTACATCATGTGCAAGGCGATGAACCGCTCGTTCTTCAACGTCATCCTGGGCGGCTTCGGCGGCGAGGCCACCACAGCCGCCGCCGGTGACGGCAAGGCTCGCCCGGTCAAGAGCGGCAGCGCCGACGACGCCGCCTTCGTGCTCGGCAACGCCGAGAGCGTCGTCATCGTGCCGGGCTACGGCCTGGCCGTGGCGCGCGCCCAGCATGCGGTGAAGGAACTGGCTGCCAAGCTCACCGAGAAGGGTATCAGCGTCAAGTACGCCATCCACCCGGTGGCCGGCCGCATGCCGGGCCACATGAACGTGCTGCTGGCCGAGGCCGAGGTGCCGTATGACCAGGTCTTCGAGATGGAAGACATCAACGGCGAGTTCGGCCAGGTCGACGTGGCCATCATCCTGGGCGCCAACGACGTGGTGAACCCCGCCGCGCACGTGAAGGGCAGTGCCATCTACGGCATGCCCATCCTGGAGGCCTACAAGGCCAAGACGATCATCGTCAACAAGCGCTCCATGGCGGCGGGCTACGCGGGCCTGGACAACGAGCTGTTCTACATGGACAAGACCATGATGGTTTTCGGCGACGCCAAGAAGGTGGTGGAGGACATGCTGAAGGCGGTGGAGTAGCCGGCGCTTTGATAAGGCGACGTTGTTGGGCGTCTTGTTCGTGCTGGCTTTCGAGACCGACACCATGGAGGCCGACACGCCCAAGGATGTTGAGGAGGTCGTCAACTACGTTCGCGCCATGACCCGTGGCTTGGCGCGTCTTGCCGAGCTGCCGCTGTCGCCTGCGACTTTTGCGCGAGATTCACGCCGAGCTCATGCAGGGCGTGCGCGGCGGCGACAAATCACCCGGCGAATTCCGCACCAGCCAGAACTGGATTGGCGGCTCCGGCAGCAGCCTGCGCACTTCCGCCTTCATCCCGCCACCGCCTCACGAGCTGATGCCTGCGCTGGGCCAGTTGGAGCGCTTCATGCACGACAGCCGGGCCAGCATGCCGTTGCTGGTGCGCTGCGCCCTCGTGCATGCCCAGTTCGAAACCATCCACCCTTTTCTCGACGGCAATGGCCGGGTTGGCCGCCTGCTTATCACGTTGCTACTCTGTGCCGAAGGGGCGCTGGCCCGGCCATTGCTTTACCTGTCCCTGTTCCTGAAGACGCATCGTGCGGAGTACTACGACCGGCTCACTGCCATCCGAAGCCAGGGCCATTGGGAGCCGTGGGTGGCGTTCTTCCTGCGAGGCGTCAGCCAGACGGCCCGGGCCGCCACACAGACGGCGCGCCACATCGTGCAGATGCGTGACGCTCACCGTGCCGCCGTGGCGCGCAACGCACGGGCTCTGGCCTTGCTGGCCCGGCTGCTGATGCAGCCCAGCGTGTCCGCCCCGCGCGCCGCCGAGTGGTTGCAGTGCAGCTTCCCCACGGCCCTTAAGCTGCTCACCGACTTTGAATCGCGCGGCTGGCTGCGCGAGGTCACTGGCTACGGCCGCAATCGCCAGTGGCGCTACCAGCCCTATCTGGACCTTTTTCACCGCGAAGCCGTCGATGCCTCGCTGGCTGACGCGGCCGCGCCGCAGGTCACCGGCAGCGCCTTCCAGGCGCCGGCGGCCTCCTGACAATCCTTCAACGCCAGGGCCCGAACATCACGCAGCAATTGGACCTGGGGCTGCGTTGATGCGCTATCGAATCCCCTGACCCTCGCGCTGTCAGCCTTCGGTCAGAATCGGCGCCAATCAAGAATGAAGGAGACAAGCCATGGAGCCCATCTGGCTGAAGCAATACCCGGCTGAGGTGCCGCGCGAGATCAACGTCTCGCTCTACCCCAGCCTGGTCGACCTGCTCGACACCTCGTTCAAGAAGAACGCCGCCAAGCCGGCCTATCTGATGATGGGCAAGAGTGTCAGCTTCGCGCAGGTCGACGAAGCCTCGCGGGCTTTCGCGGCCTATCTGCAGAGCCTGGGCCTGGAGAAGGGCGACCGCGTCGCGCTGATGATGCCCAACCTCTTCCAGTACCCGGTGGCCGTGGCCGCCGTGCTACGGGCGGGTTATGTCGTCGTCAACGTGAACCCGCTGTACACGCCGCGTGAGCTGGAGCACCAGCTCAAGGACTCCGGCGCCAAGGCCATCGTCGTCATCGAGAACTTCGCCTCGGTGCTGCAGCAGGTCATCAAGAACGTGCCGACCAAGCACATCATCCTGGCGGCCATGGGCGACATGCTGGGCATGCTCAAGGGCAGCATCGTCAACTACGTCGTGCGCAAGGTGAAGAAGATGGTGCCGGCCTTCGATCTGCCTGGCGCTGTGCGTTTCAACGATGCGCTCGCCAAGGGCCGCAGCCTCACCTACAAGGCGCCCAAGCTGGGGCCGGACGATATCGCCGTGCTGCAGTACACCGGCGGTACTACGGGTGTGTCCAAGGGCGCCGTGCTGCTGCACCGCAACCTGGTGGCCAACATCCTGCAAAGCGAGGCCTGGTACCAGCCGGCCTTGAAGAAGCTCCCCGCCGGCGAGCAGGTCGTCACCATCTGCGCGCTGCCGATCTATCACATCTTCGGTTTCAACACGAACATGATGCTGTCCATGCACATGGGCGGCGCCAACGTGCTGGTGCCCAACCCGCGTGACCTGTCGGCCATGTTCAAGGAGTTGGCGCAGCACCGCTTCCACAGCTTCCCGGCGGTCAACACCCTCTTCACGGCCATGGCCAACCATGCCGATTTCGGCACGGTGGACTGGAGCAAGCTCGTCATCTCGGTGGGCGGCGGCATGGCCGTGCAGCAAGCCACGGCCAAGCTCTGGCTGGAGAAGACCGGCTGCCCCATCGTCGAGGGCTACGGCCTGTCCGAGACCTCGCCCTCGGCCAGCTGCAACCCGACCGACAGCACCGCCTACAGCGGCACCATCGGCCTGCCTATGCCGCTGACCGAGCTGCAGCTGCTGGACGATGACGGCAACGAAGTGCCGATGGGCCAGCCCGGTGAGATCGCCATCCGGGGGCCGCAGGTCATGGCCGGCTACTGGCAGCGCCCGGACGAGACCGACAAGGTGATGACCGCCGACGGGTTCTTCCGCAGCGGCGACATTGGCGTGGTCGACGAACGCGGCTACTTCCGGATCGTCGACCGCAAGAAGGACATGATCGTGGTGAGTGGCTTCAACGTCTATCCCAACGAGGTCGAGGAAGTCGTCACGCAGATGC
>NZ_JBDSQX010000197.1:0-4281 GCF_039929605.1 Roseateles sp.
TTCAAGGCCAAGGCCAGCAAGGCCAAGCAGGCGCAGAGCCGCGTGAAAGCGCTGGAGCGCATGGAGCGATTGGCGCCAGTGCTCGCGTCAGCCGACTTCAATTTCGAGTTCCGCGAGCCGCTCAACCTGCCCAACCCGATGCTGATGTTCGACGAGATGTCGGTCGGCTACGGCACCACCACCATCGTGCGCGACATCGACCGTTCGGTGCTGGCCGGCCAGCGCATCGGCATCCTGGGCGCCAACGGCCAGGGCAAGTCCACGCTGGTCAAGACGATTGCCGGCACGCAACCCGCGCTGGCCGGCACGCTGACCCAGGGCAAGGGCCTGTCCATCGGCTACTTCGCCCAGCAGGAGCTGGACGTGCTGCGCCTGGACGAAGGCCCGCTGGAACACATGGTGAGGCTGGCCCGCGAAGTGGGCCCGGCTGGAAGAGAGCAGGAGCTGCGCGACTTCCTCGGCCAGTTCCGCTTCACCGGCGAGATGGTCAACCAGCAGGTCGGTAGCCTGTCCGGCGGCGAGAAGGCGCGGTTGGTGCTCGCGATGCTGGTGTGGCAGCGCCCCAACCTGCTGCTGCTGGACGAGCCCACCAACCACCTGGACCTGAACACCCGCGAGGCGCTGTCGATGGCGCTCAACGAGTTCGAGGGCACGGTCATGTTGGTCAGCCACGACCGCGCCCTGCTGCGCGAGGTCTGCGACGAGTTCTGGCTGGTGGCCGACGGTGTGGTCAAGCCTTTCGACGGCGACCTGGACGACTACCAGCGCTGGCTGCTCGACCAGAGCAAGGAAGCCGCCCGCGCGGCCAAGAAGCAAGCGGCGGCGCCCGCCGCCAAAGTGGTTGCAGCCGCTGCCCCGGCACCGGCGCCTGCGCCCGCCGCGCGGGAGGACCGCAAGGCCTCAGGCCAGGCGCGCTCCAAGCTCGCCGAGCAGACGCGGCCGCTGCGCAAGGAGATGGAAGCCATCGACAAGCGCATGCACGCGCTGGCCGAGGAGCGCAAGGCGCTGGAAGCCCAGCTCGCCGAAGGCGCGGCTGCATCGGCCATCGCCGAGATGGGCAAGCGGCTGAAGGCGATCAGTGACCAGCTCGAAGCCGACGAGGCGCGTTGGCTGGCGCTGGGCGAGCAGATCGAGGCGTTGTCCTAGAGCTGCTAGAGCGCCAGCACGGCTGCCAGCGCCAGCGCGGCCGGCACCGCCTGCACGAACAGGATCTTGCGTGACACCGTGGCCGCGCCGTACACGCCGGCCACGATGACGCAGCCGAGGAAGAACACCAGCCACGGCTTGCCTGCGCCGGCAACGCCCTGCATCAGGCCCCAGGCCAGTCCAGCAGCGAGAAAGCCGTTGTAGAGCCCCTGGTTGGCCGCCAGCGTCTTGCTCTGCTCGGCGAAATCGGCCTTCAGCCCGAAGGCCTTGCGGCCCAGCGGCTTGGTCCAGAAGAACATTTCCAGCACCAGGAAATACACGTGCAGCAGCGCCACCAGCGCCGCCAGCACGATTGCGACCATCGGCATGTCTCTCTCCTCGTCATTGATTGGGGTGGCGCATCCTCGCAGATCGATCTACCGTCCTCTGTCGCGCAAGAGATGGCAGTAAATGACCATTTAACTTGTTCACAATTAAATTGCCAACTACATTATCAGCCATGGCACGCAGCAAGGCATCCAACACTGGCGACTCCCGCGACGACTCGCGCGCGCAATGGCTGCAACTGGACCGTCAGCTGTGCTTTGCGCTCTACAGCAGCTCGCTGGCCATGACCAAGCTCTACAAGCCGCTGCTCGCGCCGTTGGGCCTGACCTATCCACAGTACCTCGTCATGCTGGTGCTATGGGAGGCCGATGGCCTGAGCGTGTCCGCGCTCGGCCAGCGCCTGTCGCTCGACTCCGGCACGCTGACGCCGCTGCTCAAGCGCCTGGAGGCGCTGGGCCACGTCGAGCGCTGCCGCGCAACTGACGATGAACGCCGCGTCGACCTCTTCCTGACAACGGCCGGCCGCAAACTGCGCGCCAAGGCTCTGAATATCCCCGAACAGCTCGCCTGCGCCAGTGCCTGCGAGCTGGATGAACTCGTCACGCTGACTCAACGTCTGCACGAGCTGCGCGCCCGATTCGCCAAGGCGAGCGGCGACTGATTCCTTCCCCCACCCACCACCACCCCAAAGGAGCCACCATGGCCATCGAAAAAGCCCTCTACACCGCCACCGCCACTGCCACCGGCGGCCGCGCCGGCACTGCCAAGTCGTCCGACGGCGTGCTGGACCTCGCGCTGACCACGCCCAAGGAACTGGGCGGCAACGGCGCCACCGGTACCAACCCCGAGCAGCTCTTCGCTGCCGGCTATTCCGCCTGCTTCATCGGCGCGATGAAGGCCGTCGCCGGCAAGCAGAAGATCAGCCTGCCCGCCGAGGTCTCCATCACGTCAGACGTCACCATCGGCCCGCACGCCAACAAGCCCGGCGCCTTCGGCATCCAGGTCGACATGAAGATTTCCGTGCCGGGCATGGAACGCGCAGCGCTGGAAGCCCTGGTGGCTACGGCCCACGAGGTCTGCCCCTACTCGAACGCCACGCGCGGCAACGTCGACGTCACGCTGACCATCGTCTGATCCCCGCCGGCTCGCGCTGTTCGTGACATCCGTCACGACTGCGTCATGCCGGCCAGCCAGCATCACGGGTTTTCCAAACACACCCGGAGACCCGCGATGCACCCCAATTTCCTTCTCACAGCCCTTGCCACGGCCCTGCTGGCGCTTGCCGGCAGCAGCCAAGCTGCGCAACCTGTGCTGATCGCCACGGGCAGCCTGAGCGGCTCGCTCAGCGACATGTCGGGGCTGAACTACACGCTGGAAAACGGCGCGTCCGCCAGCCTGCTGGGTGGCATGGGCTCAGGCTTCGCCTGGGCCGGTGGCAACACCTTCCTCGCCCTGCCCGACCGCGGCCCGAATGCGGTTGCATGGAACTCGGCGTTAGACGACACCACCTCCTACATTCCCCGCTTCCATACGCTGCAGATGGACCTGGTGGCCAACGCCGCTGGCGCCGCGCTGCCCTTCACCCTCACCCCGACGCTGAAGAGCACCACGCTGCTCTCCAGCAGCACCGCGCTGAACTACGGCGCGGTCGCTCCGACCACCACCGGCCTGGTGGCCAGCAGCGCCCTGCAGGCCAATGGCACCTACTACTTCTCTGGCCGTTCGGACAACTTCGCTCAGGGCTTGTCCACCAACCCGGCCAATGCGCGCCTGGATACCGAAGGCATCCGCGTCTCCAACGACGGCAAGAGCGTCTTCATTGCCGATGAGTACGGCCCGTACGTCTATCAGTTCAACCGCACCACCGGTCAGCGCACGCGCAGCTTTTCGCTGCCGAACAGCTTCGCCATCAGCAACCTCAGCGCCAGCAAGGACGTCGAGTTCAAGAACTCCAGCGGACGCGTAACCAACAAGGGCATGGAAGGTCTGGCCATCTCGCCCGATGGCAAGACGCTGTTTGGCTTCATGCAGAGCCCGCTGATCCAGGATGGCGGTGATGGCGGCTCCTTCAACCGCATCGTCAAGATCGACATCGCCTCGGGCGCCGTCAGCCAATTCGCGTTCAACAACGTCATGGGCGGCAAGGCCTATAACAGCAGCGAACTACTGGCGCTGAACGACCACGAGTTGCTCGTGCTCGAGCGCGACGGCAAGGGCCTGGGCGACGGCTCGCCTGGCTCAATTGCCAAGGTCAAACAGTTGGTCAAGCTCGACCTCACCGGCGCCACCGAGGTCAGTGGCATTGCCGACCTTCGCACCCAACCCGACGTTGCCATCGCCGGCAGCCAGTTCCTCGACATCAAGGTCGCGCTGAACAACGCGGGCTTCTCGGACGCTCAGATCCCGTCCAAGCTCGAAGGCATCAGCTTCGGCCAAGACATCATGGTTGGCGGCGTGCTCAAGCACACCCTCTACCTGGCCAACGACAACGACTTCCTGGGCGCCGTGGCCGCCAATGGCAGCAAGGTCGCCACCCAATACGACAACCAGTTCTTCGTCTTCGCCTACGACGGCAATGACCTGGTCAACCAGGGCGTCTCGGCCGTGCCGGAACCCACCAGCATCGCGATGTTGCTGGCTGGCCTGGGTGTTGTCGGCCTGCGCGCCCGTCGCCGCAACTGATCAGCCTCCCAGCAAGGCCAGGATCAACTCGACCCTGGCCTTGACCGGGCTCAGCGCGCCGGCGCTGGGCAACAGACCGGGCAGATCCATGACCGGGCCAGCGTCGCAGCGCGTGCTGCGCAGCAC
>NZ_JBDSQX010000198.1:0-7372 GCF_039929605.1 Roseateles sp.
CAGAAATCATCGGTCACCACCCACGACTCAACTCTCTTGCGTGTCGCCATGCCTTAACCCAACCACCGCGTGAATGGCGGTTCGGGACGAGAGTTTACTATTTACGGATAACCTCTAAATCCCTCCCAGACCGCCCTCGTCCTCATCGACCTGCAGCAAGGCATCCTCGGTTTCGGCCGCGCACCGCATGACGCGGCCGGCGTGGTGGCGCGCGCCGCCGCACTGGCGGCGCATGTCCGAGAGTACGGCGGCCTGGTGGTGCGCGTGAAGGTGGGCTGGTCTGGCGACTTCGGCGAGCTGCTCAGGCAGACCACCGACCAGCCTGCGCCCATGCCGCCCGGCGGCCTGCCGGCGCACTGGTGGGACGACCCCGCCGAGCTGCCGATGCAGCCGGGCGACCTCGCCATCGTCAAGCGGCAGTGGAATGCCTTCCATGGCACCGAGTTGGACTTGCAGCTGCGCCGGCGCGGCATCACGACGCTGGTGCTCGGTGGCATGGTCACGCACATCGGCGTGGAGGGCACGGCTCGCGCGGCCTGGGAGCGCGGCTACCAGCTGTGGATCGTCGAGGACCTGTGCAGCGCACCGCTGACCGAGCCGCACCAGGCCTCGTTCAAGTTCGTCATGCCCCGGCTCGGGCACGTGCGGCCGGCCGCAGAGATCAGGCTCGGCTAAGCCAACGCCCTTCCAATCAATATCTTCTGCACCTCGCTCGTCCCCTCGTAGATCTGGCACACCCGCACGTCGCGGTAGATGCGCTCGACGGGGAAGTCGCTGAGGTAGCCGTAGCCGCCGTGGATCTGGATGGCGTCGGAGCAGACACGCTCGGCCATCTCGCTGGCGAAGAGCTTGGCCATAGCGGCTTCTTTCAAGCACGGCCGGCCGGCGTCCTTCAGGCTGGCGGCATGCCAGATCAGCTGGCGCGCGGCTTCGATCTGGGTGGCCATGTCGGCGAGTTTGAACTGCACGGCCTGGTGGTTGAAGATGGGCTGGCCGAAGGTGACGCGGTCACGGCTGTAGCGCAGTGCCGCTTCAAACGCCGCACGCGCCATGCCCACCGCCTGAGAAGCGATGCCGATGCGCCCGCCCTCCAGGCCCGACAGCGCGATCTTCAGGCCCTGGCCTTCTTCGCCCAGGCGGTTGGCGGCCGGCACGCGGCAGTTCTCGAACAGGATCTGCGCCGTGTCGCTGCTGTGCTGGCCCATCTTCTCCTCGATGCGCGCCACCGTGTAGCCGGGCGTGCTGGTCGGCACCACGAAGGCGCTGATGCCCTTCTTGCCGGCGGCCTTGTCGGTCACGGCCATGACGATGGCGACGTCGCCGTGCTTGCCGCTGGTGATGAACTGCTTGACGCCATTCAGCACGTAGCCGTCGCCGTCTCGAATAGCCGTGGTGCGCAGGCCGCCGGCCTCGGAGCCGACGTGGGGCTCGGTCAGGCAGAAGGCGCCGAGCATGTCGCCGCGCGCCAGGGGTTTCAGGAAGCGCTCCTTCTGGTCGGCGTTGCCGAAGCCCATCAGGATGGAGCAGACCGGGCAGTTGTTGACGCTGACCACCGTGCTCGTGCCGCCGTCGCCCGCGGCGATCTCCTCCAAGATGACGGCCAGGGCCAGGTAGTCCAGCCCAGCGCCGTCCCACTCGGTGGGCACGGCAACGCCGTAGCAGCCCAGGGCGGCCAGGCCCTTGAGCTGTTCGGCGGGGAAGTGGTGGGCCTTGTCCCAGGCGGCGGCGTGGGGGGCGATCTCGGCCTGCACGAAGGCGCGGATGGCGTCTTGCACGGCGAGGTGGTCTTCGGGGAGGAGCATGGGTGGCGCTTCCGACAACGTTGGGGGTGGCGCCATTGTCGACTTCGGCCCGGTCACGCTGCGAGCCCGCAAGCTCGTTCACCCCGTTTGCCAACGGCCACCGTAGAAGCAGAGGTTGCGCCTTTTTTCCGGCTTCACGCTGGCGAACAGGGCGCAGCCGCCGACGACGCTGGTTTGGGCAAGGTACTGTCGGCGCCCGCCTGACTTGCCCGTTCCGGACACCCTTCATGCCTTCTGCCCCGACGCTTGCCTCGCTGCTTGCCCTGCTCACGCTGACGGCCTCGGCCGCGTTCGCGCAGAGCCCGCCAACTCAGCCGCTGCAGAAGCCTCTGCCGCCGATTGCGGCGATCACGCCGCCGATGCCGCGCTTCATCGTGCCCGACGCCAGCCAGCCACTGACGCTGCAGCGCGTGCAGGTCCAGGCCACGCTGGCCGGCACGCAGGCGCAGACGCGCATCGAGATCGTCGTGCGCAACCCCAACCCGCGCCAGCTCGAAGCCACGCTGGAGTTCCCGTTGGACGCGGCGCAGAGCGTCGTCGGCTTTGCGCTGGACGTGCGCGGCGAGATGGTCAGCGCCGTGCCCGTGCCGAAGGACAAAGGCCGCCAGGTGTTCGACGACATCTCGCGCCGCCGTGTCGACCCGGCGCTGCTGGAACGCACCGCCGGCAACAACTTCAAGCTGCGCATCTACCCCGTGCCGCCCAACGGCGAACGGCGCGTGCTGCTGCAACTGGCCGAGACGCTGCGCCCCGGCGCGCAAGGCCGGCTGCAGTACCGCCTGCCGCTGGATTTCGGCCAGCCGATCGCGCAGTTCGAAGGCCGCGTGGACCTGCGCGGCGGCACCCGGCTGCAGCCGACGGGCGCGCTGGCCGGCGCCGAGAACTTCAGCCGCGGTGAAGAGACCTCGCTGCGCGTGCAGCGGCGCGACTGGCAGCCGCGCGAGCCGCTGGCGCTGAACTGGGCGGCGGCGGGCGGCGACGACGTCGTCGTGCAGGCGCACGATGGCCGCGCCTATGCCTACGCCGAGATCGCCGCCGCAGACACCCGCGCCGACGCCCGCCTGCCGCGCGAGGTGCAGATCGTCTGGGACGCCTCGGGCTCCGGCGCCAACCGCGACCATGCCCGCGAGTTCGCGCTGCTGGAAGCGCTCTTCTCGGCGGCGCGCGACCTGCGCGTGCAGCTCACCGTGGCGCGCGACGTTGCCGAGCCGGCACAGCGCTTCGACGTGCGCGGCGGTGACTGGCTGGCCCTGCGCCGCGTGCTGGAGAAGCTGCCCTACGACGGCGCCAGCAGCCCGGCCGCCTGGTACGCCGGCTCGGCTGCAGCACGCAGTGGTGACAACACGCTGAGCCTGCTGTTCAGTGACGGCCTGGCCACCTGGCCGGACCTGGGCGCCACGCCGCCGGCCGGGCCGGTGTTCACCATCAACGCCGCCCAGCGCGCCGACCTGCCGCGGCTGCGCCGCATCGCCGAGGCCGGTGGCGCCCGCCTCATCGACCTGACCCGCCTGGACACGCCGGCCGCACTCGCCGCGCTGACCCGGCCGGGCCTGCGCCTGGTGGACCTGAGCGCCGAGGGCGCGGAGCAACTGGTGGCCGAATCCATCCACCCCGAGAACGGCCGCCTCGTCATCGCCGCGCGCCTCACCGCGCCGCAGGCCCGCATCACGCTGACGCTGGTCAATGCGCAAGGCCAGCGCAGCCAACGCCGCCTGGAGCTGAAAGCGCCGGAGCCGTCACCGCAGGCGAGCCCGACCGACGAAGCCGCCCTGCCCCTGGCCGCGCGGCGCTGGGCGGAACTGCGCGTGGCCGAACTGGACGCCGACCGCCAGCGCAACCGCAGCCAGATCCGCCGGCTGGGCGAGGAGTTCCGGCTGCTGAGCGCCGAGACCTCGCTCATCGTGCTGGACGAGCTGGCCGACTACGTGCGCTACGAGATCGTGCCGCCCACGGCCGCCATGCGCGCGGCCTACCAGCAGAGCCTGGGCCAGAGCAACGCTAGGCGGCAGGCCGGCCGCGATCAGCAGATCGAGGGCCTCGTGCGGCGCTTTGCCGAACGCCAGGCCTGGTGGGGGCGCGACTTCCCCAAGAGCGCGCCGCCGCCTGCGCCATCCGTTGCCGCTGTTGCCATGCCGACTCCGCCCAGCCCTGTTGCCATGGCGCCTTCGCCTGTGCCCGCGCCAAGGGCTGCACCCAGGCCCGCGCCGATGCTGGCGGCACCGGCACCGCCTGCGCCAGCGCCAGCGCTGGCCAGCATGGCCGCTCCTGCGCTCGAATCGGTGGTGGTGACCGGCATGCGCGCGAGCCTCAAGCAAGACAGCGCCGCCGCCCCCGCCACCCCCACCGCCAGCATCGCGCTGCGCGCCTGGGAGCCCGGCGCCGCGTATGTGCGCCGTCTGCGTGAGGCCAGCGACGCCGACCGCTACGCGATCTACCTCGACGAGCGCCCCGGCTATCTGGCCAGCACGGCCTTCTTCATCGACGCGGCCGAGATCTTCTTCGCCAAGGGCCAGCGCGACCTGGCTGTGCGCGTGCTGTCCAACCTCGCCGAGATGGAACTGGAGAACCGCCACATCCTGCGCATCCTGGCCTACCGCCTGCAGCAGGCCGAGCTGGGCACGCTCGCCGTGCCGCTGCTGGAGCGCGTGCGCGAGCTGGCGCCGGACGAACCCCAGTCCCACCGCGACCTCGCCCTCGCGCTGGCACCGACCCAACCGCAACGTGCGTTGGACTTGCTCTGGGACGTGGCCAGCGGCTCCTGGGACGGGCGCTTTGCCGACATCGATCTGATCGCCCTGGCCGAGCTGAACGCCCTCGCGGCCCGCCTGCCCAAGCTCGACCTGACCCGCGTCGACGCGCGGCTGCGGCAAAACCTGCCGCTGAACCTGCGCGCCGTGCTGAGCTGGGATGCCGACAACACCGACATCGACCTCTGGGTGACCGACCCCGACGGCGAGAAGGCCTACTACGCCCACCGCCTGACCCGCCAGGGCGGCGCCATGACGCGCGACTTCACCGGCGGCTATGGGCCCGAGGAGTTCTCGCTGCGCAAGGCCAAGCCGGGGCGCTACGAGGTGCGCGCGCAGTTCTTCGGCCACCGCCAACAACTGGTGTCGCCGTACACGACGCTGATGCTGTGGCTGGCCACCGGCTTCGGCACCGAGGCGCAGAAGGACCAGCGCGTCGTGCTGCGCCTGTCGGGCAGCGGTGAGCAGGTGCTGGTGGGCACGTTCGAGGTGGCGCCGCCGGCCGGGGGCGCCGGGAAGTAGCCGGGGAGTCACCGGAGAGTCACCGAGCGATTCAGGCCGGGTGCGGCGGCGCGCCCACCAGACCGAACGGTCGGCGGCCGGCACGGCGTTGCTGCTGGCCGAGGTCGAGCACGGGTTGGGCCGAGGCTGCGCCGTCAGCGATACCGCCGAAGCCCGCTAACGCGCCATGCAATCGACCTTGCCGGCGTTGCAGTTCCAGTCGTCGCCGGCGGGCACGGGCAGCAGCTTGGCGTCAGGGACCGTCTCGCCCCGCCAGGCGCGCTGGCCCCAGACGTTGGGCGATCACCAGCAGCAACAACAGAACGGGGCCGAAGACAACCCACAGCAACACCTTGAATGCACGTCGCATTGCGCTCTCCTCCCGGGGTTGGCGCAGCATAGGATGCCCTAACCCCACAAGCCCCCGTGCCGGCAGGCACCAGGCACACCCGGCCATGGTGAATTTCACCCCCGCGTCCACCCCGCCTCCCGCGCTGCCGCGCAGTGCGCGTCACACGGCGTGGCTGCTGTTGGCAATGGCGGCGTTGCTGGCGGCGCTGGGCTTGTTCGCCGTGACCTCGCTGTCGGCGGCGCGGGCCTATGTGGCCGGTGAGAGCCAGTGGTCGCGCGCGCAGAAGAGCGCCACGCTGGCGCTGCTGGTGTATCTGCAATCCGGCGACGCGGCGCAGTTCCAGGCCTTTGAGCGCGAGATCGCCGTGCCGCTCAGCGACCGGCGCGCCCGCGAGGCGATGGACCGCAGCAGCGCGCATGACGCCGAAGCCGCTCAGGGCTTCGTTGACGGGCGCAACCATGCCGACGACGCGCCCGGCATGATCCGGCTCTACCGCTGCTGCCGCAGCATGCCCCACGTGGCCGACGCGATCGCCGCCTGGCGCGAGGCCGACGAGTTGATCGCCGAGCTGACCGCGCTGGCGCACCAGGCCCGCACCCTGCCCGCCGCCGACCGCGCCGCGCTGCAGCCCCGCGTGCTGGCGCTGGACGCGCGGCTGACGCCGATGGAGCAGCGCTTCTCCGACAGCCTGGGCCGGGCGTCTCGGCTCACCAGCACCGTGCTGAACGGCCTGCTGATCGTCGGCACCCTGCTCTTCGGCCTGGCCGCCGCCGGCCTGGTGTTGCGCCGCGCTCGCCTGGACGAGGCCGCCAGCCAGGCCTTGGCGCGCAGCGAGGCGCTGTTCCGCTCGCTGTGGGAGACCAGCATCGACGGCGCCGTCATCATCGACGTCGACAGCCGCATCCGCTTGGCCAACCCGGCCATCCACACGCTGCTGGGCCACGCGCCGGGCAGCCTCGTCGGCCAGCCGCTGGCGGTCTTGCAGCCCGAGGCATTGCGCGCGCCGCACATCGCCGGCCTGGCTCGCCATATGGCCACCGGCAAGAGGCGGCTGGACTGGCGCGCCGTTGAAGCCCTGGCCCTCCACGCGGACGGCCGCGAGCTGCCGGTGGAGATCCGCTTCGCCCGCTTCGCGCTCGATGGCGAGACGCTGTTCGTCGGCTTCCTGCGCGACATCACCGAGCGCAAGGCTGCCGAGCTGGTGACGGCCGAGCACCGCCGGCTGCAGGCCGTGGACCGGGCCAAATCCGAGTTCCTGGCGCGCATGAGCCACGAGCTGCGCACGCCGCTGAACGCCATCCTCGGCTTCACCGACCTGCTGCGCGGCGGCCTCAGCGGCCCGGTCAGCGCGGAGCAGGTGCGTCAGCTCGGCTTCGTGGCCAGCTCCGGCCGCCACCTGCTCGCCCTCATCAACGACCTGCTGGACCTGTCGCGCATCGAAGCCGGCCGCACGGAGCTCAGCGTCGCGCCGCTGGACGTGGCCGAGGTGGCCGCCGGCGTGGCCGGCCAGTTGCGGCCGCTGGCCGAAGCGCGCGGCCTCACGCTGAAGCTGGCCGCCGCCTCACCGTTGCCGTGGCTGGGCGACCGCCTCAAGCTGGCCCAGGTGCTGCTGAACCTCATCGGCAACGCGATCAAGTTCACCGAAAACGGCGAAGTCGAGATCAGCGCGGGGTTGGCAGGCGACCGCCTCGTCATCGCCGTGCGGGACCACGGCCCCGGCGTGCCCGAGCAGCAGCGCGCCCTGCTCTTCCAGCCCTTCAGCCAGCTCGAAGGCGGCGGCGCCCACGAGCAGCAGAGCACTGGCCTGGGGCTTTACTTGAGCGCACAGTTGCTGGGCCTGATGAACGGCCGCCTCCGCCACGAGGCGCCCGAGGACGGTGGCTCACGCTTCGTCATCGAGCTGGAAGAACTGCCATGACGGCCTTGGCGACCCATGTGCTGCTGGTGGAAGACAACGACCTCAATGCCTA
>NZ_JBDSQX010000199.1:0-41781 GCF_039929605.1 Roseateles sp.
CATCGCCCCTTCACGCCGGTTAACGCCGGCTGCACGCCGGGCTCACCAGGAATGCAAATGCCGCGTCGCCCGAGCGACGCTGTCTTCAGGTTTTCTCGTAAGCACGGCGTGCAGCCGGCGTTAGGCGGGCCGGCGGTGCGATGCATGGTGCTAGAGACAAGGACAGCAGCGAGAGCGCAGCGGGTCGCTTCGGGGCGGGGCCCAGTGCCAAACCCGCCAAGCTGCTGGAGTGCGGATTTAGCGCCTCTCTTTTGGTGACTTTGCTCTGGCGCAGCAGAGAAAAGTTACCCGCCCGCCGGGGCGGACTCCCGGCAACACGGCAGCGAGCTGCAAAGGACTCCACGCAAAAGCAACCCAACCCACCGAGCCGCCAAAAGAAACGGGCCCCGCTTGGAGCCCGTACTCAAATCTCAGTACGACTTCGACTTACTCGCCCGTCTTGGCCTCAGCCTTGCGCTCCAGCGGCGCCTTCGAGGCAATCACTGGCTGGCCCTTGAGCTTGTTCAGCGCCTGGGCGAGCGGGAAGTCTTCGGCCGAGCCGAACTCGGGCAGCGGCTTGGGCGGCTCGGCGCGCTTGGCGAACTCGGCCTCGGCCTTGACGCGCGCTTCGCGGGCCTGGGCGCGGGCTTCCTCTTCCTCGGGGCCGTTGGCGAGATGCTTCTCGAGATCGGCTTCGCGGGTGCGCAGCGCGGCGAAGACGTTGCCCTCGGCGGTTTCGTCCAGCGCCACATCAGGCACGATGCCCTTGGCCTGGATGGAGCGGCCGGACGGCGTGTAGTAACGCGCCGTGGTGATCTTGATCGCGGTGTCCGGGCCCAGCTGGCGCACGGTCTGCACCGAGCCCTTGCCGAAGGTCTGCACGCCCATCACAACGGCGCGGTGGTGATCCTGCAGCGCGCCGGCGACGATCTCGCTGGCGCTGGCCGAGCCTTCGTTCACCAGCACCACCAGCGGCACATTCTTCAACGCGGCGGGCAGGCGCTTGAGCGGGTCGTCACCGCCGCGGCGGCGGTAGTCGTCGGGGCTGGCCTTGTAGCTGGCCTTGGACTCGGGGATCTGGCCATTGGTCGACACGACCTCGACGTCCTTGGGCAGGAAGGCGGCGGAGACGGCGACGGCGCCGTCGAGCAGGCCGCCCGGGTCATTGCGCAGGTCCAGCACCAGGCCCTTCAGGTGGGGTTCCTGCTTGTAGATCTCTTCGAGCTTCTTGGCGAAGTCGTCGACGGTGCGGTCCTGGAACTGGCTGACGCGCAGCCAGGCATAGCCGGGCTCCATGACCTTGGCTCGCACGCTCTGGACCTTGATCTCCTCGCGGACGATGGTGATGGGGAAGCTGCGGTTCTCGGCCTTGCGGTAGATCGTGAGGCTGACCTTGGTGGCCGGGTCGCCGCGCATCTTCTTGACGGCTTGATCGATGGACAGGCCGCGCACGGCGGTGTCGTCGATGCGGCTGATCAGGTCGCCGCTCTTCAGGCCGGCGCGGAAGGCGGGTGAGCCTTCGATGGGCGAGACGATCTTGATCAGGCCGTCTTCCATGCCGATCTCGATGCCGACGCCGACGAACTTGCCGCTCGTGCCTTCACGGAATTCCTTGAAGGACTTCTTGTCGAAGAACTGGGAGTGCGGGTCCAGCCCGGCCACCATGCCGCCGATCGCGTCGTTGATGAGCTTTTTCTCGTCGACCTGCTCGACGTACTCAGCCTTAACCAGGCCGAAGACGGCAGCGAGCTGCTGCATCTCGTCCAGGGGCAGGGGGGACAGGGCACTGCGCGCGTTGGCTTGCAGCTGCATGGTGGTGAGTGCACCTGCGACGGCGCCGAGGGCAACCCAACCGGCGACTTTCAATCTGGAGCTCATGAAGGCGAGTCCTGTCATCAACGTGGTCCCGTCAAAAACAGCTTGACAGGTGCGTTCAGTGTAGCGGCGGGGTGTGTAGGCGAAGGTCGATTTACCCGCCAGAAGCCCTTCAAATCGAGGTCGCAGTGATGGATTACGCGGGCGTTACGTCTCGTGCCTTGTGCACACACGCTGTCGAGAATCATGGAGCGGGTGCTCAGCAACGCAGCTTCTGCCCGGCAAGCGAGCAGGAGGTGAGCGGCTGGCCCAGCGTGTCGAAAGCCCGCAGCAGCCAGCCCTGGGGTGTGGCGGTGAGCAGGGTGAAGCCGAACTCGGCGTGGCTCTGGAAGGTCTCCAGGCTGGCGCCGGGCAGGGGCTCGGCCGCCAGTGCGGCGCGCGTGTCGATGCGGCCAGTAGTTGCCGAGCCGCCGTTGCCGATGACGAGACTGGCCGGCTGGTTGCTCGCGAAGCCCAACACCTGGTGGATGTGCAGATGGCCGTGCAGGGTGGCCTGCACGCCGGGCGGGAAGAGGCGTGCGCCGAAAGCGTCCTGCAGCAGCGGCGTGAGGCCGGAGCGCGCCGGGCCCGGCTTGCCGCTGGCGCCCGGGCTGTAGGCGAGGCTGGGGTGGTGGCTCAGGAACAAACTCTGGGCGCGTTGGCTGGCCAGCTCGGTGACGCGATCCAGCTGCTGGCGCCAGCGCGCCCAGGCGGGCGAGTCCACCGGCGGCGTGGCGTCGCCGACCTCGGAAGAGTCGAACACGATGAGCTGGCTGCGCGACGACAGCGGCACGGCGAAAGGCGCGGTGAAGTCGCCTTCGCTGATGCCGTCATTCAACCCCGGCCCGGCCTGCGCGCAGGCACGCGCCGGGCCGGTCTCGGCATCCAGGTAGCGCAGCCAGCCCTGGCCGGCGCGCGAGCAGGCCTCGTGGTTGCCGCGCACGAAGACCCACGGCGCGGCCGCCAGCAGTGCCGTGGCCGGCCTGAAGAAGTCGGCCTGCCAGGTGTCGTCGCCATAGCCCCAGGGGCTTTGGGCGCAGCCGGCCATGCCGCTCGGGCAGGGGCTTTCGCGGTAGTGGTAGTCACCGACGTGGATGACGAGGTCGGGCTTGAGCACCAGCGCCCGGGCCAGCACCCGCGGGAAGGCCCAGCCGGCAGGGTCGTTGCAGGGCTGGAAGTTCCGGCCCGAGGCCTTGAGGCGGCAGCCGGTGTCGCCGATGACGACGATGCGGCGCGGCTCGGCCTTGGGCGCGTTCAGCGTGATGGCGCCGACCTGCACGCTGGTTGCGTCGGCCGGGAACGGCGCCTCGCAGGCCCGCAGCGTGAAGCTCGTCGGCTTGCCGGCCGGTTGCTTTTTGCCCGGAGGCTGAGGCTCGTCGCCGGGCGCGCTGCGCTCCTGCATGACGGCGCTGGCGCCGGCCCAGCGCATCGTCGGGCAGGCCTCGCCCGTCAGCGCGCGCACCACCCAGCCGGGGCCGGCCACCGCCTGCACCCAGGCCTGCTGCAGGCCGAGGGGGGCAGGTGGCGGCGCAGCCGGTGACGGGGTGGTGCAGCCGGCCACGGCCAACAGGGCTGCCAGCAGGCCGGTCAGAACGGCAAAGGACGGCGAAGGGAAACGCGCGCAATGAATCATGTGTCGATCAACTGTGTGAGCGGCGACAGATTAGCGTCGTCGCGGTGGTGCCAGCCGGTAGATTGCCGGGCATCCCTACTTCGCTGCCCGCCATGCCCTTTGCGAGCCGTCTTGCCAGCCGTCTTGCCCTGCTTGCCTTGGCCCTCTCGTCGTCGGCAATTGTGTCGACGGTCCATGCCGCTCAGATCGGCACCATTCCTCCCGCTCAACCGCTGACGGCCGAGCGTGTGGCAGCGCTGCCGGCTGGAGAGCGCGCTGCATGGGCAGCCTACCTCGCCCGCTCCGATGCTCAACGTGCCGCCGACCGTGCGGCACTGGCGGCCGAGCGCAAGGGCATGGCGACCTGGCCGGTGCCGCCCGAGGGCGGGCATGCGGAAGGCAGCATGCCGCTGACCAAGCCTGCGCACTGGTACGCCAGTGACGCTGCGCTGCTGGTGGCGCGCAACATCTTGAGCTACCAGACACCGGCCGGCGGCTGGGGCAAGAACCAGCCGCGCGCCCGCGCGCCGCGCCAACCCGGCCAAGACTATGTGGCCGACAACAACAACAAGCGGGCGACGCCGGGCGACTTCGATCGGGCGCAGGACGCCAAGTGGAGCTATGTCGGCACCATCGACAACGACGCCACCATCACCGAGATCCGTTTCCTGGCGTTGGCGGCTGCGCAGCACCCGGGTGCTGCGGGCGATGTCTATCGCCAGGCGGCGCAGCGCGGCGTGGCCTATCTGCTGGCCGCGCAGTTCCCCAACGGCGGCTGGCCGCAGGTGTGGCCGCTGCAGGGCGGCTACCACGACGCCGTGACGATGAACGACAACGCGCAGGTGGAGGTGACCGAGCTGATGGGCGCCATCGCGCGGGGAGAGGCGGGCTTCGGCGCGTTGCCGGCGGCCCAGCGCAGCGCCGCTGCGGCGGCCGAAGCGAAGTCCGTGCAGCTGCTGCTTGCCACGCAGATCCGCGTCAACGGCAAGCTCACGCTGTGGGCGCAGCAGCACGACGCGCTGACGCTGGCGCCGGCGTCTGCCCGCAACTACGAGCCGCCGGCGCTGAGCAGCGGCGAGAGCGCCAAGGCGCTGGAATTCCTGATGAGCCTGCCAGACCCGTCGCCCGCTGTCGTGCAAGCCGTGCGCGCGGGCGTCGCGACGCTGCGAGCCGTTGCGGTGAGCGACCGGGCGTTTGTGAAGACGGAGGACGGCCGCAAGCTGGTGGTGCAGCCGGGTGCCGGCCCGCTGTGGGCGCGCTACTACGACCCCGCCACGCTCAAACCCGTCTTCGGCGACCGCGACAAGAGCCTGCACGATGACGTCAACGGCATCAGCGCCGAGCGCCGCAACGGCTATGCCTGGTGGGGCACCTGGCCGGTGAAGACGCTGGCGGCCTACGACGCCTGGGCCACGCGCTGGGTCAAACCTTGAGCTGAGAGCAAAGGGTTCGGCGACCGTCAGGCCTGGGTGTAGGCCGTCTTGACCGTCGTGTAGAACTCGGCTGCGTTGCGGCCTTGCTCGCGCGGGCCGTAGCTGCTGCCCTTGCGGCCGCCGAAGGGCACGTGATAGTCCACGCCCGCCGTTGGCAGGTTGACCATCACCATGCCCGCCTGCGCATGGCGCTTGAAGTGGGTGGCGTACTTCAGCGAGGTGGTTGCGATGCCGGCGGCCAGGCCGAACGGCGTGTCGTTGCTCAGTGCCAGCGCTTCTTCGTAGTCGCGGGCGCGCAGCACGCTCACCACGGGGCCGAACACCTCCTCGCGGTTGATGCGCATGGCCGGCGTCGTGTCGGTGATGAGGGCCGGCGTCAGGTAGAAGCCCGGCGCGCCGCCCGCGTTGTGCTCGACGTGCTCGCCGCCTTGGGCGAGCTTGCCGCCTTCACTTTTAGCGATGCCGATGTAGTCGGTGTCCTGGCCGAGCTGGCTGGCGTCGACGACCGGGCCGATGTCCGTGCCGGCCTTGCGGGCGTCGTCCACCTTCAGCGTCTTCATCTTTTCGACCATCGCGGCGATGAAGCGGTCGTGGATGCCTTCGGTGACGATGAGGCGGCTGGACGCCGTGCAGCGCTGACCGGTCGAGAAGAAGCCGCTGTTGACGGCGGCGTTGACGGCCACGGCCAGGTCGGCGTCGTCCAGCACGATCATCGGGTTCTTGCCGCCCATCTCCAACTGGAACTTGGCCATGCGCGACACGCAGGCGGCGGCCACCTTTTGGCCGGTGCCGACCGAGCCAGTGAAGCTGATGGCCGCCACGCGCGGGTCGTGCAGCAGCTTCTCGCCAACCACCGAGCCGCGGCCCATGACGAGGTTGAACACACCCTGCGGCAGGCCGCTGCGCGAAATGATCTCGGCCAGCGCCCAGGCCGAGCCCGGCACCAGATCGGCCGGCTTGAAGACGACGCAGTTGCCGTAGGCCAGTGCCGGCGCGATCTTCCAGGCGGGAATCGCGATGGGGAAATTCCACGGCGTGATGAGGCCGACGACGCCAATGGCTTCGCGCGTCACTTCCACGCCGACGCCGGGGCGCACCGAAGGCATCACCTCGCCGCCCGGGCGCAGCGCCTCGCCGGCGAAGAACTTGAAGATGTAGCCCGCGCGTCCGACTTCGCCGATGGCCTCGGGCAGCGTCTTGCCTTCCTCACGGGCCAGCAGGTCGCCCAGCTCGGCACGGCGGGCTAGGATCTCGGTGCCGATGGCGTCGAGGATGTCGAAGCGCTGCTGCGGCGTGGAGAGGCTCCAGGCCGGGAAGGCGGCGGTGGCGGCCGTGATGGCCAGCTCGGCCTGCGCCGCGTCGGCCTGCGCGTATTCGCCGACCAGGTCGCGCGTGTCGGACGGGTTGATGTTGCGCGAGACGGCGACGCCGTCCAGCCATTCACCGGCGATGAGGTTCTTATGCATGGTGGAAGCTCCTGGTCTGGGGAAGAAGGGAACACAGCCACAGAGGCACAGAGACACAGAGGAATTCGGTTGCAGGCGCCATCCCGCTCTCTCTGTGCCTCTGTGGCTGTGTTGGATTTGTCTTGCGGGTCAACGGTCCAGGGCGGGCCGCTTGGGGTTGAAGGTCCAGTTCGGAATCAGGAACTGCATCGCGATGGCGTCGTCGCGGGCACCCAGGCCGTGCTGTTTGTAGAGCTGGTGCGCCTTCTCGACCTCGGCCATGTCGAGCTCGACGCCGAGGCCGGGCTTGGCCGGCACCAAGACGCGGCCGCCGACGATCTGCAGCGGGTCTTTCGTCAGGCGCTGGCCGTCCTGCCAGATCCAGTGCGTGTCGATGGCCGTGACCTTGCCGGGCGCGGCGGCGCCGACGTGCGTGAACATGGCCAGCGAGATGTCGAAGTGGTTGTTGGAGTGCGAGCCCCAGGTCAGCCCCCAGTCGCGGCAGGTCTGCGCCACGCGCACCGAGCCGGCCATGGTCCAGAAGTGCGGGTCGGCCAGCGGGATGTCCACACTCTGCAGCGACAGCGCGTGCGTCAGCTGGCGCCAGTCGGTGGCGACCATGTTGGTGGCTGTGAGCAGGCCGGTGGCGCGGCGGAACTCGGCCATCACCTCGCGGCCCGAGAAGCCGTCTTCGGCGCCGCAGGGGTCTTCCGCGTAGGCGATGACACCGCGCATGTCGCGCATCAGGCGGATCGCGTCCTTCAGCAGCCAGCCGCCGTTGGGGTCCAGCGTCACGCGGGCGTCGGGGAAGCGCTCGTGCAGCGCGCGGATGGCCTCGACTTCCTCGTCACCGCGTAGCACGCCGCCCTTGAGCTTGAAGTCGTTGAAACCGTAGCGCTCGCGGGCGGCCTCGGCGAGCTTCACCACCGCCTCGGGCGTCAACGCGGCCTCGTGGCGCAGGCGGCTCCAGGCGTTGTCGGCATCGGGCTCCGAGTTGTAGGGCAGGTCGGTCTTCGTGCGGTCACCGACGTAGAACAGATAGCCAAGCATTTCCACCGCATCGCGCTGCTGGCCTTCGCCGAGCAGCGCCGCGACGGGCAGCCCGAGGTGCTGGCCGAGCAGGTCCAGCATCGCCGACTCGATGGCCGTCACCGCGTGGATGGTGGTGCGCAGATCAAACGTCTGCAGGCCGCGGCCGCTGGCGTCGCGGTCGGCGAAGGCCTTCTGCACGGTCTGCAGCAGGCCCTGGTGCGAGCCGACGGGCTGGCCGACGACGAGGCTGCGTGCGTCTTCCAGCGTCTGGCGGATCTTCTCGCCGCCGGGCACCTCGCCCACGCCGGTGTGGCCGGCGCTGTCGGTCAGGATCAGCAGGTTGCGGGTGAAGAAAGGCGCGTGCGCACCGCTGAGGTTGAGCAGCATGCCGTCGCGCCCGGCAACCGGGATGACGCGCAGTTCTTCGATGACGGGAGTGGAACTGCTCATGGAGAAACTCAATCAGCGGTGATCTTGCGATCTGTAATCACTTTCTTCCAGCGCTCGAACTCGGCGTGCTGGAAGGCGGTGAACTGTTCGGGCGTGTTGGCGACGATCTCGAAGCCCTGCTCCAGCAACTTGGGCTTGATGTCGGGCGCGTTCAGCGCGGCGACGATGCCGGCGTGCAGCTTGGCCTTGATGTCCGCCGGCAGGCCCTTGGGCGCGGCCACGGCTTGCCAGGAATAGACCTGCAAGCCCTTGATGCCCAGCTCGTCCATCGTCGGCACCTCGGGCAGCACCGGTGAGCGCTTGGCGCTCGTGATGCTCAGCGCGCGGAGCTTGCCGGCCTTGATCTGCGGCAGCGCGGTGTTGACGTTCATGAAGCTGGCGTCCACCTGGTTGCCCAGCAAGTCGGTCATGACCGGGCCGCCGCCCTTGTACGGGATATGCAGGCCACTCGTGCCCGTCTGCTGCCAGAAGAGTTCTGCGGTGATGTGGTCGCTTGAGCCATTGCCGGAAGAGGCGAAGCTCATCTTGCCGGGGTTGGCCTTCTCGTAGGCGATGATCTCGGCCATGCTCTTGTGGGCCGAGGCGACCGGCACGACCAGCACATTCGGTGCTTGAACGGCCACGCTGATGTAGTCGAGGTCCTTGGTCGGGTCGTAGGCCAGGTTCTTCAGCAGGTGCGGGCCGATGACCAGCGGGCCCAGCGACGTGACGAGGAGGGTGTAGCCGTCTGCCGGCGCGCGCTTGACGGCCGTGGTGCCGATGGTGCCGCCGGCCCCGCCGCGGTTGTCGACGACGAAGCTGCCGCCGAGCGACTCCTGCAGCTTGACGCCCAGCATGCGCGCGATGGAGTCGCTGGAGCCGCCGGGCGGGAAGGGCACCAGCAGGGTCACCGGCTTGGCGGGCCAGGCTTGGGCGAGTGCGGCGGTGGTAGCAGTGGCGCCAAGTGACAGGACGATCAGCGCAGTCAGCAGTTTTTTCATGGCTTGTCTCCGGGTTGTCGTTTGATGAAAAACCTATTGCGGGCCGAGCTTGGAGATCAGCGCGCCGAGCTGGTCCACCTCGGCCGCAGCCAAGTCGGACAACGGCGGGCGCACCGGGCCGGCCGTGTGGCCCACCAGCGTGGCGCCGGCCTTCACGATGGACACGGCATAGCCCTCGCCCTTGTTGCGCAGCGCCACGTAGGGGATGAAGAAGTCGCGGATCAGGCGGTCGCAGGTGGCGGTGTCATTGGCCGCATGCGCGTTGTAGAACTCCATCGCCGTTTTCGGGATGAAGTTGAAGACGGCCGACGAGTAGACCGGGCAGCCCATCGCCTTGTAGGCACCGGCGAACAGCTCGGCCGTGGGCAGGCCGCCCAGGTAGGCGAAGCGGTCGCCCAGCGTCTGGCGGATGGAGACGAACTTCTCGATGTCGCCCAGGCCGTCCTTGAAGCCGATCAGGTTGGGGCAGCGGTCGGCCAGCACTTGCAGCGACGCGGGCGTGAGCTTGCAGGCGCCACGGTTGTAGACGACGACGCCGAACTTGACGCTCTTGCAGACGGCCTCGACGTGGGCGATCAGGCCGTCCTGGCTGGCTTCGGTCAGGTAGTGGGGCAGCAGCAGCACGCCCTGGGCGCCGAGGCGTTCAGCTTCCTGTGCGTACTGGATGGCCACGCGGGTGCCGCCACCAGCGCCGGCCAGGATGGGCGTGCGGCCACGGCAGGTGTCGAGTGCCACCTTGATGACGTCGCTGTACTCGCCCGGCTCCAGCGAGAAGAACTCACCCGTGCCGCCCGCCGCGAACAGCGCCGAGGCGCCGTAGGGCTGCAGCCACTCCAGCCGCTCGGCGTAGGGCTTGGGCGCGAAGTTGAGCTGCGCGTCGAAGTCGGTCAGCGGGAAGGACAGCAGGCCGGCTTCGAGGACGGCTTTGAGTTCTTGAGGCGACATGGGGCGAGGTCTCCGTGAGGTGTTGGGGTAACGGGGGGCTCGACGACCGGCTGGCGGCGAGTGTCTAAGTTGTAGGTCATCGTACAACTTCAGTCAAATCCACAAAGGCTAGGGGAAACCCGCAAATGCGGTTTCTTTACCGGCGGCTCAGGCCAGCAGCGCTTGCGCCTTGCGGCGGCGTTCGCGGCTGTTGCTGAGGTGGGTGCGCATGGCCGCGCGGGCCGATTCGGCGTCTTGGCTGGCGATGGCGTCGAGGATGCTTTCATGCTCGGCGTTCACGCGCCGCATGTAGGCCAACCGTTCTGCCGTCATGTCGACCGTCGGCTCCAGCCGGGACCGCGGAATGATCTGGCTGCCCAGCGTCGACATCAGCTCGGCGAAGTGGTCGTTCTGCGTGGCGCGGGCAATCTCCAGGTGGAACTGGAAGTCCGCCGCGACCGAGTCATGCCCGCCCTCAACGGCCGCGATGACCGCATCCAGCGCCTTGCGCAGCGCGGTCAGGTTGGCTTCGCTGCGGCGCTGCGCGGCCAGCCCGGCGGCCTCGGTCTCCAGGCCGATGCGCAGTTCCAGCACGGCGATGACGTCTTGCAGCGTGCTGAACTGCTCCGGCGTGATCTTGAAGGATGGCGCGTCGCCGGCACCCAGCACGAAGGTGCCGATGCCGTGCCGTGTCTCGACCAGCCGGGCCGCCTGCAGCTTGGAGATGGCCTCGCGCACGACGGTGCGGCTGACCTCGAACTCCGCCATGATGGCCGCCTCGGTGGGCAGCTTGTCACCGGTCTGCAACTGGCCGGTGCGGATGCGATCACCGAGCGAATCGACCAGTTCGAGGGCCAGCGTGCGGGGCCGACGGCGGGCGGGCGCTTGATTCAAGGGTTTTCCCGTATTTTTGACGTGAGCTGGCCGTCTAAAGTGACGTAAGTTGTACGACAACTAGACGACGTACAACAATCATCGAACTGTAGCAACCCGCGACGCTGACATGACTGCTGTTTCCCCCCGCCCGCCCCTGACGCTGCGCATGCGCGCCGAGGACAACGTCGCCATCGTCGCCAACGACGGTGGCTTGGCCCAGGGCACCGTGCTGCCCGACGGCATCCCCGGCGCCGGCCTGGCGCTGCTCGACAAGGTGCCGCAGGGCCACAAAGTCGCGCTGCGCGACATCGCCGAGGGCGAGGTGGTGCTGCGCTACGCCGTGCCCATCGGCTATGCGCTCAAACCCATTCCCGCCGGCAGCTGGGTGCATGAACGCCTGCTGCAGATGCCCGCCGCGCGTGCGCTCGAAGGCCTGCCCATCGCCACCGTGACGCCGCCCGTGGCCGAGCCGCTGGAAGGCTTCACCTTCGAGGGCTACCGCAACAAGGACGGCTCGGTCGGCACACGCAATATCCTGGCCATCACGACCACCGTGCAGTGCGTGGCCGGTGTCGTCGCCCAGGCCGTGGCGCGCATCAAGGCCGAGCTGCTGCCCGTGTACCCGAACGTCGATGACGTCATCGGCCTGGAGCACAGCTATGGCTGCGGTGTGGCCATCGATGCGCCCGACGCCAACATCCCCATCCGCACGCTGAAGAACATCTCGCTGAACCCCAACTTCGGCGGCGAGATCATGGTGGTGAGCCTGGGCTGCGAGAAGCTGCAGCCCGCGCGCCTGCTGCCGCCGGGCAGCTTCCCGATCACCGATGAGCGCGACCCGGCGAGCGGCCCCGAGACGATCTGCCTGCAGGACGACGTGCACGTCGGCTTCATGTCCATGCTCGACGACATCGTGCAGAGCGCCAAGCCGCACCTCGCACGCTTGAACGCCCGCAAACGTGAGACGGTGCCGGCGAGTGAGCTGGTCGTCGGCGTGCAATGTGGCGGCAGCGACGCCTTCTCCGGCGTGACGGCCAACCCGGCCGTCGGCTTCTGCGCCGACCTGCTGGTGCGCGCTGGCGCCACCATCATGTTCAGCGAGAACACCGAGGTGCGCGACGCCGTCGAGCAGCTCACCAGCCGCGCCGCCACGCCGGAGGTGGCCGACGCCATCATTCGCGAACTCGGCTGGTACGACCGCTACCTCGACCGCGGCCGCGTCGATCGCTCGGCCAACACGACGCCCGGCAACAAGGCCGGCGGCCTCTCCAACATCGCCGAGAAGGCGATGGGCTCCATCATCAAAAGCGGCAGCTCGGCCATCTCACATGTGCTCTCGCCGGGCGAGAAGCTGCGGCCCGACCAGCGCGGCCTCGTCTACGCCGCCACGCCGGCCAGCGACTTCATCTGCGGCACGCTGCAGTTGGCCGCCGGCATGAACCTGCACATCTTCACGACCGGCCGGGGCACGCCCTACGGCCTGGCCGAATGCCCGGTCGTCAAGGTCGCCACGCGCACCGACCTGGCCCGCCGCTGGCACGACTTGATGGACATCAACGCCGGCCGCATCGCCGACGGCGAGGCGAGCATCGAAGAGATGGGCTGGGAGATGTTCCGCCTGCTGCTCGACGTGGCCAGCGGCCGCAAGAAGACCTGGGCCGAGCACTGGAAGCTGCACAACAGCCTGGTGCTGTTCAATCCGGCGCCGGTGACCTGAGACGGCTGCCGCTAGGTCCCGCCGTCGCCGCGCGGCCCGCGAGCCGTTGCGCCAGCTCCGCGCGTCGCCGGCACAGCAGCCCGTATTGGCGCTGCGCGCGCACCAGCGCGACGACGGCCAGCGCCAGCATCGCGGCGAACACCAGTGCCGCCGGCCAGGCCGCCGGGATGCCGGCCAACATGGCCACGGCCAGCGCGCCGGCCAGCGCCACCGCGCTGAACAGCGCCGCCAGGCGCGCCGCCACCACCCGCTGCCAGCCCAGCAGCACCCGGCGCGACGTCAGCACCCAGGCGGCGTAGGCCACCCAGCACAGGCCCATGCCGGTCATGACGGCGAAAGCCGCCGCGGTCCTGGGCGGCAGCGCCGGCTCGGTGGCCCACAGCGAGCCCACGACGGCCGACATCGTGGACGCCGCCAGCAACAGCAGCACATGGCCCACGCGTGAGCGCGTCGAAAGCTCTTGGTCGAGCAGCGCGGAAACAGAGGGCGTGTCCATCATCGTTCTCCATGGATGCCAAGTTGATGCCTGAGCAGGCGGCGAGCCCGGTGCAGGCGGGACTTCACCGTGCCCACCGGCACGGTCAGCACCTGGGACACTTCGTCCAGCGACAGCGCCTGCAGGTAGAACAGCGTCAGCACCTCGCACTCCAGCGTGGGCAGGCGGGCCAGGCCATCCTGCAAGGCGGCCAGCTCCGCCTCCAATGCGAGCGCCCCGTCGTCGACGGGCAGGGCCTCCAGGTCCACGTCGTTGTCCGACATCAGCGGCAACCTGTACTGCTCGCGCAGGCGGTCCATCAGCACCCGGTGCGCGATGCCGAACAGCCAGGGCCTGAGCTTGCCGCCGTCACGCAGTCGGGCAATGCCGCGCAGCACCCGCAGCCAGACGTCCTGGGTGACGTCGTCCGCAGTGGCGTCGCTGCCGGCGAGCTGCCGTGCGTAGCGCCACAGCGGCTGCTGCCAGCGGGCGATCAGCTCGTCAAACGCCGGGCGCTCGCCGAGCTGGCAGCGCACCACCAGCCATTCATCGGCCAGGGGATCGTGGGTGGGCTTGTTGGCGGGGCTCATGGTTGTGCCGGAGGCAGGCCCTCGAAGCGCAGTGGCGGCAGTGTGACGTGCGTCGGCAGGTCGCCCTCGCCGCGCAGGAAACGCCGCAGCAGCCCGCGCATCTGCGGGTTGCCGAACACGTCGAACTGGTGGGCCGCGTTCTCCACCACAACCAGATGGGCTCGCGGCAGCGCCGCCGCGATCTCGCGGGCGTTCTCCACGGGCGTGCGCGCATCCAGGTCGCCCGCCAGCAGCAGCGTGGGCACCGGGACGGCGACCGGCTGGCGGAACGCCTCTGCCAGCGGCTGTGCCTGCCAGGCGCCGTGCAGGTGGCGGCCGGGCCAGTTCATCGCGTCGCCCAGCACCGCGCCGGCCGCCTCGCGCTCGATGCGCGCGCGGCGCTCGGCGCTGGCGTCCGAGCTCAGGTCCATCATGTGCTTCATCGCCGATCCCACGCCGGCCTGGCGGCGCAGGAGCAAGGCCAGCGGGCCGATGCGGCGGAAGTCACCCGCCGCCATCTCCCGTGCCGCCGCAGGCAGCGTGGCGAGGGCGCGTGGATCGCCGATGACTTGCGCGATCACCCACTGCAGGTCCAGCGCGCCCATCACCAGGCCCACGCTGCGGCCGGTGGCCGGGTCTGGCACGTCCAGGCGCAGGGGCGCCCGTGCGAGGCGGGTCGTGGCCTCGCGCAACTGCGCCAGCATCTCGGGGGCGCCGGCGCGCTCGGCAATGCGCTGCAGCACCGTGTCCGTCCGGGACGGCAGCTTCCAGGTGTGGTCCGGCCCTTCCGGGCCGATGAGCACCATGCGCTCGACCTGCTCCGGGTGCCGGCGCGCGGTCGCCAGCGCGAGATGGCTGCCATAGCTGCGGCCCCACAGGCTCCACCGCGCCTCGCCCAGGGCCTGCCGGACCGCGTCGATGTCGTCGGCACTTTCCTCGGTGTTGTAGGCCTGCAGCCGGATGCCGCGTGCCCGCATCTCGGCGGCCACGGCACGGCTGGCCCGCTCGTGCGCGCCGCCCTTTGCTTCCAAGTCGCGATTGCAGCCATGGCGGCAATGCTCGCGCATCGACCAAGCCATATTCAAGGTGCCACTCCCAGCCGCTTACAGTTAGGTGGTCGCTATGTCAGACGCGAAGAATGCCTGTCTCCGGCGCGACGGAGGCGACCTACCTTCTTCCCATAACTCCGCGCTGGAGCGGTATGCGGGCGCCTGCCACCTAGCCCTTCCTCAACCTTGATGAAGCAGGTCGATCTGGGTGGTTTGATGCCAATTCAGAACACATACATTGGAAAGTGACGGCGCCTCGAAGCGACAACAGTCGGCATTCGGATCTCGTCTTTCGACCCTACAGGAGGCCCCTTTGATACCAAAGTATGAAGTCTGGATTCGCCTTAGCAGAGGCGTCTTCCCGTCCCGCAGCCCAAAGATGCAGGCACTCGATACGTCCATCAAAGCGTATGGAGAGAGTCCATCCCGCGCAGCTTGGCTCAATGTGAGAGCTTCCTGGGTTGCATTCAGGGATGACGCAAAGATTCCGTCACCCAGCCCACACCCAGCCCTGGCCGGTCTCCAGGATGAATTCAAAGAGAAGTTGGCTACCAACCTGAAACCGGCCCGGCCGTTCTTGATGAGAAAGCTAGTGGACGGATCGAGCCTTGTGCCGCTGCCAGCCAGCGCGGCGGCAAATGCGAGTTCCAGTTCAAGCTCAAGCGCGCACTCGTACTCCGACTCCGACTCCGACTCCGACGACGAAGATTGCTGGTTCTATCACTCAACCTCCCATACGAATTTGGTAAGCATTCAGACCACAGGCCTGCTTCCGCAGTTTGGTGGTCGCGGCGGCTCCGGCACGATAGTGGGTGGCGCGACGGGCGATGCCTATAACAAGGCATCGGAAAAGGTCGTGCATGGGACGCCTGACAAGCCAACAGCCAAGAAGTACGCGCTGCTAAGAGAGTCGCCCGCAGACTTCATCAAAATCTATGGGGATGTCGGCAAGCTAAGGGATAGGCCCGAACCCAGTGAAATTGGGGAGTTGGCCATCGTTTTGCGCTTCAGAAAAAGCCACGGCTTGAAATGGGAACAAGATCCCAGTGAGACAATGGGGGGGAAAACCACGTCGGCCATACCTCGTACGGCCATCGAAGCGCTGACCACCGAAGGGTGGGTCAAGCTTGAAGCCCTTTCTGGATTGGCAGAAGCACTTCAAGGTGAGCCAGATGGTTCTGCTTCGAGTTCAAGCAGTTCGAGTTCCGTGCGCTAATACAACTCATGATTCGGCGTCGTACAACCTCTGGTCGCACGTGATCTGCAGGAAACAGCCCGGTAGGTTGGGGCAAGCAAAGCGAACCCCAACGTCTTGAGCGTTGGCCAGGGCTGCGGCTAGGAGATGAAATCCCGCAGGATCGGGGTCGAATCTAAACCCCTAACTTGAACCTTCAACCCGACCTCCAACCACCTGACGGCCGTGCGTCGGCGGCGCCGCGTGTAGCTTCAGCTACGACGCCTTGGGCGACGTATCGCAGAACGCAGCGCCATAGATAGCTGAACTGGTGCCCAGCAATGCTGCATGGCCGCCTTGACGAGCCCTTCCAGGCGCGCTGCCCCTTCACCCTCTGGCTCTATGCTCGGCCGCCATGAACACCCAACAGCCGCCGACAGTGGACCCAACCGAACCCCAAACCGCCCTCGAAGGCGTGGCGCAAGTCGTCGCCGAACCCTTGCGCTTCAAGGCCAAGCTGGCCATCGGCGAGAACGCCTATGCCTCCCTGCGCATGATCAATCGCACCCGGGAGGTGTGGGACGTGCTGGGCTCCGCAGGCGCGGGGGCGGCCCTCGTGAAGTCGGGTGTGTTGGGCATCGGTGCGGCCACCACGCCCATCGGCTGGGTGGCACTCGCTGCCGTGGCCTCCGGCGGCGCCTGCTACGGCCTGTACCGCTGGCTGGGCGACACCAAGGGCTCGCGCATCATCGAGATCCCAAAGTTCCTGAACACGCCGCTGGACGCGCTGGGCCTGGCCCTGTTCGACCTCATCGCGCCGCTGGCGCTGCGGCTGGCCGCGGTGGATGGCAGCGTCGAGCCCGCCGAGCGGGCGGCGTTGGTGCAGCACCTGGTGGGTGACTGGGGCCTGGACGCCGCCTTCGTCACGCAGGCCATCGCGCAGATCGAGCCGGGCGTCATGCAAGGCTCGGTCGAGGAGATGGCGGCCGAGCTGTCGGCCTTCTTGCATGCCAACCCCGACTGCAACCACCCCGCCATCGCCACCGATCTCGGCGAGTTCCTGCGCCGGCTGCTGGAAGCCGGCGGGCCGCTGACCGAGGCCGAGGAGGCGGCGCTGGCGGCCAGCCTGGCGCTGTTGCTACAAGAGCCGGACGGACCGCTCACCAAGGCGTGGGGCACGGCCAGCTCGATGGCCAGATCGGGTGCGGGCAAGGCGGCCCAGCAGGTGGGCAATTCGGCCAAGGAGGCCGCCGACTGGACGCGCGAGCGCCTGCCGTCGCCGGAGGAACTGCAAGCAGCAGCCGGCACCGTGGCGAGCAAGGCCTGGCACGGTGCCAAGTCGGGTGCCGAGCAATTGAGCACGTCAGCCAAGGACGCCGCCGACTGGACGCGCGAGCGCCTGCCGTCGCCCGAGCAGTTGCAGGCCGCGACGAGCACAGCCGCGACGCAGGTGCAGCAGACCGTGCAGAAGGCCGCGTCATGGGCGCAGGACAAGCTGCCGGCGCCCGACCAGATCGAGGATGCCGCGAAGCGCACGCTGGGCCTGGCCAAGGCGGGCCTCGAGCGGATCAAGAAGCGGGCTGGCCGCTGAGCTGCAGCCTCACCACCTCAGTTATCCATTCAGCATTCGCGGCACCCGCGACGCATGAAAGAGCCTTCGGGCCGAGCGCCGGGCCGCCCCAAGCCGGCCCGGTGGGCGATGTGCTTGCCGGTCGATCCGGCAAGCATCGCCGTCCCCCCGGAGGCTGAGGCCGGACACGGCAAGTCCTGTGGACTTGGCGCGCCTGCCGAAGAGCTGCCGCTCCGCCGGCTGCGCGGTCTGCAAGACCGACTGGGCTGGCCCGCGTTCAGCGGCGAAAGACCGGGCGGGGGCTCACTTTCATTTCAACCCAGCGTCGGCTGCGTGAGCCGGTAGCCCGCCAGCGCCGCAGCGCCGACGGCGATCGCGTCGTCCCCGAAGCGGGATACGCGCAGCGCCGGCTCAGACAGCCCCGCCGCCTGGGCGTACTGCTGCAGCGTCTCGCGCACCGGCGCCAGCAGTGCGTCGCCCAAGGCCACTGCGGCGCCGCCCAGCACGATGCAGGCCGGGTCATAGGCGGCGGCCAGGTTCTGCAGCAGCACGCCCAGGTAACGCCCGGCCTTGGCCACGGCAGCAGGGGTCGGTGCTTGCTCGCCCTGCTGCATGAGGGCGCGGCTGCCGATGAGCGCCTCCGCGCAGCCGCGGCGGCCGCAGGAGCAGAGCGGGCCGTCGATCTGCAGCACCATGTGGCCGACCTCGCCGGCCAGGCCGCGCGCGCCGGTCAGCAGCCGGCCGCCCACGACGAGGCCCGCGCCGACGCCTTCGCCGACGAGCACCAGCAGCAGCGGATCGGCCATGGGCGAAGGGTTGAACTCGGTCTCGCCTAGAGCGGCGACATCGGCATCGTTCTGCATGAAGATGGCCACGCCGGACAGCGGCGTGCCACGCAGCGCCGCCTGCAGCAGCGCACCAAAGGGCACATGGTGCCAGTCGAGGTGAGGTGCGAAGACGAGCTGGTTGTGGGCCTGGTCCACGCCGCCGGGCAGGCCCAGGCCGATGCCGATGATGCGCTGCGTCTCGCCGAGCGCCTCGGTCGTGTCCAGCAGCGTGCGGGTCAGCGCCAGGATGCAGACGTCGACCTCCCGGTCGGTGTCGTAGGTGGCGCTGCTGGCCGACAGGACCTCGCCCGTCAGCGAGGTCAACACCACGCGCACGTGGCCGATGCCCACCTGAGCGCCCAGCAGCAGCATCCGCGTCGGGTCGACGAACAACGGCGTCGGGCGGCGGCCGACGTCGCCGGTGATGAGCACCTCGCGCTCCAGCAGCCAGCCCTCGTCGATCAGCTCACGCGCGAGCGCGCTGACAGTGGATTTCGTCAGGTTGAGCGCGTGGGCCAGGTCCACCCGTGACTGGCCCGGCTGCACGCGCAACTGGCGGATCAAGGCCATGCGGTTGGCGCGCTTGAGCTGCGCCTGCCCGCTGCTGCTCTCGGCTTTCATCGGCATGGCTTTCATCAGCATTTCAGCGTCCTTTGGATTGACGCCAGGCGGCGTAGTCGGCGGCCACATCGGGGTCGGTCGGCGGGTACAGGCCCAGCACGCTGCGGCCGGCCATGACCTTCTCCTGCACGTAGTCCTCGAAGACGGTCATCTCGACCGCTTCGTTAGCGACGTCGTCGGCGATGTGGGCCGGGATGACGATGACGCCCTCGGCATCGCCGACGATCACGTCGCCGGGAAACACCGGCGCGTCGCCGCAGCCGATGGGCTCGTTGATGGCGATGGCCTGGTGCAGCGTCAGGTTGGTGGGGGCGCTGGCGCGCGAGTGGTAGGCAGGCATCGTGTATTTGGCGATGTCGGGGCTGTCGCGGAAGCCGCCATCGGTGACGACGCCGGCCGCGCCGCGCACCATCAGCCGCGCGACGAGGATGCCGCCGGCCGACGCGGCACGCGCGTCCTTGCGGCTGTCGATGACGAGCACCGAGCCTGCAGGAATTTCCTCTACGGCCTTGCGCTGCGGGTGGGCGCGGTCCTGGAAGACGGCGATGCCGTTCAGGTCTTCGCGGGCCGGCATGTAGCGCAGCGTGTAGGCGGGGCCGACCATGTTCGGCAGGCCGGCGTTGAGCGGGCGCACGTCCTGGATGAACTGGCCGCGCAGGCCGCGCTTGAACAGCGCGGTGCAGAGCGTGGCGGTGCTGACGCCCATCAGCTTTTTACGGGTGTCGGGGTTCATGTTGTTGAGGCTCAATAGATGACCGGCTCCGGCACCGGCGCGCCAAAGCTGGTTTCAAGGAAGTCGAAGTCGCAGCCTTCGTGGGCTTGCAGGATGTGGCGGCCGAACATCCAGCCGTAGCCGCGTTCGTAGCGGGCGGGTGGCGGTGTCCAGGCGGCGCGGCGGGCGGCCATCTCATCCTCGCTGACTTCGAGGTGAATGCTGCGACCCGGCACGTCGACGGTGATGCGGTCGCCCGTCTTCACCAGCGCCAGCGGGCCGCCGACGAAGGCCTCGGGGCTGCAGTGCAGCAGGCAGCCGCCGTAGCTAGTGCCGCTCATGCGGGCGTCCGAAAGGCGCAGCATGTCGGTCACGCCAAGTTTCAGCAGCTTGGTCGGGATGGGCAGCATGCCCCACTCCGGCATGCCGGCGCCCTTGGGGCCGGCGTTGCGCAGCACGAGGATGTCGTCGCCGGTCACGTCCAGCTCGGGGTTGTCGACGGCGGCCTTCAGGCTCGGGTAGTCATCAAACACCAGCGCGCGGCCGGTGTGCTGCAGCAGGTGGGGCGCGACGGCGCTGGGCTTGATGACGACGCCGTTTGGCGCGAGGTTGCCGCGCAGCACGGCGAGCGCGCCCTCGGCGTAGATGGGGTTGTCGAGCGGGCGGATCACGTCGGCATTGAAGACCTCGGCGCCGGTGATGTTCTCGGCCACCGTGCGGCCGTTGACGGTCAGCGCAGTGAGGTCCAGCTTGTCCCTCATCACGTTCATCAACGCAGGCAGGCCGCCCGCGTAGAAGAAGTCTTCCATCAGGTAGGCATCGCCGCTGGGCCGGATGTTGGCGATGACGCCGACATGGCGGCTGGCCGCGTCGAAGTCGTCCAGCGTGACCGGCAGCCCGGCGCGGCGGCTGATGGCCACCAGGTGAATGATGGCGTTGGTGCTGCAGCCCATGGCCATGGCGACGGCGATTGCGTTGGCGAAACTTCCTTTGCTGAGCAGCTTCGCCGGCGTCAGATCTTCCCAAACCATCTGCACGATGCGGCGGCCGCACTCGGCCGACATGCGCGGGTGATTCGCATCTGGCGCAGGGATGCTGCTGGCGCCCGGCAGCGTGAGGCCAAGCGCCTCGGCGATGCCCATCATGGTGGCGGCCGTGCCCATCGTCATGCAGGTGCCGTGGCTGCGCGCGATGCCGGCTTCCATCTCGGCCCATGACTTGTCAGAGAGTCGGCCGGCGCGGCGTTCGTCCCAGTACTTGAAAGCGTCGCTGCCGCTGCCCAGCACCTGGCCGCGCCAGTTGCCGCGCAGCATCGGCCCGGCGGGCAGGTAGATGCAGGGCAGGCCCATGCTGATGGCGCCCATCAGCAGGCCCGGCGTGGTCTTGTCGCAGCCGCCCATCAGCACGGCGCCGTCCACCGGGTGGCTGCGCAGCAGCTCCTCCGTCTCCATCGCCAGGAAGTTGCGGTAGAGCATGGAGGTCGGCTTGACCATGCTCTCGCTCAGCGAAATGGCCGGCAGCTCCAGCGGCCAGGCGCCGGCTTGCAGGATGCCGCGCTTGACGTCTTCCACCCGCTGCTTGAAGTGGGTGTGGCACTGGTTGGCATCGCTCCAGGTGTTGACGATGGCGATGACCGGCTTGCCGATGAAATCTTCCGGCCCGTAGCCCATCTGCAGCACGCGGCTGCGATGGCCGAAGCTGCGGAAGTCGTCCTTGGCAAACCAGCGCCCGCTGCGCAGGTCTTCGACTTTCTTCATCGCGCCTGTTCCCTGGCCTCGATGCGGCCGAGGGCTGCGTCCCGCAGGGCGGCGGGGCGGATGCCGGCGGGCGTGCTGTGGGTGGAAGTCGTCATGTCAAGGTTGAGGCGGCGACCTGTTCTTTTGTTAAAGGATATCCAAATTGGTATCGCTATCATATGGATTTGTCCTAGCGATGAACTTAGTGGTTTCCCAGGGGTAATCGGGAGAAAGCATCTCTGTAGACTCTGAATGATCGCGCAACCATTTGATTCCATGACTCTCATTTTAGAAGCCAGGCCCCGGCCGCTGCCGTCGCGGTGCAGGCAGCGCGCCTTCGGGCTGGTCCTTGGGCTGGTGCTGGCCGTGGCCAGCGTGGGCGCGATGGCCTGCGACACACCGGCGTCGGTCTGTGCGCGGGATGCAGGCCAGAGCTTCGGCCTGGTGCGCGCCGGCCAGCCGGCGGCCGTCATTGTCGAGGCCGGCGCTGACCCGGCGCTGAAGCACGTCGGCCGCAGTTTCGCGGCCGACTTGGGCGCCGTGTCCGGCCGGCCGGCCGCGCAGTTGAGCAGCGTGGCCGGTGCACCGCGCGAGGTCGTCGTCGTCGGCGAACTCGGCCGCAGCCCGCTGGTGGATGGCCTGGTCGCCGTCGGCAAGATCAAGTCGGCCGACCTGAAGGGGTTCAAAGGCGCGTGGGAGGCCTACCGCCAGGTCGTCGTCGACAAGCCCTTCAAGGGCGTGGACCGCGCACTGGTCATCATCGGCTCGGACCGGCGCGGCGCCGTCTTCGGCACCTACGACCTGTCGGCCCGCATCGGTGTCAGCCCCTTGCATTGGTGGGCAGATGTGCCCGTCGCCAAGCGGTCAGACATTTTCGTGACCGCCGGCGCGCGCGGTGACCAGCCGGTCGTCAAGTACCGCGGCATCTTCATCAACGACGAGGCGCCGGCGCTCAGCACCTGGGCCGAGAAGAAGTTCGGCGGCGCCAACGCGGGCATGTACGAACACGTCTTCGAGCTGCTGCTGCGCCTGAAGGCCAACTACCTGTGGCCGGCCATGTGGTCGCCGCGCGCCTTCAACGCCGACGACCCCAAGAACATGGTGCTGGCCGACGAGATGGGCATCGTCATGGGCACCTCCCACCATGAACCGCTGAGCCGCGCCCATGACGAATGGGCCCGCGCCAAGGGCGGCGCCTGGGACTACGCCAAGAACGCGCCCGAGCTGCGCGAGTTCTGGCGCGGCGGCATGCAGCGCATGATGGGCCGGCCTGACGTCACCGCCTTCGACACGCTGGTGACCGTGGGCATGCGCGGCGACGGCGACGAGCCGATGAGCGAAGGCACGGCGACCACGCTGCTGGAGACCATCGTCAAGGACCAGCGCCAGATCATTGCCGACGTCACGAAGCAGCCGGCCGAGAAGACGCCGCAGATGTGGGCCCTCTACAAGGAGGTGCAGGACTACTACGACGCGGGGCTGAAGGTGCCCGACGACGTGCTGCTGCTGTTCGCCGACGACAACTGGGGCCAGATCCGCCGCCTGCCGGACAGCGCCGCCGCCAAGCGCAAGGGTGGCTACGGCGTGTACTACCACTTCGACTACGTCGGCGCGCCGCGCAACTACAAGTGGCTCAACACCAACCAGATCGAGAAGGTCTGGCAGCAGATGAATCTGGCGCAGGCGCACGGCGCCGACGCGCTGTGGATCGTCAACGTCGGCGACATCAAGCCGATGGAGTTCCCCATCAGCTTCTTCCTCGACATGGCTTGGGCACCCGAGCGCATGACGCCGGCCGCGCTGGCGGCCTACCCGAAGGACTGGGCGGCGGCGACCTTTGGCCCTGCCCAGGCGGCGGAGATCGGCGAGCTGGTCACGCGCTACAGCCAGTACGCGGCGCGGCGCAAGCCCGAGCTGATCGACCCGGGCAGCTTCCCGCTCGGCAACGCCACTGCCGACGCGCTGGACGGCGGCGACTTCGGCCGCCGAGTGGCCGAGTGGGACGCCCTGGAGGCGCGCGTCGCTCAGGTCAAAGCCGCGCTGCCGGCCGACCAGCGTGACGCCTATTTCCATCTCGTCGAGCACCCGGTCATCGCGCTCGCCAACCTTTACCGCCTGTACTACGCGGCCGCCTGGAACAACAAGCTCGCCAAGGCCGGCGACCCGCGCGCCAACGTCTTTGCTGACCGCGCCGAGGCCGCTTTCGCCCGCGACCAGGCCATCAGCGACCAGTACCACGCCCTCGCGGGCGGCAAGTGGGACGGCATGATGCTGCAGACCCACATCGGCTACACCAACTGGCAAGAGCCGAGGAAGAACACCATGCCGGCCGTGCAGAGGTTGGCCGGCACGGCGGACGCCAGCGCCGTCGCGCGGCAGCTGACCGTCACGGCGAGCGCTGGGGCGACCGGCGCGCGCGTCATCGAGGCCACGCAGTTCGCCCGCGCCACCAGCGCCAAGGGCCTGGCCTGGACGGCCATCCCCAACCTCGGCCACGGCCAGGGCGCCGTCGTGGCGCTGCCGCAGGGCCGCGCGCCCACGACGGTGGCCGACGACGTGCGGCTGGAGTACGACGTGGACCTGGCCCAGCCCGGCACCTGGCAGCTGCAGCTGCACATGCTGCCCACGCTGGACGTGGGCAAGACCGGCGGCGTCCGCATTGCCGTCGCCATCGGCGAGCGTCCGGCGCAGACCTTGACGCTAAACCTGACCCCCACGCCCAACGACGCCAATACCAAGGAGAAGAAGGACTGGTACCGCGCCGTCATGAACAACGAGTTCGTGCTGCGCGCCGATGCGGTCACGCTGCCGGCGGGCAAGCACGTCATCCGGATCTGGCGGCTGGACGACAACGCCGTGCTGCAGAAGCTGGAGCTGGTGCCCGTCATCAGTGCCTCGGCGCCGGCCGGCGCGGCGCTGACCGGCAACTACCGAAACCTGCTGCGCGAGGTCCGCCTCGAGATCAGCGAGGCCGACATCACCGCCAAGCTGGACGGTTACTGGAAGTCGCTGTTCGAGGGCGGCAAGGACCAGCGCATCGTCTTCGCCGCAGCGCCCACGCCCAATGGCCCGGCGGCCTATGTGCTGGATGTGAACAATGCCGACGTGCGCAGCGAAGGCATGTCCTACGGAATGATGGTGGCCGTGCAGATGGGCCGCAAGGCCGAGTTCGACGCGCTGTGGAACTGGGCCTGGACGCACATGCGCTATGCCGCAGGCCCGCGCCAGAGCTACTTCCGCTGGCAATGCCAGCCCACCGGCTGCGACAAGGACGCTGTGCCGGCCTCGGACGGCGAGGAGTATTTCGCCACCGCGCTGCTGATGGCCGCCGCGCGCTGGGGCAATGGCAATGGGTCCTACGACTACAACGCCCAGGCGCAGGAGATCCTGACCGCCATGCTGCACAAGGAGACGATGAACGGTGGCGTGAAGGAGGGCGCCCGCTCGATGTTCTCGCCCCAGCACGGCCAGGTCGTCTTCGTGCCGGTGGGCAGGGCCGCAGACTTCAGCGACCCGTCCTACCACCTGCCGGCTTTCTACGAGATCTGGGCCCGGCGCGCCGCCAAGCCCGAGGACCGCCAGCGCTGGAGCGAGATCGCCGACATCAGCCGCGCCTACTTCAACAAGGCCGCGCACCCCAGCACCGGCCTGACGCCCGACTACGCCGAGTTCGACGGCCGCCCCAAGGTGCTGGATGGCCATGAGGACTTCCGCTACGACGCCTTCCGCACGGCGGTGAACTGGAGCGTGGACCAGGCCTGGTGGGGCAAAAACTCCGCCGCCGCCGGCCTCAGCACCAGGCTGCTGAGCTTCTTCACGGCCCAGAAGCAGCCCTACACACACCTCTACACGGTGGATGGCAAGCCGCTGAACGACGAGCCGAGCAAGGGGCTGATGGCCAGCAACGCCGTCGCGGCGCTGTTGGTGGAGAAGCCCATGGCCAAGCGCTTCGTCGACGACCTCTGGGCGCTGGCGCCGCCCACCGGCCAATGGCGCTACTACGACGGGCTGCTGCAGTTCATGGCCATGCTGCACATCACGGGGCGGTTCAAGGCCTGGTGAAGCCGCCGCGCCCGACGTGAAGAATCTCAAGCCGGTGACTCATTGAGGGTGGCTGGCATCCCTAACATCGCGGTGCGATAACCAAGGGATGGCAATGAACAACGACAACTGCGGCCGAGTCCGGCTCGCACTGATGACCCTCGTCCTGGCCGCCGGCCAGGCCTTCGCTCAGACACCGCCTGCGCCTCCAACGTCAGCCGCGTCCGCAGTCACAGCGGCCGTGCGGCCCCCCGTGGTCTTGCCAGACCCGGCCGAGCCCAAGCCCTTCAACAAGGTCATCACCGCCGAGGCCAAGACGCAGCGGGGCCTCTTCGCGGTCCACAGCCTCAAGAACAAGCTGTACTTCGAGATTCCCAAGGCGCTGCTGGAACAGCCGCTGCTGATGGTGGCCAACGCCACGGCCGTGCCGGCCGGCCTCGAGCACGTGGGCCTCGCGCTCAACCAGGACGTGCTGCGCTTCGTGCTGCACCAGAACCGCGTGCTGCTGCAGTTGGTGTCCCACGGCGCCGTCACCGCACCCGGCAATGTGCTGGCCGATGCGGTGCGTCAATCGCAGCGCGACGCCATCCTGGCGGTGTTCCCCGTCGAGGCTTTCGGCAAGGGCGGCGCGCCGGTGATCGAAGTCACCCGGCTGTTCAGCTCGGAGATCGGCGACTTCAGCGCCCGCACGCTGGTGCGCGGTTCGGTGGACGCCAGCCGCAGCTACGTCGAGAAGACCAAGGCCTTCCCGGGCAGCATTCGGGTAGACGCCGTGCAGACCTACACCGTCGGTCCCGTGCCCACGCCCACGGTGCCCGGCGTGCCGATCGTGCCGCAGATGCAACCTTCGCGCAGTGTGTCGCTCAACCTCGCCTACAACATCGTGCAGTTGCCGCAGCAGCCCATGAAGCCGCGCCTGCATGACGACCGCGTCGGCTTTTTCAGCATCAGCCGCACGGACTTCGGCGACGGCCTACAGGAGGCCCGCCGCGAGCGCCTCATCACCCGCTGGCGCCTGGAGAAGAAGGACCCCGACGCGGCGCTCAGCGAGCCGGTCAAGCCCATCGTCTGGTACATCGACAGCGCCACGCCCACGGCGCTGGTGCCTCATGTGAAGAAGGGCATCGAGGCGTGGAATGCGGCCTTCGAGGCGGCCGGCTTCAAGAACGCCGTGCAGGCCCGGCCCTATCCCACAGCCGAGGAGGACCCCGAGTTCGACCCCGAGGACGTGCGCTACAGCGTCATCCGCTGGGTGCCTTCGCCCATCGCCAATGCCTACGGCCCGCACCTGGCCGACCCGCGCAGCGGCGAGATCCTGAACGCCAACGTCGTGATGTTCCACAACATCGTGCAGCTGCAGCAGGACTGGTATGTCACGCAGGTCGGGCCGCTGGACCCGCGCGCCCGCAAGCTGCCGCTGCCGGACGACCTGATGGGCGACCTGGTGGCCATGGTCGTGACGCACGAGGTGGGGCACTCGCTGGGCTTCCCGCACAACATGAAGAGCAGCTCGCTCTACCCGGTGGCCAAGCTGCGCGACCCGCAGTGGCTCAAGGCGATGGGGCACACGCCGTCGCTGATGGACTACAGCCGCTTCAACTACGTCGCGCAGCCCGAGGACAAGGTCGACCCAGCGCTGCTGATCCCGAAGATCGGGCCGTACGACGTGTTCGCCACGCGCTGGGGCTACACGCCCATCCCGAGTGCCAAGACGCCTGAAGAGGAGCGCCAGCAACTCAACCTGTGGGCGCGCGAGCAGCAGGCCACGCCGTGGCTGCGCTTCGACTCGCCCAAGGCCATGGGCGGAGATTTTGGCCAGAACGCTGAAGCCGTGGGCGATGCCGATGCGGTGACGGCCACCGGCCTGGGCCTGCGCAACCTGCAGCGCGTGATGAAGATGCTGCCCGACGTCGTGCCGCAGGACGGCAAGGACGACCAACTGCTGGAACGCCTGTACCGCGCGACCTGGCAGCAGTGGTCGCGCGAGATTGGCCATGTCGCGTCCATCGTCGGCGGCTACGACGTGCAGAACAAGCACAACGACCAGCCCGGCGCCATCGCCGTGCCGGTACCGCGCGAGCGCCAGCTGCAGGCGGTGAAGTTCCTCACCGACCAGGGGCTGGCGATGCCGCAGTGGCTGCTGGACCCGGCCATCGTGCAACGCCTGACCGCGTCGGAGCAGGCGCTGACGCTGGGCATGAACCAGCGCGGCCTGCTGCGCCAGTTGCTGGCCCCGTCACGCACGCAGCGCCTGATGGCCCAGGAGGCACAGCTCGGCGCCCGCGCCTACCGGCTGGAGGACTTGCTGGCCGACCTGCGCCGCAGCGTGTTCACCGAACTGGGCGGCGCCGCGCCGATCCCGGCCGCGCGGCGCAGCCTGCAGCGCAACTATGTCGACACGCTGGCCGCCCGCCTCAACGGCATCAACCTGATGGGCCAGGACGACGGCGAAGCCGGCATGCGGGCCGAGCTGGTAGAGCTCAAGGGGCTGATCGCTGCCGGTGCCGCTCGGGGTGACCGCACGCGGCGGGCCCATTTGCAGGCCCTGGCCGACACCATCGCCAAGGCCCTGGACCCCCGGTTCGCGCCCGCCGCCAACCCGGCTGCGGCCTTGCTGCGCCTGATCGGCAACCAGGCCGAAGAAGACCCGGCTTCGCAGGCCTGCTGGCCCGGCAATGAACATGTGGCGGGGCAGGGCGCGGACTGACGCCGAGACCCGGCTTTGAGGGGGCGCCCGCGCCCGGGCCGGCGCGTCCGCGCGTCGACAATCGCCGCGATGGCATGCAGGACATTCAGGAAGGCAGCGACGTGGACATGACTGCTGCGCCGCGCGGCTGGCCCCGCCGGCGGCTGCCGCCGGCGATGCTCGCCTCGTTGCTGGTTCATGCGCTGCTGCTGAGCCTGACCTTTGGCGGCGGGCGCGCAGCGCTGTCGGAGTTGGCGCTGCCCGATCTGCGTGTCGTGCTGGCGCCCGCTGCGCCTGCCGCTGTTGCATTGCCGGCGCCCGAGGCCGCCCCCGCGCCGCCCGAATCGCGCGCCGTTGCCGACGCCCAGCCCAGCAAGCCGCCCGAGCCGCCGCCGCCCGTGAGCAGCTTGGCGCTGCTGGCCGTGGAACGGCCGGCGGCCTGGGCAGTGCCGGCAGCGTCGGCCGTGGTCATGCCGGCCATGCCCGCCATCGCGCCGCTGAGTGCCGCGTCGACGCCGGTGGTCGAGTCGCTGCGCCGCCCTGCCGACAACCTGAGGCCGACCAGCGACCGAGAGGTGCAGCAGCGCGTTGCCGAGCTGGCGCAGCTGGACAGCAAGCCGGGCGCGGTGGTCGCAGCACTTTCAAGCGCGTCCAGCCCGGCTGTGGAGAAGCTGCGCCGGCCGGCCGCTGTGCAGCGGCCGGCCGCAGACAAGGAACGCAGCGCCGAACTGGCGCAGCTCGATGCGGCCAAGCCCGCCGCCGCCGTGGCGGCCTTTGGTGCCGCCTCCAGCCCGGCCCTGCAGCGGCTGCGTGGTGCCAGCGACTCGCTGCGCGTGACCACCGACCGGGAGCGCATGACGGAGCTGGCCCAGCTCGACACCGCCCGTCAGCAGGCGCAGCAGCGCGCCCAGCAAATCCAGCAGATGGAGGCGGCGCGCCAGGAGGCCGCGCGGCAGGACGCGATTCGCCAGGAGGCCGCACGGGCCGAGGCCGCCCGCCAGGAAGCCGTTCGGCAGGCCGCCGCCGCGCAAGAGTCAGCCCGGCAGGAGGCCGCCCGCCAGGACGCCGCGCGAGCCGAGGCGGCGCGCCGGGATGCTGCGCGTGAGGCACGCGAGGAAGCGGGGCGGCAAGCTGCGGCGAGCGCGGAGTCGGTGCGACTGGAGGCCGGCCGCATCGACGCGGCCAGGCTGGCGGCGGCCCAGGCCCAAGCTCAGGAAAAAGCCAAGGCCGAGGATGAGCAACGCGAAGCCCGCAAGCGCGCCATCGGCCGCCAGCTGGACGCGGAGGCGGCTCAACGCGACCTGCAACGCGACGCCGAGCGCAAGCGACCCGACTGGGCGCCCTCCCGCCGTGGCCGCCTGTTCGGCCGTACGGATGCGAATGCGGAGCTGGCGGCCTACGGCGAGACCTGGGCGCGCAAGATCGAAAACAATCTGTCGCCCGACACGGCGCGGGAGGTGACGAGGCAGCCGCACACCGACGCCATCGTCACGGTGGCCGTGCGCAGTAACGGCTCGGTCGAGGCCATCACCTTCGTGCGCTCCAGCGGTGTGCCGGCGGTCGACGAGGCCATCACCCGCATCGTGCGCGGCCAGGAGAACTACCCGGCCTTTGCGCCGGCGCTGCTGCGCGACTTCGACGTGGTCGAAATCCGCCGCACCTGGCACTTCGACAGCGCCGTGCGCCTTTACTGAGTTGCTGAGGCCATCAAAGCGGCGGCGCGGGGCGTAAGCAGGGCGCCGTCCTACGACCGCTCGAACGCAGCAGTAGCAAGGTGGCGTTTTTCCACTCCCGGAGAGCGCCATGCCCCGCGGTGACAAGTCGACCTACACCGACAAGCAGAAACGCCAGGCCGAGCACATCGAAGCCGGCTACGAGGATCGCGGCGTGCCCAAGGGAGAAGCCGAAGCCCGCGCCTGGGCCACGGTGAACAAGGAGACCGGCGGCGGCAAAAAGTCCGGCTCAGGCAGAGGCCAGCCGGAGAACCACGAGCCCTCGCGCAAGGGCGGCCGCCTGGGCGGCAAGGCGGCTGCCGGGCGCACGGCGGCCGAGCGCTCGGCGTCGGCCAAGAAGGGCGCCGAAACCCGCAAGCGCAACGCGGCCGCCCGGGCGCGCGCGCACCACTGACGCGAGGGTCAGCCGGTGAGGATGGGCCGCAGCGTCTCGATCTCTTCGACGATGAAGTCGAAGAAGGCGGCGACGCGCGGCGTGTGGCGCAGCTCGGCCGTCGTCAGCAGGCGCCAGATGCGCGTCAGTTCGGGCACCGGGCCGATCACCTGCACGAGGTCCGGTTCGGCGTCGCCCAGCGGCATCGGCAGCGGCGCCACGCCGACGCCCGCCTTGGCCGAGTAGATGAGGCCCAGCACGCTGTTGGCTCGGGCGACGAGGGACGTGGCCGGCGCCACCGTGCGCAGCCACGCGGCGATGCGGTGCTTGGCCATCGTGTCGTCGAAGCCGACGAGGGCGTGCTGCGCCAGGTCCTCCACGCGGTGCGGCCGGCCGTGGCGCTCGATGTAGGTGGTGCTGGCGTAGACGGCCCACACCGAGTTGCCGATCTTGCGGCCCACCAGCGCGCCGTCATCGGTGTCGCCGGAGCGCAGCGCCACGTCGGCCTCGCCCGCGGCCAGGTCGACGTATTTGTCGCTCATGACGAAGTGCACCTGCAGCGCCGGGTAGCGCGCGTTGAAGCGTTGCAGCAGGTCAAGTTGCGTGATGCGGTAGACGATGGGCTCCGGGCAGGTCACGCGGATGACGCCCGAGACCTCGGCAGCCGCCGCAGCCAGTTGCTGCCTGAACTGCGCCACTGCCTCTTCAACCCGCTCGGCATGGGGCAGCAGCGCCTGGCCGATTTCGGTCAGTCGGTAGCCGCTGGGTTCACGTTGAACGAGGGCCAGGCCGAAGCGCTTCTCCAGTTGGGTCAGGCGTCGTTGCACGGTCGATTGGTCCAACCCCAGCGCGCGGCCGGCGGCCAGCGTGCTGCCATGGCGTGCCACGGCGAGCAGGTGCTTCAGGTCGTCCCAGTCGAAGTCTTGGGGGGTATGCGCCATTGCGGCTCCCGTTCTGCAGATTTGCGGCTTACGCCATGGTGCGCCGAGCCGTAGGCTGAAGGCATGAATTCAACCGGAACTGACTTCAAGGCCGCTGCGCGCACCCACTGGGACGCCGCCGCCCAAGGCTGGGACGAGCATACGCCGGCCCTCCACGCATGGCTGCGTCAGACGACCGACGCCATGATCGCCATGGCCGGCGTGCAGCCCGGCGCGCGTGTGCTGGACGTGGCGGCCGGCGCGGGCGACCAGACGCTGGACCTGGCCGAGCGTGTCGGGCCCGCAGGCGCCGTCGTGGCGGTCGATCTGTCACCGGCCCTCGTGGCGCTGGCCGAGCAGCGCGCGCGCCGTGCCGGCTTCGCGCAGGTGCGTTGCTGCGTGGGCGACGGCGAGGCGCTGCCGGTGGAGTCGGCATCATTCGACGCGGCGGTCTGTCGGCTCGGGCTGATGCTCTTCCCCGACCCGCTGCAAGGCCTGCGTGAGATGCACCGCGCGCTGCGCCCCGGCGGGCGCGTCTGCACCGTGGTGTTCTCGGCGCCGCTGCGCAACCCGTGCATCACCACGCTGATGTCGACGGCGCTGCGCCACGCCGGCCTGCCACCCCGCGACCCCGCCACGCCGGGGGGGTTGTTCAGCCTGTCGCGCCCCGGGCAGATCGATGGCCTGTTCCACGAGGCCGGCTTTCGCGATGTCGCGACGACGGCGATCGATTCGGTCTTTCCCATGCCCTCCGTCGACGCCTATCTCCATTTCATCCGCAGCTCGGCCAGCCCGATCTTGCAGATCCTGGCAGGCCTGGGCGAAGACCGCGCCCGCGCTGCCTGGGCCGATATCCGCGAGCAACTGCTGGCCTTCAGCACGCCCACGGGCTGGGCCAGCCCCAGCGAACTGCTGCTGACCGCAGCGCGCAAGCCATGACCGAACTGACGCGACGCGACCTGTTGCAAGGCCTGGCCGGTGCCGCGCTGGCGGCTGCACAACCCCTGCAAGCGGCGCCTGACGGCGTGCTGCGGCTGCTGTGCAGCGGCCCGGCGGGCAGCATCCCCGACATCGTGGCCCGCGCCTTGAGCGAGCCGCTGGCGCTCGCGCTCGGCCGCCGCGTCATCGTCGACAACCGCCCCGGCGCCGCCGGCCAGTTGAGCGTGGGCGCGCTGAAGGCCGCGCCCGCAGACGGCTCGACGCTGCTGGTCGCCCAGGGCGCTATCGCCACCGTCTACCCCGCCCTCTACACGCACCTGGCTTACGACCCTGATGTGGATCTGAAGCCGGTGTCGCTGGCCAGTGAGATGCCGCTGGCATTGGCCGTCGGCCCGGCCGTGCCCTCGGCGGTGGCGACGCTGGCGGACTTCATCGCCTGGCTGCGCGGCCACCCGGCGGCGGCCAACATCGGCTCGCCCGGTGCCGGCACGCTGCCGCATCTACTCGAAGCCATGCTGTTCAGCGAGGTGGGCGTGGCCTGGCAGCACGTCACCTACTCCGGCGGGCCGCCGGCGGTGAACGACCTGCTCGGCGGGCAGATTGCCGCGCTCGTGCTGCCCGAGGGCCTGCTGCGCCAGCATCACGCCACCGGCCGGCTGCGGGTGCTGGCCACGTCGGGCGCGGCACGCAGCGCCTATCTGCCCGAGGTGCCCACCTTTGCCGAACAGGGCCACCCCGGGCTGGTCGTGAAGGAATGGTTCGCGGTGTTTGCGCCCGGTGGGACACCTAGCAATGCAGTAGCGGGGCTGGCCGCCGCGCTGCAAACTGCGCTCGGCCGCCCCGAGATCGAGGCGGTCTTCAGCAAGGCCGGCATGACGCCTTTGTCGTGTTCGCCGGCAGCGCTGACCGCCCGCATCGGCGCCGAGCAGCGTTACTGGAAGCCGGTGCTGCAAGCCCACGGCATCCGGGCCGACTGAGCTGCGCGCCCGATCCTGATCCTCATCCCCCCAAGGAGTTCCCATGCGAATGATGTTGTCACGGCTGGCCATGGCTGCCCTGTTTGGTGCCTCTGTGTTGTCGGGCGCTGCGTCCGCCGCGCCTGGGCTCGACGTCTATGCCATGACGGCCGGCGGCAACTCGGCGTTCGGCGTCATCCCCGGCATGCCCTTCAGCTGCTCCACCTTTGGGCCGGACAGCATCACCAAGATGTTCGGCGCCACGCTGCAGGTCAGTCTGCCAACTGACGGATCGATCTGCGGCGTTGCGAGCGAGCGCCGCGCCGTCAGCGCCGTCGGCGGCGCGATCCAGACGGCGGCGCCGCTGGCGGTGGGCTGGGGCAAGTCGCCCGACATCCGCACCTTCACCGGCGAGGCGCAGGCCCGCGCGGGCTTTGGCAACCTCGGGGTGCGTGCCGGGTCCGCCTACAGCGGCACGACGGACAGCGGCACCGTTACCGGCTCGCAGGCGGGGGCGCGGCAGATCGACGTGATGAAGTTCCCCGGCAGCGGCAACGGCACCTACGTGCCGACGTTCACCATCGATGGTTCGCTGTTCAACATCGGCCGCGGCGAGACGGAAATCGAGGTGAGCTATTCGGTCGGAGCGGCGGCGCCCGTCCAGGTCTTTCGGCTGATGAACCAGCGCGGCACCGTCACGATGTACGTCAACGGCGTCTACCAGCCGTCGTTGCCTGGCATCTCGCTCACCGGCAGCACGGCCACCGGCTTCACGCTGGCCGGCCAGACGACGTTCTCGCTGTCCATCCCGGTTCTGCTGGGCGTGGATCAGGAGCTCGGCATGAGCATGTGGGCCGCGTCCCTGCCCAGCTCCAGTGCCGGCCTGCTGACGCCCAGCGGCGGCGACGCCAGCTTCTACAGCTCGCTCAAGCTGACGGGCATCCAACTCTTTGATGGCGCGGGCACCGAGATGAAGGACTTCACCATCACCTCGGGCTCCGGCACGCTGTACGGCCCGGGCGGCGTCATGCCGGTTCCCGAACCCAGCACCGCGCTGATGCTGGGTGCGGGCTTGCTCGGGCTGCTGGCGTGGCGCCGCCGCGCTTGAGCGCGGTGAAGAAAGGCGTTAGACGAACTCGCTGCGCAGCGCCTCAAACAGGCGCTTGAAGCGTTCGTAGCGCGGCTGCAAAGCGGCAGCCAGCGCGGGGTCGGGTTCGGCAACGCGGGCGATGTCGGGCGTGCGGCAGACCTCGTCCACCGTGCCGCCGCAGGCCAGCCAGGCCAGGCGCGCCGCGCCGAGGGCGCCACCGGCTTCAGCGCCGACGCCGTTGACGAGGCGCACGTTCAGCAGCGAGGCGAGCAACTTGGCCCACCACTCGCTGCGCGCGCCGCCGCCGACGAGCCACAGCTGCTCGGCCGAGCCGCCGCCGGCTTGCAGCGCCTGCCAGCCGTCCAGCAGCGCGAAGCCGACGCCTTCGAGCACGGCGTAGCCCAGCGCTGCCGCGTCATGCTCGTGCGTCAAGCCGAAGAACACGCCCTTGGCGTTGGCGTTGTTGTGCGGCGTGCGTTCACCGCTGAGGTAGGGCAGGAAGATGGGCGCCTGCTGGCGCTGCGTGTCGCTCAGTGCGGCGACCTTGTCGATCAGCGTTGCCTCGTTGGGCTCGTTCAGTAACTGCGTGACCCAGCGCAGCGAGCTGGCGGCGCTGAGCACGACGCTCATCTGGTGCCAGGTGTCGGGCAGTGCATGGCAGAAGGCATGCACGGCGCGGGCCGGGTTAGGGCTGAAGGCGGGGTTGCACAGGAAGATGACGCCCGAGGTGCCGAGTGACAGAAAGCCGTCGCCGGGCTTGACGACGCCCATGCCGACGGCGCTGGCCGCGTTGTCGCCACCGCCGCCCGCGACCGGGATGCCAGCCGGCAAGCCCCAGCGCGCGGCCAGCTCGGGCTTGAGCGTGGCGCTGGCTTCGCTGCCTTCGACAAGCCGGGGCATGTGGGCCTCGGTCAGGCCGGTCAGCGCCAGCGCCTCGGGCGACCAGCAGCGCCGGCCGACGTCCAGCCACAGCGTGCCGGCGGCGTCGCTCATCTCGCTGACGTACTCGCCGCTCAGCTGCAGACGCAGCCAGTCCTTGGGCAGCAGCACCTTGGCGACGCGCGCGAACAGCTCGTGCTCGTGCTGGCGCATCCAGGCCAGCTTGGGCGCCGTGAAGCCGGGCATGGCCAGGTTGCCGGTGATGGCCGGCAGCTCGGGGCAGGCGGCCATCATCTCGGCGCACTGCGGGCCGCTGCGGCCGTCGTTCCACAGGATGGCCGGGCGCAGCACCTGGTCGGCGGCGTCCAGCGTGACGGCGCCGTGCATCTGGCCTGACAGGCCGATGCCGCGCACCTGCGCGAGCGCGTCGCCGTGCTCTTCCTTCAGCTTGGCCATGCCGGCATCGAGCGCGGCCCACCAGGCGGCGGGGTCTTGTTCACTCCACAGCGGTTGCGGGCGCTGCACGGTGAGCGCAACACCGGTGGTGGTGACGATGCGGTGCTGCTCGTCGAGCAGCAGCAGCTTCAGCTCGGAGGTGCCGAGGTCGATGCCGAGGAACATGGTGCGTTTGATTTTGTATTGCGTTTTGGGCCGAGCGCCGGGCCGCTCCCAAGCCGGCCCGCCTGACGATGTGCTTGCCGGTCAATCCGGCAAGCATCGTCATCCCCTCGGGGGATCGACCAGACTCGCCCGCGTTCAGCGAGGCGAGCTGGGCGAGGGGTCAACAGTTTTAGACGAAGTTGTTGACGATGTTTTCCAGGCGCTCTTGGCGGCCGGAACGGGCCACTGGCGAGATGCCTTGCGCGTGCACGATCGTGGCCAGATCGTCGAGGCTGGCGCCGCCGGCGATCTTCTTGCCCAGGTCGCCTTCCCAGCCTGCGTAACGGTCGCCCACGGCCTTCTCAAGCTGGCCACTCTCGAACAGCGCGGCCGCATTCAGGAAGGCACGGGCCATCGTGTCCATGCCGCCGATGTGGCCTTCGAGCTGGTCGGTCGGGTCGATGGACTGGCGGCGCACCTTGGCGTCGAAGTTGGTGCCGCCGGTCGTGAAGCCACCCGCGCGGATGATCTCCAGCATGGCCGGCACCAGCGCGGCGTGGTTGTTGGGGAACTGGTCGGTGTCCCAGCCCAGTTGCTCGTCGCCGCGGTTGGCGTCGATGGAGCCGAAGATGCCCAGGGCGCAGGCGGTGGCGACTTCGTGCTCGAAGCTGTGGCCGGCCAGCGTGGCGTGGTTGACTTCGATGTTGACCTTGACCTCGTTCTCCAGGCCGTAGGTCTTCAGGAAGCCGTAGACCGTGGCACTGTCGTAGTCGTACTGGTGCTTGGTGGGCTCCTGCGGCTTGGGCTCGATGAGGATGGCGCCCTTGAAGCCGATCTTGTGCTTGTGCTCGACAACGGCGCTGAGGAAGCGGCCGTACTGGGCCAGTTCGCGCTTGAGGTCGGTGTTCAGCAGCGTTTCGTAACCTTCACGGCCGCCCCACAGCACGTAGTTCTGGCCACCCAGGCGGTTCGTCCACTCCAGCACGTGCTTGACCTGCGCCGCGCCGTAGGCGAAGACTTCCGGGTCCGGGTTGGTGGCCGCGCCGCTCATGAAGCGGGGGTTGGAGAACAGGTTGGCGGTGCCCCAGAGCAGGCCGATGTTCTTGTCCTGCATCTTCTTGGCGGCGGCTTCGAGCAGGCCGTCGAGGATGCGGTTGGACTCGGCCAGCGTCGCGCCTTCGGGGGCCACGTCGCGGTCATGGAAGCACCAGTAGGGCAGGCCCAGCTTGCCGAACAGGTCGAAGGCGGATTCCAGCTTCATCTGCGCCGCCTTGACCGGGTCGGCTTCGCAGAACCAGTCGCGCGAGTGGGCGGTGGCGCCCAGGCCGAAGATGTCTTCGCCCTTCCAGCAGAAGTTGTGCCAGTAGCAGACGGCCGGGCGCAGATGCTCGGCCAGGGTCTTGCCCATGACGACGCGCTTGGCGTCATACCAGCGGTAGGCCAGCGGGTTGGTGGACTGGGGGCCTTCGTATTGAACGACGGGGAGATCGGAATAGGCGGTGCTCATGGCAAGGTCCTTGACTAGCGGGAGAGGTGGTGATGATGAGGCTAGACGGCGTTGGGCGCAGCGCCAGCCCTGAGCCGGCGTTCGGCAAGCTCTTCGGACATTTTGAGTGTCGTGTGCTTGTCCAGCTTGTTGAACAGCAGGCTGAAGAAGCAGCCGGCAAACAGCGCGCCAACGACGAAGCTGGACATGACGCGGTAGCCCTCGATGGCGTTGGGCGCGGCCGGCAGCTGCGTGTCGTAGCCAAAAAAGTGCGCCAGCAGCCACAGGAAGCTGGCCGACCCGAGGGCCAGGCCTGCCTTCAGCGAGAAGCCGATGGTGGCAAACACCATGCCGGTGAAGCGGCGGCCGGTCTGCCACTCCGAGTAGTCGGCGGCGTCGGCGTACATGGCCCACATGACGGCGATGGTCGGGGCGTAGAAGATGGCGCCGAGCATGTGCAGGCCGAGCATGCCCCAGACGGCGTCAGGCGGCAGCACGTACATGGCCAAGGCCTGCAACGTCGACAGCCCGAAGGCCACGGTCGCGACGGTGCGCTTGCCGAAGCGCGCCGACAGCCCCGCCGACAGCATGATGACGACGATGGTCGTCGCGAAGCCGGCCATGTTCAGGATGCTGTTGAACACGTCGGCCGCATTGGAGCTAGCGAGCTGGTCGCGCGTGCCGTGCACGATGTAGCCCAGCGAGTCGGCGATGCTGCCCGTGCCGGCGGCGTCGGGTGTCGTCAGGCCTAAAGCGGCGACGAAGTCGAACATCGCGCCCTTGTCGACGTAGTGGTGGTAGTAGTTGTAGTGGGCACCGCCGCGCAGGGCCAGCATGCCGAAGTTGAAGACGGTGTAGAGCACCAGCGCGATCCACGGGCCGTTCTTCAGCAGGTCGGAGAAATCCTGCTTCGGCGAGCTGTGCGTCTCGACGATGGGCTTGATGCGCTCCTTGGTGGTGAAGAAGGTGACGAGGAACAGCACCAGGCAGACGGCGGCCCAGATCGTCATCGTGACCTGCCAGCCGTGGGCGCGGTCATGCCCTTGCGCAAACTTGGCCACCAGCGGCAGCGTGAAGCCGCCGACGATGAACTGCGCCACGTTGACCGACACGAAGCGGTAGGAGTTGAGCTTGGTGCGCTCGTTGAGGTCGCCCGTCATGACGCCGCCTAAAGCGGAGTAGGGCATGTTGTTCATCGAGTACAGCGTCATCAGCAGCGTGTTGGTGATGCCCGCGTAGGCGATGACCATGCCGGTGCTCCAGCCCCAGGCCGGGTCGGGCGTGGTGTAGGCCAGGATCATGACGACGCACCAGGGCACGGTCGTCCAAAGCACCCAGGGGCGGAACTTGCCCCAGCGCGTGTTGGTGCGGTCCGCCATCACGCCCATGAGGGGGTCGAAGATGGCGTCCCACAGCCGCGGCCACAGCAGGATGGCGGCGGCTGTGCTGGCGGACAGGCCGAACACGTCCGTGTAGAAGTTCAGCTGGAACAGCACCATGGTCATGAAGACGAAGTTGGCAGCCGCGTCGCCGCAGCTGTAACCCGCCTTCTCCATGAAGGAAAGGGGCTGGTGGGTGGTCATAGGTCTCCTCTTCTGTTTTTAGACGGGCGCCGCCCGGGCAGGCGCGCGCTCGGGGGGCATCAGATCAGGCCTTGGCTTCGTAGCTCAGGTAGTCGAAGTCGGCGGTCGTGCGGGTGCCGGCCAGATCTTGGCAGGCGATGCCGATGAAATTGCCGGTGAAGCCGAAGCTGTTGGCAAAGCCGTTGATGAAGCGGGTCGCGAACTCGTCGCTGAGCATGGCTGCGTCCAGCGCCGGGCCGAGGGCCTGCCAGGACTGGCCATCCTGCCTGAAGGAGAACTGGTAGGTGTCGTGGCTGAACTCGACGGCCAGGTCCACCGGGCCGGCGGCCAGCGGCACGGGCGTGGCGGGCCCGCTGATCGCGCCGTCGCGGTTGACGGTCAGGTAGACGACGCGCTGGTGGCTGTCCGGCTCACGCGTGACGTGCAGGTAGGCGTGGTTGCGCGTGTTGTAGTAGGCGACGAGGCCGGCCATCTGGTGGAAGCTGTCGGGCTCGAAATCGACACGCGTCTCGACGCGGCAGTTGAAGTGCTGCTGGCGGCGCGCGACCAGGCTCTGATCGAACAGGCTCATCAGCGACTCGCGGCCCGTCAGGCGCAGGTGGCCGGGGCGGGCGGTAAGGGAGGCCCAGCTCTCGTCGAAGGGCTTGCGCAGCGAGTTCAGGTGACCGTTGAAGGTGGTCGAGTCGAAGTCGTCGCGCGGGGGCTCGGCAGGGAAGGGATGCGGCGGCAGGTCGGGCAGCGCGACGCTCATGCTCGGCTGCTGGCCCGCCTGACCATTTGCACCGACGACCTCCGGCCAGCCGTCATCGCGCCAGTGCAGGCGTTGCAGCGCCGTCTCGCGGCCCAGCGGGCAGTGCAGGCCGGCATAGCCGCCTTCGGGCAAGTTCTGGTGTGCGTTCGGGCCGGTCCACTCCAGCGGGCGGCCGCAGAGGTGGGCCATGAACCATTCGCCCTTGCCCGTCTCGACCCAGCTGGCATGGCCGCTGCGCTGCAGGCCATCGGTGGGCTTTTGCCAGGCCGTCAGCAGCGGGTTGCCGGGCAGGGTTTCGTAGGGTCCGTCGAGCTGGCGCGAGCGGGCCAGCGTCACGGCGTGTTCGTAGAAGGTACCGCCCTCGGCCGTCAGCAGGTAGTACCAGCCATTGCGGTGGTAGAGGTGCGGGCCTTCGACGACGCCCAGCTCCGTGCCGGCATAGATGTTCTTGATCGGGCCGACGAGCTTCCTGGCCTCGTGGTCGTACTCCTGCAGCAGGATGCCGTTGAAGTGGTGCTTGCCGGGCCAGTGGATCCACTGCTGGTTGATCAACCAATGTTTGCCATCAGCATCGTGGAACAGGCTGGGGTCGAAGCCCGAGCTGTTCAGGTAGATGGGCTCGCTCCACGGGCCGTCGATGCTGGGCGCCGTGATGAGGTAGTTGTGCGTGTCCTTGAACGCGCCGATGGTGCTGCGCACATCGGTGTAGATCATCCAGAACTGGCCATGCGAATAGGTCAGGCAGGGCGCCCAGACGCCGGCCGAATCGGGGTGGCCGTTCAGGTCGAGCTGGCTGGTGCGCGTGACGGCATAGCTGTGGTGGCGCCAGTTGACGAGGTCGCGCGAGTGGTGGATGCGCACGCCCGGCCACCACTCGAAGGTGGAGGTGGCGATGTAGTAGTCGTCACCGCCCTCACCAGGAACGCGGCAGATGGACGGGTCGGCGTGGAAGCCCGGCAGGATGGGATTGGCGATCATCGTCATGGCTGGAGAAAAGCGGTGTGCGTGGAGCAGTCGTGTGGACGGTGGTAGCGCTAGCGAGAGGGTCCCGGGTTACAAGACCTTGTCTCCGAAGGGAAAGCTGGCGGAATTCATGCGGCCGACGGGCTTGCGGGAACGAAATGTAGCGCTACCATTTACATTCGCGCAAGCCGGGATTGCGTGGAAGAAGCACGCCGAATGGCGGGGAGACAAGATGAGGACAAGTTTCAGACGGCTGGGCATGGCGCCGTTGCTGGCGTTGCTGCTGGCGTTGCTACCCACCTGGGCCGTGGCCGAGGACGGCCATGAGCTGTGGCTGCGCTACCGGCCGCTGGCCGGGCAGGCCAGGGCGCAGGCCGCCGTGAGCGCCGTCGTGCTTGCGGCCACGCCTTCCGCGACGACCCAGGCCGCGCTCACCGAACTGCAGCGCGGCGTGAAAGGGTTGATTGGACGTGAGCTCCCGCTCACGCAGCGCATCAAGCCTGGCGCGCTGTTGCTGGCTACTCGTGCCCAGGCGCCGGCCGGCCTCGACGTGCGCTGGGACGACCTGGGCCGCGAGGGCTACGCGCTGCGCAGCCTCAAGCTGCAGGGCCGAGCGGTGACCGTCATCGCCGCCAACAGCGACGCGGGCCTGCTCTACGGCAGCTTTGCCTGGCTGCGCGCCGCCCAGACAGGGGCCGACCTGACGCGGCTGGACCAGCGCTCCGCGCCACAGGTGGCCTTGCGCCTGCTCAACCACTGGGACAACCTGGACGGCCACGTCGAGCGCGGCTATGCCGGCGCGTCGTTGTGGGACTGGTGGAAGCTGCCCGACATCCTCGATGCGCGCTACGTCGATTACGCCCGCGCCAATGCGTCGCTCGGCATCAACGGCACGGTGCTGAACAACGTCAACGCCAAGGCTGAGTCGATGACGGCGCCTTTCCTGGCCAAGGCGGCGGCGCTGGCGGATGTGTTCCGGCCTTACGGCATCCGCGTCTATCTGTCGGCGCGCTTCTCGGCGCCCGTCGACCTGGGCGGCCTGAAGACGGCCGACCCGCTGGACCCGGCCGTGCGCGCCTGGTGGCAGGCCAAGGCCGATGAGATCTACCAGACGATTCCCGACTTCGGCGGCTTTCTCGTCAAGGCCAACTCCGAGGGCCAGCCCGGCCCCCAGGACTACGGCCGCAACCATGCCGACGGTGCCAACATGCTGGCCGAGGCGCTGGCGCCGCATGGCGGCGTCGTGCTGTGGCGGGCCTTCGTCTACGCGGCCGACGCGAGCGACCGCGCCAAGCAGGCCTACGCCGAGTTCCAGCCGCTGGACGGCCAGTTCGCCGCCAACGTCATCGTCCAGGTGAAGAACGGCCCCATCGACTTCCAGCCGCGCGAGCCTTTCCACCCGCTGTTCGGCGCCATGCCCAAGACGCCGCTGGCGCTGGAGTTGCAGATCACCAAGGAATACCTGGGTTTCTCGACGCATCTGGTGCACCTCGGCCCGCTGTTCCAGGAGGTGCTGCAGGCCGACACCGGCCATGGCGCCACCGTGTCGCGCGTCGTGAAAGCCATCGCCGGCGTCGCCAACATCGGCCAGGACCGCAACTGGAGCGGTTCGCAGTTCGACCAGGCCAACTGGTATGCCTTCGGCCGCATGGCCTGGGACCCTGACCTGGCCTCGGCCGTCGTTGCTCGCGACTGGGTGGCCCAAACCTTCACCACCCGCCCGGCCGCACGCGACGCCATCGCCCG
>NZ_JBDSQX010000200.1:0-5580 GCF_039929605.1 Roseateles sp.
GGCTCAGCCTAGGCGCAAAGCGGAGCTGGGCCGAGTGCCCAGCGAGCATTTGCAACGACGGATCAGCCCCCTTGAAGGCCCAACCCGAAGGGCCGGTGCGATTTGCGGGGCGATTCGGCGTTGCCGACTCGTTGTGGGGGCCCGCCCCACGCCTCGTCGGCGCCTAGCCTCGCCCCGCAACTCGCACCTGCGCGCACCCGACCCCAAGCCCGACAACCTCCTGGGTTCTGCGTGGCCAGCCAGGGGGTGAAGGTCTCGGCCCAGAAGCGGCCGAGTGCGGGGCCATAGGCACCCTGGTAGCGCAAATAGCCCATTCGCACAGGCGGGCGGTCGATGAGGCGGATGTTCACGGGGTCTCCTTCGTCACGGTGGTGGGAGAAGCCATGCTCGCCGCCCTGGCCGGCGCCGGCCTGATCCAGATTGCTGTCGACCTGATCGAGATTGCGCCACTGCGTGGGTGGCAGGCCGAAGCGCTGCTTGAACGCCCGCGTGAAGGCCTCCGCCGAGCCGTAGCCCACGCCGAGCGCGATGCTCAGCACGCTGGACGCCGGCTGGCCCCGCAGCCGCTGTGCGCCTTTCTCCAGGCGACGGCGCGCGAGGTAATCGCCCAGCGTCCGGCCCGTCCAGGCGAGGAAGAGGCGGTGGAAGTGGAACGGCGAGAAGTGCGCGACGGCGGCCAGCGCCTGCAGGTCCAGCGGCTGGTCCAGGTGCAGGTCGATATGGGCCTGCACCCGGTGCATGCGGGCCTCGTATTGGCGCCGGCTGGCGTTGGCCGTCATGGCCTCAGGCCCAGGCCTTCACCAGCAGGCGCATCGCTGCAGCCAGGTTGGCCGACAGATCGTCCGTCGAGGCCTTGGCGTCCGACTGCAGCGCCACCACCACCCACGGCGAGCGGCCCTCGGGCGGGAACACCAGCGCCACGTCGTTGACGGCACCGCGGTAGCCGGTGCCCGTCTTGTCGATGACGCGCCAGCTCGCATCCGGCACGCCAGCGCGCAGCCGCTTCAGCCCCGTCTGCGAGGCCTGCAGGTCGGCCCACAGCCGCGCCTGGTTGGGCCGCGTCAGGCCGTCGCCCAGCAGCAGGCGCTGCAGCGTCTTGGCAAAAGCGCGCGGCGTGCTGGTGTCGCGCGGGTCGCCGGGCGCGTTCTCGTTGAGCTCCAGCTCGAAGCGGTCCAGCCGCGTAACCTCGTCGCCCTGCTGGCGCAGCCACATCGTCAGGCCGGCGCGTGAGTCGCAGCAGTGGCGCAGCAGGATGTTGGCGCAGGGGTTGTCGCTCTCCACGACGATGCCTTGCACCAGCTCCGCCAGCGTGGCGTGGCCCTTGGGCAGCAGGCGGTCGAAGGCGGGCGAATGGGCCACGCGTTCGCTCCTGTGCAGCGGGACTTCGTCCTCCCAGCGCCAGCGCCCACCCTCCACGCCCTGGGCCACACGGGCGGCCAGCAGGATCTTGAAGGTCGACGCGGTCGAGAAGCGCTCGTCGGCGCGATGCGCCAGCGTGCGGCCGCTGCCGGTGTCGATGGCGAAGAAGCCCAGCCGCCCCTGCACGCTGCGTTCGAGCGCGGCGAAGTCGGGTGACTGAGTGCGGGTGGGGGCGGCGAGAGCCGTCAGCGGCGTCAGCACTGAGCCCGCAGCGAAGGTGAGGGGGAGGGTGAAAAACGGGCGGCGTTGCATGCCGCGCATTCTGTCGCGGCTCCGCCGCTGAGCCGTCTCCCTATTTCCGCACCCCTTGCGCGCGATTCGCCCCAGGCTGGTGCCGCCACCGGCGGTGCGCACCAGCCGCGCCCGTCCCGAAACTGACTACCCCGTCAGACTTGCGCAACACCCGCGACAGATGACGGGATTTCACGCTTTGCTGCGCCGCACAATCGCCGCCGGCCCTGCAGTTGGGGCCGCTTTTTTTTCTTTCTGGAGTCGTTGTCCGATGAACGCACCGCGTCTGAGCCTGCTGGCTCTCGCCCTGAGCACCGCCTTGCCCGCCCTGGCCCAAGAAGCCCCGGCCGCCAAGGACCGCAGCCAGCTCGAAACCGTCGTCATCACGGCCGAGCGCCGTGCCGAGAACATCAAGGACGTGCCCAACGCCGTCGCCAAGATCAGCGGCGAGAAGCTCGACGTGCTGGCCTCGGGCGGCCAGGACCTGCGCTTCCTGTCGGGCCGCGTGCCCAGTCTGAACATCGAGTCCAGCTTCGGCCGCGCCTTCCCGCGCTTTTACCTGCGCGGCTATGGCAACACCGACTTCCGCCTCAATGCCTCGCAGCCCGTCAGCGTCATCGTCGACGACGTGGTCCAGGAGAACCCCATCCTGAAGGGCTTCCCCATCTTCGACACGGCCGCCGTTGAAGTGGTCGCCGGCCCGCAGGGCACGCTGTTCGGCCGCAACACGCCGGCCGGCGTCGTCAAGTTCGACTCGGTCAAGCCCAGCCAGCGGCAGGACGGCTACGCCAGCGTCACGCTGGGCAACTACGGCACCGTCAACGTCGAGGGCGCGGCCAACCTGCCGCTGTCCGGCGACTGGTCCGCCCGCATCTCCGCGCAGAGCCAACGCCGCAGCGACTGGGTGGACAACACCGCCGCCGGCGCCGTCACGCCCAAGACCGAGGGCCACCGCGACACCGCCGTGCGCGCCCAGGTGCTGTACGAACCGCACAAGCAGTTCAGCGCGCTGGCCAACGTGCATGTGCGCGACCTGGAAGGCAGCCCCCGCCTGTTCCGCGCCAACGCCATCAAGCGCGGCACCAATGACCTGGCCGACGGCTTCCAGGACGACAAGGTCGCCTTCGGCGGCGTCAACGAGCAGACCCTCAAGCAGACCGGCGGCAGCCTGCGCCTGAAGTGGTCGCTGCCCGGCGTGAACCTCTACTCGATCACCGGTGGCGAGCACGTCAAGCCGCTGTCGCGCGGCGACATCGACGGTGGCGTCGCCGGCGCGCCCGGCATCCCCTTCCAGTCTGAAACCGGCAGCAGCATGGCCGGCCACGCCCAGTGGACGCAGGAAGTGCGCCTCGAGTCCAACACCGACGGCCCGATGAGCTGGCAGGCCGGCGTGTACGCCTTCGACGAGAAGTACACGATCGACAACATCACCTACAACGTCACCACCCACGTCGCCAACGACCACATCTACACCCACCAGACCAACAAGGCCTGGGCGGCGTTCGGTTCGGTCAACTACGCCGTCAGCCCCAGCCTGAAGCTGCGCGCCGGCCTGCGCTACACCAGCGACAAGAAGGACCTGTCCACCACCCACTCGGGCAGCGGCGCCTTCAACACGTCCACCGGCACCACCGCCGCGACCGACGACGGCAAGTGGAGCGGCGACCTGTCGGCCACCTTCAAGCTGGACGAGAGCACCAACCTCTACGCCCGCTTCGCCAACGGCTTCCGCGCCTCGTCCATGCAGAACGCATCGGCTTTCGCGGGCCAGTCGCAAGCCGGCGCGGAGAGCGTCAACTCGTATGAAGTGGGCTTCAAGAGCGAACTGCTCAAGCGCACGCTGCGCCTGTCCGGCTCGCTGTTCACGTACACCGTGAAGGACCTGCAGCTCACCGCCGTCGGCGGCAGCAGCAACGCCACCCGCCTGCTCAACGCCAAGAAGGCCACCGGCAACGGCGCCGAGCTGACCCTGGAAGCGCTGATCACGCCCGACGTCATGGTCACGTTCGGCGGCTCGCTGAACAACACCAAGATCAAGGACGCGGCACTCGGCGTGCCCCCGGGCGGCTCACTCAACACCGCACCGTTTGGCCAGCCTGCCGTCTTCCCCACCGTGCGAGACCCCATCGTCAACGGCAGCGCCCTGGTGGACGGCAACCCGCTGCCCAACGCGCCCAAGTGGACCTACAACCTCACCGCCCGCTGGAGCATCCCGCTGGCCAGCGGTGACGAGGTCTATGTCTACACCGACTGGGCCTACCGCTCCAAGGTCAACTTCTTCCTGTACGAGTCCACCGAGTTCACGGGAAAGAGCCTGACCGAAGGCGGCGTGCGCGTGGGTTACCTGTGGGGCAACGGCAAATACGAAGTGGCCGGTTTCGCGCGCAACGTGACCAACCAGGTCCGCGTGACGGGGGCCATCGACTTCAACAACCTGACGGGCTTCATCAACGACCCGCGCACGTACGGCGTGCAGTTCAAGGCGATGTTCTGAGCTGCGGCTGCGGACGCGCTAACGCCGCCTTCGGGCGGCATTTTTCATGGTCCGCCCGTGCCGCTAAGGTGCCGCCTTGGGCTTCAGCAAGCCGTTCACGTCCAGCCAGTGCAGGAACAACGGAAACCAGCCGTTGGCCGTATTGCCCGGGTAGCCGAGACCGAAGCCGTGGCCACCGTTCTGGAAGAGATGGAACTCGACCGGCCGACCGGCGTCGAACCAGGACTTGACGACGCCGAACTGGCCCTTGAACAGGAAGTCGTCGCTGGCGATGACGTTGAACATCGGCGGCGCGTCCTTGGGCACGTCGACCGGGCCCATGCCGCCATAGATCGGGGCGATGAAGGCGAGCTTCATGGTCTTGGAGTTCAGCGTGCTGTGCATCGTCAGACCGGCGCCGGCCGAGAAGCCCACCATGCCGATGCGGCCCGGGTCGACGCCCCACTCCTTGGCGTGCGACAGGATCAGCGCGTAGGCCGCTTCGGCGTCCGCCAGCTGATTGGACAGGTCCGGCACCAGCGAGCGCGGGTTGCCGTCGCCCGCGGCAGAGAACATGCGGTTCATCGAGTCGCGCAAGCCGTCGAGCGAATCCGGCGTCGGCTGCAGCCGGTACTTGAGCACGAAGGCGGCGATGCCCTGGTCGGCCAGCGCCTGCGCCACCTTCCAGCCCTCGTTGTTGATCGACAGCCAGCGAAAACCGCCGCCCGGCGCGACGAGGACGGCCGCGCCGTTGGCCTTGCCAGGCGCGGGCAGGAAGGGCGTCAGCGTGGCGCTCGTGACGTTGCGCACCATCGGCTCGCCCCATTGGCGGAACCAGCTCTCGGCGGCGGGCTGCTTGTCGACGCCGCCTGTGCCGAGCGGGATGGCGCGCGGCTCGGCGGGCGCCTGCAGCGGGTGGATGGTGCCGTCCTGCGCGAAGGCGGTGGTGGTGAAGGCCAGCAGCAGGGCCAGCAGAGTGGAGAGAAGTGATTGCATGGTCGTTGTCCAGCGAGTTGATGGGTCAGCGTGGCAGCAGTACCTGCCGCGCCAGCGAGAACGTTGCGTTTTCGACGGGCGCACCCGTGTCGGGCTGGCCGCCGCCCACGCTGAGGCGGTAGCTGCCCGGCATGACCTGGCGCACGCCGTCGCGGTCCACGAAGCTCAGGTCGCGCGCATCGAGCCGCAAGCTCAGCTCGCGCCGTTCACCTGCTTTGAGATGAAGGCGCTGAAAGCCGCGCAGCGCCAGGCGCGGGCCGCCCTCGAAGCGCGGCGGAGCGAGGTAGAGCTGCGCCACCTCGTCGCCATCGCGCGCGCTGGTGTTGGTGACCGCCGTGCGCACCACCAGGCTGGGCTCCTTGCCGTCGTCGTTCACTTCCACCTTGATGGGCTCGTAGCGGAAGCTCGAATAGCTCAGGCCATGGCCGAAGGGATAGACCACCGGCTTGCTGAAGAAGCGG
>NZ_JBDSQX010000201.1:0-61229 GCF_039929605.1 Roseateles sp.
GCCGGGGAGATTTGCGAGGCGATTCGGCGTTGCCGACTCGTTGTGGGGGTAGATCCCACGCCTCGCCGGCGCCTTGCCTCGCCCCGCAACTCACCCCGGCGCGCACCCGACCCAAAGCCCGACAGCCGCCTAGACCACCCATTGACGCAACTCGTCCAAGGCTGATGCGGCGCCTTGTCGTTTTGAATGGCTCAGCGTTGCCCTACGGCCGAAGCTGGCTCAATCCGGCGTCGGCGCCAACGGCCTTGGCACTGGCGCGCAGACGCGTCAGGCACACCAGGCTCAGCAGGGAGAACACGGTGCCGGCCAGCAGCGTGAAGCTGTAGGCATGGCCGGACAGGTCCAGCATCGGGCCCTGGATGCTGCTGACCAGGATGGTGCCGAAGATCACCATCAGGTCCTTGGTGGAGTTGAACTGGACAAAGCGAGCGCGCGGAAACAGCGCCATGGGCATGGAGGCCGCTGCCGTGAACCAGGCGCCGGAGATGACGACGTGGGCGAAATAGAAGACGCGAAAGCTCTCCGCGTCGGACACGCCTGCGAAGCCGGCTGCGGAGGTGGCGCAGTACACCGTCATGATGACCGTCGACACCCGCACCGCGCCGAATCGATCGGCCAGCCAGCCGATGGCAAAGGCCGACACGATGGAGGTGGCGTAGCCCGCCGCCGTCAGCGCACCCAGCGTCGCCTTGGCGATGCCGGCGGCGTGGGCGTAGTGCAGATAGAAGGTGTTGAAGGGGCTGAAGGTGACGCCGGCCAGCATGAAGGCGGCGACCGCCCAGCCGTAGGCGCGGTGGTTGAAGCACTCCAGCACATGCTTGAAGGGAAACAGCAGCGGCAGGCGCGTGGGCTTCTCGGTGGGCACGGTGCTGGGCGGCAGGGGCGTCTCCTTCACCATCAGCGCCATCGCCAGGATCGGCACGCAGAAGAAGAGGCCGACGCCGACCAGGATCTCGGCCAGGTAGTGGTCCGTGAGCGCGAAGATCCAGTTTTGATACGCGATGCCGACGCTCAGCCCGACGATGCGAAACACGGCAAAGAAGCGGCCCAGCAGGCCGGCGGGCACGAGGTCGTTGACGAGGCCGTTGAACAACGAGAAGGCGCTGATGGCGGCGCAGTCGAATGCGGCCCAGAACAGGCAGAACAGCATGAGGCGGCAGTTGTGCAGGCCAGGCGACCAACTGCCCAGCGCGGCATCGAGCGCGACCGCCAACGCCGGTGCCGCTGCCAGGCCCAGCATGGCCAGGCAGCCCATCGGAGCCGCCACGAGCAGGAAGGGTTTGCGCCGGCCGAGGTGGCTGCGGCAGCGGTCCGAGTGGTAGCCGGCCAGAGGCACCAGCAACATGCTCAGCGCGGCCGGCACGGTCGACAGCAGCAGTGACGTCGTGGTGTCGGACGCCGCATGCCGGCGCATCAGCTCAAGTGCACTCGGCAGCGCCGCACGCTCGCGCATCGAGACGCCGAGATCGCCGAACAGCAGCCAGAGCAGCAACCCACCCAGCCCCGCAAGGCTGAGCGGCAGGAGTGCCGCCCCGGCGCTTGCAGCCCGCGCGCGATTCATCCTCAGCCGTTCTGCGCCGCAGGGCCGGTCGATTTGCGGACGATGAGTTCCAGCGGCAAGGCGATGCTTTTCGCCTCGACGCCCCGGCCTTCAATCAGTGCCACAAGCTCCGTCACGGCGCAGGCGCTGAGTTCAGTCAGCGGTTGGCGCATCGTGGTCAGGGGTGGGTGGATGTGGCTGGAGGTGGCGATGTCGTCAAAACCGATCACCGAGATGTCGCCCGGAACGCGCAGGCCCTTGCTGTGGATCGCGTCGATGGCGCCGAAAGCCATCTCGTCGTTGGCGGCGAAGATGGCCGTCGGCGGCTCGGGCAGGGCCAGCAGTTGCTGGGTGGCCGCATAACCGCCCGTCTGGACGAAGAGGCCCGGGACGATCAAGGCGGGGTCTGCGGCGATGCCGGCGTCGTTCAGTGCCTCGACATAGGCCGCCTGCCGCTCGCAGCTCTGGCCCGTGTGATGGGAGCCGGCGATGAAGGCGATGCGCCGGTGCCCCAGCGACAACAGATGTTCGACCGCCGTGCGCGCGCCCTTGCGGTTCTCGACCGCGACGACGGGCAGGTCCACGGCGCGTGCACAGAAGTTGACGAAGACGCACGGGTGCTGACGCTTTTCCAGCTCGGCGAGATAGCCGTCCTCGACATTCGGCATGGGCAAGATCAGCCCGGCGCACAGGTTGGCCAGCATGTCGCGGGTGCCGGCGCGGTCCGGGACGTCGAAGCGCTCGGCGTTGAACAGCAGGATGTCGTAGCCACGAGCGCGGGCGGCATTGCTGATCTCGCGCGTGACCTCGTGCAGCACGAGCGAACCGAAGTTGTTGACGAAGATGCCGATGAGCCGGCTCTTCTCGCCGCGCATCCGCCGCGCGACCATGTCGGGCGCGTAGTTCAGGTGGGCGGCGGCCTCCATGACGCGCGCGCGGGCTTCTTCCGACACATAGCCCTCGCCGCGGATCGCGCGTGATGCCGTGATGGGCGCCACGCCGGCCATCTTGGCAACTTCACTGAGCCTGCTGGGTTTCCGCATAGATCTTCAAAGATATGGCATACCTGAATGTGGTGACGATACCACATTCAATAACGGCGCCGTGCTGGCGCGCCGCTGCCGCTGCCGCCGGAATCTCTCGGCGCGGTGCGCGGAAAACATCTTTGCGCGCTTGGGTTGATATGCTAACGTGACCATACTCGCCAGTTGCAGCTCGCGTCAGTGATGCCATCAGTGATGCAATCAGTGATGGCGTCTGTCGGGCGCGGTGCTTCGGGAGCAACGGCCAAGTGCCTGTCGACTGCTGGTTTACCCGCGCTGGAGTGCCCCGGGCATGATTAATCGATCGACGACGATGAGACTGAAAAACTACCTGACTGGCCTGCTGTTCACGTTGAGCTTTGTACTCGGCGGATGCGCAAGTGCGCCTTCCAATGGAGGGCTGAGTCGCATGGAAGTGATTGCGGCGATTGACAAGGTCAATGGCTATTGGGAGGCCCGCACGCCCGCCGAGGAGACACCGTTCTGGTACGTGGCGGCCTATCACACCGGCAATATCGAAGCCTACCGGGTGACCGGGAACGAACGGTATCGGCGCTATTCCGAGGCCTGGGCCGAGCACAACCAGTGGATGGGTGCGAGGTCGACGAACAAGGCGAACTGGAAATATACCTACGGAGAAACTGAAGATCACGTGCTGTTCGGTGATTGGCAGGTTTGCTTTCAGGTCTATGCCGATCTTTATCAGCTCGACAAGGACCCGCGAAAAATAGCGCGTGCCCGGGAGGTGATGGAGTATCAGATGAGCACCGCCAACAAGGATTATTGGTGGTGGGCTGACGGGCTCTATATGGCCATGCCGGTCATGACCAAGATGTACAAGATCACCGGCAATCGTCAATATCTCGACAAGATGTACGAGTATTACAGCCATGCCAACAGCATCATGTACGACCCCGACGAGAAGCTCTATTACCGGGACGCAAGGTATGTCTACCCGCAGCACAAGAGCGTCAACGGGAAGAAGGACTTCTGGGCGCGGGGCGATGGCTGGGTGTTTGCAGCGCTGGCCAGGGTGTTGTCGGAGCTGCCGCAGGACGACCCCCACCGCGGCGAGTACGTCGAGCGCCTGCAGGCGATGGCATCCGCACTTTTGGCGGCCCAGCAGCCCGAGGGCTACTGGACGCGCAGCCTGATCGACCCAGCCCACGCGCCCGGCCCCGAGACCAGTGGCACGGCCTTTTTTACCTACGGCCTGCTGTGGGGTATCAACAATGGCCTGCTGCCGCGTGACGTGTATTTGCCTGCCGCGCAACGCGGTTGGCATTACCTGACGACGGTGGCGATGCAGGCCGACGGCAAGCTGGGCTACGTGCAGCCGATCGGCGACCGCGCGATTCCGGGGCAGGTGGTCGACCAGAATTCAACCTCGCACTTTGGCGTCGGGGCCTTTCTGCTGGCGGGGGCCGAAATGGTCCGCTTGCTCGACAAATAACCGCGCCGCGAGGAGACAACATGGAACGCCGAAATTTCATGCGGGCAGCGGCTTTTGGGTCGGCGTTGCCTGCCTTGTTGGTTGCCAACCAGGCCGCGACGGCTGCGCCGGCAAGCACGGCCGGCCGGGAGCGCGACTACCTGCTCAGCCTGCTGCGCAAGATGGCCGAGCCGGTGCTGGAGCCGATGTCCAAGGGCGAGCTGAAAAAGAAGTTCGCGCTTGAGCTCAGCCCCACCTGGGATGGCCGCGACCCCTCCGTTGCCTACCTGGAGTGTTTTGGGCGGCTGATGTCGGGCATCGCGCCGTGGCTCGCGTTGCCGGCGGACGAGACTGCCGAAGGAAAGCTGCGCCAGCGCCTGCAACAACAGGCGCTGCAAAGCTATGCGAACTCGGTGGACCCCAAGAGCCCCGACTACCTGACCTGGAAGGGCCATGGCCAGGCGCTGGTCGATTCGGCCTACTTCACCAATGCGCTGATGCGTGCGCCCAAGGTGCTGTGGGAGCCGCTGGACGCGGCCACCAAGGCGCGCATCGTGGCCGAGATCAAGGGCCTGCGCCGCATCGAGGTGCCTTACATCAACTGGCTGCTTTTCGCGGCGATGAACGAGGCCTGGCTGCTGTCCATCGACGAAGAGCATGACCCGATGCGGATGAATGGCGCGATCCGCAAGATCAACGAGTGGTACATCGGCGACGGCTGGATCAAGGACGGCCAGGACTTCCACTTCGACTACTACGCCTCCTACGTCATGTACCCGATGCTGATCGAGATTCTCGAGGTGCTGGTGGCCAGGAAGGGGGCGTTCTGGAACGCCAAGCCGGAGGAGCTGCTGGCGCAGGCGACCAAGCGCGCGCAGCGCTATTGCGAGCATCTGGAGCGCTTTGTCGGCCCCGAAGGCAGCTACCCGCCGATCGGCCGATCGTTGACCTACCGCACGGCGGTCTTCCAGCCGCTGGCCTTGCTGGCGTGGCGCAAGCAGCTCCCGGCGTCGCTGCCCGAGGGGCAGGTGCGCTCGGCCGTGCACGCCGCGCACACGGCGATCTGGGATGCGCCGGGCAACTTCACCAAGGACGGCTTTCTCACCATCGGCTTCCGCGGCCACCAGCCCGAACTCGGGGACTGGTACTCCAACAACGGCAGCATGTACATCGCCTCGGCCGGCCTGCTGGCGCTCGGCCTGCCCGCCGGTGATTCGTACTGGACCTCGCCGGCGCAGGACTGGACGCAGAAGAAGGCGTTCAGCAGCAGCAGGTTCCCCAAGGACTACCCGGTGAACTACTGATGAAGCGCGCAATCCTCGTTGCCTGGCTGGCTCTGGCGGCGCTGCATGCCGGCGCGGCCGAGCGCCTGCTCGTCACCGTTCGCCACGACTTGATGGCAGCGCGGCCCGCCGAGACCATCACGGTTCCTTGGGTCGAGGTAGCCCGGCGCTTGCCCGGCGCATTGCTGCATCAGCTGGCCGTGCGAGACGCCAGCGGCCGCGTGCTGCCCTACCAGGTCACCAACGTGGCCCCGTTGGCCAAGGATCCAAAGGGCGAAGGCACGGCCTACGGCGAGCTGATCTTCCAGCACGACTTCGCCGCAGACGAGCAGAGCGCGCGCTTCACGGTCGAGAAGACCGCGACCGTCGCGCCGCCGTTTCCTGTCAAGGCATTTGCGCGTTATGTTCCCGAGCGCCTGGATGACTTTGCGTGGGAAAACGACAAGATCGGCCACCGCACCTACGGCCAGGCGCTGGCCGCACCAGCGCCGCCCGGAAGCGACAAGGAAGTCCTGGTGACGAGCGGCGTCGACATCTGGTTCAAGCGCCCGTCCTATCTCATCGTCGACCGTTGGTACAACAAGGGCCACGACCACTATCACAAGGACGAGGGCGAAGGGCTGGACATGTATGCCGTCGGCCGCACGCGCGGTGCGGGCGGCACGGGCATCTGGAACGGCAGCCAGTTGTTCACCAGCCGCAACTATTCGGCCTGGCGCGTCATCGCGAACGGTCCCGTCCGTGCCGTCTTCGAGCTGACCTACGACGAGTGGGACGCGGACGGCGCGCCCGTCAGCGAGGTGAAGCGTTTCACGGTCGATGCCGGCCACTATTTCGACACGGTCGACAGCACCTTCAGCACGCCCAGCCCGCGCACGCTGACCGTCGCCCTGGGCCTGAACAAGAAGCCGGCCTATGCCGCCCAGGCGCCGGTGGTTGCCACCTACCGTGCCCCCGCCACGCTGATGCAATGGGTGCGCCAGCGCAGCGCCGGCGACTTCGGCACGGCCATCGTTCTTCCTGGCGCAGACGGCTATGCGGCCGACCCCGACAACGAGTTGATCCTTACCCAAGTCAAATCTGCCCAGCCCTTGCGCTACTACCTCGGCGCTGGCGCGAGTTGGTCCGGAGAATTCCCGACAGCACAGGCCTGGCAGGGGTATGTGGAGGCCTACCGCAAGCGTGTCGCGTCGCCAATCCGAGTCGAACTCGGCGCTGAGTAACTGCACATCGCCGGCAGATAGCCTGCATGCCGTGGAGCACGGCGCCGTACCCCCGAATTCTGTATATCTCGCGCCGGCTTATTCATACGTATTTTTGGGCGATCGACAGTAAGCTGACCTGGGGTTTCACTGGCAGAGGCCTTGCCACCTGCTCATTCGCCTTGAATAGACCACGACGGTTGTACGGGCATGGGGTTCACCGGCTTGAACGGCGCTTGTAGCCCTGGGCCAACGGCCCAGCGGTGTGTGAAAGACGCGACGCAGCTCCGGGTAAACGCGGGCTTCAGATGGTTAGGGCAACGTTACCATAATTGGAAATTGACGCCGCTGGAGCAGCTCATGAGGGCCTGGCAGCGGCTTGGATGATCCGGTGAGTGCGGCAAAGACGATGGCGATGCCGAGTAAGTTTTCAACTTGTGACACATCGCGACCTTATCCCTAGGATGAAGTAGGCGGCCTCGGCCGTGGCGGCCAATCGACATTTTTTTGGCGTCGAGTGGTAACGTTGACATACTTTCTGAAGTTGCTGAGATATCTGCGATCCGGCTGAGCCATTTTCAGTTGCAGATATAACAAAAAATAATGCCATGGCTTACTGCAACGGCCGTGGCGATGGAAGCCCTTCGGGCGTATGGAGTAGAGACAATGAAACAAAAACTGATTTGTTCGGCGGTGTCGATGGCGCTGGCCGCTGCATACGGCCACGCGGCTGCTCAAGCTGCCGCCCCCGCCCAACCCGCTGTTGAGAAGGCGCCCAGCGCGTCGGATGGCGCTGCCAAGCCCGAGACAAACCAGCTCGAAGCGGTGGTGGTCACCGGCTTCCGCTCCAGCCTCGAGAAATCGATGGTGCTCAAGCAGCAGGCCATCGGCGTGCGCGACTCCATCGTCGCGGAAGACATCGGCAAGTTCCCCGAGGCGAATGTGGCCGAGTCCCTGCAGCGCGTGCCGGGCGTGATCCTGAACCGCGACGAAAGCTCGGGCGAAGGCCAGCGCATCTCCATCCGCGGGTTGCCCACCGAGTACTCCGTCACCACGCTGAACGGCGCGCTGGTGAACGCGACATCCACCAGCACCATTGGCAGCGCAGCGCGCGGCTTCAACTACGACGTGTTCGCGTCCGAACTGTTCGGCCGCGTCGACTTCTACAAGACGCCGCTGGCCGAACTGAGCGAGGGCGGCATGGGCGGCGTGGTGGACCTGCAAACCCCGCGCCCCTTCGACAACCCCAAGCGCACCATCCGCTACGGCCTCACCGCGTCGCACAACACCACGTCCGGCAAGACGGACCCCTCGGCCTTCGCGCTGTACTCCAACACCTGGGGTGACCTGGGTTTGCTGGCGGGCGTGTCGCATTCGTCCAGCGTCAACGACCGCTCGGGCTTCGAGGCCACCGGCGGCTACAACAGCTCCGCACGCGGCAGCATCCTGCCGTCGGCCAAAGGCAACTTCGCCCTGGCGCTTGACTACGACAGCCCGCGCGCCAACCTCGGCAGCCACACCCGCGCCGAGGTGGACAACGCGCTGCTGCCTCGCATCTACCGCTTCTACGGCTCGTCCAACGATCGCAGCCGCGACGGCTTCGTCGGCTCCCTGCAGTACAAGACACCGACGTTGAACGTCAGCCTGGACACCCTGTACTCCAAGCTGAAGAACTCGCGCGACGAGATGTACTTCGGCCTGTTGGTCCGCAACAGCCGCACCACCGACCGCACCAAGCCCGCCGGCCAGGCCGGCAACAACGGCTTCATCCCGCTGGACGTCAAGATCGACCCGGGCTCAAACCTGCTGACCGGCACTTTCGGCAACACGTCCTACAGCAGCGGCGTGACCTACAGCGAAGACGAGACCAAGTTCGGCTACGTGGCCGCCAACGCGCGCTGGAGCGTCAGCGACAAGCTGGTGCTGACGGGCCAATTGAGCAGCAACAGCAGCAAGGCCAAGAGCTACCAGGACACCCTGTCCGGCCAGATCTTCGGCGTCGACTCCACCATCGACTACAGCAGCGACCACGTCTACCCGTCGATGTCCTCGCCCGTCAGCTACACGAACCCGGCGAACTTCGACGGTTTCGACGTCAACACCGGCCTGACCCGCGAGACCGACAAGGGCAAGCAAGGCCGCGTGGTGGCCGACTGGGACTACGCGTTGGCTGGCGACTGGACCGGCCACCTGAAGGCCGGTCTCGTCTACGCCCAGACCTCGAAGGACATCAACAAGCGCAACGGCACGTCGGCCGCCAAGGCCAAGCTCAACACGCTGGGCACGGCGGGCCTGCGGTCGGGCATGACCTCCGATCTGCCCATTGGCAACCTCGACATGGGCGCCGGCTGGCCGCATGCATGGGGCACCTTCACGCGCGGCTACGCCTTCTCGACCTTCGACCCGCTCGCTTTCAACTCGGAAGCCACGTTCACGCCCGCGCAGAGCTTCAAGGCGGAAGAGACGGTGTCGAGCGCCTTCGTCCAGTCCGACTTCAGTGGCGAAGTCTTCGGCAGGGAGCTGCGCCTGAATGCTGGCCTGCGCTACTCCAAGACCGAGACGCTGATCGACAACTTCAAGCAGCAGGGCGCCAGCCTGACCTATGCGCCGAACCAGGAGAAGGGCTCGTACAGCAACGTGCTGCCAGCGGTCAGCGCTGCACTGGATCTGACCGACAAGGTGACCTGGCGCGCCTCCTGGGGTAAGACGCTCAGCCGAGCGTCGCTGTCCATCATTGCCGCGCAGACCGTCATTCCCAACCCCTTCGACAACACCGCGACGACGGGCAACCCCAACCTGTTGCCGCAGCAGTCCAAGAACCTGGACACCAGCCTGGAGTGGTACTTCCAGAAGGGCAGCATGCTGTCGGTGGCGCTGTTCAGGAAAGAGCTCACCAATGCCACGGTGGCCAATCCCGAGATAACTGTCCCGTTCAGCTCGCTGGGCTTGCCCGACACCGCGTTGGGCGGCATCTTCCATGACCCGGTCACCGACAAGGTCGACCCCAACCTGCAGATGAAGCTGCGCAGCTTCGGCAACGCCGGCCAGCAAACGCTGAAGGGCTTTGAGCTGGCCTGGCAACAGGACTTCAACTTCCTGCCCGACCCCTTCAAGGGCTTCGGCGCCCTCGCCAGCTACACCCACATCAACCCGTTCAACAGCCAGAAGTGGGTCACCAACGGGGGCAACACCATCGAGGTGAACTCGGTGCCCAAGTACGCCTACAGCGCCACGCTCTACTACGAGAACGGCCCGTTCGCCTTCCGCACCTCCTACAACTACAAGGGCCGCTCGCTGCACGGCGACACCCCAAAGAACAACGGCGACGACCTGATCCGCTGGCGCGCCGGCCGCGGCTATCTGGACGCCAATGTCAGCTACAAGATCAACGATTCGCTGGAGATCCGCCTGGACGCGCTGAACCTGTCCAACACGCTGGCCTACGACTACTTCGAGGACGCCACCGGCCAATACGGCCTGGGCGACAGGACCCGCATGGACTATGCGAAGTACGACGGGCGCACCTTCAAGATCGGCCTGCGAGGAAAGTTCTGACGAACTTTGACGCCCCTCGCCCAGTCTCGCTCCGCTGAACGCGGCGAGCCTGGTCGGTCCCCCGAGGGGACGGCGATGCTCGCGGCATTGAGCCGCGAGCACATCGCCAGCGCGGCCGGCTTGGGAGCGGCCCGGCGCTCGCCCGCAAAATGACCAAGACATGAAGACAGCGGTAGTTCTCCTCGTTGTGATGCTGGCCGCCGGTTGTGCCGTGCTGCCGCAAGGCGACGTGCGCGTGGTCGACGTGGCCGACGGCTGGGCGCGCACCTCCGTCAACGCCGTGGTGTTCCGCAAGAACTCCCTCGTCACACAGGGCGATGAGCAATACATCGCCTTCTATGACGCGGATGCCAACGTCGTGCTGGGCAAGCGCACGCTGGGCAGCGAGGTCTGGACGCTGAAGGCCACGCGCTTCAAGGGCGACGCGCTGGACGCCCACAACAGCATCAGCCTCATGGTCGATGGCGCCGGCACGCTGCACCTGGCCTGGGACCATCACAACAACGCGCTGCGCTATGCCCGCAGCGTGCGCCCCGGTGCGCTGGAGTTGACGGACAAGCTGCCGATGACGGGCCAGGACGAGGGCTCCGTGTCCTACCCCGAGTTCCATCGCGAGCCCGACGGCAACCTGCTGTTCCTCTACCGGGACGGCGGCTCCGGCCGGGGCAACCTGGTCATCAACCGCTACGACGTGGCCACGCAAACGTGGACGCGGCTGCACAGCAACCTCATCAGTGGGGAAGGGCGGCGCAACGCCTACTGGCAGGCCTTCGTCGATGACCGCGGCACCGTGCACGTCTCCTGGGTCTGGCGCGAATCGCCGGACGTGGCCAGCAACCACGACATGGCCTATGCCCGCTCGCGCGATGGCGGCCTGACGTGGGAAACCTCGACCGGGCGCCCCTACGCGCTGCCCATCACGGCAGCCACCGCCGAATACGCGGCGCGCATTCCGCAGAACAGCGAGTTGATCAACCAGACCTCGATGTCCGCCGACCGGGACGGCAACCCCTACATCGCCAGCTACTGGCGGCGCGCGGGCAGCACGGTGCCGCAATACCAGGTCGTCTACCGCAGTGGCGGTGCGTGGCGGGAGATGGAGCTGGGCTTTCGCCACACGCCGTTTTCGTTGAGCGGTGTCGGCACCAAGGCGATTCCCGTGTCGCGGCCGCAGATCATGCTCGGCCAGCAGGCCGGCGCAGCCACGGCGCTGCTGGTGTTCCGCGACGAGGAGCGAGGCAGCAAGGTGTCGGTCGCCCGCATCAGCGACATCAGCGACGTCGCCGCCCGGCGCTGGGCCGTGCAGGACTTGACGACCGATGCCGTTGGCGCCTGGGAACCCAGCTTCGATACCGAGCTGTGGCGAACCCGGGGAGAACTGAACCTGTTCCTGCAGGATGTATCGCAGGTGGACGGGGAGGGCGCCGCCGATCGCGCGGCCAGCAAGGTGCGCGTGCTGCAGTGGCGGCCGGGAAATATGCGCAATTAGGTATTCCGGCGCCGCTGCGGCGCAACACATCAACGACATGAATATCGCGCTCTTGGTGCGAGATATTATTCTGCGCATCAGAATATTTTCTGTCAGCGTTGTCATTGAATCATGTCGATACGCTGCCTTTGACCAATACGGAATATTCATAGCAAGACCGCAAAACAGCATACAAATTCAAATGGCTCGCTGCTAGCCTTGAATAACTACGCGGCGCAATCAAGGGCACGGGTAGTTTCCAGGCGCTGCCAAGCGGCACGCCTGGCGCTAGAACAAGCATTGCGGTGCGAGGCTCAAATGCATCCGTGCATTTCTGAAAAAATCCATCCCTAGGAGACATATATGCGCTCAGGCATCTTTGTAAAAACCGCTCTCGCGGGTTTGATTGGCCAACTGTGGTTGGCCCATCCTGCGGTTGCGCAAACCTCGGCAGACGCCAAGCAAGACCTGGAGAGGGTCGTTGTCACGGGCATCCGCGCCTCCTTGCAGTCGTCGGTCGCCACCAAGCGCATGCAGGAGGGCGTCGTGGACGCCGTGTCGGCGGAGGACGCCGGGAAATTCCCCGACACGAATATCGCCGAATCATTGCAACGTGTTACAGGCGTGCAGATTCAGCGCAACAACGGTGAGGGGCGCTATATCTCGGTTCGCGGCCTCGGCCCCGAGTTCAACAATGTGCTCGTCAACGGGCGAAGCCTGACCAGCGATACCGGCGGGCGCGAGTTTTCGTTCGATCTGCTGTCGCCTGACCTGATCTCCAAGGCCCTGGTTTACAAGACCTCGCAGGCCTTTCTTCCCGAAGGCGGGATCGGCTCCACGGTCGATATCCAGACGGCACGTCCGTTGTCCGGCCCCAAGGGTCATAGCGCAGTGCTGAATCTGTCCGGGTCCTACGATTCGAACTCAGGGAAGAAAACCCCTAGCGCGAGTGCGATGTATTCGTTCGCCAACCAAGACCGGAGTTTCGGTGCCAGCGGCTCGCTGTCGTATACCGACCGGGCCTCCAAGCAGACAAAGGCCGTCAACGATGCCTGGAACTACAAGGACGTCTCGCTGATCAACGGCGACCTGAGTTCCAAGAATCTGACGGCGGCCGACGTGACGGTGAAGAAGCTCTACATCCCGCAGAGCTACGGTTTCCAGGCGGAAGACGAGCGACGCAAGCGGCTGGTGGCTGCGGGCACCGTGCAGTTCAACCCGACTGCGGCGTTCAAGTTGTCGGCCGATGCGCTGTATTCCCGGCTCGATCAACAAAACGCGGTCATCGCGGTCAGCGATTGGAACAACCCCATCCTGCTCGGCGCCAAGTACAACGCCGACAACCAGATCACCAGCTTCCTGCGCCCAGGTGCCACCTTCTACGCCAACAACCCGGAGATTGCCGGCGCCGGCAAACTGCTTGGCGAAGCCAACTCCAACGACATGATCGTCAAGGCGGGCGACCGCCTGTCGACGACCAAGGCCTTCGGCGTCAATGCCAAATGGGCGCTGGCGTCCGAATGGAGCCTGGAAGGCGATCTGGCCACGTCGCGCACGAAATCCTCGTCGCCCGACATGTGGGTCGTCGCGGGCATGGTGCCCAGCAACGGCGACGTGCTGACCTTCGACGGCACGCCCACCATCCAGTTCGGCGACAACATCGCCGACCCCACGGCCGTGCGCGCCCACGCGGTGGCCTATGGCCAGATCCAGAACGGCGACGACGTGAAGGAAGGCCGGCTCAATGCCAGCTGGGACCACGAGATCGGCGCCTTCAAGGGCCTGCAGTTCGGCCTGGCCACCTCGCGCCGCAAGGTGGACCGCACGCAGTGGAACAGCGATTCCTGGAACGCCTACAGCGGCTATCACCTGGCGCTGCCGGCGTCGCTGTTCACGGTCAGCAAGCTCGACAACATCTTCGGCACCGCGGGTGCGATGCCGTCGAGCTTCCTGCGCTTCGACCCCTATGCCTACATGGCGTATCTCAACCAGCCGGCGCAGATCGCGCAGTCGAATGACCCGGCGCTCTACAGCGACAAGACGAAGTTCCCGAATGGCCCCATGGCGATCGACTACACGAAGCCGTCGATGTGGGCCGTCAAGGAGAAGGTGTCCAGCCTGTTCGTCGACAGCAAGTGGGAGGGTGACGGCTGGTCCGGCACGGCCGGCATTCGCTATGTCCACGTCAACTCCAGCTCGTTGGGCATCAGCCGCGTGCTGCAGTCGGCCGTCAAGAGCCCCAACGACACGACCTACATCCTGACCTACGGCCCCAGCACCGTGAACACCGTCGAGAACAGCTACAACAACCTGCTGCCCTCCGCCAACCTCAAGCTGGACCTGACGCGGGACCTGCTGCTGCGCCTGGGGGCCTCCAAGACGCTGACGCGCCCGACCTTGAACCAGATGGGCGTGAACAACTGGTATGGCGGCCGCTACGGCGATGTGCAGACCGGCGGCGGCAACCCCTACCTCAAGCCAATGCGCTCGACCAATCTGGACGTGTCGCTGGAGTGGTATCTGTCCAAGACCAACTACGTCAGCGCTGCGGTCTTCCACAAGAAGGTGACCGACTTCCTGGAGACCCAGCTCGTCGACGTCCAGCTGCCGCAGTTCCCCGAGATTGCGCACGACACCCGTATCCGCAACGGCCAGCAGGGCAAGATCAAGGGCCTGGAGTTGGCCGGCCAGTACGCATTCGACGCCGGCAGCGGCCTGCTGCAGGGCTTTGGCGTGGCGGCCAACTTCACCTATGTGGATGCCAGCGCAACGCGCGAGGGCGGCGCCACGACCTGCGGCTACCCGGGCCTGTCCAAGCAGTCCTACAACGGCTCGGTGTTCTACGAGGACAGCAAGTTCCAGGCGCGCCTGAGCTACAACTGGTGCAACCACTTCTCGGTCGACTGCGGCGGCGGCAGCACCATGCCGCGCACCCGTGCCGCCTACGGGCAGGCCGACGCCAGCGTGCGCTACAACGTCACGCCGCTGGTCTCGCTGTACGCCGATGCCATCAACCTGAACAACGAACGCATGCACGAGTACGCCAACAACGAATCGCAGTTCCTCACGCTGGAAGACGTCGGCCGCCGCTTCAACGTGGGCGTGCGAGTGGCGTTCTAGCCCACGTCGCCCAAACCTCCTTGCATCTCCGGGCCGCGCTGGGTCGCGCGCCTTTCGCCCTGCCTCGACATTCGAGGCAGGGTTTTTTGCTCAAGCCTGTGAGTGATTCAAGCGCGAGCGAAACAAGCCCCGTGACGGCGCTCAAATCGCCATCCAACCTGGACCGCCCATGACCGTTCTCCTCCCTCGCCGCCAACTGCTCGGCGCCGCCGCCTCCGGCGCCGCGCTGATGCTGAATGCCGCGGCCCAGGCCGCCCCGCCGGCGGCAATGCGCTTCGCCATCGGCGAGAGCGACTTCCTGCTCGACGGCCAGCCGCTGCAGATCCGCTGCGGCGAGATGCACTTCGCCCGCGTGCCGCGCGAGTACTGGCGGCACCGCCTGCAGGCCATCAAGGCCATGGGCATGAACACCGTGTGCGCCTACCTGTTCTGGAACTATCACGAATGGCGTGAAGGCCAGTACCAGTGGGACGCCCAGCGCGACGCGGTCGAGTTCTGCAAACTGGCGCAGGCCGAGGGACTGTGGGTGATCCTGCGCCCCGGCCCCTACGCCTGTGCCGAGTGGGAGATGGGCGGCCTGCCGTGGTGGCTGTTGAAGCACCCCGGCGACGCTTTCCTACGCAGCCGTGACGATGCTTTCGTGCAGCCGGTGCGGCGCTGGATGAAGGAGGTCGGCCGCGTGCTGGCGCCCATGCAGGTCAGCCAGGGCGGGCCCATCCTGATGGTGCAGGTGGAGAACGAATACGGCTTCCTCAGCGACGACAAGGACTACATGCGCGTGATGCGCCAGGCGGTGCTGGACGGTGGTTTCGACGTGCCGCTGTTCCAGTGCAACCCGACCAACGCGGTGGCCAAGACGCACATCCCCGAGCTGTTCATGGTGACCAACTTCGGCAGCGACCCGGCCACCGGCTTCAAGGCGCTGGCCGCGCTGCAGAAGGGCCCGTTGATGTGCGGCGAGTACTACTCCGGCTGGTTCGACACCTGGGGCGCGCCGCACCGCCGCGGCGACAACGCGCGCGCCGTGCAGGACATCGACGCGATGCTGAACGCCAACGGCTCGTTCAGCCTCTACATGGTCCACGGCGGTACGACCTTCGGCCTGTGGGGCGGCTGCGACCGGCCCTTCCGGCCAGACACCACCAGCTACGACTACGACGCCCCCATCGGCGAAGCCGGCTGGGTGGGCGACAAGTTCCGCACCTACCGCGACTGCCTCGCCAAGCACCTGAAGGCCGGCGAAGTTCTCCCTGATCCGCCGGCACGGCTGCCGGTGATGGCGATCCCCGCGTTCACCCTCGGCGAGACGGCGCCTGTGTTCGCCAATCTGCCCGCGCAGGCCATCGCTGACACGTCTCCGCGCAACATCGAGCAGTACGACATCAGCCGCGGGCTGGTGGCCTACCGCACGACGCTGCCCGCCGGCCCCGCCGCGAGGCTGGAAGCCGCGAACGCACGCGACCTGGCCTGGGTGTTTGTCGATGGCCGCATGGTCGGCACGATGGACACGCGCCACCGTCGCTTCAGCGTCGACCTGCCCGCGCGCAAACGAGACGCGACCGTCGAGATCCTGCTCTACACGATCGCCCGCGTGAACTTCGGCATGGAGGTGCATGACCGCAAGGGCCTGCAAGGCCCGGTGCTGCTGCGCACGGCAAAGGGCAAGGGCAAGGGCAACGGCAAGGACAAGGCCAACAACCCGGCACAGGAACTCACCGACTGGGAGATCCGCGCCATCGACTTCGGCGCCGACGGCGACCTGCCGCCGCTGCAATGGCAGTCCAGGCGTTCGACCGGCCCGGCCTTCTTTCGCGGCGGCTTCGAGGCGCCTGAGCCCGCCGACACCTTCCTCGACATGTCGGCCTGGGGCCAGGGCATCGTCTGGATCAATGGCCGCTGCCTGGGCCGCTACTGGAGCATCGGCCCGACGCAGACGATGTACCTGCCGGGGCCGTGGATCAAGGCCGGCCGCAACGAGGTCGTCGTGCTGGACCTGACCGGCCCACGCGCCGCCCGCATCGAGGGGCGCACCACGCCCATCCTCGACCAACTGCAGCCGGACCGCGACCTGGCCCGCCCGCCCAGCAAGGCGCGCCCGCGTCTGGCCGGGCTGACGCCGGTGCATGCCGGGCAGTTCGCGAGTGGCTCAGCGACGCAGGATGTGCGCTTCAGCGAGCCGGCGCGCGGCCGCCAGCTCTGCATCGAGGTGCTGAGCACTTTCGACGGCAAGCCCGACGCCGCCATCGCCGAGCTGGCGCTGCTGGACGCGCAAGGCAAGCCTTTCAACCAGACCACCTGGACCATCGCCTACGCCAGCAGCGAGGAGGCGCGCAAGGAAGACGGCGGTGCGCTGAACGCCATCAACGGCCAGGCCACCGACTACTGGCACACGGCCTACAGCGGCACCGTGAAGCCCTCGGGCCCAGCGCGCCTGATCATCGATCTCGGCGCGTCGGTCGATATCGCCGGGCTGCGCTACACACCGCGCCAGGGGCCGGATGGCGTGACCGGCCGCATCCGCAGCTATCGTGTCTTCGTGGGTGACAAGCTGGTCGACCAGGACTGACCCGCCAACCGCACAAAAAACAAATCGGAGACAACCGCGATGAACCAGAAAACCATGGGCAACTACAGGTGGACGATCTGCGCCCTGCTGTTCTTCGCCACCACCGTCAACTACCTGGACCGCCAGGTGCTCAGCCTGCTGGCGCCGTCGCTGTCCAAGGAGTTCGGCTGGTCCAACACTGACTACGCCAACATCACGGCCGTCTTCCAGTTCGTCTACGCGATCTCGATGCTGTTCGCGGGCCGCTTCATTGACGCCATCGGCACCAAGCGGGCCTTCGTCATCGCCGTGGCCGTGTGGTCATTGGGCGCGTTGATGCACGCCTTCTCGGTGCCCGTCGGCGGCATGCTGGTGGCGCTGGGCGTCGGGCTGCCGGTGACGGTCGCGGGCTTCATGGCGTCGCGCGCGGTACTGGCCATCGGTGAAGCGGGCAATTTCCCCGCCGCCATCAAGGCCACGGCGGAATACTTCCCCAAGAAGGAGCGCTCCTTCGCGACGGGCATCTTCAACTCCGGCGCCAACGTCGGCGCCATCCTGGCACCGCTCACCGTGCCGTGGATCGCCGCCACCTGGGGCTGGCAGATGGCCTTCATCGCCATCGGCGCCATCGGCTTCTTTTGGATCGTGCTGTGGCAGATCTATTACGACACCCCCACGCGCCAGAAACGCCTGGGTGCTGCGGAGCTCGCCTATATCGACAGCGACCGTGAACCGGCACCGGCCGCCGATGGCGCCAAGGTGCCTTGGTTCCGCCTGCTCGGCTATCGCCAGACCTGGGCCTTCGCCTTTGGCAAATTCATGACCGATGGCGTGTGGTGGTTCTACCTGTTCTGGCTGCCCAAGTACCTGGCCGGGCAGTACGGCATGAGCACGACCGATGTCGCGCTGCCGCTCGCCGTGCTCTACAGCATGACGATGATCGGCAGCATCGGCGGCGGCTGGTTCCCGGCCTTCTTCATGAAGCGCGGCTACTCACCGTATGACGGCCGCATGCGCGCCATGCTCGTCATCGCCTTCTTCCCGCTGGTCGTGCTGCTGGCGCAGCCGCTGGGCGGCATCAGCTTCTGGATGCCGGTGCTGCTCGTCGGCATCGGCGCGTCGGCGCACCAAGCCTGGTCGGCTAATTTGTTCACGACGGTGTCCGACATGTTCCCCAAGCGCACCGTCGGCTCGGTCGTCGGCATCGGCGGTATGGCCGGTGGGCTGGGCGGCGTGGCGGTGTCCAAGCTGGGTGGCTGGATCTTCGACGCCTACGGTGCGCGCGGGGAGCTCGCCACGGGATACATGATCATGTTCTCCCTGTGCGCGGTGGCCTACCTCGTGGCCTGGGTCGTCATGAAGGCACTGGTGCCGCGCCACAAGGAGATCACCTCGCTTTGACGAGGCCGGCTGCGGGGTGAAGTTGCGTTGAATCCAGCGCGCTGAGGTCGTTGCACTTGCTCGCATCGGCGCCGATGGCCGGCGCGACGGCCGTTACAGCCCCGGCTGCCGGTGGCACCACCTGCGGCAGCCGGGCCGTGATCAGCGTGCCCAGGCCCGGCGCGGCCAGGATGTTCATCGTGCCGCCCTCGGCCTCGACCCTGAAGCGCATGCCCACCAGGCCATGGGCCGAGCGGATTGGCAGGCGCATGTCGAAGCCCATGCCGTCGTCGCGCACCGTCGCTTCCACGTGCCCCTCGCGCAGGCCCAGGCCGAGCCAGACATGGCTCGCCTGCGCGTACTTGCTGATGTTCGTCATGGCCTCCTGCATGAGGCGATAGATCACCAGATTGGCGCTGGCACTCAACTGCACCGGCTCCAGCTTGCACAGCACCTGGAGGCCCGAGCTGTCGGCGAACTCGCGACCCATGATCTCCAGCGTCGCCACCAGGCCCAACAGGGTCAGCGCGGACGGTTGCAAGTCCTCCACGATGCGCCGTTTCAGCGCGATGCCCTTGTTCAGCGTCGCGATCAGATGACTCAGCCTCTCCATCGCTTCGGGCGCAGGCGTCGGCAGGGCGGCCAATCTCGCGCGGATACGCGCCGAGTCCAGCTTCGCTGAGGTCATCAGCGCCCCCATCTCGTCGTGAAGATCGCGGGCCAGGCGGGCGCGTTCATCCTCGCGGGCGGTTTGCAGGTGATAGGTCAGCTGCGTCAACTCGGCCGTTCGCTGCACGACTTCGATCTCCAGCAGGTCGTGCGCGGCCTGAACCAGGCGCTGCTGTTCACGCCGTTGAGACTCCAGCGCCGCGCGCTGCCGCAGCGCGATGAACAGCGTCAGCAAGCCGATGGCGCTGAGCGTCGCCACGCCGATGCGACCCATCGACAGCGTGTCGTACAGGCTGCCACGGCCGTCGAGCACATTGCTGGCCTCGAATTGCAGCAACTGCGCGCCGAGCTCGCGGATCGCATGCATCTGCCGAGGGTCGGTGGTGCTTGCGGCCAGCTTGGCCTCCGCCAGCCTGTGCAGCTCAGCCAGCAAGGCCTTGGGCTTGGCTTGATCGACGTAGTAGGCGTCCAGCGCCGTGAAGGCGCCCGCGATGGCCTGCATCGCCCGGCCGTAGGCAAGCAATTGCGCCTGGCGCGACTCGGCCGTGTCCGCGCTGGCTTCGATCTTCCGTGCGGCCTCGGCGTCCAGGATGCCCCATTGCAGTTCCTGCAGGCTGGTGGGCACGATGGCCATGGCGCCCAGCCTGTCCAGCGTGCGGGCCGACTGCCAGTACGAAACCTCGCTGACGAAGATCAGCGCCACCACGGCAACGCAGGTCATGGGGAAGATCAGCGGGTTGCGCTTGATGACTTTCAGGACATCCATTCCCGGCACCTTCCCCAGAAGCTGAGCGTTCTCGATCATGCGACGGTGGCGGTGCGTTGGTATTCACCGCGCGGCGCATCGTCAACGTCGGACATTGGGCCCTGAATCGCCATCGGTCTGTTCGCCATCGAACATTGCCGGCCGAGCGGATGCAGACAGTGCCGCCAGCGCCTGCAATTGCTCGCGCTGCAGGCCGATCAGTTCTTCCCACTGGGCCTGGCGCAGTTCGTCGACCTTGTCGTGCAGCGCCATGATCTCCAGTTCGGCCTTCAGGTTGACCTCGTAGTCATGCCCGGCGCTGGCGCGGTCGCGCTCGGCCTGGCGGTTCTGCGACATCAGGATCACCGGCGCCTGGATGGCCGCCAGCATCGACAGGAAGAGGTTGAGCAGGATGTAGGGGTAGGGGTCGAAGGTCTGGCCGTGCAGCGACAGCATCAGGCCGTTCACGCCCACCCAAAGCACCATGGCCGCGGCAAACAGGCCGACGAAGACCCAGGAGCCACCAAAGCGGGCGACCGCATCGGCGGCACGCTGCCCGCGGGTGGGCGGCACCTCGGGCGCGTGCCCCGGCGGGCGAGCAATGGGCCGGCGCTGCGCGATGTGCAGGGCGACGCGTTCGGCACGCGGGTCGGCGCTCATGTCGCGCTGGCCGGCACGGCGGGCGGCATCAGGCTGCGGTCTGAGGGGGTATCGGCCATGGGCGTCTCCATCAAGTGGATAGGGGGCCAGCAGTCAGCGGCGTAGCAACTGCATCAGACCACGCGTTTGCAGGGCGCGCGCTGTGCCGGTCACGCTGAACCGACCTGCGATCGCTTGCGGCGTTAGCGCGGGAGCGGCAGGCTGTCGGCGAGATCGAACAGACGGAGACGCCGGAATCAGGCACTCTTGGCCTTTGACCAAGGGGTAAGCATGCAGTTCCGCGTCGGATTCGAGATGGTTCATGAGTGCGAGCAACCGACGCCGATGATCCTGCAGCTGAGCATCCACTACTCCCGCGCGTCGGACCTGGTGCGGCCCGACCATCTGGTCACCAGCCCCTCGGTGCCGGTGACCGCCTACCGCGACCTGTTCGGCAACTGGTGCAGCCGGCTGGTTGCCCCGGCGGGCCGCTTCTCGCTCAGCACCGATGCCATCGTCAACGACAGCGGCGCGGCCGACGTCGTCGTGCCGTCGGCCTGCCAGATACCGGTCGAGCTGCTGCCCGAGTCGACCCTGGTCTATCTGCTGGGCAGCCGCTACTGCGAGACCGACCAACTCTCCGAGATTGCCTGGAAGCTGTTCAGCAACGGCCCGACGGGCTGGGGCCGTGTGCAGGCGATCTGCGATTTCGTGCACCGGCACATCGAGTTCGGCTACCCGCATGCACGCCGCACGCGCACCGCCTGGGAGGCCTACAAGGAAGGGCAGGGCGTCTGCCGCGACTATGCGCACCTGGCTATCGCCTTCTGCCGCTGCATGAACATCCCGGCGCGCTACTGCACCGGCTACCTCGGCGACTACGGTACGTCCCCGCCCTACGGGACGATGGATTTCGCGGGCTGGTTCGAGGCCTATCTCGGCGACCGCTGGTACACCTTCGACGCGCGCAACAACGTGCCGCGCGTCGGCCGTGTGCTGATCGCGCGTGGCCGCGATGCCAGCGATGTCGCGCTGTCGAGCACCTTCGGCCCCAACGAGCTGAAGAGCTTTCGCGTCTGGGCGGATGTCGTCGAGGCAACTGCGCCGGCTTGAGGCCGTCGTAGATCAGCGCGGCCAGCGGCGCGCGGCCACGCGGCTCGTGGCGGCCATCGCGGTATTCCAACTGCTGCGCTACGGGAGCTGAATAGACTGACGCCATCGTCAATGCGGATGCAAGGTAGCCCGTGGCCCCGACCGCCATCAACCCGGTAAGCGTGTGCGAGTTCCGCAGCGCGCAAGGCTTTTATGACTGGCTCGCGGAGCAGCACGACAAGCGCGACGAAGTGTGGGTCAAGATCCACAAGGTCGGCTCGGGCCTCGCGTCGATCACGGCCAAGCAGGGCATCGACGTCGTGCTCTGCTGGGGCTGGATCGATGGCATTCGCAAGGGGCTGAACGAGAGCAGCTTCATGCAGCGCTACACGCCGCGCCGCAGCCGCAGCATCTGGAGCCAGATCAACATCGCCAATGTCGAACGGTTGATCAAGGAGGGCCGCATGACGCCTCACGGTCTGCGGGAAGTCGAGGCCGCCAAGGCCGACGGGCGCTGGGCGCGCGCCTACGGCAGCGGCCAGGACATGAAGATCCCCGTCGACCTGCAGGCCGCCATCGACGCCGAGCCGAAGGCGAAGCAAATGCTGGCCGGTCTCACCGAGCAAAACCGCTTCGCGCTGGCGTTCCGCGTCCACAACCTGAAGACGCAAGCCGGCCGCAAACGCAAGATCGAGGCCTTCGTCGACATGCTCAAGCGCGGCGAGACGATCTATCCGCAGAAGACGCAGAAGAAGAAATAGCGCAGCGCCAATGAAAACGACCGCCGAGGCGGTCGTTTTTGATGGGCAAGGTAGCCCTTTAAATTCAGCGCGCGGCGCGCTTGCGGGCCCAGGCCAGGGCGCCCAGTGCGCTGAAGGCGAGCACAAGGCTGGCGGGTTCCGGCAGGCTGCCGGGCGCCGTAGCCGCCTGCTTGAGGCTCAGGTCGTCAAGCATCAGGGCCTGGTCAGTGCCGGTGATGACCATGGAGCGTGCAACGCCGCTGAAACCCAGGACCAGGTTGTTCCAGTCGCACAGACTGAAGGCCGGGTCGACGGAACAGCCCGACAGTTGCAGGTCTTTGACGTCAAAGGCGGCAAGCTTACCGATGCCGTCCAAGTCGCTGAACAACGAGATGCTGCCGGTAGTGCGCGGCAGGCCGGCGTAGTTCAGCGAAGAACCGCCGATGAAGCCCGCAGCGAAATTGAGCGTGAAGCTCGCCGTCGGGCTCGCCGCGCCGCCAGGTTGTTTGCCGAGCAGCAAGGCGGTGCAGCCGCCGTCATGGAAGAAGTTTCCGAACCCGTTATTGCACGCGTCTTCAGAGGAGACGACGCCCCAGGCATCGCCAGTGAACCGGACGCCGCTGTCCTTGTAGCGGTCCAGCAACTGGACTATGCCGGTATCGGCTGGATCAGCGCTTTTCTTGATGTCCTCGAAACTCAGGACCACGTCGGCGATCGCCGGTTGCAGCGCTGCCGTCAAGGCCAGGGCCAAAAGTTTGCTCGTTGCGCGCATGGGGTTATCCGTCCGTGGTTTTCGAATTGGGTTTGTGATCTGGACTGTAAACAACCCCGTCCTCCCCTGAGCGGCACGGCGCCCCTTCAGTTGAGGGGGAAAGTGCCTTCCAGAACCTGGTTTAGGGGGGGCATAGGCCATGGCTACACTGCGCCGGGTGGAAACCAAATGGCTTGAAGACTTCGTCAGCCTGGCCGAGACGCGCAGCTTTTCCCGCTCCGCCCAGCTGCGTCACGTGACTCAGCCGGCGTTTTCGCGCCGGATTCAGGCGCTGGAGGCCTGGGCCGGGGTCGATCTGGTGGATCGCTCGTCTTACCCGACGCGGCTGACGGCCGCCGGTGCAACACTGCTGGCCCAGGCCGTGGATGTGCTGGGCAATCTGCAGGCCACGCGCAATATGTTGCGCAGCCATCAGGCGGCCGACCAGGACATGATCGAGTTCGCCGTGCCGCATTCGCTGGCGTTCAGCTTCTTCCCGCACTGGCTGATGAGCTTGCGTCGCGGTTTCGGCGCGATCAAATGCCGGCTGAATGCGGCCAACGTGCATGACGCGATGCTGCAGCTCAGCGAAGGCAACTGCGACCTGCTGCTGGTCTATCACCACGCCAGCCAGCCCTTGCAGCTCGATCCCGAGCGTTATCAGACGGCCTCGCTCGGCCACGAGACCCTGTCGCCCTACGCCAGGGCCGACGCCCAGGGTGAGCCGATGTTCCGCTTGCCCGGCCGGCCGGGGCAGAAGATCCCTTTCCTGAGCTATGCGGCCGGCGCCTACCTGGGCCGCATCGTCGAGCTCATCGTCAAGCAGGCGGACTGCGCGCTGAACCTGGACGCGATCTACGAGACCGACATGGCTGAGGGCCTGAAGGCGATGGCGGTCGAAGGGCATGGGCTGGCTTTCCTGCCCGCCAGCTCGGTGCAGAAGGAGCTGGCGGGCGGCCGTCTGGTGCCGGCTGCGGCGCCGGGAACATTCAGCGTCAGCATGGAACTGCGCATCTACCGCGAGCGGCCCGAGGCGTCGCGCCGGCAGAAACCGGCAGCTCAGGCCTTGTGGGACTATCTTGCGTCGGCGGCATGAGGTTATTGCAGCTGTGCATGGATCGTGAAAACCCGTATTCGGGCTGAGTGCACGGCGTGGTCTGCTCAGGGTTGTTATTGATATTCACTACCTGTCGTTGGAGTCTCCATGAAGAAAGTTTTGCTCGTCGCAGCCTTGCTGGCCGGCGCTACCGCCGTGCATGCCGAAGACACGCTGAAGAAGGTCAAGGACAGCGGCGTCATCACGATGGGTGTTCGCGAGTCCTCGGGCCTCTCGTACACCATCGGTGACGGCAAGTACGTCGGTTATCACATCGACGTCTGCACCCGTTTCATCGCCGATCTGGAAAAGCAGCTCGGCCGCAAGCTCGAAACGAAGTACCAGCCCGTCACCTCGGCCAACCGCATCCCGCTGACGGTCAATGGCACCATCGACCTGGAATGCGGCTCGACGACGAACAACGTCGCGCGCCAGAAGGACGTCGCCTTCGGCGTGACGACCTATGTCGAGGAAGTGCGCATCGCCGTGAAGGCCAACTCGGGCATTACCGGCATCAACCAGCTCAGCGGCAAGACGGTGGCCACGACGACCGGCACCACCTCGGTGCAGACCTTGCGCAAGCATGAGCGCGCCGCCAACGTGGACTTCAAGGAAGTGTTCGGCAAGGACCACGCCGACAGCTTCCTGCTGCTGGACTCCGGTCGTGCCGATGCCTTCGTCATGGACGGCTCCATCCTGGCCAAGAACATCGCGACGTCCAAGAACCCGGCGGATTTCAAGATCGTCGGCGAGGTGCTGAATGTCGAGCCGATCGCCATCATGATCCGCAAGGACGACCCGGCTTTCAAGAAGGCGCTGGACGACAGCATCAAGGCGCAGATCAAGTCGGGCGACCTGGCAAAGACCTACGACAAGTGGTTCCTGCAGCCCATCCCGCCGACCAACACCAAGATCGGCCTAGCGCTGTCGCCTGCGACCAAGGACGCCTGGGCCAATCCGAACGACAAGCCGATGGAAGACTACGCCGCGAAGAAGTGACGCGCGCGTTGATCTGACCGACCGCAAAGCGGGTGCCTGGCACCCGCTTTGCTTTGTTCCCTACGGAACATGATGAAGTCTTGAGGAGAGGTCATGAGTTGGGACTGGCAGTTCTACTGCAATGACACCGCCACCGGAGAGGCCGTCGCCGGCTGCTTCGGCCCGGGTGGCAAGGAGCAGACCTATCTGCAATGGATGTTGGGCGCCTGGGGCTGGACGCTGAGCGTCTCGGTGCTGGCGCTGGTGCTGGCGCTGGTGGTGGGCTCGCTGATCGGCATCATCCGAACCGCGCCCAACAAATGGCTGGTGCGCTTCGGGGAGGCGTGGACGGAGTTGTTCCGCAACATCCCGCTGCTGGTGCAGGTCTTTCTCTGGTACCACGTGCTGCCGTCGCTGTTCCCGGCGTTGCGTGAGGCGCTGCCGGCGTCGGTGCTGATCGTCTTCGCTTTGGGCTTCTTCACGAGCGCGCGTATCGGCGAGCAGGTCAAGGCCGGCATCAAGACCTTGCCGACCGGCCAGCGCTATGCCGGCCAGGCCGTGGGCATGACGCTGCCGCAGACCTATCGCTTCGTGTTGCTGCCGATGGCGTTCCGCATCGTCATCCCGCCGCTGACGAGCGAGAGCATGAACATCGTCAAGAACTCGGCGGTGGCCTTCGCGGTCAGCATCCCGGAGCTGGCGCAGTTCGCGCAGCAGGCGTCCGAGGAGACGTCTCATTTCGAGGAGATTTTCATCCCCGTCACGGCGCTCTATTTCATCTCGGCATTTGCGATCAACCGCATCGCCAAGTTCATCGAGGCGCGCGTGCGCATCCCTGGCCAGTCAGGAGCCAAGTGATGCTCAATCTCGACTATTCCTTCCTGAACTGGGCGGTCATCCAGAGCTTCGTCGCCAAGGGCTTCTGGTTCTCCATCCAACTGACGCTGGTGTCCATGATCGGCGGCATCATCCTCGGCACGCTGCTGGCGATGATGCGGCTGTCCAGCCACAAGTGGCTGTCGACGCCGGCGGCCTTCTACGTCGACACGCTGCGCTCCATCCCACTGGTGATGGTGATCCTGTGGTTCTTCCTGCTCATCCCCAAGCTGCTTGGGCCGCTGGGCGGGCAGATGTCGGCCTTCATCACCTTCACGCTGTTCGAGGCGACCTACTACTCCGAGATCATGCGTGCCGGCATCCAGTCGGTGTCCAAGGGGCAGGTGAACGCGGGTTATGCGGTCGGCATGAACTACGGCCAGACGATGCGTTTCGTCGTCTTGCCGCAGGCCTTCCGCAACATGCTGCCGGTGCTGTTGACGCAGACCATCATCCTGTTCCAGGACACCTCGCTGGTCTATGCGGTGGGCGAGTACGACCTGCTGAAGGGCTTCGAGGTCGCGGGCAAGAACTTCAACCGCCCGGTTGAAACCTATCTCGTCGCCGCCGTCGTCTATTTCGTCATCTGCTTCGGCCTGTCGCAACTCGTGCGCCGACTGCAGAAGAAGATCGCCATCATTCGATAAGCATCGAGTCCACCATGATCGACATCAAGAACATCTCCAAGTGGTACGGCAGCTTCCAGGTGCTGACCGACTGCACCACCTCCATCAAGAAGGGCGAGGTCGTCGTCGTCTGCGGGCCCTCGGGCTCGGGCAAGTCGACGCTGATCAAGACCGTCAATGCGCTGGAGCCGTTCCAGAAGGGCGACATCGTCGTCGACGGTATCTCCATCGCCGACCCCAAGACCAACCTGCCCAAGCTGCGCTCGCGCGTGGGCATGGTGTTCCAGCACTTCGAGCTGTTCCCGCATCTGTCGGTGACCGAGAACCTGACCATTGCCCAGATCAAGGTGCTGGGCCGCTCGGCGGACGATGCCAAGACGCGCGGGCTGAAGATGCTGGAACGCGTGGGTCTGTCCGCGCACAAGGACAAGTTCCCCGGCCAGCTCTCTGGCGGCCAGCAGCAGCGCGTGGCCATTGCGCGGGCGCTGTCGATGGACCCCATCGTCATGCTGTTCGACGAACCCACCTCGGCGCTCGACCCCGAGATGGTGGGCGAAGTGCTGGACGTGATGGTGCAGCTCGCGCAGGAGGGCATGACCATGATGTGCGTGACCCACGAGATGGGCTTTGCCAAGCGCGTCAGCAACCGCGTCATCTTCATGGACGCGGGCAAGATCATTGAGGACTGCAGCAGCGGCGACTTCTTCAGCAAGCCCGAAGACCGCTCGCCGCGGGCCAAGGATTTCCTCGCGAAGATCCTGCAACACTGACCCACCGCCTACGCGCTGCGCGCGCGCCCTCAAGGGGGCACTGCCGGTGGCCCGGCAAAGCCGGTTCCACGGCAGTCACTCGACAAGTCAGAAGGCCCCGCTCGCGGGCCTTCTTCATTCAGGGTTCGATAGCCGCACCGACGACCGGCCCGGCGGCCACGGTGCCGATGCGCGTCGCCTTGCCGGTGGCCAGGTCGATGCGGTACCAGATCGACTTGCCGCCGGTCGTGATCGCCGAATAGGCCGCGTTGGACACGTCCGAAATGTCCAACGTCGCCTTCTCGAACGAACCCACGCCGAGCGAGCCGACCGTGTAGAGCTTGCCCGTGTTGGGCGATACGACGGGCTGCACGCCTTCCTTGCTGCCCTGGTGCACCAGCACGCCCTGGCGGCCGTCCAGCGCGTAGTTGGTGGTGAGCTTGTCGTTGCCCTTGTTGTAGGTGTAGCCGGCCGCGACGATGCTGGCTGCCTTGCTGGCATTCACGTCGCTGGCGTCGAACACGAGCCGGCCGTCCATCTGCAGGCCGGGCGTGTTGGGCTCGGTATCGACAATGGCACCCGTGTCGGGATGCAGGCGCATGTTGAAGCCGCTGTCGCTGACGAGGCGGATGCGATCCACCGTCGGATTGAAGTCGAAACCCCATTCGGTTGCGCCGATGGGCAGGCCGACGGCCGTGCCGACGGCACTGACGGCGCCGGTCTTGGTGTCGATGCGGTAGAGCTGACCACTGGCGCCCAGGCCGAAGAGCTGGCCCTTGGCGACGCGGTAGTCGATGCCCAGCAGCGTGTCGCCGGCGCTCAGGCCCGTCAGCGCTTTCGTGGACAGCGTCTTCTGCGGCTGGCCGGCGTTGAACTGCACGAGCTGGTTGGTCGTCGTCACCGCGTAGATCGTCTCCTTGGCCAAGGGGCCCAGCGGCTCCGTGGTGGCGCAGGCGGCAAGCAGCGCAGCGGCGGTGATCGTGGCGAGCATGAGTGCAGGGCGAGCCATGGCATCTCCGAGAGTTGAGGGCGGTCGGTTTATACGCGCGTCCACAGCCCACGAAGGCATGGCCTTGCGATCCGTCCGCCATCGAGCGAACGACAATCGCGCCCCATGACCGACATCCTCACCCTCACTCGGCCCGACGACTGGCACTTGCACCTGCGCGACGAGGTGGCGCTGGCCAGCGTGCTGCCCTACACGGCGCGTCAGTTCGCGCGGGCCATCGTCATGCCCAACCTGCGCCCGCCGGTGACGACCGCCGCACAGGCCGTGGCCTATCGCGAGCGCATCCTGGCCGCCCTTCCCAAGGAGGGGCCAGGCAAGGACTTTCAGCCGCTGATGACGCTCTATCTCACCGACAACACGCCGGTCGACGAGATCAAGCGCGCCAAGGATGCCGGCGTCGTCGCGCTCAAGCTCTACCCGGCCGGCGCCACGACCAACAGCGATGCCGGCGTCACCGACATCCGCAAGACCTACGCCGCGCTGGAAGCCATGCAGCGCGAGGGCCTGCTGCTGCTGGTGCACGGCGAGGTGACCGATGGCGACATCGACGTCTTCGACCGCGAGGCCGTGTTCGTGGACCGCGTCATGCAGCCGCTGCGTGCGGCCATGCCGGAGCTCAAGGTCGTGTTCGAGCACATCACCACCAAGGAAGCCGCCGAGTACGTGACCCAGGCCGACCGCTTCACCGCCGCCACCGTCACGCCGCAGCACCTGCTCTACAACCGCAACGCGATCTTCACCGGCGGCCTGCGCCCTCACTACTACTGCCTGCCGGTGCTCAAGCGCGAGGAGCATCGCCAGGCGCTGCTGAAGGCGGTGGCGTCGGGCTCGTCTAAGTTCTTCCTCGGCACCGACAGCGCGCCCCACGCGGCGCAGTTGAAGGAGAACTCGGTCTGCGGCGCCGGCTGCTTCACGGCCATCTCGGCGCTGGAGCTGTACGCCGAGGCCTTCGAAGGCATGGGCGCGCTGGACAAGCTCGACGCCTTCGCCGGCCACCACGGCCCCGACTTCTACGGCCTGCCGCGCAACACCGGTACCGTCACGTTGAAGCGCGAGCCCTGGACACTGCCCAGCGCCGTGCCCTTCGGCGAGGCGCAACTGAAGCCGCTGCGTGGCGGCGAGACCTTGAACTGGAAATTGATCTGATGAAGAAAGTTGCCTTCCTCGTCGACTTCGACAACGTCGCCACCGACGTCATCGAGCAGGCCCTGCAGATGGCGTTCAAGGACTACGAAGCTGTCCACATTCGCCGCGCCTATTGCAATGCCGAGCAGGCGCAGAACCACCAGGGCTTCCTGAAGCGCCTGGGCCTGCGCGCCATCGTCAACCTGGCCATCGGCAAGAACTCGACCGACATCGCCATGGCCGTCGATGCGATGGACCTGGCCATCACCGAGAAGCCCGACGTCATCGTGCTGGTGTCGTCGGACAGCGACTTCGCACCGCTGGTGCTGAGGCTGCGCGAGAAGGGCGCTTGGCTGCGCGGCTTTGGCCAGCACGGCAAGACGGGCGAGGGCGTCATCCAGATTTACGACCAGTTCAATGAACTGGCGCATGACAGCGGCAAGTCGTCTGCGCCCAAGCGCGAGCCGGCCAGGAAGGCTGCGGCCCGCAGGCCCGCCGCCAAGAAGGCCCCGGCGCCCAGGGCGGCGCTGCCCGAACCCAAGGCAAATCAAACGCCCGCGCCGCCTGCGGCCAAGCCGGCTGCGGTGCCGACTCCGAAGTTCGCCGCTGCACCGGTGCTGGCGCCGGTCGCAGCGCCGAAGCCGGTCCCAGCGCCCAAGCCAGCCGCCGCCCCCACGCCCGTGGACGCGAACGTTGCCGCCGCCCGCGAGATCAACGCCATCCTGGCCCTGCTGCCCAAGCTGGCCGACGGCCAATGGCATGACCTCGGTGCCGCCGCCAAGGCGCTGAAGGAGGCCGGCCTGCTGCCCAAGACGGCACCGTCGACCAAGCTGTTCCGCAAGCACCCGCAAGCCTTCCAGCTGCAGCCGGCCAAGCAACCGAACCAGGTGCGCTTCGGCCACGGCTGACCCGGGGCCTGCGCGCCGCCTGCCGATTGCGTCACGGCCATTCCGGGCTGACGACCGGGCCCCGCGCGCAAAGCGGCTAGCATCGGCGCCCACCCCGGGAGGTGTCGTTTGTCGATGAAGTTCTGTTTGAAACTGTTCTCAAGCCTCGCCCTTGCGGGCCTGGCCTGTGTTGCCGGCGCGCAGTCGCCGCCGCCCGCTGCTGCGGCACCCGCGAGCGCTGTGCCGGCGCCGCCGGCCGCGCCGCCTGCCGTGTCGGCCAGTGCGCGGCGCCTGTACGAGCGCAGCAAGGGCCAACTGCTGCAGATCCGCACGCTGCTCAAGACGCAGGACAGCCAGGCCTCGGTCGGCTCGGGCTTCCTCGTCAGCGACGACGGCCACGTCCTCACCAACTATCACGTCATCAGCCAATTTGCACTGGAGCCCGACAGCTACCGGCTGCGCTACGCGACGACGGACGGCCAGAGCGGCGCGCTGGAACTGCTGGACTTCGACGCCCGCCGCGACCTGGCGCTGCTGCGCGCGGTGGACGACGGCAAGGGCGGTGGCCTGAAAGGGCATGGCGCCTTGGCCTTCCGCCCGCAAAGCCAGCCGCTGGCCAAGGGCGAGCGCATCTACTCCATGGGCAACCCGCACGACGTCGCCTTCGCCGTCGTCGAGGGCAACTACAACGGCCTGGTGGAGCGCAGCTTCGACCCGCTCATCTACTACGCCGGCGGCATCAACCCCGGCATGAGTGGCGGCCCGGTGCTGGACGAAGACGGCCTCGTCGTCGGCGTCAACGTGTCGACAATGCTGTTCGCGCAACAGGTCAGCTTCCTCGTGCCCGGCCAGTTCGCCGAGGCCATCGTCAAGCGTAGCCTCGACGCCAAGCCCATCCACACGGCGGCCTGGAGCCGGCTGCGCGACCAGCTCACGCGCTACCAGGACGAGCTCGTCACCCGCTTCTTGAGCACCCCATGGGAGAGCGCCAACAACGCCCGCTACCGCCTGCCGGTGCCCAAGCAGGACTTCATGCGCTGCTGGGGCAGCAGCACGCCGGCCGACACCAAGGGCCTGGAATTCGAGCGCTCGCAATGCCGCATGGACCACGCCCTCTTCGTCGGCGGCAACTTGCAAACCGGTTGGCTGGACATGTCGCACGAGGCCTATGACGGCACCAAACTCGGCGCGCTGCGCTTTGCGCGCCAGTACTCCAAGAGCTTCCGCAACGAACGCCTGGGCGGGTCGGATAAGTCCCGCACCGCGGCCCACTGCAAGGAGCAGTTCGTCGACCGAAATGGCCTGCCGCTACGCGCCGTGGTCTGCCTGCGCGCCTACCGCAAGCTCGAAGGCCTGCATGACCTCAGCGTCCTCGTGACGACGGTGGACTCTTCTACGCAAGGCGCCCTGGGCCGCTTCGATGCCCGTGGCGTCAGCTTCGACAACGCGCTCAAACTCGCCGCGCACTACCTGGAGGGCTTCGCGTGGACGAACAGCAAAGCCAAGTGATGCCGCTCGCGACGACCTCATCCCCGCCCGCCGCCGCCGTCGTCGAACTGCTGGGCCGCGACGGCCGTGTCGCGCTTGTGCAGCGCGTGACACAGTGGCCGGTGCGCATCGGCCGCTCGCCGGCCTGCGACATCGTGCTGGACGACGCGCACGTCGCCGCCGAGCATGCCGAGCTGCATGCCGGCGCCGAGGGCCGCGTCGTGCTCAGGCTGCTGGACACGCGCAACGGCGGCTCCGTCGCCGGCCTGCGCCTGGGCGCGGGTGAAGAGGCCGCGTTGCCCACCGGCGGCGCCTTCCAGCTCGCTGGCAACTCGCTGCGCCTGCGCACCAGCGCCGACGCACTCGCGCCCGAACAGACCCTCGTCCTGACCCCGGTGCGCCACTGGGCGCTGCTGCCGGCGTTGATCCTCGCCATGCTGTTCTTCCAGTGGGTGGACCGGTGGAGCGACTCCGACCCCGACGCGCGCTGGGTCGACTACGCCGCCCCGCTGCTCGGGCCGCTGGCCTTCGTGCTCGGCTGGGCGGGGCTGTGGTCGCTGGCCAGCCAGATCTTCCAGCACCGCTTCCCGTTCACGACGCATCTGCGCCGCGTGCTGCTCGTCACCGTGGCGCTGCAGGTGCTGGAATGGCTGCTGCCTGCCGTGGCCTATTCGCTGTCATGGCCAAGGTTGATGGCGCTCGACGGCCTGGTCTTTCCGCTGGCCGGTGCGGCGCTCGTTGCCTGGCATGCCCGCCTCGTCTGGCCGGGCGCGCAGCGCACGCTGAACATCGGCATCGCGGCCCTGCTGCTGCTGGGCCTGGGCCTGCAGATCGGCGGCCGCCAGGAGCAGCAATACGTCTTCGGCCCGCCCTACCTCTCCAGCCTGCCGCCCCCGGCGCTGCGCCTGGCCTCGCCCAAGCCGCCGGAAGACCTCATCGAGTCGCTGAAGCCGCTGAAGGCCGAACTGGCGAAGCAGGCGCGCAAGGACAACGAGGGCGTCGACGCGGAAGAGGCCGGCGAGTAAGCCTCACCCTCTCAGCTATCCATTCCGCATTTGCGGCACCCGCGATGCATGAAGTCGGGGTATTCGGGCCGAGCGCCGGGCCGCTCCCAAGCCGGACCGCCTGACGCTACTAGCGGCTCAATGCCGCGAGCAGCGTCGTCCCCCCGGGGGACCGACCAGACTCGCTCGCGTTCAGCGACGCGAGGTTGGGCGAGGGGCGGTTCACTTCAGGCCTGGGGCAGGAAGCCGTCCACGGACAGGTAGCGCTCGCCCGTGTCGTAGTTGAAGCCCAGCACCCGCGCGTTCGCAGGCAGCTCGGGCAGCTTCTGCGCGATGGCCGCCAACGTCGCGCCGCTGGAGATGCCCACCAGCAGGCCTTCCTCGCGGGCGCAGCGGCGGGCGTATTCCCGCGCCGCCTCGGCCTCGACGAGGATGACGCCGTCCAGCAGCGCCGTGTCCAGCACCGCCGGGATGAAGCCCGCGCCGATGCCCTGGATGGGATGCGGGCTGGGCTGGCCGCCGCTGATGACCGGCGAGGCCGTCGGCTCCACCGCATAGACCTTGAGTTGCGGCCACGCGGCCTTCAACACCTGAGCGCAGCCGGTGATGTGGCCGCCGGTGCCGACGCCGGTGATCAGCGCGTCAAGGCCATCGGGAAAGTCGCGCAGGATCTCCTGCGCCGTCGTCTTCGCGTGGATGGCCGGGTTGGCCGCGTTCTCGAACTGCTGCGGCATCCAGGAGCCCGGGTGCTGCTCCAGCAGTTCGCGGGCACGGGCGATGGCGCCCTTCATGCCCTTCTCGCGCGGCGTCAGGTCGAAGCTGGCGCCATAGGCCAGCATCAGCCGGCGCCGCTCCACGCTCATGCTGTCGGGCATGACGAGGATGAGCTTGTAGCCCTTGACCGCCGCCACCATGGCCAGGCCCACGCCGGTGTTGCCCGAGGTCGGCTCGATGATGGTGCCGCCGGGCTTGAGCAGGCCTTGCGCCTCGGCGTCTTCCACCATCGACAGCGCGATGCGGTCCTTGATCGACCCGCCCGGGTTGCTGCGCTCGGACTTGACCCAAACCTCTTGGCCCGCGAACAGGCGCTGCAGGCGGATGTGAGGCGTGTTGCCGATGGTGTCGAGGATGCTGGCGGCTTTCATGGAGAGCTCCGGTGGGTTCGGTGCCGGGCAGTGTGCCAGCCTACTTGGTGCGCGGCTTGGGCAGGCTCTCATCGCCATGCTTCATGCGGCCGCTGCGCATCAGGCCGACGCTGAGCGCCACGGCGCGGGCGGCGCGCTTCACCTCGTCCTGCACATCGGTGTCGGCGTCCAGCGCGTCGTGGCTGGTCGCGTAGGGCTCGTAGTAGCCGATGTAGCGGTCCAGCCTTGCGCCGAAGCCGGCGTCCAGCAGGCCCATCCAGTCCAGCCAGTCCGACAGCGCGCGGCGTGTGCCCTCGATGCCCGCCACGTCGCCATGCACGACGACGCCGTAGACGCGGCCGGCCAGGTGCTTGGGATAGTCCCAGCCCTTCAGCTCCAGCTCGCGCGCCAGCTCGGCCTTCTTGCCCTGTGTGGTGGTCGGGTCGGGGTTGCCGCCGTCGGCGCAGACGAGGCGGTCCATCATCAGCTTCAGCGGGCTCGTCACCTGATACCAGTGCACGGGCGTCAGCAGCAGCACGCCGTGGGCGCGCACCCATTGCTCGTAGATCTCGGCCATCCAGTCGTTGGTCTGCCCACTGGCGTGGTTAGGGTAGCAACTGCAGGGCCAGTGGCACAGCGGCATGGCGGTCGACACGCAGCCCTTGCAGGGATGGATGTGACGGTCGTAGTCGGACGTGACGCGGCTCAGGTCCAGCACGTCGACGGTCATGCCCTCGGCTTCGCAGGCGGTGCGGGCGATCTGCGTCATGCGCCAGGTCTTGGACATCTCGCCGGGGCAGGTGCCGTCGTTGCGTGGCGAGGCGTTGATGATGAGCACGCGCGCCGGCGTCGCCGGGTCGGCCCACGCCGCCTGGGCGTCCTTGAGCCGCAGGTGCAGGTCGCGCCATTCGCGAGACAGGTCGTAGTCGGGGTCGGCAAAGCTCGCGCCGGCCTTGACGGTGATGGGCGCCTTGCGGCCCTCGTCGAAGGCCTCCCAGGCGATCTGCTCCAGCCGTACCAGCGCATCGCGCTCCGCGTCGTAGGCAGGGTCGACGAAGCGCTGGCGGAAACGCTCGCCGAATTCCTGGCGACCCATCGTCTGCGCCTGGCCGGTTCTCACGGGTGAAGTCATCTCGGGGGCTCCTGGTTGATGGTGGCCGAGGCAAGCCGGATGCCTGCTGCGATACTGCCGCCCGTGAAGCAAGCCAGACCGCCGCTGGGGCAAGCATGGAAACATGGCCCTGGAGGAAGGTCCGGACTGCATAGAGCGGCGTAGCAGCTAACGGCTGCCCGGCGAAAGCCGAGGATCAGAGCAACAGAGACGAGTCAATCAAACGTGCAGGGCGCAAGCCTTGCGGGACCGCAGGCGCAGCCTGCGGGGTTGGGTGCAACGGGCAATCTCTACGCGCAGCAACACCAAGTAGGCCAGCGTTGATGCGGCTCGCAGAGCTGGCGGGTAGGTGGCACCGAGCCGGGGCGTGAGTCCCGGCCCAGAGGAATGGCGGTCACGTGGCCTAACCCGTTAGGGGAGGGCGGCGCACAGAATCCGGCCTATCGGCTTGCTTCACACTTTTACCGACACCCAGTGACGCGAACGGCGTCAACCCCGCGACGCGGTCGACGCAGAGGCGTCGATACACTGGCCGCCTGCCGCAACCTGCGGCTCCGCTCGTCTACCCGACCGCCCCGATGAATCCTGAAGCCAGTCGCCTCTGGCGCGCGCCTCGCTGGGCACTGTCCGTGCTGTTGGCCTGTTTGGCCATGGTCGGGCCCTTCTCCATCGACACGTATCTGCCCGCCTTCTCGGGCATCGCTGCGGCGCTGGATGCGACGCCGGTGCAGATGCAGCAGACGCTGTCGGCCTACCTGTTCGGGTTCGCCGTCATGAACCTTTTCCACGGCGCGTTGTCGGACTGCTTCGGCCGCCGGCCCGTGGTGCTGATCGGCCTGGGCGTGTTCACGGTGGCCAGCGTCGGCTGTGCGCTCGCCGGCTCGGTCGGCCAGCTGGTGTTCTGGCGCACGGTGCAGGGCATGTCGGCCGGCGCCGGCATCGTCGTGTCGCGGGCCATCATCCGTGACATGTTCCCGCCGGCAGACGCGCAGCGCGTCATGTCCCAGGTGACGCTGTTCTTCGGTGTCGCGCCGGCCATCGCGCCCATCGTCGGCGGCTTCCTGTTCGTGCACGCCGACTGGCACTCGATCTTCTGGTTCCTGACCTTCGTCGGCGCGGCGCTGTTCGTGGCCAACTGGCGGCTGCTGCCCGAGACGCTGCACACGAACCTGACGCAGCCCTTCGATGTGCCGGCGTTGATGCGCGAGTACCGACGGCTGTGCAGCAGCCCCAAGTTCCTGATGCTGGTGCTGGCCAGCGGCATCCCGTTCAACGGCATGTTCCTCTACGTGCTGGCCACGCCGGTGTTCCTGGGCGAGCACCTGCAGTTCGCGCCGACGCAGTTCTTCTGGTTCTTCATGTGCACCATCGGCGGCATCATGGCCGGCGCCGCGCTGAGCGGCCGGCTGGCCGGCAAGATGTCGCCGCAGCGCCAGATCATGCGGGGCTTTCGCATCATGGTGGCGGTGTCGATCGTCAACGTCGCGCTCAACCTGTTCGTGCCGCTGAGCGCTTGGTGGGCGCTGCCGTTGATCGGCCTGTTCTCGTTCGGCTGGGCGCTGATGGTGCCGGTCGTCACGCTGCTCGTGCTGGACCAGGTGCCCGAGCGCCGCGGCATGGCCTCGTCGCTGCAGGCCTGCATCGGCTCCGCAGCCAACGGCCTCGTGGCCGGCGTGCTCGTGCCCCTGGTCATGCACTCCACCGTCGCCCTGGCCGTCACATCGGCTGCGCTGATGGGTGTGGGCCTTGTGGCCTGGTACGGCGTCAGGCGCTCAATCGCCAACTGAGCGCAGGCTCAAGACCGGGCTAAGACGGCCGAAATCTCAAGATGAGCATCAAAAAGCATCTGACCGTTTCGGCCTGCCTGCTTGCGCTCGCCGCGCAGGCGCAGGACGGCAAGGAGCCCGTCGAGTTGCTGCGCCAGCGGCTGGCAGAGCGCCTGTCCACCAAGGTCGAAGGCGCTGCCACGGCCAAGCCTCCACCTCATGCGGCATCCAAGGCGGCCGCCAAGCCGGCGAAGGCAGGCGCTACCCCCAAGCCGGTGCCATGGGGCTATGCGGGCGACCTCGGCGCCGAGCACTGGGCCAGCCTGGCGCCTGAGAACAAAACCTGCGGCGTCGGCACGCGCCAGAGCCCTATCGACATCCGCGATGCCATCGCCGTCGATCTGGCGCCGATCGCCTTCGACTACCGCCCCAGCGCCTTCTCGGTGCTGGACGATGGCCACACCGTGCAGGTCAACGTGGCACCCGGCAATGGCATCACGGTCATGGGCCGGCGCTACGAACTGGTGGAGTTCCACTTCCACCGGCCCAGCGAGGAGCGCCTGAACGGCAAGCAGTTCGACATGTCGGCCCACCTCGTGCACAAGGACAGCCAGGGCCGCCAGGCCATCGTCGCCGTGCTGCTTGAGCGCGGCGCCGACAACAAGGCCCAGCCGCTGCTGCAGACCGTCTGGGCCAACCTACCACTGGAAAAGGGCGAGGCCCTGCAGGCCCAGGCGCAGATCGACCTAAGCCAACTGCTGCCCGCCGAGCGCGGTTACGCCACCTACATGGGTTCCATGACGACGCCGCCCTGCAGCGAGGGCGTGCTGTGGATGGTGCTGCGCCAGCCGGTGCCGCTGACGGCCCAGCAGATCGGCGTGTTCTCGCGGCTGTACCCGATGAACGCGCGGCCGCTGCAGGCCGGGTCGGGCCGGCTGATCAAAGAATCTCAGTAAGTTGAGGCCCCTCGTCCAAGGAGTACCTTAGCCGGTCCCCCAAAGGGACGGCGATGCTTGCGGCGTTGAGCCGCAAGCATTGCCATGCGGGCCGGCTTGGGAGCGGTCCGGCGCTCGGCCCGAAGCCGCGCCGCCGGTATCTCAGCTGCGACCCTTGGCGGTCGTGCGTGTTCCCGACAGCCAGTCATACAGCGTCGCGAACAGCTGCTCGGCGACGACGGGCTTGGCGACGTGGTCGTCCATGCCGGCATCCAGGCAGCGCTGGCGCTCCTCGTCGAAGGCATTGGCCGTCATGGCCAGGATGGGCAACTCCGCACCCTGGGGCAGGCGGCGGATGGCGCGGGTGGCATCCAGGCCGTCCATGACGGGCATCTGCACGTCCATCAGCACGAGGGCGTAGTCGCCGGCCCGCATCATGTCGACGGCCTGCTGGCCGTCTGCGGCCACGTCCACCGTGAGGCCGGCGCTGCCGAGCAGGGCCACTGCGACTTCCTGGTTCACCGCGTTGTCCTCGGCCAGCAGGATGCGCAGGGGCTGGCTGCGCGCCAGCTCGGCCAGGCGCTCGCGCACCGAATGCGGCCGCGCCTGGATGGCCGGCGCCGCCAGCGCCCGGGCCGGGGCGTCGACGGTCAACGCGAACCAGAAGCAGCTGCCGCTGCCGAGCTCGCTGTCCACGCCCACACGGCCGCCCATCAACTGCGCCAGGCGGCGGCAGATCGCCAGGCCCAGGCCCGTGCCACCGTAGCGGCGCGTGGTGGAACTGTCGGCCTGTTCGAAGTCGCGGAAGAGCCGGGGCTGCGCTTCGGCCGCGATGCCGATGCCGCTGTCCTGCACCTCGAAGCGCAGCGGCAGCGATGTGCCGGTATTTGCGGCGGTCGGCTCGCCGTCCAACCGCACGGCCAGGCGCACGAAGCCGGTCTCGGTGAACTTGACGGCGTTACCGGCGAAGTTGAGCAGCACCTCGGCGATGCGCTGCGGGTCGCCCAGCAGCACGCGGCCGGAGAGCTCCGGCGCGATGTCGGTCTCCACACGCAGCCGCTTGGCGGCGGCGGCCTGCGTCGTCATGTTGGCGATGTTGTCCAGCACCTCGTCGACGGTGAAGGGCCGCTGCTCCAGCTGTACCTTGCCGGCCTCGATCTTGGAGAAGTCGAGCACGTTGTTGATGACGCTGAGCAGGTGCTCCGCCGCGTTGGCCACCTTCTGCAGGCGCTGCTGCTGCACGGGCTCGACGGCGTCGCTCTGGGCCAGGTAGGTCAGGCCGATGATGGCGTTCATCGGCGTGCGGATCTCGTGGCTCATGTTGGCCAGGAAGGCGCTCTTGGCCAGGCTCGCCGCCTGCGCGGCCTGCGAGGCCTCGGCCAGCTCGGCGGTGCGCGCCTCGACGAGTTCCTCCAGGTGGTGGCGGTAGCGCTCCAGCTCCAGCGCGTCGCGGCGCTGGCGCGAGATGTCGGTCAGGAAACCGTGCCACAGCATGCCGCCGTCGGCCTCGCGCTGCGGGATGGCGTTGCCATAGATCCAGCGCTCGGCGCCGTCGGGCTGGGGCGTGCGGAACTCCTGCTGCCAGGGGCTCAGGGAGCGCGCCGACGCCAGCAGGCTCTCGCGCACGGCGGCGCGGTCGTCGGGGTTGATGCGCTCGAACCAAGGCGCGGCGCTGCGGCTCAGTTCGGCGCTGCCGACGGGGAAGTACTCGCGCACCGCCTCGCTGACGTAGGCGAACGAGAACTCGCCGTTTACCGCCAGGCGCAGCTGGAAGACGACGCCGGGCACCGTCTCGGCCATGCCGCGCAGCCGCTCGATGAGGGCGCGCTGCGCGTCGAACTGCTGCTGCAGCGCGTCGCGCATGTGCTCCAGGTGGCCGCCGAGCTGGCCGATCTCGTCCTGCCGGGTGTGCTCCAGCTTGGCGTTGAAGCGGCCCTGGGCCAGGTCGTTGGCAAAGCCGCCCAGCACGCGCAGCGGGCGGAAGAGCCGTGAGTTCAGCAGCCACAGCACCAGCGCCAGCGACACCAGCAACTGGCCGCCCACCGTCGCGCCGTAGAGCCAGCGCTGGCGCAGCAGGGCGGCGGTGCTGAGGTGATCGTCGATCTCGATCTGGATGTGGCCGATGCGCGTGGCGCCGCGCAGGATGTCGCGCTCGCCGGTCAGCGTCTTGCCCAGCCGCCGCTCGGGCAGGTGGTTCTCGATAAAGGGCAGGCCCTGCGACGCGTCGCTGATGCTGACGCGCACCACCTCGGGCGATTTGACGATGGCCGACACGACTTCGCGCGCGGCCACCGCGTCGAGGTTCCAGAGCAGCTCAGGCAGGCTGCTGGCCAGCACGTCGAGCTTGGCGTCGATGTCGCGCTGCAGCGCCTGCTCGGTCACCGTCGACTCCCGCAGCCCGATGAAGAGCCCGCCCACGATGAGGGCCGGCACCAGCAGGCCGATGCTGGCGCCAAGCGCCAGGGCAGCGAACAGGGAGGACGAGGGCTTGCGGCTCAAGATGAGGTCAGGATGCCGCCGCGCCAGGCGCGGCTGAGTGTTCGTGGGGCTATCAGGTGCGCTTGTCCAAGTCGTGGATGGTATGCGTCACGTGCGCGATGCCAATGCTCCGTCCGGCGCTGGCGATGAGAGCTGGGCGCAGACGAATGTAAAGGCCTGAAATTTCAGCAGAAATGCGGGGTGCCACGCATTCTGAGCGGGCGCACCCGCGATAAGTTGCCGTGATTTCTGAGGCAAAACACCTACAGACGCCGCCGACGCGCGGCCGGCCGGCCCACTCAGGCCGGCATCAACGGCAGCAGCACCTCGAAGCTCGCGCCCTTGCCCGGCTCGCTGTGCAGGCTGATGCCGCCGCCGTGGGCCTGGACAAATTGCTGGCTGATGTACAGGCCCAGGCCCATGCCGGGCGCCTTGCCGGAAGAGGGCAACCGCTCGAACTGCTGGAAGATGCGCTGCTGGTCTTCCAGCGGGATGCCGGGGCCCTGGTCGGTCACGGTCAGGCGGGCCAGGCCATCGTCGCTGAGGTCCACCTCGACCTGCACGGGCCGCCCCGCGCCGTAGCGCAGCGCGTTGCTGAGCAGGTTGACGAGCACCTGCGCGATGCGGCTGTCGTCCCAGTCGCCGACCACGCCCGGCAGGGCGAGCAGGGTCAACGGCACCTGTTGATACTGACCCTCGAAATCCGCCACGACACGGCGGGCGAGTTCAGCGAGGTCGGTGCGGCGCCGGCGGATGGACAGCATGCCGTGCTGCAGGCGCGAGATGTCGAGCATGTCCTCGATGAGGCGCGTCATGCTGCGCACCTGGCGGCCGTCCTTGTCGATCATGGCCTGCAGGCGCTCGGGGCTGAACCAGGCGAGGTCGCCCTTGGCCAGGCGCTGCTGCCGCATGATGACCTCCAGGGCCATGACGCCCAGCGGCGTGCGCAGTTCGTGGGTGACCATGGACATGAACTCGTCGCGCAGCTTCAGCGCGTGCTGCAGCTCGCCCTGGGTGTGCTGCAGCTCGGCGAGCAGGCGCTCCTGGGCGATGCGGGCGGCCTCCAGTTCGACGAGCTGGCGCCGCAGTTCGCGGCTCTTGGCGTGCAGTTCGGTGAAGACGCGCACCTTACTCTTCACCGCATGCGCGTCCAGCGGCTTGTAGAGAAAGTCCACCGCGCCGTGCTCGTAGCCGCGGAAGGTGTAGGCCGCCTCACGGTCGGCCGCGCTGACGAAGACGATGGGCAGGTGGCGCGTGCGCGAGCTGCCGCGGATCAGCTCGGCCAGCTCGAAGCCCGACATGCCGGGCATCTGCACGTCCAGTAGCGCCAGGGCGAACTCGTGCTCCAGCAGCAGCGACAGCGCTTCCTCGCCGGACGCAGCGGCAATCACCCGCAGCGGCTCGTCCAGCAGCAGCGCCTTCAGGGCCAGCAGGTTCTCGGGCAGGTCGTCGACGATGAGGACGCTGATGACGTCTGGGGATGCCACTTCAGTCATGCGGCAAACTTTCCGGCGGCCAGTTGGAGCAGCAACGGTCCGATGGCCCGCAGCGGCAGGATGTGATCGGGCCGGCTGCGCGCAATGGCGGCCTCGGGCATGGTGGGCACGTCGGCATCCTGCGGGTCCTGGACGATGGTGAGGCCGCCACGGGCCTGGATGGCAGCCATGCCTTCGGCGCCGTCCATGTTGGCGCCGGTCAGCAGCACGCCGGCCAGTGCCGCGCCGTAGGCGTCGGCGGCGGCGGTCATCAGCACGTCGATGGACGGGCGGGAGAAGCTCACCGGCGGCTCGTTGCTGAAGGCGAAGCAGCGGTCGGCCTCGATGAGCAGGTGGTAGTCGGCGCTGGCCACGTAGACATGGCCGGCCTGCACGGGCTCCTTGTCCTGCGGCTCGTGCACGGGCAGGGCCAGGCGCTGGGCCAGCACGTGGCCGAGCTGGCTGTCGTGGCGGGGCAGCAGATGCAGCAGCGCGACGATGGGCAGCGCATAGCTGGCGGGCAGCGGTGTCAGCAGCGCCAGCAGCGCCGCCACCCCGCCGGCTGAGGCGCCGATGACGATGAGCTCGGTGGGCGGGCGGGACTTCATCTTTTCCTGTAGAGGCGTTCGCGTGCGGCAACGGCTTCGAACGCTGTGCCATGCGAGCTGAAATCCAGCGTCTCCTTGCTGCCCAGCCCAAGGAAACCACGGTGGCACAGCGACTGCGTGAACAGGCCGATGGCGCGGTCCTGCAGTTGGCGATTGAAATAGATCAACACGTTGCGGCAGCAGATCAGGTGGGTCTCGGAGAAGACGTGGTCGGTGGCGAGGCTGTGATCGGCAAAGGTGACGCGGCGGCGCAGATCGGGGTCGAAGCGGGCGGCGCCGTAGGCGGCGGTGTAGTAGTCCGAGAAGCCGCTGGTGCCGCCGGCTGCCTGGTAGTTTCGCGTGTACTGCTGCAGGTCGGTCAGCGCAAAGATCCCTTGGCGCGCCTTCTCCAGCACGGCGGGATTGATGTCGGTCGCGTAGATGATGCTGCGCTCCAGCAGCCCTTCCTCGTGCAGCAGGATGGCCAGCGAATAGACCTCCTCGCCGCTGGCACAGCCGGCCACCCAGATCTTCAGCGATGGGTAGGTGTGCAGCAGCGGCACGACCTGCTGGCGCAGCGCCAGGAAGAACTCCGGCTCGCGGAACATCTCCGTGAACGGCACGGTCAGGATCTGCAGCAGCTGCGCGAAGGCGCGCGGGTCGTGCAACACCAGCGCCTGCAGCGCCGACACCGATTCGCATTCCAGCTGCTGCACCGCATGCAGCACGCGGCGCTTCTGCGAGGCGAACGAGTACTCGCGGAAGTCCTGGTTGTAGCGCGCGTAGATGGCCTCCATCAGCAGGCGCACCTCCAGGTCAAGCAATGCCTGCGGCATCGGTCAGGCTCGATCAAGACTCGGCAGCCACACGCGCAGCAGCGAGATCAGCCGGTCCAGCTCGATGGGCTTGGCGAGGTAGTCGTTGCAGCCGGCCTTGCGGCATTGCTCCTGGTCGTCGCGCATCGCCTTGGCGGTGATGGCGATGACGGGGAGCTTGTGCCAGCGCGGGTCGGCGCGGATGCGGCGGGTGGCCTCCAGGCCGTCCATGACGGGCATCATCACGTCCATCAGCACGAGGTCGATGTCGGCATTCGCTTCGAGCTTCTCCAGCGCCTCGACGCCGTTGCGCGCCGGCTCCACGGTCAGGCCGCGCTGCTCCAGCAGGCTGGTCATGGCGAAGACGTTGCGCACGTCGTCGTCCACCAGCAGCACCTTGCGGCCTTCGAACACCTGCTCGCGGTTGCGCGCCGTGCGCAGCATGTCGCGGCGCTCGCCGCTCATGCGCGACTCGACGCGGTGCAGGAACAGCGTCACCTCGTCCAGCAGCCGCTCCGGCGAGCGGGCGCCCTTGATGATGATGGTGCGCGAGTAGCGGTTGAGCTCGGCTTCCTCGTCGCGGCTGAGGTTGCGGCCGGTGTAGACGATGACGGGCGGCGTCGCCGCGTCGGGGCCGCGCGCGGCCATGCGGGCGAGCAGCTCGGTGCCGTCCATGTCGGGCAGCTTGAGGTCGATGATCATGCAGTCGAAGGCCTGAGCCTCCAACGCGGCCAGCGCCTCCGCGCCCCGGCCGACGGCGACCACCTCGATGCCGTCATCGCCGATCAGCTGGGCGATGCTGTCGCGCTGGCGCGCGTCGTCTTCCACCAGCAGCAGGCGGCGTACTTCGTCGGTGCCGTGGCGCTCCAGCTTGCGGAAGACGTCGATCAGCTCCTCGCGCGTTGTCGGCTTGATGGTCGTGCCCACGGCGCCCAGCGGCAGCGCCACGTCGCGGAAGTCCTCGCCGGCGATGACGTGCACGGGGATGTGGCGGGTGCGCGGGTCTTCCTTCAGGCGTTGCAGCACGGCCAGGCCCGAGCCGTCGGGCAGGCGCACGTCCAACAGGATGGCCTGGGGCAGGTGGGCCGAGGCCAGCGCCAGCGCCTCACGGGCCTGGTGGGCGACGATGCAGCGGTACTGCATCTCGTGGGCCAGGTCGTAGAGGATGGACGCGAAGTTCGGATCGTCCTCGACGACGAGGGCGAGGCGGCGCGGCGGCGCATCGATGCCGGTCTCGGTGTCGAGTTCGTCGCGGTCGTCGGCGAAGGCGGGCGGGGCTTGCTCACGCGGCGAGGGCGGCAGCGCCGTCGGCGGCAACACCGGCGGCAGCGGCACATGGGGCTCAGGCGGCACCACGGCAGCAGGCGTGTGCAGCGGCAGCGTCAGCGTGAACTGGCTGCCCTCGCCCTCGACGCTGCTCAGCGCGATGTCGCCGCCCAGCAAGCCGGCCAGTTGGCGCGAGATCGACAGGCCCAGGCCCGTGCCGCCGAAGCGCCGGTTGAGCGCGCCGTCGCCCTGGTGGAAGGCCTCGAACACCTGCCGCTGCTGGCTGACCGGAATGCCGATGCCGGTGTCCTTGACGATGAAGGCGACGCCGGCCGCGCGCGGCTCGACGTGCAACGTCACCGCGCCGTGCTCGGTGAACTTGATGGCGTTGGACAGCAGGTTGCGCAGGATCTGCTCGACGCGCTGCGCGTCGGTCACCACGGCGTTGGGCAGGCCCGGTTCCAGCTGGATGTGGAAGCCCAGGCGCTTCTCCTGCGCCAGCGGCTCGAAGATGCGGCGCATGCCGTCGGCCAACGCGCGCAGCGGCATGGGGCGAGCCAGGATCTCCAGCTTGCCGGCCTCGACCTTGGACAGGTCGAGGATGTCGTTGATCAGCGTCAACAGGTCCTTGCCCGCTGCGTGGATGGTGTTGGCAAAGCGCTGCTGCTCCTCGCTCAGGTTGCCCGGCTTGTTGTCGGCCAGCAGCTTGGAAAGGATCAGCGAGCTGTTCAGCGGCGTGCGCAGCTCGTGCGACATATTGGCCAGGAATTCCGACTTGTAGCGGCTGGCGCGCTGCAGCTCCGTCGCGCGGTCCTTCAGCTCGACCTGGATCTGGCTGAGCGCCGCATTGCGCCGGCTCAGCGTCTCGGACTGCTCGCCCAGCTGCACATTGGTCTGCTCCAGCTCGGCGCGCTGCTCCTCCAGCTGCAGCTGAGATTCGGACAGCACGCGCGACTGCTCGCTCAGCTCCTCGTTGGCGGTGCGCAGCTCTTCCTGCTGCACCTGCAGTTCCTCGTTGAGCTGGCGCGTTTCCTCCAGCGAGCGCTGCAGGCGCTGGCGGTAACTGGCCGCCTCCAGCAGCGTGCCCAGCAGATGCTGCAGCTGGTCGAGCAAGGCCAGCGTGCGTGCATCGGGTGGCCGGGCGAAGCCCAGCTCCAGCACACCGTTGACCTGGCCCTCGTGCAGGGCGGGCAGCAGCAGCACTTCCTGCGGCGACGTGTCGCCCAGATGGGTCTCGATCTTCAGGAAATCGGCCTTCAGGCCGGGCAGGCGCAGCATCGCGCCGTCGCGCCAGACCTGGGCGACCAGGCCCTGCTCGGCGTCCGTCCGGGCCCCGCCCTCGCCCTCGCGGGCTTCGCTGTCGACTAGGCCGTGGGCGGCCACGCGTTGCGGCCGGCCGTCCTCGCCGCGCACGAAGGCGGCCGAGACGATGGCGCCGGCGCGCTCGGCCAGAAAGCCCAGCGTGCGCTCGGCAATGCCGCGCGCCGCCAGCTCGCCCGCGAGCTGGTTGGCCAGATCCAGCTGCGCGCCGCGCAGCCAGGCGCGCTCGTCGCTCTGCTGGGCACTCTCGCGCGTCAGCGCCAGGGCAGCGGTGTATTCGTTGGACAGGCTGATGACGTCGCGCCGCCCCGCCCAGGCGATCAGCGCGCTCACGGCCAGCAGCAGCGCGATATAGCCGCCCAACGCCAACTGGGCTTCGCGCTGGAAGGCCTCTCGGCGGTCGCGCAGCAGGCGGGCCTCGGTGTCCCTGAAGGCACGCAGCTCGTCGCGCATCTCGTCGAAGAGCTGCTTGCCGCGCTCGGAGCGCACCACCAGCTCCACCGACTCGCCACGGCGGCGCATCGCGATGACGTCGTTCGCGTACGCGACCCAGCGCTCGGCCAGCGCGCCCACGCGGCGCAGCCGGTCGTACTGGGCCGGGTTGTCGGCCGTCAACTCCTTGCCGGCCTGCAGCTCGCTGTCGAACTTGGCCTGCGCCACGGAATAGGGCGCAAGAAATGACTCGACGCCGCTGAGCAGGAAGCCGCGCATGCCGCTTTCCTCGTCGGCCAGCAGCGTCGACAGCTGCTGCCCCTTGACGCCGGTGCGGCTGGTGTGGTCCACCCATTCCAGCAGCCCCAGCAGGTGCGTCAGCAGCCACACGAACACGACGATGCTGCCCAGGCCCATGCCCAGCGGCAGGCCGAGGTTGCGCGTCAAGATGCGGCGGAATTGGGCCGAGTCCTCCGGCCGGGTCTCAGTCATTTTTCAGATCCTTGGGGGCGCGCCGCGCCTGCCGCGAGTCGGCGGCGTCGCCTGACTCAAACTCGCTGCCAGCGGCGCGAGCCGGTAAATGTTGCCGGTAAATCAGTTGAGTGGCGGAAAAAACCGCCTGAGACTTTCCTGAGAGAGCGGCTTGCACAGCACATGGTCCACCCCGGCGGCCATGGCTTCGTTGTGCTCCTTCTCACCGCTGCGCCCGGTCACGGCGATCAGCACGAGGTCGGAGCCATGCGCGGCACGCAGCCGCTTGCTCAGCTCGCAGCCGTCGAAGTCGGGCAGGCCCAGGTCGACAAGGGCGCAGACGGGCTGGTACTCGTTGACGGCAATGATGGCGTCCTGCGCCGTCGTGGCGACGCGCACGCTGTAGCCGTCGAACTGCAACAGGCTGCTCAACGTTTCACAGGTGTCGATGTCGTCATCGACCAGCACGACCCGGATATCCTCGGTTGACATGAATACTCCTCGCGCCCGGCTTCTCGAGGCCGGGCTTCCCGACGCGGCTGGGGCACCGCTTGTAACGGGCAGGTAGGAGCAACTCCCATGCCTGCGCGTGCTCGGCCGGCAAGGGTCTGCTGATTTGTCCTACGCCGGCATGAGGCGGCGGCGTGCACGGCGGGAGCCGGCGGCGTTTCAAAGTCCTGCTCAACGGTCACGTCGACCGACATGGAGTTTGTGATGAAAGCCTGGACCGCCAAGCTGGCCTCTTGCGCACCACCGATGTGGTTGACGGCGGCCATTGCCGCCGTGATGGCGGCGGCGCTGCTGGCTGCTTTCGTCGGCACGCTGCGCGAACACCTTCGCCAGGGCGACGAGTTTCGCCAGGCCCAGGTGGCCCAAGCCAAGCGGCATGCATTTGCGGCGGTGGCAGACGCAGGAACGGCCCGCGTCGAGCAGCTCAGGCTGCGATAAGCGGACCGTGTCGTTGGTGAAAGCGGGCAGCGAGGCCCGCTTCGCCTTTACTGGAAGTAGCGAGCCTTGGCGCTGGCCTGGCAACTGTCCTTGGCATCGCCAGACAGCGCGTCGCAGCGCTCGTTGGCGGCCTTGTAGTCGGCCTTGAGCTTGGTTTCCATCTGGTCGTTCTGGGCATCGGCGATCTTCTTGTTCGCCTTCAGGTCGGCCTTGGCCTTGTCATGCATGGCCTTCGCATCCGCCACGCACACGTCCTTGGCATTGCCAGACTGGCTGTCGCAGGCTTCCTTGGCGATCTTGTACTTGGCCTCGTAACGGGCTTCGAGGTAGTCGTTGCGGTCCTTGGTGTTGCCCGTGTACTGGTACTCGAGGTGCGCAAGGGCGACCTTCTCCTGGCCCTTGGCGCGCTCGACGCACACGTCCTTCACGTTGCCCGACATCTTGTCGCAGCTGTCGCGTTCGGCCTTGAACATCGCCTTCACTTCGTCCTTGGCGGAGGAATAGACGGGCTTGGTCAGGTTGGCCGAGGCTGCGCCGGCGAGGCCGGTCAGGATCAGGGCACAGAGAAGGCGGGGGGCGTTGTATCGGGTCATGGGGGGTCTCCTTCGGGTTGAGAGGGCGGGGTGGCAGGCAAGTCGTCGCAGGCCCGTTGCTCCGTGCTGCAGCTTAGGAAGCCGCAGCACAGTGGCCTGTCGGCGCCTGGGTGCCCTCGCCGTCAGACAACGCCGCGCTCGTCATTCCTGATTCAGCCGGCGGCTGGCTGCGGTGAGTGACTGCCGGCTCTTGCCGTAGCCGGCCCAGGGGTCGTCGCCGCCCGCAAAGGACAAATACTCGCGCGCCGTCTTCACCGTCCAGTGCGCGCCGCTCTTCAGCGCCGTTAGCTGCTCCCAAGCCACCGGCATGGACACGCCCATGCCCGGCCGTGCGCGCGCGGAGAACGCGGCCGCCGTCGTCTGGCCATGGCCGTTGCGCAGGTAGTCGATGAAGATCTTGCCGACGCGCCGCGCGCCACCGCTCTTGGCTACGAAGCGCTGCGGGATGGCCTTGGCCATGTGCTCCACGGCCGCCTTGGAAAATGCCTTCACCGCATCGGCGTCCAGCCTGGGCGCCAGCGGCACGACGACGTGCAGCCCCTTGCCGCCGCTGGTCTTGAGCCAGCACTTCAGGCCCAGCTCCTCCAGCAGCGTGCGCATCAGCAACGCGGCCTCCTGCAGTTGGGGCCAGGTGATGCCCTCGCCGGGGTCGAGGTCGAAGATAACGCGGTTGGGCTGGTTGATCTTCTTGACCGTGGAGTTCCAGGTGTGGAACTCGATGACATTCATCTGCGTCGCGCTGATGAGGCCCTCGAGGCTGTGGATTTCCAGCAGCGGCGCATGCTCCGGCCACAGCGCGGCGTCCAGGTCGACGACGCCGGGCATCTTGGCCTCCGAGTGCTTCTGGAAGAACAGCTGGCCGGTGATGCCCTGCGGCGCACGCACGAGGGACACCGGCCGCTGGCGCAGATGCGGCAGCATCCACTCGGCCACGCTCTCGTAGTAGTGCACGAGGTCAATCTTGCGCAGGCCGGTGGACGGGTCGATGACGCGTTCGGGATGGGTGATGACGTGTTTGGGATTTGACTTGGGCATGGGCTTGTCTTTGGCCTTGACCTTCGGCGGTTCGACGACCTCCGCCTGCTCGCGCGTGATGGCCTTGGCCGGCTTGTCGGTGCGCACGCCGCGAAAGCTCGCGTGGCGGATGTGGCCGTCCGGCGTCCATTCGCCAAAGGCCACCTCCACCACCAGCGTCGGCTTCACCCAGCGCTCGCTGCCGCGCTTGCGTTTGGACCAGCGCCCGGGCTCCAGTTCTGCCGCGTCCAGGGGCGCCGTGTCGGTCTCCAGCGCCACCAACTGGCGGTGCAGCTCGCGGCCCTGCACGTTGCCCCAGCCGGTGCCCACCGAGCCCGCCGAGCGCAGCCGGCCACCGTCTTGATAGCCCAGCATCAGTGCGCCGATTTCCCTGGCTGCGTTGCTGCGGTCCGTGAAGCCGATGACGACGAACTCCTGGCGGCGCTGGCACTTCAGCTTCAGCCAATCGTCGCTGCGCCGCGAGACATAGGGCGAGTCCGCGCGTTTCAGGATCACGCCTTCCAGCCCCAGCCGGCAGGCGGCCGCCAGCACCTCGGTGGGCGAAGCGGGCAGCTCGTCGCTGAAGCGGATGCGCTCGTTGGCCTTGCCGTCGAGCAAGGCTTTCAGCGCCGCACGGCGGCTGCGCAGCGGCACGGCGCGCAGGTCCCGGCCGGCGCTGAAGGGCAGGTCGAACAGGAAGAACACGATGCCCTCGCTGCGCGCGTTGTCGATGGCCTTTTGCAGGCCATTGAAGCTGGGCACGCCCTGCTCGTCGAGCACGACGATCTCGCCGTCCAGCCAGGCGGGGCCTAGCTTCAAGGCCTGCAGCGCCTCGGCAATGGATTTAAGCCGGTCGGTCCAGTCATTGCCCTGGCGCGTGAACAGGCGCGCCTTGCCCGACGAGATTCGCGCGAGCAGCCGGTAGCCGTCGAACTTGTTCTCGATGACCCAGTCGCCCGGTGGCGCTGTGGCGGCCAGCGTGGCGAGCTGCGGCGTGAGCGTGGCCGGCAACGCGGCCCTGACGGCACGCGACAGGTCAGTGGCTTCTTCAGCAGGCTGGCTACGGGGCTCGCGTTCCTCCACCAGGCCGAGCGGCTTCTCGACCACGCTGTCCGGCAGCGCGCTGAGCACGTCGTACTCGGTGCTCGGCCGTGCCCAGGCGTCGCCGCGCTTCTTCAGCAGCAGCCAGTGGTCCTGCTTGAACTGGCCCGGCTTGGAGATGCGCACCAGCTCCCACAGGCCAGCGAGCTTCTGGCCGTGCATTTGAAAGATCAGCTTGCCCTTGTCCAGCCCCTCGCGCGGGTCGCCCACCGGCGTCCACGTGCCGCGGTCCCAGACGATGACGGTGCCGGCGCCGTATTGGCCCTTGGGGATCTTGCCCTCGAAGCTGTTGTAGCTGACCGGGTGGTCCTCGACATGGATGGCCATGGCCTTCACAGCCGGGTCGTAGCTCGGCCCCTTGGGCACGGCCCAGCTGAGCATGACGCCGCCGAGCTCCAGCCGGAAGTCGTAGTGCAGATGCGACGCCCAGTGCTTCTGGATGACGAAGCCGAGTGCCTTCTGCCTTGTCTTGCGCGCCGGCCGGCCCGCAGGCTCGGGCGTGGCGCCGAAATCGCGCTTGGCGTTGTAGCGCGCCAGCGGGATATCTGCCGTCTTCATAGCTGCTGCCGGCGGTAGGCGCTCAGGTGGCGCAGCGAGCCGGGGTGGTCGCCCAGGCGCTCCAGCAGCACGCCGAGGTTGTAGTGGGCGTCGGCGAGCGCCGGGTCCAGCGCCAACGCGCGCTCGTAGGCGGCCACGGCCTGGTGGGGCCGGCCCACGTCTTCCAGCGCGGTGGCGCGGTTGAAGTGAACGAGGGGCGTGGGCTCGCAATGGTCCAGCGCCTGCTCGTACAGCGCCACGGCTTCTTCGCAGCGCTGCGATTCGCACAGCAGCGCGCCGAGGTTCACGTAGGCGGCCGAGCAGCACGGGTCCGCCGCCAGCGCGCGCCGGTAGGCGGCCTCTGCGGCGGCGCTGTCGCTGGCCTCCAGAGCCACCGCTTGGCTCAGTGCCTGGGCGGCATCTTCTTCTTGTGCAGCGAGTGGTCGCATGGCCGCCGCGTCCTCCTCATCAAAAGGCAGCAGCACCTGGCCGGTGTGCGCGTTGATGCGCTGCTGGTCCGCCGTGCGCGCCTCCACGCCGCCGGCATGCGCGCGCAGCCGCACACCCGACAGCGCGCCCGGGGCGAGCGAAGCCTGCACGTTGCGCAGCGCCTGCACCACCTTGCGCGCCGGCACGCCGGCGTCACGCAACGCCTTGGCCGTGCGCAGCACGACGATGTCCTGATGCGTGAAGCGCTGGCCCTCGCGCGGCGAGATGACGCCCTGCTCCACGAGCGCGCCGAGCAAGCGCGGCGTCAGGCCGGCCAGGCGCAGCGCCTGCCGCAGCGGGTAGGGCGCGTCCAGGGCCATGGTTGCTATTTCTGCGCCCGTTTGCGCGGCGCCGCCTGGGCGGCTTCAGGCTCGGCGCTGACACGCTTGGCCGCCTTGCGGGCGGGCGCGGCGGCCTTGGGCTTGAGCGCCGTCACGTTGGAGGGCTTGGCTTCCTTGACCGGCTTCCTGGCGCCGCCCAGGCTGGCACGCAGTGCGTCCATCAGGTCGATGACCTGGCCGCCGCCAGCGGGGCCGTCTTCCTCATGCGACGACGCGACGATCTGCTTGCCCTTGATCTTCTGATCGATGGCCGCCTGCACACGGCCCTTCTCTTCGTCCTGGAGGCGGTCGGCTCGAAGGTATCGGCGGCGATCTGCTCCACCAGTTGCAGGGCCAGTTGCAGTTCCGACTTGGAGACTGCCGACGCCGGAATGTCCAGGTCGGCGAGCGACCTCACCTCCTCGGCGTAGCGCAGCTGTTGCAGGATGAGGCCGCTCTCGTTGGCGCGGATCTGCACCACGTACTGCTTGGCCTTCCACGCCCACTTGGCCAGCGCACAGCGGCCGGAGTGGCGCAGCGCTTCGGCCAGCAGGGCATAGGGCTTCTCGCCGCGTTTGTCGGGCGCGAGCAGATAGCTCTTGTCGTAGAACAGCGGGTCGATGGAGGCCAGCGGCACGAAGCTGACGATCTCGATGACGTGGCTGCTGCCCTCTTCGAGCGCCTTCAGCTCCTCGGGCGCGAACAGCACGAAGCGGTTGTCCTCGACCTCGTAGCCCTTCACCATGTCCTTGCGCTCGACGACCTTCCTCGTGCGCTCGTTGACGTACTGCTGCTTGAGCCGCGAGCCGTCCTTGTCGAGCAGATTGAAGCGGATCTCCGAACCCGACTCGGTGGCGGAGTACAGCTTCACGGGCACGTTCACCAGGCCGAAGCTCAGTGACAGCGAGGCAATGGAGCGAGCGGAGGTAGCCATGGCGGGCTCCGTGTGGTGGTCTTCGGTATTCGGTATTGGGGCCGAGCGCCGGGCCGCTCCCAAGCCGGCCCGCATGGCGATGTGCTCGCGGCTCAATGCCGCGAGCATCGCCGTCCCCTCGGGGGACCGCTCAGCGTCGCCCGCGTTCAGCTGGGCGAGGCTGGGCGAGGGGTCAACAGTCCAGTTACATCCAGGGGAACCCGTAGTAGTCATACACCTTGCGCCCGTATTCGTCCGAATAGGTCGGCGCTTCGTCTTCGGTGTAGCGGGGTGCGCTGTCCAACTGGGTCTTGTCGACGTTGACGACATAACCGTCCTTGTTGGTGTCGTACTTCAGCATGTTCCAGGGCAGCGGGTAGCGGTCGGTGCCGACACCCAGGAAGCCGCCGAATTCCAGTGCGGCATAGCGCACCTGGCCGCTGCGTTTGTCGATGACCAGGTCGTCAATGGAACCGAGCTTGTCGCCTTGCAGGTTGTAGACGTTGGTGCCTTCGACCTTGGAAGAAGAGATGGTGGGATAGGACATGGTGGGGCTCCTGTAGGGGGGGTGAGCTTGACGTTGGCGGCGGCTTCAAGGGCCATCGCCTTGGTGCGTGCACCAGCCCTCAATTTGCGCCAGCCCTCCGCTTGGCGGGGTCGGGGTGGGGCCCATCTCCGTGTAGGCCATGGCCGACGCCCGGCGGGCATCGCTGAGTTATCGGATCATTGCCGTCTCGCAACCCGGCGTCGAATGAAGCGGGAATGGCAACCCATTCATTGCGACTCGGTCGCCGAATGGGATCGTTCAGATTCGGCGGCTCTTCTGTGATGGAATGCGGGCTCGTTCAAAACAACAATGTCGCTGGAAACACTCATGGCCAAAACGCTCAACACCCTGCTGAAACAAATCGCGCAATTGCAGAAGCAGGCGGACTCACTGCGTTCGCGCGAGAAGACGGAGGTGGTCGCCCGAATCAAGGAAGCCATTGCCCATTACGGCATCACGACCGATGAATTGTTCGGCGCCTCGCCGGTCAAGGCCACACGCAAGCGTGTGGTCAAGGCCGAAGGCAAGGCCCGCAAGCCCGCAGCCAAGAAGGCGGGCGGCGTGGCCAAGTACACCGACGGCACCGGCCGCACATGGTCGGGCGTGGGCAAGCGGCCCAATTGGTTCAAGGACGCGCTGGCCGCGGGCAAGACGGCCGAAGACCTGCTCGTCTCGCGCTGACCGTCGCGGCTTGACGTTGCTGGCGCCGGCCAGCGACTCAGGCAATCAACGCTGTTGCTGGCGGCTGCCCGCCGCTGGCTGCACCCAGGCCAGCAGCGTGCGCACCAACTGGCGGGCGTCGATGGGCTTGCTGACGTGGGCGTTCATGCCGGCGGCCAGGCAGTCCTGCACGTCGTGCTCCATGGCACCGGCGGTCATCGCGATGATCGGCAGGCGCACGTGCTCCGGCATCGCGCGGATCAGCCGCGTGGCGGTGACGCCGTCCATCTCGGGCATCTGCATGTCCATCAGCACCACGTCAAAGGCCTCGCGCTTGAGGCGCTCTATCGCCTCGACACCGTTGGCTGCCACCTCGACCTGCAGCTTCATCACCGCCAGGAAGGCGCAGGCGACCTGCTGGTTGACGGGGTTGTCCTCGACGAGCAGCACGCGGGCGCCGTGCACGGCGCGCATGGTCTCGGCCAGGTCGGCCATGCTGCTCTCGGCCTGTGCGGGTGGGCGCGCTGCCTCGGCGCTCTGCAGCTGCATGACGGCATCGAACAGCCGTGACGGCGTGACGGGCTTGACCAGCACCTGCGCGGCGGCATCGCCTTGCAGCGCCTCCACCACGCTCAGGCTGGCATTCAGGCTGCCCAGCGCGATGACGAGCGGCGGCGCGACGCCACGCTCGATGGCGATGCGCCGGGCGTGCTGGATGAAGTCGGCGCCCGCGGTCTTCCAGTCGAGCACCAGCAGTTCGTAGGGGTGCAGCGGGTCGACCTGGCGCAGCCGGTAGAGGCCCTCGTCGCCGAAGGAGGCCACGCCCACCTGGAAGCGCCAGCTCTGCAGCATCTGCTGCAGGATGAGGCGCTCGGTGGGCTGGGCGTCGATGACGAGGGTGCGCATGCCGCGGATGCGATGCGGGTCGATGCGCTCGGCACCGGGCTTGGCCTTGCCGAAGCCACAGGTGAAGGCGAACGTGCTGCCCTGGCCAGGCACGCTGGTGACCTCGAAGCTGCCGTCCATCAACTCCACCAGCCGCTTGCAGATGGCAAGGCCCAGGCCGGTGCCGCCGTAGCGGCGCGCGATGGAGGCGTCGGCTTGGCCGAAGGGCTGGAAGAGGCCGGCGATGTGCTCGGGGGTCATGCCGATGCCGGTGTCGCGCACGCTGATGCGCAGCTGCTGGCGCTCGCCCTGCGTGCTCAGCAGTTCGGTGCGCACGACGATCTCGCCCTTGGGCGTGAACTTGATGGCGTTGCCGACGAGGTTGTTCAGCACCTGCGTCAGCCGCAGCGCGTCGCCGAGCAGGCGGTCTGGCATGTGCTCGTCGAACTCGAAGAGCAGGTCCAGCCCCGACTCCTCCAGCCGCGCCGAGAACAGATGGCCGACGTTCTCGATCAGCTCCTCGGGGCTGAACTCCTCGGTCTCCAGCGTGATCTTGCCGGCCTCGATCTTGGAATAGTCGAGGATGTCGTTGAGCAGGGTCAGCAGCGCCTTGGACGACATCTGCACCTTGCCGAGGTAGTCGCGCTGGCGAGGGTCCAGGCGGGTCTCGAGCACCAGGTTGGTCAGGCCGATGACGGCGTTCATCGGCGTGCGGATCTCGTGGCTCATGCTGGCCAGGAAGAGGCTCTTGGCGGCGTTGGCGGCCTGGGCCTCGTCGCGGGCGACGGCCAGCGCGTCGCTCAGGCGATGGTCGGCCTCGTAGGCCTTGAACAGGCGTGCGTAGAGCATGCTGTTCTCCAGCAGCAGCTCCATCAGCACGGCCGAGCAGGCGACGAAGCCGAAGATGCGGCCGGCGTAGAAGCCGAGGTCGAAGCGCGCTGCGTTCAGCATGGCGGACAGCGCGATGTCCAGCAGCCACACCACACAGACCACCATCAGCCACAGGTCCAGCACTGTGCGCGGCCGCTGCCGCCACAGCGCCGCCAGCGCGAGCAGGCTGAAGGCCCAGACGCAGCCGATGGTGATCTGGAAGGTCAGCGAGTAGCGGCCGCCCACGAGCAGGTCGGGCAGCCAGTCATGGCCCTGCGTGGCCAGCGCGATGCAGCCCAAGGCGGCAGCCACCGTAACGGCCGGCCACAGCAGCGCCGGCGCGGCAATGCGGGGCGCGTTCTTCAGTGCGACGTAGCCCAGCACGAAGAGCGGGAAGCCGCCATGCCAGATCATGTAGAGCCAGACGGTGCTCTGCGGCGTCGCGCCCAGCAGGCCGGTGCTGCTGAAGAGGCCGGGGAAGGTCAGCGTGTGCGCCGTCGTCAGCAGGGCGGTGAAGAGGTAGCCGCAGCCCAGCCCGAGCAGGGCCTGCGAGCGCAGGATGCGGAACTGGCCGAACAGCAGCACGGCGGTGATGAGGTCGGTCAGCACCAGCGCCGACTGATAGATGGGAATGAAGGCCGGCACGGCCGGCAGCTTCAGCTTCGCGAAAGGCACCAGCGCAGCGAACGCCAGCAGCGACAGCAGCGCCACGATGGCGGCGTGCCGGCGCTCGCGCGGGCCGGCCGGCTGGTCCAGCAGAAAAGCCGGCGCCTCCCTTGCCGTGACCGCTTCATTGGAAGCACCGCCCTCCCCGGGCAGGCCGTTTGCTTGCACCTCGGCTCCCTGCCGCGCCCCGTTTGATGAGCGCTCGCTAACAGGATAGTCGAAGTGTGTGACGCCACGCGTGGTGACGTTTGCGGGGTGTTACGACGCGCTGCGGCGCGAGGCGCAACGCGGTCTGCAACCTTGATTGTCTTGGGGAAGGCCTCGGGGCCAGGCCGGGTGTGGCCTGGCCGCTCATTCAGCGCGCGCCGTCCATCAGCGCCGCCAGGATGGGGGCGTCGAGCACCCGGTTGCTGCTGCGGTCCAGCAGCCCGCCGACGTCCCAGTAGAAGGGCACCAGGCCCAGCGCACGCGAGCGCTGCGTCACGGCCTTGCAGTAGGCGGCGCGGCTCTTCTGGTGCAGGGCCAGCGCGTCGCCGGTCAGCGTTTTGCTGCGGTCCTGGGCGCCGTACTCGCCGACGATGACCGGGATGCCCTTGTCGATGAACCGGGTCTTCATCAGCCCGAACATCTGGTCCACCGCGCTCTCCTCGCCCCAGGTCGAGTTGTGCGCGGTGTCGGTGGTCGAGTGGTTGCCCTGGCCCCAGTAGAAGAACTGGTTGCCCCAGCTCTCGTCCTTGGTCATGCCGGTGAAGTTCCAGGGCGTGTAGTAGTGGATCTCGGCCATGAGCCGGCCGCTCGCCGTGTCGGTGGGCCAGGCGGTCATCAGCTGGCTGGTCAGTTCCACGTCGGTGGACGGCCCCTGCACGATCAGCGTGCGGTGGGCGTTGCGGCCGCCGGTGGCACGCACGGCGTCGATGAAGGTCTGGTGGTAGCTCATCAGCACGGCCATCTGCTCAGCCGTCTTGACGTTGGGCTCGTTGGCGCCGGCAAACAGCAGCCGGCTGTCGAAGTCGCGCAGCTGCGTGGCGATTTGCTGCCAGAAGGCCTTCTGCTTGTGGTTGTTGGCCACCTGCTTGTCGACCGTGACGTTCTCCTCCAGCCAGCCGCCATCCCAGTGGATGTTGACGATGACATGCAGGTCGGCATCGATGCAGTACTGCACTACTTCCTGGATACGGGCCAGCCAGGCGGAGTCGATCTTGGCCGTGGCGGCATCGGCGTACTGGTTCCAGGACACCGGCAGGCGGATCGCATTGAAACCCGAGGCCTTGGCGAACTGCACGAAGTCGCGCGTGATGCGTGGGTTGCCCCAATAGGTCTCGGACTTGCCGCCCGTGGCCTCCAGCGTGTTGCCGATGTTCAGGCCGATGCGCAGCTTCTGCGCGGTCTGCGTGGCGGTGTCCGCCATGCCGGTGGCGTCGGCCGCGCGGGGGCTGGTGTTGTAGTCGGGATAGGGCGAGGTGGCGGCCGGTGCCGGTGTGGCGGGGGCAGGCGCAGGCGCGCCGGTGCTGCCACCGGCACCGCCGCAGCCGACCAGCCCGACCAGCAGGCTCAACGCCGCTTCACGCCGCTTCATGCGCTCACCTTCTTCAGGCCCAGCAGCACCACGTCGTGGCTGCGCAGCTTCAGGCTGACGGTGGCCGAGCCGTTCGCGCCGACAAGCAGCTCGCGCTGCACTTCGGGCTTGTCGGTCGTGCGCGCCTGCAGGTCGGCGAGCTGGGCGGCGTCGAGGTTCTTGGGCGAGCCCATCTTCAGGTAGGCGGTGTGCGCGTCGTTGGCCTCGAAGCCGGTACGGTGCTGCGTGAGCTGGTAGCGGCCGGGCGGCAGGTGGCGCAGCTCGACGGTGGCCGTGCCAATGTCTTTCGCCGGCTGCGGCTTGCCGAAGAAGCTGCGGTTGCTGACCTTTTGGTCGGTGTTGCGCCAATCCCAGACGACGGCCTGCAGCTGCTCGCCGTCGGTCGCGGCCCAGGTCTGCGCGTCGCTCGTGGGCACCCGCCGGCCTTGCAGCGCGGCCAGGTATTTGTAGGCGAACCAGACCGGCTTGCGCACGCCTTCGCGCGTCATCAGGCCGAAGCCGCCGTGGAAGGGCGCGTCCGGCGGGCCGGGCTCCTCGAAGAGGTCGCTGTAGACCCAATAGCTCATGTGCTGGGCCAGGCCCTCGCTTTGCTTGAGCTTGTCCAGCACGTAGGCCGCGCTCATGTAGCTGTCGTGCACGAGGTCGCGCGGGTTGTAGCTGGTGCTCCACTCGGTGAAGAACATCGGGATGCCCGGCACATGCGAGGCCTCGATCTCCTTGCGCACGCGCTTGACGTCGCCAATGATGGCGTCGGGCGCCGGCGAGAGCTTCAGATACTCCTTGCCGAACTCGTCCAGGAAGCCGTTGTCCACGCCGTAGGTGTGCACGGTGACGAAGTCGACCGGCGTGTTCGTGACCTTGGCGTGCGCCAGGAACTCCGGCACCCAGGCTGCGCCGGCCGTGGACGGGCCGCCGACCAGCAGCTGCGGGTCGATGGCCTTGATGGCCTTGGCCGTGCGGGTGTAGAGGTCGAAGTAGGCCTTCTGATCGGCCTTCTCCCAGAAGCCGTCGAGGTTGGGTTCGTTCCAGACCTCGAAGTACCAACTGCGCACTTCGGCCGAGCCATAGCGCTGCAGGATGTGGCGCGTGAAGGCGTCGATCAGCGCGACCCAGCCGGTGGGCTCGGGGTGGGAGGTGTTGCCGTCCCAGTAGAAGATCTTGTTGTCCGAGGTCTTGAGCGCCTGCGGCGTGAAGCCCAACTCGACGAAGGGCTTGATGCGGCGCGCCAGCATCGCGTCGTAGAGCTTGTCGATGCCGGTGAAGTCGAACACCAGCTTGCCGGCGGCGTCGCGCGTCACCGTCTTGAACACGTCGTGAAAGATGGCGTGAAAGCGCAGGTAGCGAAAGCCGAGTTCGTCCACCGTCGTCTTCAGCTGCGCGAGCGCATCGGGGCGGTAGGTCGTGCCGGGGTAGTCGGCGCCGACGCAGTGGTCGAAGAAGCGGTCCAGCGGCTCCTTGGCCTGGGCGACGTCGAGCACGATGCGGCGCGGTTGGGCAGCGGCCATAGCGGTGGGGATGAGGGGGAGGGAAGCCGCAGCGGCGAGCAGTTGGCGTCGACGGGTGGAAGTCATGCAGGGAGTCCTCGATAGACAAAGGTGCGGGCGCGGACTTCGCCATTGCCGGCGCTAAACAGCGCGGGCCGCAGGCTGACGAAGCCGCCAAACACGTTGTGATGCAGGCCGGAGACCTCCATCTGCCAGGAGTGCTGCTTCCAGGTCTTGCCGCCGTCATGCGAGTAGTGCCAGGTGATGACGTTCTCGCGGTTGACGAGGCGGATGTGGACGCGGCGGGTGGCCATGTTCTCGCGCATCCACGAGTGCTCCTGACCAGACCCATAGGTCAGCATTTGCGTCGTGCTGAAGCCGATGCCGACATGGCCGCGCTCCTCGTAGAACAGCGCCAGGCCGCCGTGGCCCTCGCCGCTGATCTCCAGCTCAACCGACACCTCGTAGCTGCGGTCACCGGCCTGGCAGGTCAGCGGCGACGAATCGGGCAGCGACTTGCCCTTGCCGCGGATGACCAGTGCCTTGTCCTCGAAGCGCAGGCGTTTTGCCTCGTCCGGACCGGGCGCATGGAAGGCCCATTGCAGGCCCAGCTTGCCGCTGGAGAAGTCGTCGGACAGCGCAAAGCCGGCCTTGCTCGGCTTGCCACCACGCGGCTTGGGCAGCGGCCGGTCCAGCGTGCCGCCCTTGGCGCGCAGCCAGCCGTCTTTCGTCCATTCCACCGGTTCCAGCAGCGCCTGCCGGCCCAGCGTGCGAAAGCCGTTCTCGTAGCCGTGATAGACCATCCACCAGTCCCCCGCCGGCCCTTCGACGACCGTCGCGTGGCCGCGCGACCACCAGGGCTCGGCCGCGCTGACGGTGCGCACGATGGGGTTGTTAGGTGCGTCTTCCCACGGGCCGTGTACCGAGCGGGAGCGGGCCACGGTGACCATGTGGCTGGTCGGCGGCCCGGCGGTGCCGCCGACGGCGGAGATCAGGTAGAACCATTCGCCGCGCCTGAACAGCTTGGGGCCTTCCGGCGCGAACATCTCGACGACCCAGTCCTTGGGGTACTGCCAGGGCTTCCAGGCGTTGTTCTCCAGCGGGCCGTCGGTGGCGAGGCCATCGTCCTTGAGCCGCACGCGGCGGCCGCCATTGACAAAGAGGTAGCGCCTGCCGTCCTCGCCGACGATGTGGCCGGGGTCAATGCAGCCGGGCATCTTCAGGTCGATGGGCGTGCTCCACGGGCCGCGGATGTCGTCGGCATGGATGACGTAGACGCCCATGCCGTTGTCCTGCAACACCGGGATGTAGAGGTAGAAGCGGCCCTGGTGTTTGATCAGGTCCATCGCCCACACCGTGCCGATGGGTTGGGTCAACGCGGCCGTGATCGGAGTCCAGTTCACCAGGTCCTGCGAGTGCCAGATGACGGCGCCCGGGTAGGACTGGAAGGACGAGAACGTCATGTAGTAGTCGGCACCGTCTTTCAGGATGGTCGGGTCGGCGTGGTCGCCCGCGACGATGGGGTTGAGATAGGTCCCATCGTCACGGTCGGCCTTGCGCTGGCCTTCGATGCCCGCGCCGAAGCGCGGTGGGGTAGCAGCGCTGGCGGCCGAGGCGGCCGGCACGGCCAGCAGCGGCGCGACGGCCGTGCCGGCCAACGCGGCCTTCACCGCCTGACGGCGCGAGAGCAGGTGGCGGGGCGTCATCAGACGGTCCCCCTTCGCGCTTCCAGGCCGATGCGGATTTCGCTCAAGCGCTGCTCGGTCAGCTGAAACCGCAGGATCACCACCACCGCCACCAGCAG
>NZ_JBDSQX010000202.1:0-13293 GCF_039929605.1 Roseateles sp.
GCGTCCAGCGCCTCCCAGGTCTGGCGGTAGCCGACGCAGCGCATCGAGGGCAGCGCCAGGCTCAGGTCGCCACGGGCGCGCAGCGCCTTGACCTCGTCGACCAAGCCTTTGCCCAGCATCTGCTCGAAGCGCTGCGCCAGCCGCGAATGCAGCCAGGCGCGGTCGGCAGGCTCCAGCGAGAACAGTGGCCAGTCGACACCGTCGTCGCGCGACGCAGCGTGCAGCGCGCTCAAGCGTTGGCCCGTCAGGCGGATGACCTCCAGCGCGCGCTGGATGCGCTGGCTGTCGTTGGGCGCCAGCCGGGCGCCGGTCTCGGGGTCCAGCAGCGCCAGTTCGGCGTGCATCGCGGGCCAACCGCGCTCGGCGGCCTCGGCGTCGATGGTGGCGCGCAGTTCGGCATCGGCCTGCGGCAGCGTCGACAGGCCATCGAACAGCGCCTTGAAATACAGCATCGTGCCGCCGACCAGCAAGGGCAGCTTGCCGCGCGCGGCGATGTCGGCGGCCAGCCGCCTGGCTTCGCGCACGAACTCGGCGGCCGAGTAGCTGCCCGTCGGGTCGAGGATGTCGATCAGGTGATGCGGCACCGCGGCCTGCTCGGCGGCCGTCGGCTTGGCCGTGCCGATGTCCATGCCGCGATAGACCAGCGCCGAGTCGACGCTGATGATCTCGACCGGCAGCACCTGGCAAATAGCCAGCGCCGCCGCCGTCTTGCCGCAGCCGGTCGGGCCGGCCAAACAGACAGGCCTCATCGCAGGTGTAGTGCCTTCCCAAGCGGCAGCCGTGGAACCGGCTTTGCCGGGCCACCCGCTGCGGCCCCTTGAGGAGGCCGGCGAAGCCGGTAGGGGGTGGTCAAAATTTCTCCCATGGGGACAGGTAGCGCCACTGGCCCACCGGCAGATGGCCCAGCGGAATCCGGCCGATGCGCACGCGCTTCAGGCCCACCACCTTGAGGCCAACGAGCTCGCACATGCGGCGGATCTGGCGCTTCTTGCCCTCGCGCAGCACAAAGCGCAGCTGATGCTCGTTCTGCCAGCTGACCTTGGCGGGCTTGAGCGCCTCGCCGTCCAGCTCCAGGCCGTGGTTGAGCAGTGCGAGCTTGTTGTGCGACAGCGCCTCGTTCGGCAGCACGCCTTCGGCCACTGGCTCGGTGCCCGGCAGGCCGATGAACTCGACGCGCACGAGGTATTCCTTCTCCACATCGGAGTCGTCGCCGATCAGCACGCGGGCGATGCGGCCGTCCTGCGTCAGCACGAGCAGGCCGGTGGAGTCGATGTCCAGGCGGCCGGCCGGCGCCAGGTTGCGGTGGTGGCCGGCGTTGGGTTGGATGCCGGAGGCGTCGTCCGCCCAGCGGTTCTGAGGCTGGAAGAGCACGGCCGCCGGCTCGTAGCCGTCCTCGGCCTGGCCGGACACGTAGCCGATCGGCTTGTGCAGCAACACGGTGACGAGCTGGGCCTGCTGGTTGCGGGCGGCGGGGTCGATGTCGATTTGCACGTCGGGGCCGACGCGCTGGCCCAGCACGGCGACCTTGCCGTTCACGCGCACCCAGCCGGCAGCGATCCAGTCATCGGCCTCGCGGCGCGAAGCGATCTTCAGCTCGCCCATGCGCTTGGACAGGCGTTCGCCGTCCTCCGGGGCGACTTCGCGGGCCGGGTTGCTGCGGCGCTGCGGCCGCGGTGGCTCGAAGTTGGGGCCGCGGTTGGCGACACGGCGCTGGTCGACGCGCGGCGGGCGGTCGTCACGGGGGCGGTCGGCAGGGCGCTCGTCGCGATGCTCGTTGCGGCGCACCGGTTCACCGCGTTGCGCACGTTGAGCGTGGGGCGGGCCGTCCGGGTTGAAGCCACCCGGCCTCGGGCCGGGGCGGCCCTGGCGGTCATCACGCGGCCGGTCGGAGCGGTCGTCACGGCGGAAGGGCTCGCCGCGTTGCTGCGGGCCATCCGGGTTGAAACCGCCGGGCCTCGGGCCGGGACGGCTCTGGCGTTCATCACGCGGGCGCTCTGGGTTGAAACCACCGGGTTTGGGCCCAGGTCGGCCCGGGCGATCGTCGCGCGGGCCGGCAGGCCGCGTGTTGCGTTCTTGTTTGGCCTGCTGGAAGCGCTCCTCGCGTTCGGCCCGTTCGGCCTTGGCCTTGGCGAGCGTGGTGCGTGGGTTGGCGACGCCGCGGCCGCGCACGGGCGCGCGCTTCTCGCCCTCGGCATTGCGGGTCTTGGCGGGCTTGGGTTTGCCCTTGAGGGTGATGGTGGCCATCGTTTTCTTTCAGCGTCCGCGCAGATCAACGACCGCGCAGAAATAGGGCGTCCAGCTCGCGCATGTCGAGCTGGCGCCAGGTGGGGCGGCCGTGGTTGCACTGGTCGGCACGGTCGGTGGCTTCCATGTCGCGCAGCAGGGCGTTCATCTCGTCGAGATTGAGCTGGCGGTTGGCGCGCACGGCGCCGTGGCAGGCCATGGTGGCGAGGATTTCGTGTTGGGCACGTTCGAGCACCGAGCTGGCGTCGAACTGGGCCATCTCGGCGAGCAGCTCGCGGGTCAGCGCGACGAGGTCGCTGGCGGCCAGCAGGGCAGGGCGGGAGCGCACGGCCAGCGTGCGCGTGGACAGCGGCGACACGTCGAGGCCCAGCTTGCTCAGCGTGTCGGCATGCTGCTCGGCGGCGGCCACTTCCTCGGCCGTCGCGGCGAAGCTGACCGGGATCAGCAGCGGCTGGCTCTCGATGGTCGTCGAGCCGAGCTTGGCTTTCAGGCGCTCGTAGACGACGCGCTCGTGGGCCGCGTGCATGTCGACGATGACGAGCCCTTGGCGGTTCTCGGCCAGGATGTAGACACCCTGGATCTGCGCGATGGCGCGGCCGAGCGGCCAGTCCTCTTTGGTCGACAGCGCGGGCAGGCTGATCTCGGGCTGCGCGCTCGCCTCAGGCAGCGAGGTGGGCACCACCGGCCGGGTCGGCTGCCACAGCGTCTCGTGCTGAACCAGGGACAAGCGCACCTGCTCGGCAGTGGCCGGCACCGGCGGTGTGTAGGCCTGGTAGCTCTGGCGCGGCTCGGAGACGTAGAGCGTGGCCGGCATCGTCTGCTCGAACGCCAGCGGCGCCATGGCCGACTCGACGGCGGCAGCGTCCGCGCGCGACTGGGCCAGCGCATCGATGAAGGCGCGGCGCACCGACTGGTGGATGGCGCGCCCGTCGCGGAAGCGCACCTCGATCTTGGTCGGATGCACGTTGACGTCCACCAGCTCGGGCGCGATCTCGATGAAGAGCACGTAGCTGGGCTGGCGCTGGCCGTGCAGCACGTCTTCATAGGCCGAGCGGATGGCGTGGCTGATGAGCTTGTCGCGCACGTGGCGGCCGTTGACCCAGACGTATTGCTGGTCGGCCCGCGAGCGTGCGGCCTCGGGCAGGCCGGCGCGGCCACTCAGCGCCAGCGGGCCGGCGCTGTACTCGAACGGGCGGCTCTCGGCGGCGAAGTCTTCGCCGAGCACGTCGCTGATGCGTTGCTCGCTGGACGCCGCGCGCCACTGGTCGACGAGCTTGCCCTCGTGCCAGATCGCAAAGCCCACGTCGGGCCGCGCCAGCGCGTGGCGGCGCACGGCTTCCACGCAGTGGGCCAGCTCGGTGGCGTCGGTCTTCAGGAACTTGCGGCGGGCGGGCGTGGAGAAGAACAGCTCGCGCACCTCCACGCTGGTGCCGCGCCCGCGGGCGGCGGGCTGCAGCTCGCCGCTGCGGGCGTCCAGCCGATGGGCGTGGGCGTCGGCACCGGTGCGGCTGGCGATGGCCATGTCCGACACCGACGAGATGGCCGCCAGCGCTTCGCCGCGGAAACCCATCGTCGCGACGGATTCGAGGTCGTTCAGGTTGGCGATCTTGCTGGTGGCATGGCGCTTGAGCGCCAGCGGCAACTGCGCGAACGGGATGCCGCTGCCGTCGTCTTCCACGACGATGGCCCGCACGCCGCCGGCCATCAGCTTGACCTGGATGTTGCTGGCGCCGGCATCCAGCGCGTTGTCCACCAACTCGCGCACCACCGAGGCCGGGCGCTCGACGACCTCACCGGCGGCGATCTGGCTGATCAGCTCATCGGACAGTTCGCGGATGGCGCGGGGGGCGGGGACCTCAGCGGAGGAAGGGAGCAGCGAATCCATCGCCGGGATTATCGGCGGTGGGCCGGCCGTCACGGAGCCGCCGGGATAATGCTGCGCCATGGACCTGCTGCATTACCTCCTCGACTTCATTCTGCACGTTGACCAGCACCTCGCTACCTTCGTCGCCAGCTACGGCGCCTGGGTCTACGCGCTGCTCTTCCTGATCATCTTCGTGGAGACCGGCGTCGTCGTGATGCCCTTCCTGCCCGGGGATTCGCTGCTGTTCGTCGTCGGCGCCATGTGCGGCGTGGGGCTGATGGACCTGGGGCTGTCCATGGCGCTGCTGACGGCGGCGGCCATCCTCGGCAACCAGTGCAACTACGCCATCGGCCGGCATTTCGGCCCGCGCGTCTTCCAGTGGGAGAACTCGCGCTTCTTCAACAAGGCGGCGTTCGACAAGGCCCATGCCTTCTACGAGAAGTACGGCGGCGTGACCCTCATTGCGGCGCGCTTCATGCCCTTCCTGCGTACCTTCGCGCCCTTCGTGGCCGGCGTGGCGCTCATGACCCGGCGCAAGTTCACCTTCTACGACGTGACCGGCGGTGCATTGTGGGTCTGCGGCATCACCCTCATCGGCTACGTGTTCGGCAACGTGCCCTGGGTCAAGACGAATCTGGACAAGATCATCTGGGCCATGATCCTGATCCCGGGCATCGTCATCATTGCCGGCGGCTTGAAGAGCCGCTTCAAGCGCGCGCCGAGCTGACTTTCGATCGCCCCAGTCCTCGGGTCTAGAGTCGCGCGTTCTGCGACTCAATCGGAGATCCCGATGACCCTGACTCGACTCGCCCTGGCCCTGGCGTGGATGACCTCCAGCCTGGCTTCAGTGGCGGCCCACGCGGCCGAGCCGACGCTGATGCTGCGTCAGCCCGCCGTCTCCAAGGATCACCTCGCCTTCGTCTACGCCGGTGACCTCTGGCTGGCCGACCGCAGCGGCGGCAACGCCCGCCGGCTCACCAGCCACGCGGCCAGCGAATTCGCGCCGCGCTTCTCGCCGGACGGCAGGCAGATCGCCTTTTCGGCCAGCTACGACGGCAACACCGACGTCTACGTCATCGGCCTGGACGGCGGCCAGCCTAAGCGCCTGACCTGGCACCCGAGTGCGGACGTTGTCAGCGGCTGGAGCCCGGACGGCAAGCGGGTGCTGTTCGCCTCGCCGCGCGAGGTGCTGAACAACCGCAGCAACCAGCTGTTTGAGGTCAGCCTGGACGGCGGCTACGAGAAGCAGGTCATGAAGGCCGTGGCCTATGAGGGCGCCTGGTCGGCCGACGGCAGGCAGCTGGCCTACCGGCCCTACAACGCCGCCTATGCCGGTGTCAGCGGCTGGCGCCAGAGCCGCGGCGGCTCCACACCGCCGGTATGGATCATGGACATGGCGAGCCAGAAGTGGCAGCAGATCCCGCATGTCAACGCCAGCGACCTGGGACCCGTGTGGGCAGGGGGCGAAGTCGTCTTCATCTCCGACCGCGATGGCGAGACCCAGGGCGCGGCCAATCTCTTTGCCTTCAACCCGGCGACCCAGGCGCTGCGCCAGCTGACGCGCGAGACCCAGTGGGACGTGCGCAGCGTGGACGCCATCGGCACGACGCTGGTCTACGAATCGGGCGGCCGCATCAAGCAGATCGAACTGGCCGGTGGCCCAAGCAAGGTGCTGGACATCCAGCTCGCCAGCACCTCCTCGCAGGCCCGCCCGCAGTGGAAGGACGCTGGCAAGTCCGTCACGTCGGCCCGGCTGTCGTCCACCGGCAAGCGCGTGGTGATGAGCGCGCGCGGCGAGGTGTTCACGGTGCCCGTCAAGGACGGTAGCGTGCGCAACCTGACCGAGACGGCCGGCGTGCGCGAGAAGGACGCGCTGTGGAGCGCGGACGGCAAGCAGGTCGCCTACATCTCCGACGCGCCCGGCATGCGCCATGAGCTGGTGCTGCAGTCGCAGACCGGCTTGGGCGCCAAGGAGCGCATCGCCCTGCCCAAGGAGGGTTACTTCACGCTGATGGACTGGTCGCCCGATGGCCAGCAGCTCGTGCTGCAGGACAACCATCTCAACCTTTATCGCCTCAGCCTGGCGCCGGGTGCGCAGCGGACCCGGCTCACCAAGATAGCCACCGACGTGCGCCGCTTGGGCGCCGCCGGCTACAGCACGGCCTTTTCGCCGGACAGCCGCTGGCTGGCCTACACCAGCTCGGGCGACAACTACTTCAGCCGCATCTGGCTGCACGAGATCGCCACCGGCCGCAGCCATGCCGTGACCGACGGCCTGGCGCATGCCGGCAGCCCGACCTTCTCGGCCAAGGGCGACCTGCTGTACTTCACGGCGTCCATCAACTCGGGCCCGAGCCAGGTCGGCCTGGACCTGTCCACCCAGGAGCGCCCGCGCCGCGCCGGCCTCTATGCCGTGGTGCTGGCTGCGGACGGCAAGTCGCCGCTGGCTCCCGAGGCGGGGGATGAGGACGGCAAGAAGGACGAGAAGAAGGTCGATGCCTCGAAGGACGAGCCGAAGAAGGACGACGCCAAGAAAGACGACAAAAAGGACGACAGGAAGAGCGACGCCAAGAAGGATGAAAAGAAAGACGACAAGAAGCCCGAGCCCGTCAAGCCGACCAAGGTCGACCTTGATGGCCTGGCCGACCGCGTCGTCGCACTGCCGGTGGCCGAGCGCAATTACGAAAGCCTGGCCGTGGCTTACGACGGCGCGCTGTTCTATCTGCAGCGCCCCCAGCCCGGCGCGAGCAATGAGCCGCCGCAGGCTGACCGCAAGGCCACGGCCGAGCTGTGGCGCTTCGACTTCGAGGACCGCAAGGCCAAGATGCTGCGCACCGGCATCGCCGAGTTCTCGCTGAGCGAAGACCACAAGAAGCTGCTGCTGACGATGGCCGGCGGCAAGCTGGAAGTGGGTGAGGCCAACGACAAGGCCGAGAGCAAGGCGCTGGACCTTGCCGGCCTGCGCGGCCGCATCGACCCACGCGCCGAGTGGAAGCAGATCTTCGACGAGGCCTGGTGGATGGAGAAGGAGTTCTTCTACGACCCCGGCATGCACGGCCTGGACTGGCAGGCCGTCTACGACCGCTACCTGCCGCAGCTGGCCCACGTGCAGCGCCGCGAGGACCTCAACGACCTGATCGTGCAGATGATCGGCGAGCTGCAGGTCGGCCACAACCGCGCCGGTGGTGGCGATGTGCACCAGGAGACGCCCGTCGCCGTGGGCCTGCTGGGCGCGGATTTCAGCGTCGAGCAGGGCCGCTACCGCATCGCCAGGCTCTACCCGGGTGACCGCCTCAACCCCAACCTGCGCGCGCCGCTGAGCGTGGCCGGCCTGGCCGTGAAGGAGGGTGATTTCATCCTGGCCATCGGTGGCCATGAGCTCGACGGCAAGACCAACATCTACTCGATGCTGGAGAACACCGTCGGCAAGCAGGTGGTGCTGACCATCGCGCACGACGCGGCGGGAAAGAACCGCCGCGACATCACGGTCGAGCCCATCGCCAACGAGAGCCTGCTGCGCCGCTGGGCGTGGATAGACGGGAACCGCAGGAAGGTGCTGGACAAGAGCGGTGGCCGCGTTGCCTACGTCTACATGCCCGACACGGCGGGCCAGGGCTTCGAGCACTTCAATCGCATGTTCTTTGGGCAGATCGACAAGCAGGCGCTGATCGTGGACGACCGCCGCAACGGCGGCGGCCAGGCGGCCAACTACGTGACCGAGCTGCTGTCCCGGCCGTATTTGGGCAGCTGGAAGGACCGTGACGGCCTCGTTTTCGACACGCCCGGCGGCGCCATCTACGGCCCCAAGGCCATGCTGGTGGACCAGGACGCCGGCTCGGGCGGCGACTTCATGCCCTACGCCTTCAAACGCGTGGGCCTGGGGCCGCTGATCGGCAAGCGCACCTGGGGCGGCCTGATCGGCATCTCGTTCAACCCGCCGCTGATCGACGGCGGCGTCCTGACCGTGCCCTTCTTCCGCTTCTACACGCCGGAAGGCGAATGGCGCATCGAGAACGAGGGCGTGGCGCCGGACATCGACGTCGAACTCGACCCCGCCGCCGTCAATCGTGGCGAGGACACGCAGCTCGATGCGGCGATTGCCGACGTGCTGAAGCGGCTGGAGGGGTGGAAGCCCATCCAGCGCAAGGCGGCGCCGGCTGCGGCGACGCTGGGCCGTTGATGAAAGCCTGGGCGGCGCTGTCTCTGCGGGGCCGCCTGTTCCTGCTCGCGCTGCTGCCGCTGCTGGCCTCGCTGGCACTCATCGCGCTGGCCGTGCGTCAGCAGGAAAGCGAGCTGGCCGCGCGTGAGCATGCGCTCGTGCGCACCAGCTACATGGACGCGCGCCGCACCGAGCTCAAGCACTACGTCGACCTGGCCGTCAGCACCGTCAAGCCGCTGCTGGGCCAGCCTGGTGGACCGGAGAAGGCGCTGGCCATCCTGTCGTCGCTGGACTACGGCCCCGACGGCTATTTCTTTGTCTACACGCTCGATGGCCGCGTGCTGATGCATTCGCGCCAGCCCGAGCTGACCGGGCAGAACCTGTGGGCCCTGCGCGACCCACAGGGCCGGCCCACCATCCAGCAGCTCATCAATCAGGCCAAGGCCGGCGGCGGCTACGTGGAGTACCTGTGGCGCAAGCCGTCGAGCAGCCTGCTGGCGCCCAAGCTCGGCTATGTCGTCGCCGTGCCGGAATGGGGCTGGATGCTGGGCACGGGGCTGTATCTCGACGGCATCGAGGCGACCATGACCGAGCTGGACCGTGGCGCGCGCCGGAACATCACGGCGACCATGCTGTGGGTAAGCGCGGTGGCCGTCTTCGGCGTGGCCCTCATCAGCGCCGGTGCGTTGGCGCTCAACCTCAGCGAGCACCGCAGCGCCGAGGCCAAGCTGCGCGCGTTGGCCCGCGAGGTCGTACAGAGCCAGGAGGACGAACGCGCCCGCCTGGCCCGTGAGTTGCACGACGGCGTCAGCCAGGCGCTGGTGGCCACCAAGCTGCTGATCGAGTCGGCCCAGCACGAGCCGGCCAGTGCCGAGCGGTTGCAGGCGCTGGCGCTGAAACGGCTGAACAGCACGCTGGCCGAGGTGCGCCACCTGTCCCACGCGCTGCGCCCCGCGCTGCTGGACACGCTGGGCCTGCCGGCCGCGCTGCAACACCTGGCGGGCGAGTTCGACGCAGCCGGTGGCACGCACTTCTCGGCGGTCGTCGAAGGCGAAGAAGTCGGTCTGCCCGAGGCCGTCAACACGGCGCTGTTCCGCATCGCCCAGGAAGCGCTGAACAACGCCGCCCGCCATGCGCATGCCACGGCTGTGACGGTGACGCTGCGCTTCGAGCGCAACGGCGGCCTGGCGCTGGAGGTGGCGGACAACGGCCAGGGCTTTGACGCCGACGCCGCCGAGGCCGTGGCCGACCGCGGCCTAGGCCTGCGCAGCATGCGCGAGCGGGCCGACGCGCTGGGCGCGCGGCTGGGCCTGACGACGTCGCCTGGCATTGGCGCGCGGCTTGCCGTCAAACTCTCGGCTGCTGACCTTGCCCGCGCTTCCGCATGACCTCATCGCCCATCCGCATCCTGCTCGTCGACGACCACCCGATGGTTCGCGAAGGCTTGGTTGCGCGGCTGGCCGCCGTCTCGCGCTTCGAGGTCGTCGGCGAGGCTGGCAACCGCCTCGAGGCGCTGGCGCAGCTGGCGCGCACGGCGCCCGATGTCGTGCTGATGGACGTGGGCCTCAAGGACGTCAATGGCATCGCACTGGTTGCCGAGATGCTGACCGCCCAACCGAGCGTCAAGCTGCTAATGTTCAGCATGTATGACAACCCCGAATACGTTCAGCGTGCGCTGCAGGCCGGCGCGCGAGGCTATGTGCTGAAGGACGCGCCGGCGACCGAGATCGTCTCGGCCATCGACGCGGTAGCGGCGGGCGGCACCTTCTTGAGCGCCGCGGTGTCGGGCCGGCTCTTTCGTGGCCAGGCGCCCAAGCCGGTGCTGACGCCACGCGAGAGCGAGATCCTCGCCAAGCTGGGGCAGGGCGCTTCGAGCAAGCAGATCGCGCGCGAGCTGGATCTGTCCGTCCGCACCGTCGAAGCCCATCGGCAGAGCATCAAGCGCAAGCTGGATCTGGAGGGGCAGGCGGAGTTGATTCGGTATGCGGTGGAGCATGGGCGCGAGCGCTGAGATCAGGAAGTCGTTACGCCATGCCTGAAATCAAGAATCGCACGATGTTGATCGCCATCCAGGCGGTCGCCGCGCACATCCGGGCGATGCGCGAGGAACTCGCCGACGGGGATGTCGACCCCGAGGACTATGTGCTGCTCGAACAGGCCATGGACGCTGCGGAGGATCTTGAGCGTGCCTACGACGTCGAGGCCAAAACCGTCCTGAACCTGCCGCCCTACGATGAATTGGTGGCGGGATGATCGCGAGGCGCAGCGCCGTGCCGATGTGCAAAACTGGCCTCTGCGTGACGGTCAAGGCGCTTGTCGTCAGCGTAGTGCTGTCGGCCGGTGCCAGCCAGGCCCAGGTCTACAAGTGGACCGACGCCAGTGGCCGCGTGCACTATGGCGACAAGAAGAACACCGCCGGTGCCAAGTCTGAGGAACTGAAGATCAAGCTGCCGCCGGCACAGGCACCGGCTGTCGCAGCATCCTCATCGTCGATAGAGAAGATGCCGCCCCCGCAATGGCCGGAGGCGTTTCGCCAGCCGGCTCAGGCAGCGCCACCGCAGCCGCCGAGGTCGGTGTCGGGCGGCAAGGAAGACGGCAGCGATGCCTCACGCTGCGCGCTGGCCCGCGACGTGCTCAATGGCACGCTGAGGCATGGCAACGGCGCCAAGATTGATCAGTACGACCGAGATGTGGCTGGCGCGGATGTCAAACGGTTCTGCCGTTAGGTGGCCTGCGTGAAGCGCCGCCCGACCCACATGCATCGACGTACAGGCACGCGGTGCCTGATCCGCATCGCCTTGCGCGAGTGGGATCGCGACCGTGGCTGGGCCGCCATCCATGCGCTGCGGATGCGTGGCTCACCCAAGATGCTGGTGCTTGCCCGGACTTTGGCGGGCAGCCGGAATTGCCGGCGCCGCGCGCTGGGCTTGCTCATCGCGTCGCAGTTGCGAGAGCGTCGGCGTGATGCACAGAACGGCAGCGTCGAATTTGCGCTGGAAGAGACGCAGCAACTGCTGCTGGCCGGCCTTCACGATCCGCACGCGGCGGTGTTGAGCGCAGCCATCTCGGGGCTGGGCCACCGGCCGCATCCCGCAGCGCGGGACGAGCTCGTGCAGCAGGCCGGGCACCGCAGCGCATCCATCCGGTTGGATGTGGCCGTCGCCTTGGGCAACTACGGCGAACCGCCTGCCGTCGACGCGCTGCTCAAGCTGGCGCGCGACCCTGACGACGACGTGCGGGACTGGGCCACATTTGCCCTGGGTTCTCTGCACGACATCGACACGCCGGAAGTGCGGCAGTGCCTGTGGGAGAACCTGCAAGATACGGACGCCGACGTCCGTGGTGAAGCCATCGTCGGGCTGGCCGAGCGGCGCGACCCGAGAGCGGTCGACCATCTGCTGGCCCACCTCGGCGACAACCACTGCGACTCGCTGCACTTGAACGCGGCCTTGAAGCTCGTCGAGCCGAAACTTCTGCCTGCGTTGCAGGCCCTGCTGGCCAGCCCGCAAGCTGACTCGACCAGCGACGGCTGCGGGTTGAGCGCGCTGCGCGAGGCCCTCAAAGCCAGCGCGAGCGCGCCTTCCAGCGCCTGACCTCAGCGGCCGCGAGTCGGACCGTAGTCGTCGCGCCGGTTGTCACGGCGGTCATCCCTGCGGTCATGGCTGTCATGGCTGTCATGCCCCCACCGGCGGTCATCGCGGTGGTCCCAGCGGCGGTCGCGGTAGGACGTTTCGTACACCACCCTCGGCGCCGGTGCGTAGTAGACCTCGCGCTCGACATACCTCGGCCGCGGGGCGTATTGATAGACCGGCGCTGGGGCGTAGTAGACCGGTGCCGGCTGGTAGTAGACCGGCGCCTGTTCCACGTATCGCCCGCCGTCGGACACGACGACGCCGGCCGCCGGCAGATTGATGCCGATGGACCAGTGCGTGCCGGCCTGCGCGGCAGTGGCGCCGAGCAGGGCGGCGCCGGCAACAAGGGTGGCAATCGTGCGACGAAGCATGGTGAACCTCCTGGCAAGCCGAACAGCCGGCTTGTGATGCTGTGAACAACGCCAGCGTGGCCTCATCGTTGACGGACCGCCGCGCCGATTCGTAAGGGACCGTGACACGGGTTCACCCTTAGGTATTGCCGCGCGCCCGCTGCGCGTGGCTTGACCGATGCCTCCTGGTGCGGGTTTGCCGAGACTTGCACCACGGTCGCGCCCCGTGTCGAGGTGTGCACCGCAACGGAGACAAACCTCATGCAAAACCTGCGCCGCCACCTCCCGTGGGCGGGCGTTGCCATCCTTGGCGCCGCATCCCTCGCAATCGTGGCCTTGAGCCGTGGCGAGACGATCAGCGCACTGTGGGTCGTGGCCGCCGCCTTGTGCACCTATCTCATCGCCTACCGCTACTACAGCCTGTTCATCGCCACCCAGGTGCTCGGGCTGGACGCCAAGCGGCAGACGCCGGCCTGGAAGTACAACGATGGGCTGGACTACGTGCCCACCAACAAGCACGTGCTCTTCGGTCACCACTTCGCCGCGATTGCCGGCGCCGGCCCGCTCGTCGGCCCCGTGCTCGCGGCGCAGATGGGCTATCTGCCCGGGCTGCTATGGATACTTGCCGGCGTCGTCTTTGCCGGCGCGGTACAGGACTTCATCGTGCTGTTCATCTCCACGCGCCGTGACGGCCGCTCGCTGGGCGATCTCGTCAAGCAGGAGATGGGCACCGTGCCCGGCCTGATCGCGCTGTTCGGCGCTTTCATGATCATGATCATCATCCTCGCGGTGCTGGCGCTGATCGTCGTCAAGGCGCTGGCCGACTCGCCATGGGGCCTGTTCACGGTGGCGGCGACGATTCCGGTCGCGCTGTTCATGGGCGTCTACCTGCGCTTCATCCGGCCAGGCAAGGTCACCGAAGTCTCAATCATCGGCTTTGTCCTGCTGATGGCCGCAATCCTCGGCGGCGGAGTCATCGCCGAGACCGACTGGGGTGTGGCGCTGTTCTCGCTCGAGCGCACGACGATCGCGATCGGCATCATC
>NZ_JBDSQX010000203.1:0-3683 GCF_039929605.1 Roseateles sp.
GGCCCCGGGTTCCGAGCATCGCAGGGCACCCCTCGCAGAGGGGCGACGGAACAGGGGCGACTTTTTGCCTTCTTTTTGGTCGCTCAAAAAGAAGGTCGCCCGCCGGGGCGAACTCCCGGCTGGGCCTAGCCACAAAGCCAAAGCAACGAAACACCAGGCAACCCCTCACTGCACCTGCTCCACCAACTGAAAAATCGGCAGATACATCAACACGATGATCCCGCCGATCAGCACGCCCATGATGAGCATCAGCGCCGGGTTGACGAGCCGCGACAGCAGGTCAGTCAGCCGCGCCGCCTCCTCGTCATGAAAGGCCGCCGCGCGCTCCAGCATGGCCGCGACCTCACCGCTGCGCTCACCCACTCGCAGCATGCGGCGCGCGACCGGCGTGGCCAGGTTTTGCGCGTCGAACGCCGCAGACAGCCGCTCGCCCCGCTCGACTTGCGCCGCCGCCGCCTGCACCGCACCCCGCCACGGCGCAGCCACCACGTCGACAACGATCTTCAAGGCCGCCAACGCCGGCACGCCCGACGCCAACAGCATCGCCAGCGACCGATACAGCCGCGCCAACGCCAGCACGCGCAACCGCGGGCCCAGGCCCGGCAGCGTCCACAGCGCCGCCTGGGCACGCTGGCGCAAGGCCGGTTGCCGCAGCACGGAAAAGATCGCAAAGCCCACCGCCGCGATGCCGCCGATAACCAGGCCCGGATGCGCGCCGGCCACCTGGCCGAACTCGATCAACACGCGCGACGCCCAGGGCAGGTCGGCGCTGGTCTGCTCCAGGATGCCGGCAAAGCGCGGCAGCACGTAGAGCAGCAGGAAGAGGATGACCGCGCCGCCCACGCCCAGCAACATCAGCGGGTAGACCAGCGCCGCGACGAGGCGCGAACGCAGCGTGTCGACCCAGGCCAGGTAACGCGCATGCTGGGCCAGCGCCGTGGACAGCTGCCCCGTGCGCTCGTTGGCGGCGACGATGGCGCAGATGAGCTCATCGAAGGCCTGGGGTTGCTCACGCAGCGCGGTGGACAGCGGCCGGCCTTGCTCGATCTGCGCGATGACCGCGTCCAGCGCCGCGCGCACGCCGGGCTGGCCTTCCTTCTCGCGCAGCGTGTCCAGCGCCTCCAGCAGCGCGATGCCGGCATCCAGCAGCACGGCCAGCTCCTGGCTGAAGAGTTGAAGCGGAAAGTTGGCGTTGCGCCGCCAGGGCTTTGCGGCCCCGGCCGCAGCCACCTCGCGCGCCTCCAGCACATGCTGGGGCGGCACGCCGAGCACGGCGGCCACGGCGGCGCGGTCGAGCGCCTCGACGCGCTCCGTGCTGACCACGCCGGCACGCAGCACGCGAGCCTGGAACTGCGCCATCACCAGGAGGTGAGGTCGGCGTCCTCACCCTCGCCGCCGGGGCGGCCGTCCTTGCCGAAGGACAGCAGGTCGTACTCGCCATGCTCGCCCGGCGCGCGGTACTGGTATTCGTTGCCCCAGGGGTCCTTGGGCACGGCCTTGCTCAGATACGGCCCGGCCCACTTGGGCTCATCCCCCGGCTTGGCCACCAGCACGGCCAGGCCCTGCTCGGTGCTGGGGTAGCGGCCCACATCCAGCCGGTACTGGTCCAGCGACTTCTGTAGCCCGTCGATCTGGGCCTTGGTGGCCTTGACCTCGCTCTTACCGATCTGGCCGAAGAACTTCGGCCCGACATAGCCGGCCAGCAGGCCGATGATGACCATGACGACGAGCAGTTCAAGCAGGGTGAAGCCGCGGGCGCGGGCAGAGACGGAACGGGGCATGGTGATGAGGTGCTCGACGGGAGGGCGACTGTCGATCGCCCGGCCGGGTGCGGCAATCAGGATTTGACCGACCTGCATTCTGAGGGGCGCGCGTAAAGGTCAGGATGATTGGGCGAGGGTGCAGGCATTCGCCGCGTTGTCCGCGCAGGGGCCCTGCCAGCGGATGCGCGTCGCCACGGCCGGTGGCAGGGGCGCGCGGCCGTCGAGCAGTTGACCGCGCACGCCGGTGAACGTGGCCAGCGTCGCCCAGGTCGACCCCTGCAGGTATTGCAGGCTGTAGCGGGCACCGGGGCGCAAGGACCGCGTCTTGATCTGGTACTCCCCCGCCACGATGGCGAAGCTGGGCGTGTCGCGGAAGGGCTGGGCCAGAGGCTCGCCGACGAACAGGCCCTGGCCGGGCCACTGCACGGCCTTCCAGTAGGCCTCGATGGCGGTGGCGCCGCGCCAGTAGTGGTCGATCAGCACCGAGGCGCGCGAGAACTTCTGCGGCAGGTTGCAGGGCTCCTCGACCGTGCCGTAGCTGGCCGTCGCGCCGGCCGCGAGCCAGGCGGTGATGGGCATCTGGCCGCCTCCGTCGGGCAGCAGGCCGCCGTAGGACGTCAGCGCGTCGGCCAGCGCGCCGGGGCGAAACTGCAGCGTCGACAGGTTGCCCACCGTGCCCAGCCCGGTCAGGTAGAACAGCACGTCGCTCTTGCCAGATAGCGAATTGGCCGCAGGCAAACCCACGCTGTTGTCCACATAGTTCAGCTTCAGCGCGCTGCCCCAGGCGGCGGGCAGGGGCGAAAAGTCCGCCCAGCGCACATTGCGGTCGGCGTCGGTCGTGCGCACCAGCCAGCCCTCGCCGGCCGGCAGCGTCGCGTCGGCGGCTACACCACGGCTGATGAGCGCCTGGGCGGCGGCCAGCGTCGTCGCACCCAGCAACATGGACGGGCGCAGCTGCAGCTCCGCCTGCGGCCGGCGCGATTCGCTGTCGTAGAGCGGCGAGGCGGCCGTGTTCGCGCAGACGTTTGTCGCGGGCGTGCCATTGCAATAGCGGGTGTCATAGCCCAGCGCCATGGCGCTGGTGATGCCCATGCTGCAGGCACCAACAACGCGGCTCGGCGCGGCCCAGGCGAACAGCGTGGCCTGCACACCGGCGGGCAATCGGGCCTCGATGTCTGATTTAAGCAACGAAAAATCGTCCGCCGAAATCGTCGCGCTGGCGGTGTCGACCTTGACCCGGATGAGGTTGGCCGCCGGCACGTTGCGGGCCGCCAGATAGGCCGCTCCGATGGCCTCGCTGAGCGTGTCGCCCTCGGCCACGATGACCCCCAGATCGGCCGCCGCGAGGCCGCTGGCGGGCAGTGTCAAAGTGAGCGTCTGCCCTATGCCGGAAGCCCCGGCGTCACCTCCGGGACTTCCGCCGCCGGAGGTGCCGCCGCCGCCCCCACCGCAGGCATTCAGGAGGCTCAGAGGCAGGGCCGTCAACAGGCGGAAGAGAAGGCGCATGCAGCCATTTTCACGCGTCCAGCGAGTCTGTTTTTGCACAGCTTTGGGGCGCAAAACCACCTCCGCGCACGCCTGGCCGGGGTTTCCCCAGTGCCATGCACCGAGGCGGGGCAATACATTCTCGTCACTCGACGCGGTTCGGGGCTCTAAGTCCAGAGCCGCCGGGCGGGTTGTGAGGAGACAAAACAGCAAGATTGCTTCGTAACCTCGAAGACAATCCGACCGGCCACCAAGGCACCCCTTGGTGGCCGTTTTATTTGGTGCCCCTCGCCCGGCTCGCCGCGCTGAACGCGGGCGAGGCCGGTCGGTCCCCCGAGGGGACGGCGATGCGAGCGGGGCGTGCCCCGCTCGCACATCGCCGGACGGGCCGGCTTGGTGAACTGGAGTCGGACACAAGCAGTCCCTGCGGACTGC
>NZ_JBDSQX010000204.1:0-16457 GCF_039929605.1 Roseateles sp.
GCCGAGCCAGCTCGGCATAAGCCCGATCCGTGAGGTTCTTCGGCCCAGTCCCCTCACCGACGACAACATACTTTCCGTCCTTCGGATACAGCATGAAGTAGAACGGACCCGCTGGGCTGCCGGAGGCGGTAACGGCCACGATGGACTTCCCATCTGAGCATGCGTACACGAGCCAAGGCGTTGCGCCATAGCTTTTGGAAACGGGGCCGGTGCTGCAATCGAGCGCCGGTGCTTTGTCATTGCCCTGTTGCGCGACGGTGCGCAATGGCAATGTCAACACGAGTGCGGCCAACCAAAGAAGTGTCTTCATTGTGATGTTCAACGTGTTGTCGCCAGTCTGCGTAATGCAGTTGGTGTCTGCGTATTGAAGACGGTCAGATCAATGGCAAGTGCTTGATTCATCGGCAATTTCTCCGCAAGGTGCTGCAATTTACATCGAGATTCTGCTGGCGAATGCTGTCGCTCGCCGGGCATGCGGCCGGCCGGCTGCGGCGGCACATCCATGGGGCTCAAGGGGTCGGATGTAGCGAACAAGCTCGGTAGGCTAATGGGGTGAGCCCGGCGAACCCCAGCGTTCACTTCGTTCCTCGCCCCCTGCAACATGAGCCAGCGCGAGGTGCTTTGCGGCGCCCGAGCGACGCTGTTTTGCATTCCTGGTAAGCCCGGCGTGCAGCCGGCGTTAAGCGGCGTGAAGGTTCGATGAGCCGCGCTCGTCATAGGGACAGCCGCGAGAGCGCAGCGGGTCGCGTCAGGGTGCAAACCGAGCGGTTGTTTTCGCGCGCCGCTGCTGGCGTCGTGACGCCGGTGTGCGGTTCAGGGCCTCTTCTTTGGTGACTTTGGCTACGCCGCAACTTCGTTGTCTTCTGGTCCCGCTGAAGAAAACCGAAGGTTTCGGCGAAGCCAAAGTTACCCGGCCGCCGGGACGGACTCCCGGCAATGCATCGAGCGAGCACTGCTATGGCAACGCTGAACAAATCCTTCGCGCGCAGCGCATCCCTGCTTTGGGCGCCCTGCGGCGTTGCAAATCCTCGCCATAGCCAGCTATGGCTGCGGTTTGCGCCTTGCAGGTCATCCCTAACCAGGGCGCGCTGCATCGCGGGGACTTATTCAGCGTCGCCCTATCCGCCAAAGCGCGTAGGGGGTGAACAAAGTGAATCCCAACGACATCGGCGCATAGACGCTGGGGTTCGCGATGCTCACCCCCTACGGACTGCCCGAGCAGGAGGTCGGGTGGGCCTGGTGCGCAGGTAAAGGAGGGGGCCGCGCAGCGGCCGGGGGACACGAAGCACCAGGCCCACCCGTCCTCCTGCGCCCAACCGTGCCTCGCCTCACCCCGCCACATGCCGCTCCAGCCGATACGCCAGCTGCGCCCGGCTCAGCCCCAGCGCCCGGGCCGCAGCCGACAGGTTGCCGTCGTGCGCCTGCACGGCCTCGGCCAGCAGCCGCGCCTCCAGCGCCGGCAGGTCCAGCGCCGCAGCACCCAGCGTGCTTTGCAGATGCTGCAGCAGGTTGTCCACGCCGGGGTCGGCCTCGCGGGCGAGTTCGCCGTCGGATGACACGGCCAGCACCGCCTGGCGGGCCAGCGGTTCGCCGCGGAACATGTGGTGCACGTCGATGGCCATGCCGTCTTCGACGTTGATGACGGCGCGCTCGATCAGGTTGAGCAGCTCGCGGATGTTGCCCGGCCAGTCGTAGTGCAGCGCCGCCCGCACCGCGCGCGCGCTGAAGCCGCTGACCTCGCGGCCGTGGCGCTGCGATTCGCGGCGCAGAAAATGGCTCATCAGCAGCGGGATGTCTTCGCGCCGCTCGCGCAGCGGCGGCAGGTGCAGCGGGAAGACGTTGAGCCGATAGAACAGGTCGGCCCGGAACCGCCCCGCCTGCACCTCCGCGCGCAGGTCCACATTGGTGGCCGCCGCCACGCGCACGTCGACCTGGATGAGGCGTGAACCGCCCACGCGCTCCAGCTCGCCCTCCTGCAGCACGCGCAGCAGCTTGGCCTGGGCCACCGCGCTGAGGGTGCCCACCTCGTCGAGGAACAGCGTGCCGCCATGCGCGCGCTCGAAGCGCCCCTCGCGCGACGCATGCGCGCCGGTGTAGGCGCCCTTCTCCACGCCGAACAGCTCCGACTCCAGCAGCCCCTCCGGGATGGCGGCGCAGTTCAGCGCCACGAAGGGCCGCTCCGCGCGCGGGCTGATGCGGTGCAGGCGCCGCGCGAAGGCCTCCTTGCCGACACCCGACTCGCCCGAGAACAGCACCGTGGCCGAGGTGCGCGCCACGCGGTCCAGCAGGTGGCAGGCCGACACGAAAGCGGGCGATGCGCCGACCACCTCGTGGCGGTCCTGCGTGGCGCTGCCGGCCGGGCCCAGGGCCGGCGGCGGCGCGGCGGCGGCCGGCTCCGCGCCGGGCGCCATCGCGCGGAAGTCGTGCGCCTCCAGGTAGCGCAGGTCCTCGCTGATGTCGCCCCAGGCCGCCGCATTGCGGCCCACCACGCGGCAGGCCGAGGCGCCCATGGCGCGGCAGTCGAGTTCCCGGAAGATGACCTGCTGGCCGAACAGCGTCGTCACGTAGCCGGTCGCATAGCCCACCTGCGACCAGCAGGCCGGGTCGGCACCGAGGCCGTAGGCGCTGATGTGTTCATCGTCCTCGCTGGAATGCTCCCAGATGAACTCGCCGTCGTAGGTGCCGCGGTCGATGTCGAAGGAGAAGCTGACGGGCGTGACCTTGACGACGCCTTCCAGCGCATGCAGCCGCGCGCCGGCCATGAACACGGCCGCCGCGTCGCCCTCCGGCCAGCGCTGCCGCACCAGCTGCGCATCGCGCGCCCCGCTCACATAGCCGGCCCGGGTCAGCAGCCCGCGCGCCCGTGCCATGCCCAGCGTGTCGATCAACTCGCGCCGCAGATGGCCCATGGCCGCGCTGTGGACGAGCAGCATGCGCTGGTCGTTGAGCCAGATGCGGCCATCACCCGGCGAGAAGAACAGCGCCTCCGTCAGCTGCGCCAGGGTCGGCACGCTGCCGTCGCTGGCCCAGTTGAAGTGATCACTGTCGCCTTTACGCAGCATGGTGTCGCTGTGACGGGACAGTTCGGCCAGCGAGATCTTCGAGGGGGCGGGTTGCGGTTTCATGATTTCGTAAAAGCGAGGGGCTGGAGTCTGCGCCCGACTTGCGGATTTGCGTTAAGGCGCGACGCCCAGATCCCGTGTGTACCGGCGGCTGCCGCCGTCGTTGCCGGCCCTGGGTAAGTCCCAGTCTGACGACCCGTGCCCTGGGTGCGGACGGCGCCGTGACGGCCCGGACGCGACCGGCCGCAGCGGGCCTGGCATGGCTGTTGCGCTAAGCCCAGCGTGTGCGAAAGAGGCGCGTCACCCGACATCAGCGTTTCTACGGATTCCCGAATCGCCCCACCCAGACACACAGTAAGCCCAACTGTTCGTTTGCCTAGCTAACGATAGCACTGGCAAGCAAAACAAGATCCACACGGAGACAAGCATGCAGCACAGCCCCTCGTTCCTGGCGGACGCCCCCTGGCGTGAGAGCCTTTTCATCGGCCAGTGGCGCGCCGCTTCGCGCACGCTGGACATCATCGAACCGGCCACCGGCGAGAGCCTGGGCACGGCCGGCGAAGCCACGCCAGCGGACGCCGCCGAAGCCGCCCGCACGGCAGCCGCTGCCCAGGCCACCTGGGCCGCCACGCCGCCGCGCGAGCGGGCGGCGGTGTTCCACAAGGCTGCGGCCCTGTTCCAGCAGCACTTCGACGAGCTGGCCCTGTGGATCACCCGTGAGAGCGGCGCCATCCTGCCCAAGGGCCAGCACGAGGTGCGCGAGGCCATCGCCTTCTGCCAGCTGGCCGCCGCCATGCCCATGCAGCCGGCCGGCCAGTTGCTGCCCAGCGTGCCGGGCCGCCTGAGCATGGCGCGGCGCGTGCCGCATGGCGTCATCGCGGTCATCTCGCCGTTCAACTTCCCGCTCATCCTGACGCTGCGCGTCGTGGCCCCGGCGCTGGCCGCCGGCAATGCGGTGCTCGTCAAGCCCGACCCGCGCACCCCCGTCAGCGGCGGCTACCTGATCGCCCGCGTGCTGGAGGCGGCGGGCCTGCCGGCCGGCGTGCTGTCGGTGCTGCCCGGTGGCGCCGAGGTGGGCGAGGCGCTGATCACCGCGCCCGAGGTGCGCATGGTGTCGTTCACCGGCTCGGTCGGCGTGGGCCGGCGCGTGGGCGAACTGGCCGCGCGGCACCTGAAGAAGGCCTCGCTGGAGCTGGGCGGCACGAACTGCCTGGTCATCCTGGACGACGCCGACCTGGACATCGCCGCCAGCAACGCGGCCTGGGGCGCGTGGCTGCACTCGGGCCAGATCTGCATGGCCTCCAACCGGGTGCTGGTGCATGAATCCATCGCCGCCGCGCTGACCGAGCTGCTGGTCGCCAAGGCCACCCACCTGCCCGTGGGCAACGGCGCCACCGGCCAGGTGGCCCTGGGCCCGCTGATCGACGCCCGCCAGCGCGACCGCGTGCATGCGCTGGTGCAGGACAGCGTGGCCAAGGGCGCGCAGCTGCTGGCCGGCGGCAGCTACGACGGCCTGTTCTACAAGCCCACCGTGCTGTCCGGCGTCAAGCCCGGCATGCGGGTGCATGACGAAGAGGTGTTCGGCCCGCTGCTCAACCTCATCACCTTCAAGACCGACGAAGAGGCCGCCGCGCTGGCCAACGCCCACGACGGCGGGCTGGCGGCGGCCGTCATCTCCAAGTCGCTGAACCGCGCGATGGCGCTGGCGCAGCAGTTGAAGGCCGGCATGGTCCATGTCAACGACCAGACCGTGAACGACGACGCCACCAACCCCTTCGGCGGCCCCGGCGTGGCGGGCAACGGCAATGTGCACGGCGGCCCGGCCGACTGGGAAGCCTTCACGACCTGGCAATGGGTGACGGTGAAGGACACCGCGCACGCCTACCCGTTCTGAGCGATCCGCACGACCCACAACCAACAACAGGAGACAAACCCATGAAAGTACAAGGCAAGACCATCGTCGTCACCGGCGCCAGTTCGGGCATCGGCGCCGACACCGCTCGACTGCTGCGTTCGCACGGCGCCAAGGTCATCGGCATGGACCGCAATGACCCGCTGCTGACGTTGGACGGCTTCGTCAAGGCCGACCTCTCCGAGCAGTCGGCCATCGACGCCGCCGTGCGCCAGTTGCCGGCGCAGATCGACGGCCTGTGCACCGTGGCCGGCGTGCCCGGCACGGCGCCGGTGGACCTGGTGGCCCGCGTCAACTACCTCGGGCTGCGCCACCTGTGCGAGGTGCTGGTGGAGCGCATGCCGCAGGGCGGCAGCATCGTCAACGTGTCGTCCATCCTGGGCTACTTCTACCGTGACCGCCTGGACACGCACAAGACGCTGTCCCAGGTGCAGGGCTTCGAGGCCGGCCTGGCCTGGCTGGCCCGCAACCCGGTGCCGCAGCAGGGCTGCTACGAGTACTTCAAGGAAGCCCTGATCGTCTGGACCAAGCAGCGCTCGGGCGACTTCTTCAAGCAGCGCGGCGTGCGCATGAACTGCGTCGCGCCCGGCCCCGTGTTCACGCCCATCCTGGGTGAGTTCGTCGCGCAACTGGGCGAGGAACGGGTCGCTGCCGATGCCCACCGCATCACCCGGCCGGGCCTGGCCGACGAGATCGCGCCGGCCATCGCCTTCCTGTGCAGCGACGACGCGCGCTGGATCAGCGGCGTGAACCTCGCCGCCGATGGCGGCTTCGCCGCGACCTATCTGTAAGTACATAACACCCAAAAACAGGAGACATCATGAGACAGACCCGCGTCGCGTTGGCGGCGGCGGCAGCCCTGCTGTTGCCCACTGCACATGCTTTTGAAATCGAAACCAGCGTCCCGGACATGAAAGTCCGGCTCGACCTGACGCCCAAGTTCAGCGCCGCCTACCGCGTCAAGGACCCGTCCGACGCGCTGAGCCGCCTGGATGTGGCCATCGACCCCGGCACCGTCAACGAGGACGACGGCGACCACAACTTCCGCAAGGGCCTGATCTCCAAGCGCTTCGACCTGCTGGCCGAGCTGGACATCTCCACGCCCACCTTCGGCGCCCGCCTGAGCGGCACCGCCTGGCACGACGGCGCCTACCTGGGCCGCAACGACTACAACGGCACGCCGCTGTATGCCGCCGGCAACGCGCTCGGCCCGGTCGTCAGCACCGCCAACAACGATTTCGGCCAGGCGCCGAACGAGTTCCTGCCCGACACGCGGCGCCAGCATGGCCGCAGCGGCGAGATCCTGGATGCCTTCGTGTCGTTCAAGGGCGAGGTCGCCGGCATGAAGGCCAACCTGCGCGTTGGCAAGCACACGCTGCAATGGGGCGAGAGCTTGTTCTTCGGCCAGAACGGCATTGCCAATGCCCAGGGCCCGGTGGACATCGCGCGCATCCTGTCGGTGCCGGGCTGGCAGTTCAAGGAAGTGCTGCTGCCGGTCGAGCAGGTCTCCGGCACGCTGCGCCTGGCCGATGGCCTGCAGCTCGGCGCCTACTACCAGCTCAAGTGGCGCAAGAGCAAGTTGCCCGGCGTGGGCAGCTACTTCTCCAACCAGGACTACATCGGCGGTGGTCGGGTCAACTTCGGCCAGGCGCCCGACGGCTCGCCCATCGAACTGCCCACGCTGACGGTGCGCGACAACAAGCCCAAGAACAGCGGCCAGGGCGGCATCCAGCTGCGCTGGAGCCCCACCGGCGGCGACTACGAGTTCGGCATCTATGCCGCGCAGTACCACGACAAGACGCCCAGCGCCCTGGTGTTCGACTTCGCCCAGGGCCATGTGCGCGTGGCCTACGCCAGCAACATCCGCACCTTCGGCGCCAGCGTCACCTCATCCATCGGCCAGCTCAACTGGGCGCTGGAGGGCTCGGTGCGCCAGAACACGCCGCTCAACGGCGACCCGGCCGTGGTGGGCGGCCCCAGCCCCGTGGCCAGCTGCGACACCAGCAGCAACACGCCCTGCTATGCCGTCGGCGACACCGCCCACCTGCAGCTCAACGGCATCTACGTGCTGCAGCCCAACGACTTCTGGCAGGGCGGCGTGCTGCTGGGCGAGATTGCCTACAACCGCCGGCTGCGCATCACGCGCGACATCTTCGCCGGCCCCAACGGACAGAACCTCGGTGTGGGCGGCCTGGACCCGAACACCACCAAGGGCGCCTTCGCTGCCCGCGTGCTGTTCGAGCCGTCCTACTTCCAGGTGCTGACCGGGCTGAACCTGTCCGTTCCCATCGGCGTGGGCTGGAACTTCGGCGGGCGCTCCTCGGCCATCGGCAACTTCGCAGGCGGGGTTGCCGACGGCGGCGACTGGAGCATCGGCGTGAAGGGTGTCTACCAAAGCGCCTGGAACTTCTCGCTGACCTACACCGACTACTTCGGCAAGGCCAAGACCTTCACCGAGATCCTGGTGCCCGGCAGCGGCTCGCCGCGTCAGCTCACCTTTGGCCAGACGCTCAGGGACCGCGCCTACGTCGCCTTCAGCGCGTCACGCACCTTCTGACCCCAGAACCGGAAACCCACACCATGAAGCACGCACTGCTCCAACTGAATGTTCTCGCGCTGGCCTCTGCATTCGCATGCTCGGCCCTGCTGCCGCTGAGCGCGCACGCCGCCGTGTCGGCCGACGAGGCCGCCAAGCTCAAGACCACGCTGACCCCAATGGGCGCCGAACGCGCCGGCAACAAGGACGGCAGCATCCCGCCCTGGGAAGGCGGCCTGACCAAGGCGCCCGCCAGCTACAAGAACGGTGACCCGCGCCCCGACCTCTTCCCCGCCGACAAGCCCGTGCTGCAGATCAACGCCAAGAACCTGGCGCAGCACGAAGCCAAGGTCAGCGACGGCATGAAGGCGCTGATGAAGAAGTACCCCGACTTCCGCATCGACGTCTACCCCACCCGCCGCAGCGCCGCCGCGCCGCAGTACGTCTACGACAACACCTTCAAGAATGCGACCCGCGCCAAGCTCGTGGACAACGGCCAGGGTGTGGAGGGCGCCTTTGGTGGCATCCCCTTCCCCATTCCCAAGGACGCCTACGAAGTCATCCTCAACCACCGCCTGGCGTGGACCGGCGTCAACATCCAGACCCCCATGCGGGTGTGGGTGATGACGGCCGACGGCAAGCGCACCATGGCCAGCGGCGGCAACCAGACCTTCCGCCGCCCCTACTACGACCCCGAGGTCAGCGCGGACAAGTTCGACGGCTACTACTCGCTGGGCAAGTTCGCTGCCACCGAACCCGGCTCCAAGGCCGGCGAGGCCATCCTCGCGCACGACGGCATGAACAGCGCCACGCCGCGCGGCCTGTGGCAATACCTGGTGGGCCAGCGCCGCGTGCGCAAGGCGCCTTCGGTGGGCTACGACACGCCCGACGCGGTCACCTCCGGCATCGGCCTGTTCGACGAAGCCTTCAACCTCTTCGGCCCCATCGACAAACACGAGCTCAAGCTGATCGGCAAGAAAGAGCTCTACATCCCCTACAACAACAACCGCGCCGCCGTCGCCAAGGTGGCCGACCTCGTCAAGCCCGGCACGCTCAGCCCCGACCTCGTGCGCTGGGAGCTGCACCGCGTGTGGGTGGTGGAGGCCACGCTAGCCGCCGGCAAGCGCCACGTGGCGGCCAAACGCACGTACTACATCGACGAGGACACCTGGCAGATCATCCTGATCGACGGCTGGGATGCCAAGGGCGAGCTCTGGCGCACTAACTACACGCTGACGCTGGCCGCGCCGGACATCCCCGCCGTGCTGGGCAACATCTTCTGGGGCGGCTACGACCTGCAGACCGGCGCCTACTACCTGAACATGGCCAGCAACGAGCTGGCCTCCCAGGTCAAGGTCCTGCCCAAGCTGGAACGCTCCTTCTTCAGCCCCGAGGAGCTGGCCAACGAGAGCACGCGATGAAGCGGCGCGCGGTGTTCGGGGCGGCGGCCCTCGGGCTGCTGGCCGGTGCCAGTGCCGGCCACGCCGCGCCCCTGCCGGCCGTGCTGGGCCAGGCGGCCCAGCCCACGCCGCTGGCCACGCGCAGCGCGCTGCTGGCGGCCGCGCGCGCCGGCCAGCGCCTCGTGCTGGCCGGCGAACGCGGGCTGGTGGTCTACAGCGACAACGGCGGCCAGCAGTGGCAGCAGGCCGAGGTGCCGGCGCAGGTCAGCCTCACGGCGCTGGCCTTTGCCAACGCCCAGCAGGGCTGGGCCTGCGGCCACTTCGGCAGCCTGCTGCAGACCCGCGACGGCGGCCAGCGCTGGCAACTGGTGCTCGACGGCCAGCGCCTGGCCGAGCTGGAGCTGGCCGCCGCAGGCGACGACGAGGCGCTGCGCAATGCCGCCCAGCGCCGCCTGGCCGAGGGGCCAGACAAACCGCTGCTGGACCTCAGCCTCAGTCCCGACGGCGCGCTGTACGCCGTCGGTGCCTACGGCCTGGCCTTCGTGCGCCAGGGCGAGGCCTGGCAGAGCCTGCACACCCGGCTGCCCAACCGCAAGCGCCTGCATCTGTACGCGGTGCGCAGCGACGGCCCGCGTGTGTTCATCGCCGGCGAGCAAGGCCTGCTGCTGCGCTCGCTGGACGGCGGCGCGCACTTTGAGGCCCTGCCCTCGCCCTACAAGGGCAGCTTCTTCGGCTTGCTGCTCACGCGCGAGGGCACGCTGCTGGCCTACGGGCTGCGCGGCAATGTCTGGCGCTCGGCCGACCAGGGCGACAGCTGGACCGCCGTCGCCAACCCCGTGCCCGTGTCGCTGAGCGCCGGCCTGCAGCGCCAGGACGGCTCGCTGCTGCTGCTGGCCCAGAACGGCGACCTGCTGCACAGCCGGGATGACGGCCGCAGCTTCTTGCGCCACAACGCCCTGCCCCCGCTGCCCTCGGCCAGCCTTGTCGAGGCCGACGCCGGCCATGTCGTGCTGGCCGGCCTGCGCGGCCTGCAGCGCCTGCCCCTGAGCTTCATCTGAACTTCACCCGAGATTGCAACCGTGAGCGTGAGCCTATCCACCGACGACAGCGCCCAGCCCGTCATTGCGCGCCTGGAAGACTTTGACAGCCGCAGCGGCTCCTGGGCCGAGCGACTGTTCTTCAACCACCGCCCCTGGGTGCTGGCCGTGTGCCTGCTGCTGACCGCCGTGCTCGGCTGGCAGGCCCTGGGCATGCAGCTGACGGCGAGCTTCGACAAGACCATCCCCAGCCACCACCCCTACATCGCCAACTTCCAGGCGCAGCGCGCCCAGCTGGCCGGGGGCGGCAACGCACTGCGCATCGCCGTGGCCGCGCGCCAGGGCAGCATCTTCGACAAGGACTACCTGGAGACCCTCAGGCTGCTCAGCGACGAGCTGTTCCTGATGCCTGGCGTGGACCGGCCGTTCATGAAGTCGCTGTGGACGTCCAACACCCGCTGGGTGGCCGTCACCGAGGATGGCCTGGACGGCGACACCGTCATCACCGACCGCTACGACGGCAGCCCCGCGTCGCTGGCCGAGCTGCGCGCCAACATCGAGCGCTCGGGCGAGATCGGCCAGCTGGTGGCGGGCGACTTCAAGAGCAGCATCATCTACGTGCCGCTGCTGGACACCGACCCGCAGACCGGCCAGGCGCTGAACTACGCCGCGCTGGGCCAGCGCATCGAGGCCCTGCGCGCCAAGTACGACAGCGAGCGGGTGCAACTGCATGTGGTGGGCTTCGCCAAGGTCATGGGCGACCTGATCGACGGCGTGCGCGAGGTCATGGGCTTCTTCGCGCTGGCGCTGCTGATCTGCGGCGGCGTGCTGTTCGCCTACACCCGCTGCGTGCGCTCCACCTTCATCGTCGTGGCCTGCTCCCTCATCGCCGTGGCCTGGCAGCTGGGCCTGCTGCGGCTGCTGGGCTATGCGCTGGACCCCTACTCCGTGCTGGTGCCCTTCCTCGTCTTCGCCATCGGCATGAGCCACGGCGCGCAGAAGATGAACGGCATCCTGCAGGACGTGGGCCGCGGCACCCACCGCGCGGTGGCCGCGCGCTACACCTTCCGGCGCCTGTTCATGGCCGGCCTCACCGCGCTGCTGTGCGACGCCGTGGGCTTTGCCGTGCTGGCGCTGATCGACATCCGCGTCATCCAGGACCTGGCCGCCAACGCCAGCATCGGCGTGGCCGTGCTGATCTTCACCAACCTCGTGCTGCTGCCGGTGCTGCTGTCCTACGTCGGCGTGAGCCCGGCCGCCGCGCGGCGCAGCCTCAAGCAGGAGCAGAACGAGCAGCTCAGCGGCGGCTGGGCTTGGCTGGCCGGCTTCACGCAGGCCCGGCCGGCGGCGCTGGCGCTGGCGGCGGCCGCCGTGCTGCTCGCGGCTGCCGTGGGCCTGTCGACGCGGCTGCAGGTGGGCGACCTGGATGCCGGCGCGCCGGAGCTGCGTGCCGATTCCCGCTACAACGGCGACAACGCCTACATGGCCCAGCACTACGCGGCCAGCACCGACATCCTGACCGTCATGGTCACCACGCCGGACGACCAGTGCACCCGCTACGACACGCTCAGCCGCGTCGATGCGCTGGCCTGGCGGCTGCAGCAACTGCCCGGCGTGGAGGGCACGCAGTCGCTGGCCGGCCTGGCCAAGCTGGGCATGGTGGGCTTCAACGAAGGCAACTTCAAGTGGTACGAGCTGATCGCCAACGACCAGGCGCTCGGCGGCGTGCAGTCCATCGCGCCACGCGAGCTGCTCAACAAGGCCTGCTCCTTCCTGACGCTGCAGGTCTTCCTGCGCGACCACAAGGCCAGCACGCTGGAGCGCGTGCTCGGCGAGGCCGAGTCCTTCATCGCCGCGCAGCCGCCCACCGGCGAAGTGCGCTTCCTGCTTGCCGCCGGCTCGGCCGGCATCGAGGCGGCCACCAACAGCGTCGTCCGCAAGGCCATGCGCGAGATGCTGTACTGGGTCTACGGCGCCGTCGTGCTGCTGTGCTGGTTCACCTTCCGCAGCTGGCGCGCCACCGTCGTCGCGGTGCTGCCGCTGGTGCTGACCTCCATGCTGTGCGAGGCGCTGATGGTGCTGCTGGGCATGGGCGTCAAGGTCGCGACGCTGCCCGTCATCGCTTTAGGCGTGGGCATCGGGGTGGACTACGCGCTGTACGTGCTGGCCGTCATGCTGCAGCGCCTGCGCGCCGGGGACGATGTCGACCAGGCCTACCGCGCCGCGCTGCGCTTCACCGGCCGCGTCGTGTTGCTCACGGGCGTGACGCTGGCTCTGGCCGTGTCCACCTGGTTCTTCAGCCCCATCAAGTTCCAGGCCGACATGGGCATCCTGCTGGCCTTCATGTTCCTGTGGAACATGGTGGGCGCCCTGGTGCTGCTGCCGGCGCTGGCGCGCTGGCTGCTCAAGCCGGCACGTGCGGCGCAGGCGCAGGTGCAGACCTTCTCTAAACCGCAAACCCAATGATGACCACCACACCCCTTCCCGCGCCAATCACCCGGCGCGACACGCCGTCAGGCACCGTCACGGGTTCGCAGGAGGTCACTGCCAGCGGCCAGTGGGTGCACGCCTGGCGTGGCCTGCGCTATGCCGCACCGCCGCTGGGCCCGCTGCGCTGGCGCGCGCCTCAACCCGCGCCCGGTTGGGAGGGCGAGCTGCAGGCGCTGGGCCACGGCGCCATCGCGCCGCAGCTCGGCGGCCGCCTCGCCCCCGTGCCGGCCAGCCAGCACGGCCAGGTCGTCGGCGACGAGGACTGCCTGTGGCTGAACGTGTTCGCACCCGTCGACACCGAGGCGCCGCTGCCGGTCATGGTGTGGTTCCACGGCGGCGGCAATGCGGTGGGCACGGCCGCCACCTTCGACGTGGCCCGCAACCTGGCGGCGCAGGACAAGGTCATCGTCGTCACGGTCAACTATCGGCTCGGCGTGCTGGGCTGGTTCGCCCACCCCGCGCTGCAACAGGGGGCGGCCCTCAGCGACGAAGACCGCTCGGGCAACTTCGCGCTGCTGGACCTGATCGCGGCGCTGCGCTGGGTGCAGAGCCACATCGCCGCCTTCGGGGGCGACCCCGGCTGCGTGACGATCTTCGGCGAGTCGGCCGGCGGCCAGCAGGTGCTGATGCTGCTGGCCAGCCCGCTGGCCCAGGGGCTGTTCCACCGCGCCATTGCGCAGAGCCCGTTGTGCGAGAGCTTCAGCCGGGAGGAGGCCGTGCAGGGCCTGGCGTCGCCGCTGGAAAGCCATCGCTGCGGCAGCGAGGAAGTGGTGCGCCGCCTGCTGGCACGCGCCGCCCTCCCGGCGCCGCCGGCTGACCTGGCAGCCTGGCTGCGCAGCCTCAGCCCGGCGGAGCTGCTGGCCGTGCATGTGCCCGGCAGCGAAGGCATCTACCTGGCGCCGCGGCCGATCCGCGACGGCGTCGTGCTGCCGCTGGCGCCGCTGCCGGAGCTGTTCAGCCGCGGCAGCTGGAACCGGGTGCCGGTGCTGCTGGGCAGCAACCGCGATGAGTTCCGCACCTTCCTGGCCGGCAAGCCCGAGCACTGCCGGCTGATCGGCGGCAAGCTGCCGGTGCTGAAGGACCGCGCCGCCTACCGTTTCGAGTCCGACATGATGTCGCGCGCCTGGCGTGCCCATCACATCGACCGGCCGGCCGACGCGATGCTGGCCGGTGGCCATGCCGACCTCTGGACCTACCGCTTCGACTGGGACGAGGCGCCGGCCATCCCCTTCATCCGCCCCGACCTCCTGCTCGGCGCGGCCCATGCCATGGAGATGGCGTTCGTCTTCCGCGACGTGGCCGGCGAGTTCGACATCTTCCAGGTCAACACGCCGTTCAACCGCCAGGGCCGCCGCGCCGTCTGCGCTGCGATGGGCTCCGCCTGGACCTCCTTCGCCCGCCACGGCCGGCCCGAGGTGGCCGGTGGCCCGCCGTGGCCCGCACGCAGCTCGAAGGGCGCCGACGGCCTGGTGTTCGACACGCCACGCGATGGCGGCGTGCGCATGGCGCCGCTGCGCGAGTCGCTGGCCGCCATCCAGGCCGAGCTGGAGCAGCCGTCCGGGCACAGCCCGCTGCAGCGCCTGCGCTGCTTCGCACGCGTGTTCCTGTGGACGCCGCTGATCGCGGGCGTCGTGGATGCCGCCGCCTATGAGCGCCTGCGCGCCCGCCTGGGCCGCAGCGAACCGGCCGAGGCGTTCCGGCCGGTCATGGAGATTTAGGAATCTCGCTGCCGGTACATCTGCAGCAGCAGCGACGCCAGCCCCTGCTGCAGCCGTGTTGGCCGCCGGTTGGAGGGCGTCACCATGCACAGCGTGCAGTGGATGTCCTCGCCGTCAAAGCGGCTCACGGCCAGCCGCGCGGCGCCGTCGTAGCTGCGCAGCGCGTCCTCGCCCAGCGCCGCGTGGCCCACGCCGGCGGCCACCAGGTCCAGCAGGGCCGGCACGCTGGAGACCTCCCAGCGCACGTCCAGCTGCACGCCCGCCATGGCCGCTGCGGCCTCCAGCCGGCTGCGAAAGATCTGGCCTCGCTGCGGCATCACCAGCGGCAGTTGGCTCAGGCGCTGCAGCGTCAGCGGCCCCGCCGGCGCCTGGCCCACCGCGCTGTACAGGCACAGCGGCTCCTGGCGCAGCGGCAGGATCTCCAGCGCCGGCAGCGGCTCGGGGTTGTAGACCAGGGCCAGGTCGCAGCGGCCGGTCAGCAGCCACTCGGTCAGCGTGGTCGAGAAGCCCTCCATGATCGCCAGCCGCGCGGCCGGCCAGCTGGCGTGAAAGGCCTGGATCAGCGGCAGCGTCAGCAGCCGCGCCTGCGTGGGCGGCACGGCCAGCGTGACGGCGCCGGTGGGCTCGTCGCGCTGGGCGCTCAGGTCCTCGCGGGCCTGCTGCACCAGCTGCAGGATGTCCTGGCCATGCGCCAGCAGCCGCCGGCCCGCCTCGGTAAGCCGCACACCGCGGCCGTGCCGCTGCAGCAGCGTCTCGCGCAGGTCCACCTCCAGCGCACGCACCTGGCGGCTCAGCAGCGGCTGGGCCAGGCCCAGCACCAGCGCCGCCTTGCTGAAGCTGCCGTGCTCGGCCACATGCACGAAGGCCTCGATCTGCGCGAGGTTCATGTCGCCACCGTCGGCGCCTGCGCCTGCGCCTGCAGCGAGCGCATCAGGTTGCCCTCCACGCAATCCGCCAGCGCCTGCACATGGCCGGCGATGTCCTGCCCCAGCGGCGTCAGCGTGTACTCGACATGCGGCGGCAGGCCGGCGGCGGCCGAGGACGGGAGGGAGGCTTGCATACTCACCTTCAGGTATGTACTAACTTCGGACGTGCTCTCCCGCGCGGGCAGGCGGGGCTTTGCAGAACCAAGGGAACCGTTCCCGTGGGAAACGGGCTGTCGACGACTGCTTTAGGCTGTTGCAGCCGATCGACGGCCGCCCGCGAATGACTGCGGCCGCTGAGACCTGACGTTGGCTGGCGCCCTTGGCGGCTGTCCGCTGTAACTCGGAACTTGACCTTCGTCGGCGCCGGGGTGAATGGGCGAGTCCATCAGCTGGCGACGCCCCACGACCAACGACTGCTCCCCCGGCGGCGAACTCGGCCTTTCGACCCATCGATGTCGCTCGAAGAAGTTGTTGGTAGCCGCAAGCCGTCTCTCGCCCGCCTACGGCGGTCAATGGCAGCCTGGCCTTGAATGTCACTTGAGGGTGTGCGGCGAGGCTCTAAAACCTGCTCTACGCTAGGTGTCGATTTGCTCGCCCTCGCGAACCGCATCCACTCTCATTGACTGATCAATTCTTCGGGCCGTCTCTTCTGCCTCGATGGCGCGCCGTTTTGAATCAGCGCGTGATCTGCCCGCTCAGCGTCACGAAGCCGCTCGCCGGTTGGGTAATGATGTTTTCGACGCCGGACAGCGAGCCGCTGCCGCCAGCTCCGCGGAAAGCGCCGGTGCCGCCGGTGATCCTGAAGCTGCCGGTCAGTATCAGAAGACCGAGCGGGCTTAGGGTACCGGTGCCGCTGTACTTCGCGACGAGCTGGTCGCCGTTGCGCGCGGTCAACGTGAGCGTACTGCTGCTGAACGCGAACGGAGGGAAGAACTGGCCGGGAATGTCCGAGCGAATGCAGTCGATCGAGGTGATCGCAAAGCTGCCGATCGGTATTCCCACGCCTTGGCCGGCGATCTTGCCTGTGGCAGTGAGGCCGGGGTGCTCGGCCGTGGACTGGCAGGCACCATCGGGGCTCGGCACCACGATGGTTTCGGTGATCTGCGCGGTGGCGACCAGCGGCTCGGGCTTGTCCTTCGCGGCGACACCGACGGCGGCCCAGGCTAGCGCGGCGGCGCACAGCAACCTGACGGTATGCGATCGGTGGCAGGGGGAGTGCATCATGTGAATTCTCCGGTTAAAAATCGTCACGGACTATAGGATTCGCCTGCGCCGCGCGGGGTTGCTGTGTCGCCGATACGACGGTGATCCTGCGTGGGATTAATGCATTGGTCGCCAGCGTTCGGGCCGCGGTCGCGCCTGTACCTCATGCAACT
>NZ_JBDSQX010000205.1:0-23364 GCF_039929605.1 Roseateles sp.
GCTGATCTTCGTCAACGGCTGGAACATGGGCCAGTTCATCGCCCACATCGGCCCGCAGCGCGTGTTCGTGCTGCCGCCCGGCATCCTGAACCCGAACGGCGAGAACACGCTGACCCTGGCCGTCACCACCGACGGTCAGGCCGGCAACGCGCTGGAGGCCGTGCGCCTCGTGCCGCTGGCCGTCGCCCGTGGCGGCGTGCCGTTGGAGCCGGTGCCCCAACCGCGCAATCTGCAGCGTTGACCACACACAGAGACAAGACCATGCCCAACCAGATCCTCAAGCCCGTCGACTCCTCGCGCATCCACCCGCTGCTGGCCCACCACACGGCCGAACTCGGCGCGGACCGCGATGACATCCGCGGCGCCATCGACCGCCTCATCCACAACCTCGTCAACATCGAAGACAAGGACGGCAAGTTCCTGCTGCGCCTGGACGATGGTCGCGTGCTGGACACCAAGGGCTGGAACGGCTTCGAGTGGACGCACGGCGTGGGCCTGTACGGCGTCTACAAGGTCTGGGAGCTGACGGGCGACCCCAAGGCCTGGGACATCATGACGAGTTGGTTCGAGGCCCGCTTTGCCGAAGGCATGCCGAGCCGCAACATCAACACGGTGGCGCCTTTCCTGACGCTGGCCTACCTGTTCGACCGCACCGGCGATCGCCGCTTCCTGCCCTACATCGACCGCTGGGCCGAGTGGGTCTACAACGAGCTGCCGCGCACCGAGGAAGGCGGCTTCCAGCACATCGTCTACAACAGCGTGAACCACCAGCAGATGTGGGACGACACGCTGATGATGTCGGTGCTGCCGCTGGCCAAGTTCGGGTTGCTGCTCGGGCGTCCCCATTACGTCGAGGAGGCCAAGCGGCAGTTCCTCGTCCACATCAAGTACCTGGCCGACCGCAAGACGGGGCTGTGGTTCCATGGCTGGACGTTCGAGGGGCGGCATAACTTCGCCGATGCGCTGTGGGCGCGCGGCAACTCGTGGGTCACGATCGTCATTCCGGAGTTCATCGAGTTGTTGAACCTGCCTGAGGGCGATGCGTTCCGGCAGTTCCTGGTCTCGACGTTGGAGGCGCAGGTCAAGGCGCTGGCTGGCTGCCAGTCTTCTTCTGGCTTGTGGCCCACGCTGTTGGACGATCCGACGTCGTACGACGAAGCGGCGGCGTCTGCGGGCTTTGCGTACGGCATCCTGAAGGCGGTGCGCAAGGGCTATCTGCCTCGGTCGTATGAGGCGGTCGGCGTGAAGGCGGCGCTGGCAGTGCGCAGCAAGATCAACGACGCTGGGGAGCTGAAGCAGGTGAGCTTCGGCACGCCGGTGTTCAACACGCTGCAGGAATACAAGGACATCCCGCTGACGTCGATGCCGTTCGGGCAGGCGATGGCTTTGTTGGCAATGGGCGAGTTGTTGGTTCGCTTTATCTGATCAGGTTCGTGATGCGGAGCTTTGGCTTTTTGGCTAGGCCCAGCCGGGAGTTCGCCCCGGCGGGCGACCTTCTTTCTGAGCGACCAGAAAGAAGGCAAAGAGTCGCCCCTGTTCCGTCTCCCCTTCGCTGCGCTGCGGGGTGCCCTGCGATGCTCAAAGCCCGGGGCCGCGCCGAACTCACTTCGCTACGCTGCGTTCAAACAGGCGGCGCGAAGTCAGAGCTTGATGCTCGCTGCGCTCGCGCCCCGGGCTCCTGCGCTTCTCGGCTCCTCCAAAGGGGGGTGATGGGAACAGCCAACAGCCAGACCCGGAATGCAGGTGGCGGATGTATTTCTAGCCGGCGGGGCGAACGCCCGGGACACCACTCGCCGCACAAAACAAGAGCAGCTGAGACAAGCGCTCAACGAGCAAGAACATGACCCCTCTCAACCTCCACCCCGCCGCCAAAGAACCCACCTGGATCAACTTCTGGGGCTGGGGCTCGGGCGACATGCTCGGCGCCGGCGCGCAGGCCGTCATCACCGGCTGGCTGTTCTATTTCTTCACGACCTTCTGCGGCCTCAGCGCCGTCGAAGCCGGGCTGATCCTCGGCCTGCCTCGGCTGCTCGAAGCCATCACCTGCCCGCTGATCGGCTATGTGTCCGACAACCTGCGCCACACCTGGGTGGGCCGCAAGATCGGCCGGCGCAAGCTGTTCCTGCTGATCACCATCCCGCTGCTGCCCAGCTTCGCGCTGATCTTCCGCACCGGGCACAGCTTCACCTACTACCTGCTCACCTTCATCTTCTTCGAGCTGCTCTACACGATGTTTCTCATCCCCTGGGAAACGCTGGCCGCCGAGATGACCAAGGACTACAAGCGCAAGGCCAAGTTCGCGGGCGCCCGCATGATCGTGGCGCAGAGCTCGGCCATTCTGGCCTCCTACCTGCCCACGCTGCTGATCAGCCACTTCGGCGGCAAGGACTCGCCCGACACCTTCTTCTGGATGGCGGCGATCTTCGGCGTCATCTTCTCGGTCGTCGTCACCATCGTCGTGCTGACGACCTGGGAGCGGCCCTACGGCACGCGCGAGCAGGCCGTGATGTCGCAGACCTTTGGCGGCTTCGACCTGAAGGCCGCGCTGGCTATTCCCGTCAAGATGTTCCGCGACCTGTTCTCCACGCTGAAGATCCGCGCCTTCCGCCAGCACCTGTCCATCTACTTGGGCGGTTATCTGTCGCAGGACATCTTCAACACCGCCTTCCCCATCTTCGTGGCGACGGTGTTGATGGGCGCGACGCTCGTCATCTCGCAGCTGATGACGCTCATGTACGTGGCCCAGCTCATCTCCGTGATGGTGGCCATCCAGATCGTCATCCGCACCGGGCCGGTGCTGGCCTACCGCATCGCCATCAGCCTGTTCGGCGCGGCGCTGCTGATGTACCTGGGCTTCTTCCTGACGCGGCCCGAAGGCTTCCAGGCCGCCTTCGTGGCGCTGGGCGCCAACCTCTTCACCGCGCTGGACCCGACCCGCGAGACCTTCAGCCCGGCCCTGATCTTCTGGCTCTTCCTGCCCATCATGCTGGCGGGCCTGGGCCGGGGCACGCTGAACTTCGTGCCCTGGTCGGTCTACAACTACCTGCCCGACATCGACGAGGCCGTCACCGGCCAGCGCCGTGAGGGCATCTTTGCCGGCGTGATGACGCTGGTGCGCAAGGTGGCCCAGTCGATCGCCATCATCGCCACCGGCTGGATCATCGACCTAGGTGGCTATATCTCGCCCAAGTCGCGCCCCGGCGAAGTCATCGTGCAGAGCCCCGAGGCCATCCAGACCATCACCGCGTTGATGGTGGGTGGGCCGCTGCTGATGATGCTGTTCGGCCTCGTGGCTTCGTGGTCCTTCCGCCTCAACGCCAGCACGCACGCGGTGCTGGTGCACGAGGTGGAGCGCCTGCGCGAGGGCGCGACCGAGGCCGAGACGCCGGAGAACGGCCGCATCGTCGAAGACCTGACCGGCTGGTCCTATGACCGCCTGTGGGGCCGGGGCAGCGGGCACGCGGCCGACTCGTCGCTACAGCCGCTGCAAGCTCGCCCATGACTGATTTCGGCCACCGCAACTTGGCGATCAACTCGATGACTAACATCAGCAATTCGATGAACACAGCCACAGAGGCACAGAGACACAGAGGAAACCCGCTCCTTCTTGCCTTGCTTTTCTCTGTGCCTCTGTGGCTCTGTGGCTGTGTTTCGGCGCCGCCGGCTGCCAACCCGCTGCAGTTCGACATCTCCAGTGAATCCACCTACACCCGCGAGCGCGGTCATGGCTTCGAGCCCGGCGCGCCGCGCAACGCGGCCGGTCAGCCCAGCTTCTTCACGGTGGACGTGCCCGCCGAGGGCAACTACCGCGTCACCGCAACACTGGGCGGGCCCGCCGCCAGCGACACCACCCTCAAGGCCGAGCTGCGCCGCCTGATGCTGGACAGCGTGCGCGTGCCGGCTGGCGCCACCGAGACGCGCAGCTTCATCGTCAACGTGCGCACGGCGCGCATCGCTGCGGTGCCGGGCGCGAACCCACCCATTGAAGCCGGCGTCGTCAAGCTCAAGGAGCCGCGCGAGAGCAAGGACGAGATCTGGGCCTGGGACCAGCGCATCACGCTGGAGATCAACGGCAGCCAGCCGGCGCTGCGCAAGCTCGTCATCGAACCGGTGCAGGTGCCGACCATCTTCCTGCTCGGCGACTCCACCGTGGCCGACCAGTCCCGCGAGCCCTACAGCAGCTGGGGCCAGATGTTCACCGCCCTCTTCAAGCCCACCGTGGCCGTGGCCAACCATGCGCAATCGGGCGAGACCTTCCGCGACTCGCTGGGCCGCCGACGCATCGACAAGATCCTGTCGCAGCTGCAACCCGGCGACACGGTGCTGCTGCAGTTCGGCCACAACGACCAGAAGCAGCAGAAGGACGGCAGCGGCAACGCCGAGACCTACAAGGCCGAGCTGCGCACGCATGCCGAGCGCATCCTGGCGCGCGGCGGCGTGCCGGTGGTCGTGTCGTCGATGGAGCGCCGCAATTTCGACGAGCAGGGCCGCTTGAAGCCCAGCCTGCTGGAGTACGCCGACGCCGCGCGCACCGTGGCCAGTGACATGAAGCTGGCCTTCATCGACCTCAACGGCATGAGCCAACAGTTCTACGCGGCCCTCGGTGTCGAGCGCTCCAAGGCCGCCCACCCGTTGAACGCGGGCAAGATCGACAACACCCACCACAACAACTACGGCGCCATGCAGTTGGCGCGTTTGGTGGCGCTGGGCCTGAAGGAAGCCCACGTGCCGGTGGCCGCGCAGCTGCGCGATGATCTCGGCCCCATCGACCCCGCCAAGCCGCAGCCGCCAGAACAATTCCGCGTGGCGGCCAGCCCGGGCTTCACCCAACAGCGACCGCTGGGCGATTGACACCGTCTTGCATTCAGCCGCACCCGAACACCAAACACAGCCACAGAGGCACAGAGAGACCGCGCGTTTTCTCTGTGCCTCTGTGCCTCTGTGGCTGTGTTCTTGAATCGGCGATGCAGCACAACCTGGACTTGGAACGCCGACTCGTATGAACCGAACAAGAACCCTTCTTGCAGACTTGTCGCTGGCCTGCGCCTCGCTGACCCTCGCGGCCGTCTCGCCCGCCATCTGCGCAGCGCCGCCCAAGGCGGTCGAAGCCGTCACCGCGCAAGGCTTCTCGCCCGAGCGCCTCAAGCGCCTGGACGCCGCCATCGACGAACAGATCGCCCAGCAGCAACTCGCCGGCGGCGTGATGGCCCGTGCTGCGTGACGGCAAGCCGGTCGTCTTCAAGGCCTATGGCCAGCGCGATATCGAGAACGCCAAGGCCATGCGCACGGACACGATCTTCCGCATCGCGTCCATGACCAAGGCGCTGACGACGGTGGCGGCCATGATCCTGTACGAGGAAGGCCGCTTCCTGCTGAAGGACCCGGTGGCGCGCTACCTGCCGGCGTTCGCCAGCCAGCAGGTCGCCTTGGCCCAAGGCGGCACCGAGAAGCCGCGCCGCCCGCTGACCATCCATGACCTGCTGACCCACACGGCCGGCATGAGCTACGGCCCCGGCCCCGCCAAGGCGGCCTACGACGCGGCCGGCATGGAGGACTGGTACCTCGTCGGCAACGACGAGACGCTGGCGCAGTGGACCGACCGCTTCGCCGCGCTGCCGCTGCAGAGCCAGCCGGGCGAGCAGTTCATCTACGGCTACGCGACCGACGTGCTCGGCCGCCTCGTCGAGGTCGTGTCCGGCCAGTCGCTGGACGCTTTCATCAAAGAGCGCATCACCGACCCGCTGCGCATGCCCGACACGGGCTTCGCCGTGCCGCCCGAGAAGGTCGAGCGCCTGGCCAATGTCTATGGCCTGGAAGGCGGCCAGCTCAAGCTGATGGAGACGTCGGCCACGAGCGACTTCGTCAACGGCCCGCACAAGCTGATGTCTGGCGGCGCCGGCATGGTGTCGACGGCGGGCGACTACACGCGCTTCCTGCAGATGCTGCTGAACAGGGGCGAGCTGGACGGCATGCGCATCCTCGCGCCGCACACGGTGGCGCTGATGACGGCCGACCACCTCGGCCCCAAGTCCGGCGGCGACGCCGATGGCTTCGGCCTCGGCTTCTGGGTCAACGTCAGACGCGGCGGCTTCAAGGAGCTGGGCAGCGAAGGCGCCTTCGGCTGGGGCAGCGCCTACTTCCCACAGTACACGGTGGACCCCAAGGAGCGCCTGGTCATCCTCTTCATGACGCAACTGCGGCCGGCGGGCAACTCGACGCTGCACCTGCGGGTGCGCGGGCTCACGTATCAGGCGCTGATCAAGTGAACTGAGGCGTTATGAGGCCGCGCGAGATATCGCAATGGGTATCGCAAATGCGGTGTTAACGCTGTCCTTGCGAAGCACCGACGGTGCGCGAGCAGCGCTGTTCAAACGCTCATCTGGTTGAGTACACGCGGAGGCAGGCGCTGCCTACATTCCGCTGCGGTTGTGGGCAAGCCCGCGGACCGTGAACAACGACACAAGACCAGGAGACTTCATGAACACGACTAGCTCGCGCCTGCCTTTGGCGCGCTGGCTGACGGCGGCCCTGCTCGCCGCAGCGGCACCGGCCGCAATGGCCGCCTTCAGCATCACCACCGTCCACGACAGCAACAACGCGGCGCGCCCGCAGTACATCATCGACACCGATGGCGGCCTGGTGTTCAAGGTGCGTGGCTGGGATGCCAGCAGCACCACGGCCATCGGCGACTTGTCGAGCATGGTCTACAAGGGCGTGGAATACGCCGACCCCGCCCGCGGCACGCAGCTCAACTCCGGGGCCGACTGGCTGTACAACGGCGTCAGTGCCGTGGGCCTGAAGGTCGAGGCCGTCAGCGCCAACGGCACCGTGACCCCGGCCTCCAGCGCCAACGGCGGCGTGGTCAACGCGAGCGACTACATCCGCGTCACCCTCACCAGCACCAGCACCAAGGGCGGCGTGCTGACGCACTACTACGTGGTGAAGAAGGGCGAGTCCAACATCCACATGGGCACGCACTTCACCGAAGAGCCCGACGTGCACGGCCTCGTGCGCTTCATCGCCCGCATCCCCATTGCCAAGCTGCCCAACGGCGGCCCTGCCCAGGCGGCCGGCGGCCTGGTCACCTACAACGGCGAGAGCTTCTGGGCCGAAGACCTGCGCGGCACCAGCGGCGCCATCGAGGCGAGCGATGTGTTCGGCTTCCCGAGCACCGACGCGCGCTATGGCCAGACGCGCTCCAAGCATTACGCCAACCGGCGCCTGAAGGACTGGGAGTTCGTTGGCGGCAGCGGCCCGGGCGTGGGCGTCTGGTTCTGGCGCGACAACAACGAGGGCGGCTCCAGCGGCCCCTTCTACCGCAGCCTGCTGCAGCAGATCACCAGCACGACCAACGAGTTGACCTATATCGTCAACTACGGTGAGGCGCAGACGGAGCCCTTCCGGCTGAACGTGCTGAACACGTACACGATGATCTTCAACGACGGCACGGCCCCCTCGGCAAGGCCTGACACCAGCTGGTATGGCCAGGTGGGCTTGGTGGGCTATGTGCCGCCGGTGGGTCGCGGCTCGGTCACGGGCGCCGGCCTGACGGGCCGCATCGCCGGCCTGCCCTACACGGTGGGCTTCGCCAACGCGCAGGCCCAGTACTGGGCCGACGCCGATCCCGTGGACGGCCACTTCACGGCCAGCGGCATGCTGCCGGGCGTCTACACGATGACCGTCTACAAGGGCGAGCTCGCCGTAGAGACCGGCTCGGTCACGGTGACGGCCAATGCCAGCTACGCGCTGAACCCGTTGGCCATCACGGCCGACCCCGAAGCCACACCGGCCCTCTGGCGCATCGGCCGCTGGGACGGCACGCCGCAGGAGTTCATCAACGGCGACAAGCTGACCTTCATGCATCCGTCCGACGTGCGCATGGCCTCCTGGATGGGCGCGCCCTATGTGGTGGGCACGTCCGCCACGGCCAGCTTCCCCTCCTACCTGTGGAAGGACGTGAACAACGGCCAGCAGGTGCGCTTCACCCTCAGGCGCGGCCAGAACACGGCGCCACTGCGCTTGCGCATCGGCATCACGGGCGACTTCAGTGCTGCCCGCCCGCAGGTCAGCGTCAACAGCTGGAGCTCGGGCATTCCCGCCGCGCCGCCCAAGGTCTCGCGCAACTTCACGGTGGGCACCTACCGCGGCTTCAACCGCACCTACACCTTTGACATCCCGGCCGCGCAACTCGTCGTCGGCACCAACGTGCTGACCATCAATGCCGTCAGCGGCACCGCCGGTGCCAGCTTCCTGAGCCCGGCGCTGTCCTTTGACGCCATCGACTTGGTGGCTGTGCCTTGAACAAGCAGAACAACATGATGAAAAACAAGCACCTCATCCTCTCTCTGTTGACCTCCGCTGTGCTGGCCCTGCCCGCCGCAGCCGCCGTCGTGCAAACCACCGGCGCGGGCAGCGCCACGCCAGGTGCGACGCACCTGACCTACGCGGCCGACTTCGAAGCCAACACCAACCTCGACAGCCCCTGGCTGGAAGGCGGCCTGCAGTTCACGCACACCGGCCTTGCAAACGACAACGGCGGCTGCGGCTATGCCGGCGAGTTCTGCGTGGACGTATCCGCCGGCCAGACATACAGCGAAGCCTTCTCGGGCAACTACTTCGCCACGGCGGGCAGCAATGCCTATTTGTCCATCAAGAGCACGGGGCCCAAGCTCAACGGCATCGAGTTCGCCGTCGACTCCGGCTATCTCAACATCTACGTGATGTGGCAGACCTACCTCAACGATGCGTTGACCGGCAGCGGCAAGGTGTCCCTCGGCGCTGCGGGCATCGGCGGCGTGCTGGGCCTGAGCGACACGGTCGGCTTCAGCGAAGTGCGGGTCTATGCCTTCGACAGTGCCAGCGACAACAGCGGCTACAGCGTGCCGGCGATTGACAGCGTGAGGGCGTTCACGGTGGCGGAGCCCGGGTCGTTGGCGTTGGCGTCACTGGCCGCGTTGGGCGTCGCCGGAGTTCGGCGTCGGCGCAAGGGTTGATACGGCACGAGTCGTATTGAGGCAAGGCCCAGCCGGGATTTCGTCCCGGCGGCCGACTCACTTTTTGGGCCGCCAAAAAGTAAGCAAAAAGCTCCCCCCTGACCGCCCCGCCCCTTCGGGGTTCCCTGCGGTACTCAGCCCCGAAGCCCCGCGCCGAACTCGCGCCGCTACGCTCTGCTCAAACAGGCGTCGCGAGTCAGTTCACGAAGCGTGCTGCGCACGCGGGCTTCGGGTCTTCCGTTCCTCGGCGGGGCTAAAAGGGGGCAGGCTGAAATACATCCACCACCCGGATTTCGGGCTTGGCTGTTGTGTTCGTTCACCCCCCTTTGGAGGAGCCGAGAAGCGCAGGAGCCCGGGGCGCTCGCGAAGCGAGCTTCGTCAACTGACTCCGCGCAGTTGTTTGACCGCAGCGTAGCGAAGGGAGTTCTGCACGGGCCCCGGGTTCCGAGCATCGCAGGGCACCCCTCGCAGAGGGGCGACGGAGCAGGGGCGACTTTTTGCCTTCTTTTTGGTCGCTCAAAAAGAAGGTCGCCCGCCGGGGCGAACTCCCGGCATGGGCCTCACGCATCACGCCGCTTCCGCCGCAGCCCGCCACGCGTCGCGGTAATCCCGCCCCCCAGCCGGCGCCCACGCCACGACCACAGTCGCCACCGACTCTGCCTGTCGCCCCCAGCCATCCAGCAACCACGCCCCGCAAGTCGTGCCACTGCTGTCATCCGACACCGTCACCTCACGCCCGTCTGAAAGCCCAGCCAGCAACGGCCCGAACCACGGATTCGCCGTGAAGGCGCCTTCGACGACGACGCGACCGCTGGCGCCCAGCGACGACAGGCAGTAGTCCGCCATCAACACCACGTACAAGGTCGCCAGCGCCGCCCGCTCCGCATCGGTCTCAGGCACCGCACCGTCGACCCGCCCGATGCGGCCCGCAAATGGCCCACCGGTTTCCGCAAAGCAAGGCAGCGCCATCGTCCGCCGAGCAATCAGACGCTCCACGTCCGCAGCCACAAACGCTGCCGGCTGCGTCCCCGCAATCGCAGCAAACTCGCGCCCGCCCATGAAGCGCATGCAGGGCACGGCGTCGCCAAAGACATCGCAGTTGGCCAGCATGTCCTGCGCCTCGACCAGTGGCTTGGTGACCGAGCCCAGCGCCGCCGCTATGACCCAGGTGCCGGTGGACAGCACGGTGCACGGCCCGCTCTGTTGCCGCGTCAGCAAATGACGCAGCAAGGAGGCATTGCTGTCGTGGATGCCGCAGACGATCTCGCAATCCGCCGGCAACCCGGTGTCCGCCACCAGCTCGGGCCGCAGCGTGCCGAGGCGCGCCCAGGCGTCATGGCGCGGCGGGAAGAGGCGCTGCCAGCCCTGGCCCTCGACGAGCGAAGACCACGCGCCCTCACCCGGCTGCCACAGGTCGGTGTGGCAACCCAGCGAAGTGACTTCACTCGCCGCCACGCCGCACAGGCGCCAGGCCCAGTACTGCGGGTACATCAGCAAGTGCGTGGCCCGCGCGAACTCCGCCGGGAAGCTCGCCTGCAACCACTCGATCTGACGACCAAGGTTGAGGCCGGCGGGCAGCCGGGGCGAGCCGCTTTCGTCGAACGAGGGGCGCAGTGCGTCATACCGCGCGGCATCGGTAGCGTCGCCCGGCACGTGCTCGTAGTCCAGCACCGGCAGCACCAGGCCGGCATCGTCGACCAGGGCCGCGGTGGCGCCATGCGTGACGGGCACGATGGCGCGGATGTCGGCCAGCACGGCCATCTCGCGCAGCTGGCCCAGCATCCAACTCCACAGCCGCTCGGTGTCATGGTGCGGATACAGCCCGATGCGGCGCACGGTGTTGGGCGTGCGCGCCTCGGCCAGCGTTTTGCCGGCAGCGTCGATCAGGGTGAGCTTGGCGTTGGTCTTGCCGATGTCGAGAACGACGGTGCCGGCAATCCGGTTGCTCGGCACAGCGCTCAAGAGTTCAGCACCGCGCGGCGTCCATAGGCCCCCGACTCCAGCACGGCGGCATAGTCATGCGAGCTCAAGGCTGAAGCCTCCACCACCCGGGGGTCCACAGCTTCGGGCTCCACGGTGATGACGCGCACGCCGTAGTGCTCCAGCAGCTGCACGGCGCTGTCGGAGGCGCCGGTGTCGGTGATGACCGTGGACACGCGGTTCAGGCCGCACAGCACCAGGCCGGCCTTGCGTGCGAACTTGGAGCTGTCCACCAGCACGACGAGTTGCTCCGCCTGGCTGATGAGGCGCTTCTCGGCCTGGATCAGCAGCGGATCGGCCTCCATCAGGCCGAGGATGCTCAGGCCGTAGACGCCCATGAACATCTTGGCGGCGTAGTGGTGCTGGGCGACGTCGTTCTCGAACGGGCTGAGGATGACGTTCTGCTCGCGGTAGACCTTGCCACCGGGCAGGATGATTTCGTTGTCGCTGGTGACGAGCAGGCGCTCGGCCATCAGAAAGGAATTGGTGAGAATCTTCAGCTGTTTCTCGATGAGAAACTCCGCCATCATGAACGTGGTGGTGCCGCCATTGATGATGATGGTTTCGCCGTTATTGCACATCGAGGTGGCATAACGGGCAATCGCACGTTTGGCGGCAGTATTCTGCTGCGCGTTGTTTTGAAAAGTCTCGCTCGACAGCGTGTATGACTTTTTCTTCTGCTCCAACCTTTGAGCGCCGCCGCGTGTGCGTGTCAGCTGGTTTTTCGTGGCCAACCAGGAAATATCCCGGCGCACGGTTGCGGCAGAAGCCGACAACCATTCCATCAATTGCTGGACGCTGGCGTGCTCGCGCTCATCAAGGAGTTTGAGCAGACGCTTGTGACGCTTGTGATTGATCATGGGGAACACCTTTATCGGGCGACCCGCCGGAAGGGCGGCGACCGTTGTCTCGTCGTTATATCGCCCAGCCCTCGATTGCATTCACGGGGCGGGCGTCGCTTGCGGTCGGCAGCCTGGCTGAAGGCCGGTCGCCTGATCACGGCCGGTGAGCGTAGGCCCCGGTCGCCGGTGTCATCTTCGCTCACGCTCAACCGCTCAGAGCTTGGGTGAAACACCGTTTCAAGTGCAGATTACGTCAGGCGCCGGCCAAGGTCAATCAGCAAACGCTCACGGCCGTGAGCGTTTCGTGAGCGAAGACCCTAGGTCGCGCGCTTTCGCTCATCCTTTTGATTTACTGCGGCGGCGCCGCCCATGGCACGGCGTTTCGCTTCACACTGCGCTCCGTTTCCTCGATGAATCTCCCGCCAACGACGGGTGCCGGGGCCGCACGGCGGCCCCGGTGATGAATACGGACTGAATACAGGCAAGCTGATGACTGCAACTCCCCAAACCTCCGCTCAAACCCCCATCGTCTCGAAGTGGGACGATACCGTGGCGGCCAAGTTGAGCGAACCGGAGCTGCTGCTCTATCGCTCCAATCTGCTCGGCTCTGATTTGCGCGTGACGAATTTCGGCGGCGGCAATACCTCGGCCAAAGTCAAGATGCGCGACCACCTGACCGGCGAGGACGTCGAGGTGCTCTGGGTCAAGGGCTCCGGCGGCGACCTGGGTTCCATCAAGCTCGATGGTTTCTCCACGCTCTACATGGACAAGCTGAATGCGCTTAAACAACGCTATCGCGGCTTGGAACATGAAGACGAGATGGTGGATTACCTGCCGCACTGCACGTTCAACCTGAACCCGCGCGCGGCGAGTATCGATACTCCGCTGCACGCCTATATCCCGAAGGCGCATGTCGACCACATGCACCCCGACGCGATCATCGCCATCGCCGCCTGCGCCGACAGCAAGCGCCTCACCGAAGTGATCTTCGGCGGCCAGCTGGGCTGGCTGCCCTGGCAGCGCCCCGGCTACGACCTCGGCCTGAAGCTCGAAGCGCTGGCCACGTCGCAACCCAACCTCAAGGGCATCATCCTGGAAGGCCACGGCCTGTTCACCTGGGGCGACACGGCCAAGAGCTGCTACGAGATCACGCTGGAAATGATCCGCCTGGCCGAGCAATGGCTGGCCGAGAACATCAAGCAGCCGGTGTTCGGCGGCGTCAAGACGATCACCCTGCCCGCCGAGCAGCGCGCCGCACTGGCCGCCAAGCTCATGCCCGCGCTGCGTGGCCGCATCAGCGCCAGCGAACGCAAGCTGGGCGACTTCAACGACAGCGACGTGGTGCTGGAGTTCGTCGGCAGCAACGACCTGGCCAAGCTGGCCGCACTTGGCACGTCTTGCCCGGACCACTTCCTGCGCACCAAGATCCGCCCCCTGGTGCTGGACTTCGACCCGGCCAACCCCGATGTCGACGCCGTGCTGGCTGGTCTGGACGCCGCGCTGGAAGCCTATCGCGCCGACTACCGCGCCTATCACGAGCGCTGCAAGCGAGCTAACAGCCCGGCCGTGCGGGATGCCAACCCCATCATTTACCTGATCCCCGGCGTGGGCATGCTGTCCTTCGCCAAGGACAAGGCCACCGCCCGCATCGCCGGCGAGTTCTACATCAACGCCATCAACGTGATGCGCGGCGCCAATGGCGTGGACACCTACGTCGGCCTGCCCGAGCAGGAAGCCTTCGACATCGAATACTGGCTGCTTGAAGAAGCCAAGCTGCAACGCATGCCCAAGCCCAAGAGCCTGGCCGGCCGCGTGGCCCTGGTGACCGGCGGCGCCGGTGGCATCGGCCAGGCGGTCGCCCGCCAGCTGCTGCAGGAAGGCGCCTGCGTCATGCTGACCGACATCGACGGCGAGGCGCTGGAAGAAGCCAGCCAGGCGCTCGTCAAGGTCGGCGGCAAGGACGCCGTGGCCACCGTGCGCGGCGACATCACGTCTGAGGCCGAAGTGGAAGCGCTGATCGCCGCCACGGCGCTGCGCTTCGGCGGCCTGGACATCCTCGTCTCCAACGCCGGCATCGCCTCCGCCGCGCCGCTGGAAGACACCTCGCTGGAGATCTGGAACCGCAACCAGAACATCCTCGTCACCGGCTACTTCCTGGTCAGCCGCGCCGCCTTCCGCTTGCTCAAAGCACAGAAGATCGGCGGCAGCATGGTGTTCGTGGCCAGCAAGAACGGCCTCGTCGCTTCTGCAGGCGCCTCGGCCTACTGCACGGCCAAGGCGGCCGAGATTCACCTGGCCCGCTGCATCGCGCTGGAAGGCGCCGCCATCGGCGTGCGCGTCAACGTCGTCAACCCCGACGCCGTCATCCGCGGCTCGCGCATCTGGGACGGCAAGTGGAAGGAAGAGCGCGCTGCGTCCAACAAGATCGACAGCGACAACATCGAAGAGTTCTATCGCCAGCGCAGCATGCTCAAGCTCAGCGTGCTGCCCGAGGACATCGCCGAAGCGGTCTACTTCCTGGCCAGCGACAAGGCCGGCAAGAGCACCGGCAACATCCTCAACGTGGACGCCGGCAACGCCGCCGCCTTCACCCGCTAGAAATGAAGCCCCTCGTCCAAGGCGTACCTTGGCCGGTCCCCCGAGGGGACGGCGATGCTTACGGCATTGAGCCGCAAGCACATCGCCCAACGCGGGCCGGCTTGGCGAACTGGAGTCGGACACAAGCAGTCCCTGCGGACTGCTTGTGCCTACGACAGGCCATGGGCCTCTGGCCCATGGCAGCCCGGCGCTCGGCCCGCAAAGACTGAATTCAGGAGACATCCATGACGACCAACATCATCGACTCGGCCCAAGTCGAGCAACACAACGCCAGCCAGCGCGCCACGCTGCAGGCCGACTACGACGCCCTCGGCGGCATGCTGTCGCGCCGCGGCGTGGACATCGAGGCGCTGACGGCCACGGCCCAGACCTTCGCGGTCGCCCTGCCCAGCTGGGGCGTGGGCACCGGCGGCACGCGCTTCGCGCGCTTCCCCGGCCAGGGCGAGCCGCGAGACGTGACCGAGAAGCTGGAGGACTGCGCCGTCATCCACCAGCTCACGCGCGCCACGCCGACCGTGTCGCTGCACTTCCCGTGGGACAAGCCGAGCGACCCCAAGGGGCTGCGCCAGCAAGCCGACAGCCTCGGCCTGAGCTTCGACGCGGTCAACTCCAACACCTTCCAGGACCAGCCCGGCCAGGCCAACACCTACAAGTACGGCAGCCTGACCGCGCAAAGCGCAGCCGCCCGCGAGCAGGCCGTGGCGCACAACATCGAGTGCATTGAGCTGGGCAAGACGCTCGGCTCCAAGGGCCTGACGGTGTGGGTGGGCGACGGCGCCAACTTCCCCGGCCAGAACAACCTGCGCGGCGCGCTGGAGCGCTACATCGACAGCGCCAAGGGCATCTACGCCGCGCTGCCGGCCGACTGGCTGATGTACATCGAGCACAAGCTGTTCGAGCCGGCGTTCTACTGCACCGTCATCGCCGACTGGGGCACCAGCTTCGCCGTGGCGCAGACGCTGGGCGAAAAGGCCAAGTGCCTGGTCGACCTGGGCCACCACGCGCCCAACACCAACATCGAGATGATCGTGGCGCGGCTGGCGCAGTTCGGCAAGCTCGGTGGCTTCCACTTCAACGACAGCAAGTACGGCGACGACGACCTGGACTCGGGCTCCATCGACCCCTTCCAGCTCTTCCTCATCTTCAACGAGCTGGCCGACTCCGCCGCCCGTGACGGCGCTGCCTTCAGCCCCTCCTACATGCTGGACCAGTCGCACAATGTGACCGATCCCATCGAGAGCCTGATGAACAGCGCCGTCGAAGTGCAGCGCGCCTTCGTGCAGGCCGCGCTGGTGGACCGCGCAGCCCTGGCCGGCTACCAGCAGGCCAACGACGTGCTGCAGTCCGCGCAGGCGCTGAAGAAGGCCTTCCGCACGGATGTGAGCCCCATCCTCGCGATGGCTCGCCTGCGCAGCGGCGGCGCCATCGACCCGGTGGCGGCCTACCGCGCCAGCGGCTACCGCGAGCAGGCTGCGGTGAAACGTCCGGCCAAGGCGGGTGCTTCCGGTTCCGGCATCGTTTAAGGAAGAAAAACCAACACAGCCACAAAGGCACAGAGACACAGAGAGGCCGGCTTTTTCTGTGCCTCTGTGTCTCTGTGGCTTGTTTCTTTCTTGAACCCAAGAAGTGGTGCAACCTCAACGAATGAACGCTCAGGACTTCGGCGCAAGCGGTGACGGCGTCACCCTTGATACGCGGGCACTGCAGGCCGCCATCGACGCTGCGGCGCTGAGCCGCGTAGAGCTGCTGGTCCCGCCAGGCACCTACCGCACCGGCGCGCTCTTCCTGAAGAGCGACATGACCCTGCGCCTGGAGCGCGGCGCCACGCTGCTGGGCTCACGCAACCTGGCCGACTACCCGCTGCTGCCCACCCGCGTGGCCGGCATCGAGATGCGCTGGCCGGCAGCGCTCGTCAACATCTATGGCGAGCAGGACGTGAGCCTCGTCGGCGAGGGCTGCATCGACGGCGACGGCCAGGTCTTCTGGGACAGCTATTGGGCCCTGCGCGCCAGCTACGAGCCACGCGGCCTGCGCTGGGCGTCAGACTACGACTGCCAGCGGCCCCGCCTCGTGCAGGTCTTCGAGTCGAGTCGCGTGCAGATCGGCGGCGGCCTGCTGCTGCGCCGCTCCGGCTTCTGGACGCTGCACCTCTGCTACTCCGAGGACGTGACGGTCGACCGCATCACCATCCGCAACAACGACGAGGCGCGCGGCCCGTCGACCGACGGCATCGACATCGACTCCTCGCGCCGCGTGGCCATCCGCCATGCCGACATCGCCGTCAACGACGACGCCCTCTGCCTGAAGGCCGGCCGCGATGCCGACGGCCTGCGTGTTGCACGGCCCTGCGAAGACATCACCATCAGCGACTGCATCGTCCGCGAAGGCGCCGCCGGCCTGACTTTCGGAAGCGAGACCTCGGGCGGTTTCCGCCGCATCACGGCCGAGCGCATCGCCGTGCATGCGCCGGTGCCGGTGGGGCTGCTGTTCAAGAGCGCCCCGACACGCGGTGGCTTCATCGACGGCGTGTCCATCGCCGACCTGAGCCTGCACGACGTGCCCGTCGCGATGCGCGCGACGATGAACTGGAACCCCGCCTACAGCCAGGCCAGCATCCCCGCCGCCGAACTGGCCAACGCGCCGCCGCACTGGAAAACACTGGCCACGCCGGTGGCACCGGAGCAGGGCCGCACGCAGGTGGCTGGCGTGCACATCCAGCGCCTGCACGCCCGCGGCGCCGACACGGCCTTCGAGGTGGACGCCGACGCCCAGGCGCCGCTGCGCCACTTCCGCTTCAGCGGCCTGGACATCGAGGCCCGCCGCGGTGGCCACGTGCTGGACGTGCTGGGCTGGCGCTTCGACGACGACTGCCGGTTGCAACTCGGCACACCCATCGCTGTGAACGCGGACACCGCGTTGGCAGGGCTGCCCGCCGAACACTGGCGGGTGGACCCATCCCTGCGCCGTCGCGACGTGTCGGCCCTGCCCATGGCCGAGCAAGACGTTCTTTAGGAGACAGACGCAATGAGCGACGAGATTCGCGCCTTCAAGATGCAGTTGAAACCCGGCGTTGATGGCGTGGTGGCCGAGTACAGACGCCGCCACGACGAGCTGTGGCCCGACCTGGCCGAAGCATTGCGCGGCGCTGGCATCCACGACTACTCCATCTTCCTGGACGAGAGCACGTTGAGCCTGTTCGCGGTACTCAAGCTCAAGGCGGGCATGTCCATCGACGAGCTGCCATTGCAACCCGTCATGCGTCGCTGGTGGGACTACATGGCCCCGCTGATGGAAGTGGAAGCCGACAACAAGCCGCGCCAATGGCCACTGCCCTCCGTCTTTCACTTTGCGGGCTGATCCTCGCGCTGCCGCTGACCGCAGCGGCATGGTGCGAGGCTCCTAAAAAGCTGGAGCCCGTCGCCGCTGACGACTTCCGCACCGGCCTCGCCCGCTGGCGGCTGGAGGCCGAGGACGCGCGCGCCGTCGTCACTGCCGAAGGCGGCGTGCTGGACATCGCCACGCCCGCCGGCCTGAGCCTGTGGTGGCGCGAGCCGCTGAGCGGCGACTACGCCATCCGCTTCACCGCGCTCGCCCTGCCCGCACCCGCCAGCGCCGGGCCGCATGCCGGCCGCCTGTCGGACCTCAACATGTTCTGGAACGCGCTGGAGGCCGACGGCAGCGCGCCCTATCCGCGCAGCGGCAAGTTCGCCGGCTATGACACGCTGCCCACCTACTACGCCGGCTTTGGCGCCAACGCCAACACGACGATGCGGCTGCGCTGGTACACCGGCATCGAGCGCCGCCTGCTAACCGGCTATGCGGACGGGGCCATCGCCGAGCCCGGCGAGCAGCCGATGACGCCGCAGACCCGTCTGCATGCCGGCCAAGCGCTCACCGTCGAGATTATTTCGCGCCAACCCACGGCTGCAGACCCGGTTCACCTGCGCTGGCGTGCCGGCAGCAACGAACTCTTTACACGCTCCGATCCCAATCCGCGCCTGCACGGCTACTTCGCGTTCCGCACGACAGCCAGCCGCCTGCAGATCCGCGACTTCCAGATCCTCCAATGCCGATGAAACGACTGCTGACGACGCTCACTCTCCTGCTCGCCTGGATTGCCGCACCGGCCTTCGCCGCCGACACGCTGCGCCCGCCGCTGCTGCTGATCGGCACACGCGCCAATGTGCAGGATCTGTCCGGCCGCTGGACCTATTCCAAGGACCTGTACCGCACGGGTTTCACTGATATCAACGGCTGGGTCGCCAAGTCGCGCATGCAGCGCCACCGCGATGTGGACGTGGCCGCCGAGGAGAGCAAGCCCGGCCCGGCCTTCTTCGAGTTCGACCTCGACCGCGGCCCGGCCATGGACATTCCCGGTGCCTGGAACTCGGCCACGCCGGAGCTGCGCTATTTCGACGGCCTGATCTGGTTCCAGCGCCGCTTTGATGCGGCCATGAAGGCCGGCCAGCGCAGCTTCCTGCGCTTCGAGGCCGTCAACTACCGCGCCTATGTCTACCTGAACGGCAAGGAAGTCGGCCGGCACGAGGGCGGCTTCACGCCCTTCATCGTCGAGGTGACGGACACGCTGCGCGCACAGGGCAACCGCCTCGTCGTCGGCGTCGATTCCAAGCACGACGCCAACAGCGTCCCCGGCGAGATCACCGACTGGGATCTCTACGGCGGCATCACGCGGCCGGTCAAGCTCATCCAGACGCCCGCCACCTTCATCGATGACGCCACGCTGCGCCTGACCGAAGCCGGCCGTCTGGCGGGCAGCCTGCAACTCAATGGCCCGCAGGCCGCCAACCGCGCGGTGAACCTGCGCATCGCCGCGCTCAACCTCACGCTGCCGGCCCGCACGGATGCGAACGGCGAAGCCCGCTTCGACGTGGCCGCGCCCGCCAGCCTCAAGCGCTGGACGCCCAACGCGCCGACGCTCTACGACGTGGATTTCGAAGCCGACGGCGACAAGATTCGCGACCGCATCGGCTTTCGCACGATCGCCGTGCGTGGCAGCGAGATCCTGCTGAACGGCCAGCCCATCTTCCTGAAGGGCATCTGCATCCACGAGGAAGAGATCGGCCCCAACCCCGCGCGCCGCGTCGACGACGCCGCCGCGCGCCGGCTGCTCGGCGAAGTGAAGAACGGCCTGCACGGCAACTACGTGCGCCTGTCGCACTACCCGCACAACGAGGCCATGCTGCGCGTGGCCGACGAGATCGGCCTGCTGGTGTGGAGCGAGATCCCCGTCTACTGGACGGTGAACTGGGACAGCCCGGCCACGCTCGACCTGGCCCGCCGCATGCAGGCCGAGACCATCTACCGCGACCGCAACCGCGCCTCCGTCGTGCTGTGGAGCATCGGCAACGAGACGCCCGTGGCCGAGAACCGCACGCGCTTTCACACCGCGCTGGCCGAGACCGTGCGCGCGCTGGACCCGAGCCGCCTCATCAGCGCGGCGCTGCTGGTGGAGCGCAAGGGCGACACCCTGCACATCGCCGACCCGCTGCTCAAGGAACTCGACGTCATCGCCGTGAACACCTACGCGGGCTGGTATGGCGACGACACGCTGGCCGACGTGGGCAAGCTGCGCTGGGAAGTGCCGGCGGACAAGCCGCTGCTGTTCAGCGAGTTCGGCGCCGATGCGAAAGCGGGCTTTCGCGACCCGGCACTGAAGCGCAAGTTCAGCGAGGACTACCAGGTCGACTACTACCGCGCCACGCTCGCGATGGCCGCCAAGGTGCCGACGCTGCGCGGCCTGTCGCCCTGGGTGCTGAAGGACTTCCGCTCGCCGCGCCGCGAGCACCCCGTCTTTCAGAACGGCTGGAACCGCAAGGGCCTGATCTCGGAGACGGGGCAGCGCAAGCTCGCTTTCGACGTGCTGGCGGAGCACTACCGCAGCCTGAAGTGAAAACCAAAGCCAAGCAAAGCCACAGAGGCACGGAGGCACAGAGAGGGCGGGATGAAGGTCCCTCTGTGTCTCTGTGCCTCTGTGGCTGTGTTCTGTATTGCGGATGCGCCGTCACCGATTAACCGCTGCGAAACCCTCCAATGAAAACGTCCTCTTCCACCCGCCGCGGCTTTCTGCAGACGACAGCCGCCGCCTCGCTGGCCACGTCGCTGCCTGCCGCACAGGCGGCGACGGCCAACCTTCCCACCACGACTGCACCCGTCGCCGACACCACGCTGCGCTGGCTGGACGGCCAGGCTCCGGCGCGCTTCGAAGGCGCCACCTTCGGCGTGCCCTGGCCGCGCGGCCAGCTGCGGTCTGCGGCCAAGGCGCTGGACTTCAAGCTGGCCAACCACGCCATCCAGTCCTGGCCGCTGGCCTATTGGCCCGACGGGTCGCTGAAGTGGACGGCGCATGCGCTGGCTGGTGGCACGCCACAAGGCCCGTTGAAGTTGGAGGGCGGCACGCCCGCTGCAGGTGGGCTGACCGTCAAGCAGACCGCCGCGCAGATCGTCATCACCGCCGGCGATCTCGCCTGGACCGTGCTGACCCGTGGCGAGGCGCTGATCGCCGAGGCCACGCGCGCCGGCCGCGTCACGCTGAAGAACCTCAAGCTCATCGCGCTGCGCCAGGACGGCGCCGAGCCCGAGCTGGGCGGCCAGGTCGCCCGCCAATCGTTCAGCAGCAAGGTCACCGCCGTCACCGTCGAGCAGCAAGGCCCCGTGCGCGCCGTGCTCAAGCTCGACGGCACCCATACAGGCAATGGCCGCGACTGGCTGTCGTTCTCGGTACGCCTGTACTTCTACGCCGGCGCCGAGAGCGTGCGCATCGTGCACACCTTCGTCTGGGACGGCGACCCGGCCAAGGACTTCATCGCCGGCCTCGGTCTCACGGCGCAGGTGCCGATGACCAATGCTACGCACGACCGCCATGTGCGCTTCTCCGGCGAAGGCGTGGGCGTGTGGGGCGAGGCGGTTCGCCCCATCACCGGCCTGCGCCGTGACCCCGGCCAGGCCTACAAGGACGCCCAGGTCGCCGGCCTGGCCCTGCCCGCACTATCGGGCATGGCCAAGTCCGTGCAGGACGGGCTGAAGTGGATTCCCGAGTGGGGCGACTTCTCGCTGTCGCAGGCCAACGCCGACGGCTTCACGTTGAAGAAGCGCACCGCTGCGGGCCACGCCTGGATCGACAGCAACGGCGGCGGCCGCAGCAAGGGACTTGTCTATACAGGTGGCGCGGCGGGCGGCGTGGCGCTGGGCTTCAAGGACTTCTGGCAACGCGCGCCCGTGCGCCTGGATGTGCGCGGCGCGGCCAGCGAGCTGGCCGAGGTCACCGCCTGGCTGTACTCGCCGTCGGCTCCGGCGATGGACATGCGTTCCTACCGCTCGGCCGGCGACATGGACACGCACGAGAAGGAGATCGAGGGTCTCAACATCACCTACGAGGATTACGAGGCCGGCTGGGACAACGCCTTCGGCGTGGCCCGCACCAGCGAGCTGCAGCTGTGGGTGCTGGCCGCCACGCCGTCGCACCAGGTGTTCTCGGACATGGCCGAACAGGTGGCCAACCCGGCCCGCCCGGTGCTCACGCCGCAGCGCATCCATGCCTGCGGCGTGTTCGGCGACTGGGACCCGGCCGAGGCGGGATCGCCGGCGCGCAAACTCATCGAGGATCGCCTGACGCTGCAGCTGAACCAGTACGTCAAGGAGGTCGAGCAGCACCGCTGGTACGGCTTCTGGAACTACGGCGACGTGATGCACACCTACGACGCCGACCGCCACATGTGGCGCTACGACATCGGCGGCTACGCCTGGGACAACTCCGAGCTGTCAACCGACATGTGGCTGTGGATGAGCTACCTGCGCACCGGCCGCGCCGACATCTTCCGGCTGGCCGAGGCCATGACGCGCCACACCGGCGAGGTGGACGTGTATCACCTGGGCGAGTTCAAGGGCTTCGGCACACGCCACGGCGTGCAGCACTGGTCGGACTCGTCCAAGCAGCCGCGCATCTCCAACGCCGCCTACCGCCGCTTCTACTTCTACCTGACCGCCGACGAGCGCTGCGGCGACCTGATGCGCGAGTTGCTGGACTCGGACGCCAACATTGCCAAGGTCGACATCTCGCGCAAGCTGGCGCGCAGCGCGGCGCCACCGGAGGCATCCGGCCTGCCCGGCGTCGGCTTCGGCACCACCTGGGGCTCGTGGCTCGGGGCCTGGCTGACCGAATGGGAGCGCACCGGCGACAAACGCTGGCGCGACAAGCTCGTCAACGGCATGCAGAGCATCGGTGACATGAAGCGCCGCTGGTTCGCTGGCGGCGCGCCCTACGACGCCAAGACGGGCAAGTTCTCCGGCCCCGGCGACGTGGTCTCCCTGTCGCACCTGAACGGCGTGTTCGGCGTCATCGAGATGAGCTCGGAGCTGCTGACGCTGGTGGACGTGCCGGCCTACCGCAAGGCCTGGCTGGAATATTGCCGCTACTACAACGCGCCCAAGAACGAGATCGCCGCACTGCTGGGCAAGGACCCTGGCGGCCGCAGCTTGGCCGACACCGGTTCGCGCATGACGGCCTATGCCGCCTTCCACGAGCAGGATCGTGCGCTGGCGCTGCGGGCATGGCGGGAGTTCTTTGGCTCGCATGCGCTCAGGGGCGGCGGCATGGTGAAGCGCATCGGCGGCGTGGACGTGATCCGGCCGCTGGACGAGATGCGCAGCATCAGCACCAACGATTCGGCGCAATGGGGGCTGGCGGGCATTCAGAATTTGGCGTTGGTGGGGGATTCGCTGGACGAAGCAGCGGCGGCTGCTGGCTTGGTGCGGCCGTAAATGCTGCGGTAGGGGCGCGGTGATTCGTTGCTTCTGCTTGTTGGCCAGGCCCAGCCGGGAGTTCGCCCCGGCGGGCGACCTTCTTTTTGAGCGACCAAAAAGAAGGCAAAAAGTCGCCCCTGTTCCGTCGCCCCTCTGCGAGGGGTGCCCTGCGATGCTCGGAACCCGGGGCC
>NZ_JBDSQX010000206.1:0-37144 GCF_039929605.1 Roseateles sp.
CACCGGACCGCGCGTGCAGGGCTGGGGTTTCCTCGACAAAGGCAACAAGGTGCCTTGGCGCGAATACGTCGCCGAGCGCTTTGGTGCTGCCGCCCCAGAGCCAGTCCTTGTCGGTCAAGTTGGGGAAGCCCTTGGAGCCCTTGGCGTCCGACCCGTGGCATTGGGCGCAGTTGTTGGCGAACAGGCGCTCGCCGATGGCGTGGGCCTTGGGGTCCTTGGCGAGTTGCTCGGGGGACTGGCCGGCGAAGCCCGCGTAGACCGGCGCCATCGCGGCGCGCGCCTGGGCGATCTCCTCGGCATGCTCGGCCGTGCTCGTCCAGCCCAGCGTGCCGGCCACGCTGCCCAGCCCCGGGTACAGCGCCAGGTAGCCGCCGGCGAACACCACCGTCAGCACGAACAGGCCCATCCACCACAGCGGCAGCGGGTTGTTCAGCTCGCGCAGATCCTCGTCCCAGACGTGGCCGGTGGTGTTGTCTGCGGCCGAAGGCTGGCGGCGGCTGGCGATGACCAGCAGCGCGATGCAGGCCGCCAGGCCCAGCAGCGTGGCCGCCGCGACGAAGATCGACCAGCCCTCGTTGAAGAAGTCGCTCATTGGTCGCCTCCCTCAAGCGGGAGCTGCGCCGCTGCATCGAAGTGGCCACGCCAGGCCCAGACGACGATGCCGATGAAGACGGCCAGCGACACCAGGGTCACCGCCACGCGAAGTTCATTGATTCCCACGGGGAGCCTCTTTTGCCGTTGCCGTTGCCGTTTCCGCTTTTGCCAATGCGCCTGACGTGCCGAGGACCTGCAGATAGGCGATCACCGCGTCCATCTCGGTCTTACCGGTGGCGGCCTGCGCCGCGCCCTGCACCTCGGCGTCGCTGTAGGGCGCGCCCAACGTGCGCAGTGCGCTCAACCGTGCGGGTAGCCCGGCAGCGTCCACCGGCTCGTTGACCAACCAGGTGTAGGCCGGCATGTTGGACTCCGGCACCAGGTCGCGCGGGTTGTTCAGGTGGATGCGATGCCAGTCGTCGCTGTACTTCCCGCCCACGCGGTGCAGGTCGGGCCCGGTGCGCTTGCTGCCCCACTGGAAGGGGCGGTCATAGACGAACTCGCCGGCCTTGGAATACTCGCCGTAGCGCAGCGTCTCGGCCAGCAGCGGGCGGATCATCTGCGAGTGGCAGTTGTAGCAACCCTCGCGCACATAGATGTCGCGGCCGGCGACCTGCAGCGCGGTGTAGGGCTTGAGGCCGGGTGCGGGCTGCGTGGTCGAGCGCTGGAAGAACAGCGGCACGATCTCGACGAAGCCGCCGACGGCGACCGTCAGCAGCACCAGCACGATCATCAGCAGGTTGCTGGTCTCGATGCGCTGGTGGCCGGTGACTCGTTCAGTGTTGTTGTTGCTCATGTCGGCCTCCTCAAGCGTGTGCCAGGACCTGGGGAATTCGCACGCGCTCGGGCTTGCCGGCCTGCACCGTCTTGACGACGTTCCAGACCATCACCAGCATCCCGGCCAGGTACATCAACCCACCCACCAGCCGTGTCACATAGAACGGCCAGGTCGCCTTGACGCCTTCGACGAAGGTGTAGACCAGCGTGCCGTCGGGGTTGACCGCGCGCCACATCAGGCCCTGCATGACGCCAGCAATCCACATCGCGGCGATGTAGAGCACGATGCCCAGCGTCGCGATCCAGAAGTGCAACTCGATGGCACTCTTGGAGTACATCTGCGTGCGGCCGAACATGCGCGGGATCAGGTGATACAGCGACCCCATCGAGATCAGGCCGACCCAACCCAGCGCGCCGGAGTGCACATGGCCGACGGTCCAGTCGGTGTAGTGCGACAGCGCATTGACCGTCTTGATCGACATCATCGGCCCCTCGAAGGTCGACATGCCGTAGAAGCTCAGCGAGACGATGAGGAACTTCAGGATGGGGTCGTCACGCAGTTTGTGCCAGGCACCCGACAGCGTCATGACGCCGTTGATCATGCCGCCCCAGCTCGGCGCCAGCAGCACCAGGCTGAAGACCATGCCCACGCTCTGCGCCCAGTCGGGCAACGCGGTGTAGTGCAGGTGATGGGGCCCCGCCCACATGTAGGTGAAGATCAGCGCCCAGAAGTGGACGATGGACAGGCGGTAGCTGTAGATCGGCCGCTCGGCCTGCTTGGGGATGTAGTAATACATCATCCCGAGGAAGCCTGCGGTCAGGAAGAAGCCCACCGCGTTATGGCCGTACCACCATTGCACCATCGCGTCCTGCACGCCGGCATAGGCCGAATAACTCTTCCAGAACGTGACGGGCAGCACCGCACCGTTGACGAGATGCAGCAGCGCCACGGTGAGGATGAAAGCGCCGAAGAACCAGTTGGCCACGTAGATGTGGCGGATCTTGCGGCGTCCGACGGTGCCGAAGAAGACGATGGCGTACGACACCCAGGCGATGGTGATCAGGATGCCGATGGGCCACTCAAGCTCCGCGTATTCCTTGCCACGCGTGAAGCCCATGGGCAGCGTGATGGCCGCGCCGACGATGACGGCCTGCCAGGCCCAGAAGTGGAACCAGGCCAGCATGGGCGCGAACAGGCGCGTCTGGCCCGTGCGCTGCACGACGTGGTAGCTCGTCGCCATCAGCGTGCAGCCGCCAAAGGCGAAGATGACGGCGTTGGTGTGCAGTGGCCGCAGGCGGCCATAACTCAACCATGAGATGCCGAAGTTCAAGTCCGGCCAGGCCAGCTGGGCGGCGATGAACACGCCCACCGTCATGCCCACCACGCCCCAGAGCACGGCGGCCAGCGCGAATGCGCGTACGGGCCCGTCCTCGTATGTCGTCCCGGCTGTGGCTTCTGATGCCGCCAGGACTCTGTCGTTCGCCATCGGAACTCCTTCAGTCTGATGCGAACGATTCTTCTCGGTGGAGGGCTCAGGGCCCTTGATCCTCGTCAAGCAAGATGCGTTCAGCCTCGCTTTCGAAGCCATCCAGTTGCCCGGCGTGCACGGCCCAGCCAAACACCGCCACGATCAGCAGCACGAGCACCACCGAAAACGGGATGAGCAGGTAGAGGATGTCCATCAGCGCGCCAGTCTCTGCGCGTTCAGTACGACGAAGAGAGAGCTGCATGCCATGCCCACGCCTGCGGCCAGCGGCGGCAACCAACCGGCCAGTGCCAGCGGCACACAGGCCAGGTTGTAGAGCGCCGCCCAGGCCAGGTTCTGGCGCAGCACCCCGCGCGTCTTCTTCGCCAACGCCAGCGCGTAGGGCAGCGCCATCAGGCGGTTGGACAGCAGCAGCGCATCCGCCGCGCTGCGCGCCAGCATCGCGCCCTGCCCCATCGCAATCCGCACGTCGGCCGCCGCCAGCACCGGCGCGTCGTTGATGCCGTCGCCCACCATCAGCACGCGCTCGCCTGCGGCCTGCCACTCGCGCACGGCGGCGAGCTTGGACTCCGGCGTGGCGCCCGCTTGCCAGAGCGCGATGTCCAGCGCGGCGGCCATGCGCGCCACGGCGGCAGGCTGATCGCCCGACAACAGGCGCACGCGCTGACCTTGCTTGCGCAACGCCGCAACGGCCTCGGCGGCGTCGGCGCGCGGCGCCTCGGCCAGGTCCAGCCACAGCACCTGGCCGCCACCGCCCAAGGCCAGCCGCGCCGCCCGGTCGGGCCGTTCATTGATCCAGGACGGCGCGCCCAGGCGCCACAGCGTGCCGGCCGCGTCGCGCGCCTGCACGCCGCGCCCGGCCACTTCAAGCACCTCCGTCCAGGCGCCGGCACCGCTGCCGTCGGCGAGTGCCTGCGCATGCGGGTGTCGCGACAGCGCGGCCAGGCTGCGCGCCACGGCCAGCAGCGCGTCGGCGTCGACGCCTTCGCCCGCCCAATGCCGAAGCAGTTGCAGGCGCTCCTCGCCGAGCGTGCCGGTCTTGTCGAAGACGACGGTGTCCACCGCGCACAGCCGCTCCAGCGCAGAGAGATCCGTCAGCAGCAGCCCGCGTCGCGCCAGTGCGCCGCTGGCGGTCAGCCAGGCGGCGGGCGCTGCCAGCGTCAACGCGCAGGGGCAGGTGACGATCAACACGGCCACCGCAACGGCCACCGCGCGTGACGGGTCTATCCACCACCAAGCCGCGCCGGCCGCCAGCGCCAGCAGCAGCAGCAGCACGACCGCCGTGAAGCCTGCGGCGACGCGGTCGACGATTCCGCCTGCAAGCGGCCGCTGGCTCTGCGCCTGCTGCATCAGCCGCACGATGCCCTGCGCCGTGGTGTCGGCACCCACGCGCTGCACGGCGACGACGAGCGAGCCGTCGACGTTGATGCTGCCGGCCACCACCGCATCGCCCACGGCCTTGGCCACCGGTGCCGATTCGCCCGTCAGCAGCGCTTCGTTCACGAAGCCCCGGCCCGACAGCACGCAGCCATCGGCCGCGAACGCCTCGCCGGCCGCGACGCGGATGCGGTCGCCCACACGCAGCGCCTCGGGTGGCACGCGCTCGCTCGTGCCGTCGTCATGCAATCGCGCCGCCGACATCGGCAGCGAACCCGCCACCGCCTCTAACGCATCCGCCGCGCGGTGGCGCGCGCCCAGCTCGAACCAGCGCGCCAGCAGCAGCAGCGCGACGAACATCGTCAACGAGTCGAAGTAGACCTCGTGGCCCAGCGCGCCGCCGGGGTCGAACAGCGCGCCGGTACTGGCGATGAAAGTGACCGCGATGCCCACGGCCACGGGCACGTCCATGCCCAGCCGCCCGCCGCGCAGTTGCCGCCACGCACCGCTGAAGAACGGCCCAGCCGCAAAGGCCATGACAGGCAGCGTCAGCACCCAGCTGCCCCAGCGCAGCAGGCGGTCCAGGTCGGGTGCCAGGTCGCCGGCAGCGGCCAGGTAGGCCGGCACCGCGAGCATCATGACCTGCATCATCATGAAGCCCGCCACGAACAGCCGCCACAGCGCCTGGCGCCGCTCCTGCCGGCGCAGCTCGCGGGCCGGCGCGGCGACGTCGGGCGTGGCGCGGTAGCCGGCAACCTGCAGCGCGGCGAGCACATCGGCCAGCGCGAGCAGCGAAGGCCGCCAGCGCAGCGCCAGCCGCGCCGACGCCGCATTGACGCTGGCGCCCTGCACGCCGGGCAGCTTCAGCAGCGCCGCCTCGATCAGGCCCGAGCAGGCCGCGCAATGCATGCCCGCCACCTGCAGCTGCGACAGCGCCACGCCGCCCGGGCCGTCGGGCCAGGTCGTGAAAGGGGCTAGTGCCTGCGCGTCGGCATCAGCCGCGTGCAAGCCAGAGGGAGGAGCGCTCACGCCAACAATCTAGGGCGAACCTCAGGCGCAGCCCATGACCTGCGTCAAGGCATTCGCTTTTCGCCCCTGGCCATGGCTGCGCGCGCCCGTGAGTTGGCTCGATGCACAACGCAGCCGCAGCCGCGAGCTTTCGGGAATGCGTCTTGCATGCCCGCAGGGCCTCCCCAGCATTTCAGGAGGCCCAGCCATGTCGGATCTTTCGGAACCCATCGCTGCTTCGAGCACCACCTCGGGCACGACCTCGGGCACGACCTTCTCTCACGTGAAGCCGGGCGACACGCCCTGGCGCAGTGACGGCCTGAGGGATTTCTTCCTCTACCGCGACCTCGGCATCTCCGCCGCCACGGGTGGGCGCGTCGTTGCGCACCTTGTGAAGGCGAACATGGCTCCTGAAAAGGGCACGGGATGGCACCGCCATGAGGCGGATTTCCAGATCGTGCTGATGACCAAGGGTTGGGCCAAGTTCATGTACGGCGACCAGGAGACCCTCGTCGAGGCCGGCGACTGCGTGCACCAGCGCCCCGGCATCGTGCACTACCTGTTCGACTACTCACCGGACATGGAGTACCTGGAGATCGTGTCGCCGGCAGACTTCAAGTCGATCGACGCGCCACCGCCCTGCGACGTTCCGATCCCGACGCCCTGGGCTTGAACGTTCAACGCGCTTAGAAGTCCATGTCCAGCAGCTCGATTTCCTCAGGCTCCTGCTTGGCTTCGGCAATCCAGGTCAGCATCTCCGGCATGGCCATGATGGTGTCGCAGTAAGCCTTGCACGCCTGCGGCAACGCCACGCCATAGGTCATGAAGCGAGTGGCCACGGGCGCGAAGATCGCGTCGGCTGCGCTGCGCTTTTTGCCGAACAGGAAGGGCCCGCCGTAGTTCGCCAGGCATTCGCTCCAGATCTCGACGATGCGCTCGATGTCGGGCTTGGCGCCGGCCCAGATCTTGTGGTTGGGGAAACGCCCCTTGAGGTTCATCGGTAGCGCCGAGCGCAGGTTGGCGAAGCCGGAGTTCATCTCGCCGCAGACGGCACGCGCATGGGCCCGCGCCACGCGGTCCAGCGGCCAAAGCCCGGCCTTGGGAAAGGTCTCGTTCAGGTACTCGGCGATGGCCAACGTGTTCCACACCGTCGCACCCTCGTGGCGCAGGCAGGGCACGCGGATGGACGGCGCCAGCAACAGCAGTTCCTTCCTGGCATCCGCGTCGTCGGGCGGCAGCATGACCTCGTCGAAGGTCAGCCCCGCGAAACGGGCCAGCAGCCAGCCGCGCAGCGACCAGGAGGAGTAGTTCTTGCTGCTCAGCGTCAGCGTGGCTAACTGAAGCGCAGGCGCGGGCGGCGCGATGGCCTTGCTGGACTTGCGAGCCGTGGGCTTGGTCGGCGTGGCAACGGGCATGGGCATCTCCTTGTTGTCGGGGGCTTCCTCTGCTTCGACGCAAGCCCCATGCCATGCTGGCTCGCTCCTTGCGATGCTTCAGGCACCACCAAAACGCAGGAGACCCCATGTACCCCGCCTACCAGGCTCACACCGATCTGCTGTGGCCGCTGCGTGCGGTGACGCGCTGGTCACTGCCCTTCCTGCAAGAACCCAGCGTGGCCGCCAGCGGCTGGCTGCCCGCGCGCCACATGGCCGCTGCCGGCCAGGTGTTCGAACTGGCCCAGGTCACGCACAAACGCCCGCCCTGGCGCATCGCAGACGTCGTTGCCACCGGCGGCGAGTGCTGGCCGGTGACAGAAGAAACCGTGCTGACCACGCCGTTTGCCACGCTGCTGCGCTTTCGCCGCGAGGGCGCGCCAGCCGCCCCCAAGGTGCTGGTGGTCGCGCCGATGTCGGGCCACTTCGCCACGCTGCTGCGCGACTCGGTGCGCACGCTGCTGCAGGACCACGACGTCTACGTCACCGACTGGCACAACGTGCGCGACGTGCCCATGTCGGCCGGCCGCTTCGGGCTGGACGAATACACCCAGCACCTCATCGACTTTCTCGCCATCATGGGCCCCGGCGCCAATGTCGTGGCGGTCTGCCAGCCCTGCGTGAGCGCGCTGGCCGCCGTGGCCGTGATGGCCGAGGACGACCACCCCGCCACGCCGGCCAGCCTGACGCTGATGGCCGGCCCCATCGACTGCCGCGTCAACCCAACGGCGGTGAACGAGCTGGCGACGAGCAAGCCGATCGAATGGTTTCGCAAGAACCTGATCAGCAACGTGCCCTGGCAGCACGGCGGCGCGGGGCGGCGGGTCTACCCGGGCTTCGTGCAGCTGTCGGCGTTCATGAGCATGAACAAGGACCGGCACACCAACGCCTTCAAGGACTACTACAAGCACATCGTTGCCGACGAGTTCGACAAGGCCGAGGTGACGCGCCTGTTCTACGAGGAATACATGGCCGTGGCCGACCTGGCGGCGGACTTCTACCTGGAGACGGTGGAGAGCGTCTTCCAGACCTACGACCTGCCACGCGGGGAGATGATGTTCAAGGGCCGCCGCGTCGACCCCGCCGCCATCCGCCGCACCGCGCTGCTGACCGTGGAAGGCGAGCGCGACGACATCTGCGCGGTAGGCCAGACGCTGGCCGCGCAGGATCTGGCCAGCAGCCTGAAGATGTATCTGCGCACCCACTACATCCAGCCCAACGTCGGCCACTACGGTGTGTTCAGCGGGCGGCGCTGGCAGCACCAGGTCTACCCGATGGTGCGGCGCGTGATCCAGGTCTCGCAATGAAAAAAAGGCCGGCTGACGCCGGCCTTTGATCAAGCGAATCGAGATCAGGCGAAGTTGGCTTCGGCGAACGACCAGTTGACCAGGTTCGACAGGAACGCTTCGACGAACTTGGGGCGCAGGTTGCGGTAGTCGATGTAGTAGGCGTGTTCCCACACGTCGACAGTCAGCAGGGCCTTGTCGGCGGTGGTCAGCGGCGTGCCGGCGGCGCCGGTGTTGACGATGTCGACGGAGCCGTCGGCCTTCTTCACGAGCCAGGTCCAGCCGGAACCGAAGTTGCCGACGGCGCTCTTCACGAAGGCTTCCTTGAAGGCCGCATAGCTGCCCCACTTGGCGTTGATGGCCTCGGCCAGCGCGCCACTGGGCTCGCCGCCGCCTTGCGGCTTCATGCAGTTCCAGAAGAAGGTGTGGTTCCAGATCTGCGCGGCGTTGTTGTAGATGCCGCCGGAGCTCGTCTTGACGATCTCTTCGAGCGTCATCGCTTCGAACTCGGTGCCCTTTTGCAGGTTGTTGAGGTTGACCACGTAGGCGTTGTGGTGCTTGCCGTGGTGGAACTCCAGCGTTTCCTTGCTGTAGTGCGGGGCCAGCGAGTCAATGGGGAAAGGCAGCGGGGGCAGCGTGTGTTCCATCGTGGAATCCTCAAATGTTTGGGGGGAAGGGGGACGCGGCGGATTGTAGGGAGCGAGCATCACCCTTGTGGCGAAGGCAGTACCCCAAGAACGCGCAGGTCGGCGCTGCCATCGGCCAGCACCGCGCGCACCTCGTGACCGGGCAGCAGCGTGTGCACCGAGGTGATCGCGCCGCCCTGCCCGTCGTCCAGCCAGGCATAGCCACGGGCCAGTACGTGCTGGGGGTCCAACGCCTGCAGGCGGGCCTGCAACGCGTCCAGCCGCACGGCTTGGCGGCGCAGCGTTTCTGCCAAGGCACGGGCCGGGCGCGGCGCCAGATGGGCTAGGCGCTGGCGCTGCAGCTCGACCCGCCGGCCCGGCGCCGCCGCAGCGCGCTGGGCGAGCAGGTCCAGCTGTCGGCGTTGGCGGGCCAGCGCGTCACTCGGGCGGGCCAGGCGCAGCGCGATGCGGTCCAGCCGCTGGCCCAGGCTCTGCAGCCGCTGCTCGGTGCGCAGGGCCACGGACCGCTCCAGGCTGGCCAGCATCTGCAGCAGCGCGGTGCGGGACGGCGCAGCCAGCTCGGCGGCGGCCGTGGGCGTGGGCGCACGCAGGTCGGCGGCGAGGTCGCAGAGCGTCACGTCGGTCTCGTGGCCCACGCCGCAGACGACCGGCAGCAACGACGCCGCGACGGCGCGCACGACGCGCTCGTCGTTGAAGGCCCACAGGTCCTCCAGCGAGCCACCGCCGCGCACCAGCAGCAGCAGGTCCACCTCGGCGCGCTCGTTGGCAATGCGCAAAGCATTGACGAGGGCCGGCGGCGCCTCCACGCCCTGCACGGGGCTGGGGTAGATGACGATCTCGATCTGCGGCGCGCGCCGCGCCAGCGCGGTGAGCACGTCATGCAGGGCCGCGCCCGCCGTCGACGTGACGACGCCGATGCGCCGCGGCAGCGTCGGCAGCGGTCGCTTGGCGTCTTCGTCGAACAGGCCCTCTGCCGCCAGCCGCGCACGCAGCTTCAGGAACTGCTCGTACAGCGTGCCCGCGCCGGCGCGGCGCATGGCCTCGACAACGAACTGCAGCTCGCCACGCGGCTCGTAGACGGCGACGCGGCCACGCAGCTCGACCAGCGCGCCGTCGGCCGGCGTGAAGTCCAGCATCGCCGCCGCACGGCGGAACATCGCGCAGCGCAGGCTGGCCCCCAGGCCATCGGCATCCTTCAGCCCGAAGTAGCAGTGGCCGCTGGCCGCCCGCGTGAAGCCCGTGAGCTCGCCGCCAACCGCGACGACCGAGAACCGCTCCGCCAGGCTCTGGCCGACGGCCTCCAGCAGGCCGGCCACACCCCAGACACGACGATTTGATGCGGCCTCGCGCCCGTCAATCACGCGCAAACCCAATGCCGGCGCGGGCCGGGAAGTCCACAGCCGCGCCAATGCTGGGCTGGCGGGCAATTTCGGCTCATGGCGCCTGTCACGGCGCTGTCATGAGCACATAAGGCCTTGTTTTTCAATTCGAATTCCGCTGCTCAAACTTGAGGCAAGTTGTCCAAGGCCTTGATTTGACGGCCTCTGCGGGCCAGCGCCACGGGCTTGCCCACAAAGTTATCCACAGCAACGGTGGATTGTGAGAACGCTTTCTTGGCGTTGAAGCACCGGGCGGACGTGCCAAGCCTGGGTCCATAATCCCGCGCAATCCCGGCCCGTCAGCGGCCGCTTTTTTTCGACGGGGACGCCCTTGTTTTCGATCATACAAGCCGCCGGTTGGCCCATCTGGCCCTTGCTCCTGTGCTCCGTCGTGGCCCTGGCCCTCATCATTGAGCGGTTCACCAGCCTGCGCACCAGCCGCATCCTGCCTCCACGCCTGCTGGAGGAGGTGCTGAACGTCAGCGCCCAGCAGCTGCCTGCGCCCGAGATGGTGGACCGCCTGGCCGAGAACTCGCTGCTCGGCGAGGTGCTGGCCTCGGGCCTGCGCGCCGTCACTGCCGAGCCGCAGATGCCGGAAGGCAAGCTGCGCATGGTGTTCGAATTCGCCGGCCGCCGCGCCGTGCACCAGCTTGAGCGCTACATGAACACGCTGGGCACCATCGCCACCGCCGCGCCACTGCTGGGGCTGTTCGGTACGGTGGTCGGCATGATCGAGATCTTCGGCAGCCAGACGCCCGGCGGCGGCAACCCCGCCCAGCTCGCGCACGGCATCTCCATCGCGCTCTACAACACCGCCTTCGGCCTGATGATCGCCATTCCGGCGCTGATGTTCTACCGCTACTTCCGCGGCCGCATCGAGGAGCACGTGCTCGAACTCGAAGCCGCCGCCGACCGGATGCTGGGCCAACTGCGCCGTTACACCACGGCCTGAACCCACCGAGAACGCGATGCGCTTCCGCCCCCCCCACCGCGAGCCGCCGGAGATCAACCTGATCCCCTTCATCGACGTGCTGTTGGTGATCCTGATCTTCCTGATGCTGTCGACGACCTATTCCAAGTTCACCGAGCTGCAGATCACCCTGCCCTCGGCCGACTCGGACAAGCTCAAGGACAGGCCGCAGGAGGTCATCGTCGGCATCGCCGCCGATGGTCGCTTCGTCATCAACCGCCAGCCGGTGGAAGGCCGCTCGGTCGACATCCTCATCGGTGCGCTGCGGCAAGCCTCGGGCGGCAACGCCGAGGCGTCGCTCATCATCTCGGCCGACGCCGCCACGCCCCACCAGGCCGTCATCAATGTGATGGACGCGGCCCGCCGCGTCGGCCTGACCCGTGTCACCTTCGCCGCGCAGACCGACGCTCGCTGACCGGCTGCAGGCCCAGTGGTTGAGTGGCGGGGCGCTGTCTGCCGCGCTGCTGCCGTTGAGCTGGCTTTACGGCGCGCTGCTGGCGCTGCGTCGCCTGGCCTACCTGTTCGGCCTGAAGCGCGTCGAGACGTTGCCCGTGCCGGTCATCGTCGTCGGCAACTGGATCGTCGGCGGCGCCGGCAAGACGCCCACGACACTCGCCCTGCTGGAGTTGCTGCGCGCACGGGGCTTGAGGGCCGGCGTCGTGTCGCGCGGCTACGGGCGTGAAGGCGACAGCGTGCGCCTCGTCAGCCGCGCGGCCACCGCACGCGAGGTGGGCGACGAACCGCTGCTCATCCACCTGCGCGGCCGCGTGCCGGTGGCTGTGGGCCGCGACCGCATCGCCGCCGCGCGGGCGCTGCTGGCCGCACACCCCGAGCTGGACCTGCTCGTCAGCGATGACGGCCTGCAGCACTGGCGGCTGCCACGGCGCCTGAGCCTGCTCGTCTTCGATGAGCGCGGCCTGGGCAACGGCCGGCTACTGCCCGCCGGGCCGCTGCGACAGCCGCCCGAAGTACTCGCAGACGACCATCTCGTCATCTACAACGCACCGCAGCCCAGCACCGCCTTGCCCGGCTTCGTCGCCGAGCGCCGGCTGACCGGTGCCGTGCCGCTGGCCGGCTGGTGGGGCGGAGAGCGCGTGACCCTGGATGCGCTGCTGGCTCTGCGCAACCGACCAGGCCTGCTGGCCGTCGCCGGCATCGCCCGCCCGCAGCGCTTCTTCGACATGCTGGCCGCGCAGGGCCTGCAGTGCGACGCGCTGGCGCTGCCCGACCATGCCGACTTCGCCACGCTGCCTTGGTCGGCCGACGCAGCAGGCGTCGTGCTGACCGAGAAGGACGCCGTCAAGCTGCCTCCCGAGCGCGTCGGCGCCCTGCCCGTCTGGGTCGTGGCGCTAGACTTCTCGCCCGGCGCCGCCTTCGAGGCCGCGCTGGACGCCCAACTCCAACGCCTGTTTCCGTCCCGATGGATCAACGACTGATCGAAATGCTGGTCTGCCCGCTGTGCAAGGGGCCGCTGACGCTGCTGCGCGAAGGTGAACTGCCGGCCCTGGCCTGCCGCGCCGACCGCCTGGCCTTCCCCATCCGCGACGGCATCCCGCTGATGCTGGAGAGCGAAGCCAAGTCCTGGGACCCGGACGCGGCACCGCCGCCCGTCACGCTCGCGCCGTGACCTTCACAGTCATCATCCCGGCGCGGCTGGCGTCCACGCGATTGCCCAACAAGCCGCTGGCCGACATTGCCGGCTTGCCGATGATCGTGCGCGTTGCGCAACGCGCGGCTGAGTCGGGCGCGAGCCAAGTCGTCGTGGCCACCGATGCGCCGGAAGTTGCCGCCGCCTGCGCGGCCCACGGCGTGCGCGCGCTGATGACGCGCGCCGACCATCCCTCCGGCAGCGACCGCCTCGCCGAGGCCGTCGAGCAGCTCGGCCTGGCCGATGACGCTGTCGTCGTCAACGTGCAGGGCGACGAACCGCTGATCGCGCCCGCCATGATCGACGCCTGCGCGGCGACGCTGGTCGCTCAAACCGACTGCGTCATGGCGACCGTGGCCCACGCGCTGACCGACCCTGCCGAGTTTGCGAACCCCAACGTCGTCAAACTCGTGACCGACAAGGCGGGCCGCGCTCTCTACTTCTCGCGCGCGCCCATCGCCTGGTGGCGTGACGGCGCGGGCCAGCCCAACCAGGCGCTGCGCCACGTCGGCCTCTACGCCTACCGCGCCGGCTTCCTGCGCCGCTTCCCCACGCTGGCGGTCAGCCCGCTGGAGCAGATCGAGTCGCTGGAGCAGTTGCGCGTGCTGTGGCATGGCGAGCGCATCGCCGTGCACGTCAGCGCCGAACGGCCCGGCCCGGGTGTCGACACGCCCGAGGATCTGGAGCACGTCAGGCGCCTGCTGCTGGCCTGAACGCCTCGCTGGCGTCAGGCCGGCGAAAGTCCACATGCGATACTCGGGCGCTGACCGAAGCGGGGCGTTTTTAACGGTCCCGACACAACGAGGAGACCCATGCGACTGATTCTTCTGGGCGCCCCCGGCGCCGGCAAAGGCACCCAAGCGGCCTTCATCTGCAAGCAATTCGGCATTCCGCAGATCTCCACCGGCGACATGCTGCGCGCAGCCGTCAAGGCCGGCACACCCCTGGGCCTGAAGGCTGACGCCGTCATGAAGTCCGGTGCGCTGGTCAGCGACGACCTGATCATCGATCTGGTCAAGGAACGCATCGCGCAGCCGGACTGCGCTACGGGCTTCTTATTCGACGGCTTCCCCCGCACCATTCCGCAGGCCGACGCGATGAAGGCAGCCGGCGTGAAGCTGGACTACGTGCTGGAAATCGACGTGCCCTTCGACGCCATCATCGAGCGCATGAGCGGCCGCCGCTCTCACCCCGCCTCGGGCCGCACCTACCACGTCAAGTTCAACCCACCCAAGGTCGAAGGCCTGGACGATGCGACCGGCGAAGCGCTGGTGCAGCGCGACGACGACAAGGAAGAAACGGTCAAGAAGCGTCTGGACGTCTACTCCGCGCAGACGCGCCCGCTGGTCGACTACTACTCGCAGTGGGCCGCCACTGGCGACGCCGTAGCGCCCAAGTACCGTCGCATTGAGGGCATCGGCACGGTCGACGAGATCACGCAACGTGCGCTGGCGGCGCTGAGCTGAGACGACGAGTCATCTCTCCCCACCAGGAAGCCGCAGCGCGCAAGCCCTGCGGCTTTTTTGTCGTCCACAATTGACGTTCACGTCAACCAGGAGTTCCTCACCATGGAAATCGCAGGCAAGGTGTTCATCGTCACCGGCGGCGCCTCGGGCCTCGGCGAAGGTACGGCACGCATGCTGGCCGGCCACGGCGCCAAGGTCGTCATCGCGGACCTGCAGGCCGATCGCGGCGCGCAGGTTGCCACCGAGATCGGCGGCGTCTACGTCAAGTGCGACGTCAGCCAGGAGGCCGATGGCCAGGCGGCCATCGCGGCTGCCACAGGCCTCGGCAAGTTGGTGGGGCTGGTCAATTGCGCCGGCATCGCGCCAGCGATCAAGACCGTCGGCAAGGAAGGCGCCCACCCCCTGGCCGCGTTCAGCAAGACCATCACGGTCAACCTGATCGGCACGTTCAACATGATTCGCCTTGCCGCTGAAGCGATGGCCAAGAACGAGCCCGAACCGACCGGCGAACGCGGCGTGCTGATCTCTACGGCTTCAGTCGCCGCCTATGACGGACAGATCGGCCAGGCGGCCTACTCGGCCTCCAAGGGCGGCGTCGTCGGCATGACGCTGCCGATTGCCCGCGACCTGGCCCGCAACGGCATCCGCAACATGACCATCGCCCCGGGCATCTTCGGCACGCCAATGCTGTTCGGCATGCCACAGGAAGTGCAGGACGCGCTGGCCGCCAGCGTGCCCTTCCCGAGCCGCCTGGGCACGCCCCAGGACTACGCCAAGCTCGTGCACCAGATCGTCACGAACGAGATGCTGAACGGTGAGGTCATCCGCCTCGACGGAGCGATCCGCCTGGCGCCCAGGTGAGCCGGTGAGCCACCCGCAGCCGGAATAGAAACGGGCCTGGTTCGCACCAGGCCCGTCTTGTTTGGCTTGCGATTTGCAGCCGGCCGTGATCAGTGCTTGCGCGACTGGACGATCCACAGGCGGGCCAGATCGGCGGCGCCTTCCGTGCCCTTGACCGACTTCCACGCGGCCACAGCCTTGGCATGGTCACCCGCCAGTTGATGCGCCAGCCCAAGGTGCAGCTTGGCGTCTTCAGGGCGCTTCAGGTTGCCTTTGGAGATCCCTGCCTCGATCTGCTCGACACCCTTCTTGGCGTTGCCGCCGAAAGCGTTGGCCATGCCCAGCGTCACCAGAGCGTCGCCATCCTTGGAGACCATGGCGGCTTTTTCGTTGGCCGCCGCGCCCGCCTTGGCTTCGGCGATCTTCTTGACCATCAGGTCTGCCAGGCGCTTGTGGCGGGCGCCTTCGGCACCTTGACCCAGCACGTTGGCCGCAAAACCCTTCTCGACAACCTGCTTGCCCTCTTCCGGGACATCAGCCTGGGCGGCCAGTTGGGCCATCTCCATGTAGTCCTCGGCGCCACGCGACATGTTGCCGGTGGCCAGGCGCAGGCGGTAGAGGTCAAGCGCGTAGCGGCTGCCATCGAAGCTCTTCTTCTGCGGCAAGCCGCCCAGGATCTGGGCCCAGAGCTTGGGATCCGGGTAGTAGTTCAGCAGCTTTTCGGTCGCGATGCCTTCGGCATTGGCATCACCCTTCTTCTGGGCCGCGTACAACAGCAGATTGAGCTTGTCCTTGGACGGGGCACGGCCAGCGCGCTCGTCGGCAGAAATCTCTTCCAGTGTGTCCTTGATCGCGCCGGTCATGTCGCCGGAAGCGAACTGCGCGTTCTGCAGGACTTGCTTCATCGTCGAGCTGTTGCCGCCGTCCTTGAAGTAGCGCTGCGCCCAGGTCAGGGCCTTGCCGCCGTCACGGTTGCGCAGATAGGTGCCGGCGATGGCTTCCATGTACTGCAGCTGCTGTGCACCCGACAACTTTCCCGCACCCTTCAAGGTTTCGAACGACCGCACCATCGTGTCGGGCTCATTGGCGCCCATGGCGGCTGAGAAGCGCACGCCTTCGATGGCGTTGTTCTCGCCGGCCGTGCGGCCGCCAACGGCTTCGGCATCGCGCAGCTTGTTCAGCGCATCCTTGAACTTGCCGGCCTTGACCAGCCTGCTGGCTTCGGTCAGCGGCGTACCGACTTCCTTGCGGACGCTGTCCTGGGCAGCCGCTTGGCTGAAGCCGAACTCGGCGCCCGGCGCGCCATTCAAAGACAGGGCCAGGACACCAACGGCTGCGGCAACCACGGTTTTCAAAGTCATCAACTTGCTCTCCTGAAAAGCGAAAACGCGCCGCCCTCTCGGGCAGCGCGCATCAAAGTATCGGCGTCAATTGGCCCGCGAGCACGTCACTTGACGTATTGCTCGTTACCAACCATGCCCATCTTCTTGACGTTGTTGCGCTGGGCCGAGGCCATCACCGCAGCCACCACACCGTAGTCGACGAGCTTGTTCGGCTTGATGTGAATTTCCGGCTGCTCGGAAGGCGGCAGAACGCCGGTTTCCTGCATCTTGGCATTCACGGCGTCGATGTTGGGCAGCGCGTTCTCGTCCCAGTAGATGGTGCCGTCAAAGTCGATCATGACGGTGTGGATGATCGGATCCGGCGCCGGCGGCGTCGCACTAGGCGGTGGCATATCCAGGTTGACCGTGTGCAACTGGATAGGGATGGTGATGATCAACATCACCAGCAACACCAGCATCACGTCAATCAGGGGCGTCGTATTGACGTCCATCATGACTTCGGGTTCGGCGTCCGGCGACGAACTTCCAACATTCATTCCCATGCTTGGCTCCTGGGATCAGTTACGAGCCGGCGGCTCGGTAACGAAGTTGATCTTCATGATGCCAGCGCGCTGGCTGGCGAAGATCACGCGACCGACCGACTCGTAGCGGGACTTTTCATCGCCGCGAATATGCACCTCGGGCTGCGGGTTCTTGACCGACTCCTTGCCGAGGCGCTTCACCAGCTCCTCCATGTCGGGAATCAGCTTCGTGCCCCAATAGACGTCGCCGTCCTTGCTGACCGAGATTTCGATGTTTTCAGGCTTGGTGACGCGAATGACGTTGGTCTCTTTGGGGAGATTCACCGCAATCGACTGCGTCACCACCGGCACGGTAATGAGGAAGATGATCAACAACACCAACATCACGTCCACGAGGGGCGTGGTGTTGATGGTCGAGACAACTTCGTCATCGCCGCCGGAAGAGGATCCGACGTTCATGCCCATGGCATTGGCTCCTTTACGGGCTCAGCTCAGGGCTTAGCGCTTGGCGACCGAGCGGTTGCCCATCAGCACGCCATGCAGATCGCCCGCGAAGGAACGGACCTGGCTCATGACGCTCTTGTTGCGATTGACCAGCCAGTTGTAACCCAGCACGGCCGGCACGGCGACGACCAGACCGATGGCCGTCATGATCAGCGCGGCGCCCACGGGGCCGGCCACCTTGTCGATCGAAGCCTGACCCGCAAGACCGATGGCGGTCAGCGCGTTCAGGATGCCCCACACCGTGCCGAACAGGCCGATGAAGGGTGCCGTCGAGCCGACGGTTGCCAGGAAGCCCAGGCCGCTGGAGATCTTGGTGTTGACGTCGGCAACGGCGCGGTCGACGTTCATCGTGACCCAGCTGCTGTGGTCGATGTTCTCGATCAGCGTACCTTCGTGATGCTCAGACGCTTCGATGGCCGTGGTGGCGATGTAGCGGAACGCGCTTTCTTCCTTCAAGCTGCGCACGCCGTCGGCCAGGCTGGGCTTCTTGAAGAAGGTGGCGCGAACATCCTTGGCTTCAGCCGACAGCTTGCTGGTGTCCCACAGGCGGACGACCAGGATGTACCAGGAACCCATGGACATGATGGCCAGGACGAGCAGCACGACCTGGTCAACGACGTTGCCGTGGGCGACGATGTTGGCCAGACCGTAAGGGTTGTCGACCGGCTTGGAGGCGGCAGCAGCAGGAGCGGGGGCGACCGAGGCGTCAGTAGCCTCAACCACGGCGGCCGAGGCGGCGTCGGCCGGCTTCTGATCTTGCGCGTGAGCAGGCGAGCTGGCCAGGGTTGCGGCCATTGCGATAGCGGCAAGGAAGCCGGTGATGCGAGAAATCATGGAGTCAACTCCTAGGAAAAGATTCTGGTTTGATACGGTCTGAGTGCGCCGCCAACTCGGCGGCGCCAGGGTCGAGGCGGGCTTCTTAATCGACTTTGAACTGGAACTCCTGCTCGAACACATGATCGCCCGGGCATTCGTAGGATTCCTGGAGCGTCTGCGTGATGGCTTGTTGCATCGCGCGTTGCGCCTTGCGGTCAACACCACCACGCAGCGAGGTGATTTCCACCGACGTCACGCGGCCAGCCTTGACCGTGGCGATTGCCTTGTAGAGGGCTTCGCCGCTCCAGTTCATCGACGGCAGTTCGGGCTTGGACATCTTGGTGCAAACCATGCCGGCTGTGACCTTTCCACGCGGCGCGGCAGGAGGCGCTGCAGGCGCTGGAGCCGGCGCCGGACGAATTTCCGCCACTGCGGGGGGCGCAACCTGGGTCGACACAATGGCCGGCGCCGGCGGTGCGGGCGCGGTCACCTGGAATTCAGGCGGCGGCACGAAGGGCGGCGGCGGGGCCTTGAGGTCCGGCGGCGGCGGCACCACCTTTTCGGGTGGCGGCGGTGGTTTGACCTTCTCTTCGATCACCTTGACGTCGATCGGGCCAGTCACCTTCTTGACGATATCTCGCGCCAAGCCACTGGCCAGCGCGTAGATGGCCACCACGTGAATCAGGACAACGACGCCAAAGCCCGTGAACCGGGATGCGCCTTGCTTCTCCTGCGCAAAGTTCATGCGCGCTCCTTCTTGCAACTACAAATCACAGTCAATGACTCTCTGGAAAGTGGCCACTGTGCAATGGCGGAAGTTGCGTTCCTGCCGTCGACTAGCCCCCGAAGGGCATGCATTCTAGATCGCGGGAAGAACGTATCCGCCTCGTTGAAAACACGCAGTTTGCCCGGGGTTTGTAAGGATTCTTCACACCTGTTCTGGCCAAAAAAAACGCCCGGTGGCAAAAGCCGTCGGGCACGCGTTTCATCGCCACGAACTGGGTGTAGCGGAACCACACCTCCGACCAAACCTGGCCATGGAAGCATCTTAGCCCTGCGTTTCCGGCGCTTTCCTTGGGGCTAACCCGGGCAAGTGCAACAGCTTGATTACACCGAATTGAAGTAGGGGAAAAGGAACTAATGCCGCGCCGCCGAGTTTTCGTGAACAGTCGCTCCCATTTGAAAGCCCGCGAATCGAGCGCCTGGGACGCGGCCATCAGGCGGCAATCAGCCACCCTGTGATCGCGTTGCGCTCGCCCTGCGCGAACGGTGGAACGTAGGAAACGAAATGCGTCTGTGGTACCGCAAACAAGGACAGCGAATTGAAGTGCGGAAAGAAGCTGTCACTGACGCTGCCATCGCGCTCGCTGAAGTTCAGCAGGCCACCCCAATCGGGACGCCAATGCCGCGTGAGGTTGATGACGTAGGCAACGCGTCGGTCCTCGGCATCCACATGGTCGTCATGCGCGAGAAGAAAGCTGCCTGGTGCGTACATGGTGGCTTGGGCATACACACGGTTGACTTCTGCCACGCCGGTGATGGTTCGCATCACGGACAGGAAGGCGTCGTCCGCCATCCAGCGGATGAACCGGGCGAGCAGACCGGCATCACCGCGCTGCATCGCGTCCGCCAGGGACTCGGTAAAAAAGGAAAACTGAAATTCGTGTCGAGCGACCTCGTGAATGCCATCGATCAAATGGCTTCGCTCGCTGCCGCCGAGACCACGCAGCTGCTCGCCGGTGAGCCGGCGGTCGCCATCTCTGTCTCGATAGGACAGGCTCCAGTCGACGGCCTCGACCGCACGCGCAAGCGCGTCCGCGACGTCGGGCGTGAAGAAGTCGCGGATCAGCAGACGCCGATCGCGGCCGAATCGCGCGCTCAAGGCACCTAAGTCAAGCGTCGGATTGATGTAGTCCATGTCGAATGCCAATTGAAAGCAGGCCCGAAGGCCTGCTGGGTCATGCCTCGTCTATCAACGACGATCAGAACTTGTAGTTGGCGCGCAAGTAGAAGCTGCGACCCTTGACGTCGGCGTAGGTCGGGTCGAAGCCAACCTGGAAGTAATCTTCCTGCACGGTAGACGGCGGCTTCTTGTCGAGCAGATTCAGCACGCCGACCGTGAAGGCCATGTTCTTGATCCCCTTGTACTGCGCCTGCAAGTTCCAGAGGTCGTAGTGCGGAACACGCTTGACCTTGTCATAGTCTTCGTAACTGCTCTGACGGAAATAGGTCAGCGCGGCTGAGAATCCGACGCCGTCCCAGTCGAGGGCGTAGTTCTGCTTGAAGCGGGAGATCGGGCCGCCCACACGGTACTTGCCCAGCGTGTCTTCAACCACCCCCGTCACGACGTTGGTCTCACTGCTCTTGGTCACGACGGTACCGTCCCAGCTCGGTGTGAACGTACCAAGGTCGGTGCGCAGACGATATTTGGCGCTCAGATCGAAACCAGAGACCTTCAACGAGCCGACATTCTCCAGCGACGCCTTGACGTAGTTGAGGTAACCCGACTCGGCCAGGATCAAGCGGTTTGCATAGACGGAAGTACTGGCGCGGGGGCCGGTCTGCTTCTCGAACCAGTCCTTCAGGATGTCGTCGCCCGTGACGGCCTTGATGCCGTCGGTGACCTTGATGTTGAAGTAGTCGATGCCGAGCGACAAATCCTGCACGGGCTCGAACACGAACCCCAACGTCGCTGTCTTGGACTTCTCCGGCTTGAGCTTGGCGTTGCTGTTGTTCTGAACCGTGAGCTGCGTGTCGCAGAAGTTCGGATTGGGCGAGAGCTCACAGCCAGTCTTGTCGTTGGCAGCGCGCAGGGTGTTGTAGTAAGGGTCGGTGAAGTTGCCGCCGGTGTTGGTCAGGGCTGCTGGAGAGAACAGGTCGTTCAGCCCTGGCGCGCGGAAGCCCTTGCCGACGGAGCCACGCACCAGCACCATCTTGCTGGGTGTCCACTTGAAGCTGAGCTTGGGGCTGGTGGACGAGAGGTTGTCCGTACTCAGCGCACCATCGCGCGACTCGCCCCGGGTGCCGGAGTACCTGTCGGTGCGCAATGCTGCGTTGACTTCCAACTCCTTGAGCACCGGCAGGTTCAATTCAGCATACAGGCCGCGGGTTTCGCGCTGTGCCTGAACTTTGCCGGCAGTGCCAGAGCCACCGACGATGTCGCCCGAGCCGGCAATATCGGAGTAGCCGTCCAGGTATTTATCCTTGCGCAGGTCGATGCCCACCGCCAACGCCGCACTGCCACCCTGCATCGCGAATAGCTCGCGCGACACAGACAGGTCGAAGCTGTCTGTCGTGGTCTGCGACTTTCGGTTGTTGCCTGACAGTTGTGCCTCGAGCAGCAGTGCCTTGCCAGCCGCGTCGTTCGGGCCAAACGGATTGACGTTGCCGGTCTTGAGCACGCGCACCAACTGCGTGTCGGAAAAATTGCCCGTCAGGAAGTCTTCCGATGCCTTGCCCTTCGTGGAGGCCAGACCGAGCTTGTAGTCCCAACCAAACAAGCTGCCTTCGGCGCCCACCAATGCACGGGTCAGCTCGTTGGTGACCTTGGTCAGGCGCTGTCCGCCATCAACGATGCGCCAGGCAATGATCAGGTCGCCGTTGTAACCGGGAGCCACGGCGTTGACTGCTGCAGTCGGGTAGTACTTGCCGCCACCGGGGTACAGATAGTCCGGACGGCCGCTCGTGCTCGATGGTGTCTGGGAGGAACCCAGCGTGATCTCATTTCGCGAATACGCAAACTCAGCAAACAACTGGTGGTCTGGGCTGATCTGCGCCGTGGCGCGCGCCAGGGCACCCAGTCGTTCCGACTTGGGCACGATGTCGATTTTGGCGCTGTAGTCGTAGCGGCAATTCGAGCCGCCCTTGAAGCTGTCGGGCGGCGCGCAGGTCGGGAAGCCAGCAGCACCGGCCACGAAATCGCCATCGTCATTGTTCAGGTAAGCATTGGCAGGGAATGTGTTGCCGGAGGACTTGACGACGCCGATGTCAGGGCGGTTGCCGGTCTTGGAGAAGTCGCGATCCTCAGCGCGGATGACGTCGAACTTCTGGTAGCTGAAAGTGCCCAGCAGATTGAACTTGTCGCTGGCGAGGTCGCCGAAGCCCACACCACCCTGCACGCCAGCGACCTTGCCGCGCTTTTCCTGCGGTGACTCGTACGAAAGCGTGAAGTCACCGCCGCGGAAATCCTTGCGCGTGATGAAGTTGATGACGCCGCCGATGGCGTCGGAACCGTAGGTGGCGGAGGCGCCGTCTCGCAACACCTCGATACGCTCGATCGCAGCGAGCGGGATGGCATTCAGGTCGACGCCTGCACCCGAGAACGGGTAGGGCGTGAGCCGCCGGCCGTTGAGCAGCACCAGCGTGCGCTCGCGGCCAAGCCCGCGCAACGAAGCCCCGCTCTGGCCTGTCGCGGCGGAGTCGCCGATCGATTGCCCGAGCGCCAAGCCATTGCCGTTGTTGACGCTCAATCGATCCACCAGCTCCTGCACGTTCGCAGCCCCGGACTTGTCAATCGTCGCGCGCGACACGATCGTCACCGGCACGGAGGTTTCAGCATCAATGCGCTTGATGCTGGACCCGGTGATCGAGATGCGCTCGAGCTTCTGCGCTTCTTGAGCGAGAGCCGAGCCGGCGGTCAGAACCAGGATGGCACTGCTGATGAGGGTGACTTTGAACATTGAGGCTCCTTATAGAGGCAGGGAACCGCCCGATAACGTGGCGGTACTGACCCGGGTGGGGTCACTCCTTGACCTGAGCGGTAGGCTCAGATTTGAGGGGGTGACGGAGTTTGTGCGGGTGCAACATGCGCTCCGCCCCGTAGATGTCCCTAGGGCGCCAGCGTTGTTTCGTAAACCTTTGATTTACTTAGGTTTTCGAGCGTTGCCATCCCTAGAGAGATAGCTCTAGGCGTTGCGGCTGCGCGACGCGTTCAGGCAGGTTTGAGGACGAGCCGTGGCACTGCGGCGAGCAGGCTCTGCGTGTAGCCCTCGCGCGGCTGACCGAGCACGCTGGCGCAGGCACCCTGCTCGACGATGCGGCCGCGCTGCATGACGGCAATATCGTCGGCGATGTACTCGACGACGCCGATGTTGTGCGTGATGAAAAGGTAGGCCAGGCCCTGCTCGCGTTGCAGTTCGCGCAACAGGTTGAGGATCTGGGCCTGCACCGACACGTCCAGCGCGGACGTCGGCTCGTCGCAGACGATGAGGCGCGGCTCCACGGCCAGGGCGCGGGCGATGGCGATGCGCTGGCGTTGGCCACCCGAGAACTCGTGCGGCCAGCGTTTCAGAGCGTCGCGGCGCAGACCGACTTGGTCGACGAGGGCGTGCAGGCGGTCCTGGCGAGCTGCGGCGTCAAGGTCCGGGCGCAGCGCGATCAGGCCTTCTTCCAGCACGTCGGCCACGCGCATGCGCGGGTTCAGCGAGGCGAAGGGGTCCTGAAAAATGATCTGGATGCTGCGCCGCGCCTTCACGAGGGCGGCGCCGCTGAGGTGGAACAGATCCTGGCCGTCGAACAGCGCCTGGCCGCTGATCTCGGCTTGGCGGCGCAGCAGCTGCACGACGGCCTTGCCGGAGGTCGTCTTGCCGCAGCCGGACTCACCCACCAGCGCCAGCGTACGGCCGGCGTGGTGCTGGTAGCTGACACCATCGACTGCGTCGAAGTGTCGCGGGCCGCGCGCGAACAGCGGCGCCTTCAGCAGGAAGCGCACGCGCAGGTCGCGCACATCGAGCAGCGGCTCGCCCGACTCGGCCGGCGCGGCCGGCAGTTGCCGGGGCACGGCCACTTCGCACGGCAGCGCCTCGCCCGGTTGGCTGTAGAGCAGGCAACGCACCTGGTGCTGCGGGCCTGCTTCCGTCAACACCGGCGGCGTCGCTGCGCAGTGGCGCATGGCCTTGTCGCAGCGCGGCTCGAAACGGCAGCCGGCGAACGCCAGCCACAGCGGCGGCACGGTGCCGGCGATGGCAGCCAGGGGCTCGCCGCGCCGGGCGGCGTCGGGCAGCGCCTGCAGCAGCAAGCGGGCGTAGGGGTGCTTGGGATGGGCGAAGAACTCGGCGGCCGGCGCGACTTCGATGATCTGGCCGGCATACATCAGCGCCACGCGATGGGCCATGCCGCTGACCACCGCCAAGTCGTGCGTGATGAGCAGCACGCCGAGCTGGCGCTCGCGCTGCAGGTCGCGGATGAGGTCGAGGATCTGCGCCTGAATAGTCACGTCCAGCGCCGTTGTCGGCTCGTCGGCGATCAGGTAGTCGGGCTCGGCAGCGAGCGCCATGGCGATCATCACACGCTGCTTCTGGCCGCCGGACAGGCGAAAAGGGTAGTCGTCGATGCGCCGTTCAGGCTCGGGGATGCCAACGCGCGCCAGCCAGTCGATGGCCTTGGCGCGGGCGGCCGAGCCGCGCAATGGCGTGTGCGCTTGAATAGCCTCGACGATCTGGTCGCCCACGCGCATAACCGGGTTCAGGCTGGTCGATGGCTCCTGGAAGATCATGGCCATGCGCCCGCCGCGCACGTCGCGCATGCGGCTCTCGGGCAGGGCCAGCAGGTTCTGGCCGTCCAGGCGCACGGCGCCGCTGGCCACACGGCCGGCCTCGGGCAGCAGCCGCATCAGCGCCAGCGCCGTCATGCTCTTGCCGCAGCCGCTCTCGCCAACGAGTGCGAAGGTCTCGCCGCGTGCCAGCGCGAGGTGCATGCCGTCGATGGCACGCACCAGGCCGGCATCGGCGTCCAGCTGCACGCGCAGGTCGTCGATCTCAAGCATCGACGGCACCCCGGCGCTGGAAGACGCGCGGCCGGGCCGAGCGCGCCTTGGGGTCGAAGGCATCGCGCACGCCGTCGGCAAACAGGTTTGCGGCCAGCACCAGGCCGACCATGAAGCCGAAGGCCGCCGCGAAGCTCCACCAGACGATGGGGTCGCGCGACATCTCGGCGCGGGCCAGGTTGATCATGCTGCCGAAGCTGCTCGTCGTCGGGTCCACGCCGACGCCGACGTAGGTCAGCACGGCTTCGTAGAGGATCAGCTCGGAGAAGCTCAGCACGACGGTGATCAGCACCAGGTGCATCACGTTGGGCAGGATGTGGCGCGCCATGATGCGCAGGTCGCTCACGCCGAAGGCCGCCGCCGCCTGCACGTAGTCCAGCTCTCTCACCTTGAGCGTCTCGGCACGCACCAGGCGGCACAGGCCGGCCCAGCCGGTCAGGCCGAGGATGAGGCAGAGCATCAGCATCTTCAGGTCCGACCGTTCGGCGGCGGTCTCGAAGAGCTCGGGGTTCTTGTCGAAGTAGACCTGCACCATCAGCACACAGGCCGCGATCAGCAGCACGTTGGGCACGGAGCTGAGCGTTGTGTAGAGGTACTGGATGGCTTCGTCCACCCAGCCCTTGTAGTAGCCGGCCAGCACGCCCAGGAACAACGCCAGCGGCAACGTGGCCAGCGTGGACAGCGCGCCGATGACGAAGGCCGTGCGCACACTCTTGAGTGCCTGCACGAAGACGTCGTTGCCGGTACGGTCCGTGCCAAACACGTGGTAATGCGGCATCAAGGCGAGGACGGGACCGGCGAGCAGCAGCGTGATCGTCAGCGTGATGAGGATGGCGCGCAGCGGGTAGAAAGTGCGGTCGCCGGCGAGGTCGGCCAACGCGTGGCGCCAGCCGTGGTGATGGCGGGCCAACGCGGCGGCCGTCAGCGCGACCAGCAGCGCGGCGATAGCGGCGCCGCCGGCCAGGCCCAGCGCGGCGCGGCGGGCCGCGTCACCGGCCCATTGCGTGGCCGGGTCGCGCAGATGCGCGCCGCCGAATTTCAGCCGTGGGTAATCGCGCCTGGCCTGGCCTTGCGCATCGACGACGCTCTCCTTGTTGAAGCCATGCGTGCCCAGCGGCACGGAGTAGCTCACCTCGCGCATGGCGGTCTGGCGCGCCAGCAGCAGGTCCAGCGTGGACAGCGTGCGCGTGTCGTAGACGGTGCTGCCGTCGGTCGTTGCCAGCGCCGGCCGCAGGTGGATGCTGTCGACCATCGTGACGAGCAGGAAGAGCGCCATGACGACACCGGCGCTCGCGGCCACCGGGTCGCGCAGCACGCGGCGCCAGGTGTTGCGCAGCGTGGCCTGCGAGCGCACACGCAAGGCGTAGCCGGCAACGGCCGCCACCATCAGCCACAAGGCCAGGTCGGTCCAGAGCAGCACGAACTTCATTGCAACCTCACCCGCGGATCGACCCACGTGTAGGCGATGTCGATCAGCGCATTGCTGGCGATGTAGAGCAGCGCGCCAAGAAAGACCATGGTGCGCACGATGGCGAAGTCCTGCCCCGTGATGGCCTCGATGACGAAGGCGCCCAGGCCCGGGATGCCGAAGAAGCTCTCGAAGACGAGGCTGCCGAGGAAGACATAAGGCAGGTAGCTGCCGGCGCTGGTGATGATGGGGATGAGGGCGTTGCGCAGCACGTGGCGGCTCAGCACGCGGCCTTCGCTCAGGCCCTTGGCGCGCGCGGTGCGCACGTAGTCCCTGCCCATCTCTTCCAGGAACATCGCGCGGTACAGCCGCGCCTCGCCGCCCAGGCGCGACAGCAGCGATAACAGTATCGGCAGCGCCAGAAAGCGCACCGCATCCAGCCCCGGCGCGAAACCGCTCATGGGCACCAGCTTGAGCAGGCGGGCGAACAGGAACTGCCCCACGATGATGTAGAACAGGCTGCTGATGGACAGCATCAGCACGCAGAGCACGACGCCCCAGAAGTCGATGCGCGTATGCCGGAAGAACACCAGCAGCAGCGAGAACGCGATGCTGGCGATCACCTGCAGGATGAAGAGCGGCAGCGCCAGCCGCAGGCTGACGCCCATGCGCACCTTGACCTCGTGGCCGATGTTGACGGCCTGGCGCGCATCGCTCTTGCCGAAGTCCAGCGCGAACAGGCTCACCGACCGCTCCCACAGGATGGTGTGCGTGAGTTGCTCTGCCCCGCTGCGGCTGGCGTCGAAGTACAGCGGCTTGTCGTAGCCGCGCTCGGTCTTCCAGGTCTCGATCTGGGCCTGCGTGATGCGCTTGCCGCCGATGTTCAGCCGCGCCATATCGTCGGGCGTGTTGACCGAGAAGAACAGGAAGAAGGTGAAGAGGTTGACGCCCACGAGGATGGCCAGGCCGTAGCCCAGGCGGCGCAGCACGAAGCGCAGCATCAGGCGGCCTCGGCTCTGACGGCCGTGGCCGTCTCGCGCCGGCGCCAGGCGCGGCGCGTGGCGATGAAGATGGCCAGCCCACCAGCCGCCAGCACCAGCAGCGGCCACCAGACCGGCCGATTCCATTCGGCGAGCTTGCTGGCGCGCTCATTCACGTCCACACGCAGATACCGCGCCCGGTCGCGCACGACGACGCCGGGCTTGCCGTTGTGCACCCAGTGCTGGAAGGCCAGGCCGGAATAGCTCCAAAAGCCCCAGGCCCAGGGCGCGTCCTGGCGCGCGATGTCGTTCATCTGCGCCATGACCTGAGCCTTCTGCGGGCCGTCCTCCAGCGACTGCAGCTTGCGGAACAGCCGGTCGAACTCGGGGTTGACGTAGTTGGACACGTTCTCGCCCTCGTGCAGGCTCTTGGCATTTGGGCCATAGAGCAGGAAGAGGAAGTTCTCGGCGTCGGGGTAGTCCGCAAACCAGCCCCACCAGAAGATCTGGTGCTTGCCTTGGCGGATCTTTTCCTGGAACTGGTTGAAGTCGGTCGCGCGGATGTCGAGCTGGATGCCCAGCTTGGCGAACTGCCGCACCAGCCAGTCGTTCTCGGCCTTCAGTTCGGGCGTCACGACGCGCTGGAAGTCGTAGTTCAGCACCAGCGGCTTGCCCGTCCTGGCGTCGCGGCCGTCGGGGTAGCCGGCCTCGGCCATCAGCTTGAAGGCATCCGACAGCGGCCGGCGCACGGCCTTGCCGTTGACGAGGTTGTGCGTGACCGGGTTGTACTCACCGGGCTGGCCTTCCTTCGAACCGAACACACCCGGCGGGATAGGCCCATGGGCCGCGTCTCCACCCTTGGCGCGGAAGATGCCGCCGTAGCCTTCCTCCCAGTCGATGGCGATCGAGATGGCCTGGCGCAGCGCGCGGTTGCGCCGCTGCTGCTCGGGTGTGTCGCCCTTGCCGACAACCGGGTCCAGCCAGTTGAAGCCCAGGTACCAGTTGGTAATGTCCACGTCCGTCGGCAGCTGGAAGCCGCGCTGCTGGAAGAAGGCCTTCACTTCGTCCGAGTCGTCGCGGTCCACGGCCAGGTTCACGCCCCAGTCGGAGCGGTCCATCTCGGGCAGGTCGAGATAGCCCTGCTTGAACATTTCCTTGATCGGCACCTGCTCCTTGACGTTGATGGCCACGACCTTGTCGACGAAGGGCATACGCTTGCCGCAATCGGCCAGCCGCCCGGCCTCGGCGTCGCCTGCGCTGCCTTCGCAGGGGTAGGTGTCGGGCCGGTAGTTGGGATTGCGGCTCATCACGTGCCGGCGGTCCTGCACGTACTCCGTCATCATGAAGGGGCCGCTGCCGACCGGCCACTGGTTCCAACTCATCGAGTTGGCCGCCATGCCGGGCTGGGCGTAGAAGGCGTCCACCTCCCACGGGATGGCCGCCGTGAAGTTGGTGGCCATCCAGTACCGCCATTGCGGATAGCGGCCCTTGAGGCGGATGCGCAGCAGGTGGTCGTTCACGGCGACGACACCGGCCAGCGGCCAGCGGCGCAGGTCCAGGAAGGGCTTGTCCGCCAGGTTCTCGGGCAGGCCGGCGAGCTGGGCGTCGTTCTCGCGCCTGACCGTCGCCATGTAGTCCTTCAGCCCGATGACGTGCTCGGAGAACACCGCTGCCACTGGCGCATCCAGGCGCGGGCTGGCATGCCGCTTGAGCGCGTAGACGAAGTCCTCTGCCACCACCTCGCGCGTGGCCAGCTGCTTGAAGTCGAAAGGGCTGCGCTTGCCAGCCAGCTCGCCGGGCTTGAGGTGGTGGTAGAGATAGTTGCCTTGTGCGTCCCTGGCGAAGGCCGGATGGGGCGACCACTTCAGGCCCGGGCGGATGGGCACGTCATAGACGGCTTCGGCGACCTGCTCGTCGGGCGCATCGTCGGGCAGTCGCCGTCCTTGCGCATCGAGGTAGTAAGGCTTGGCCAGCGCCTCGGCAGCGCGCGGGATCAGCGAATACGGCCGCTTGAGCGGGTGGTAGCCGTAGGGCGGCTCGCTGATCTCGTAGACATAGGTGCTCTCGGGCGCCGTGTAAGACGAGGTCGGGTCAAGGTAGCGCGGCGAGCGCTCCGAGAAGGCCATGAAGAGCGTGTTCTCGCGCTCGGCACCGAGCGGGTGGGGGCTGTTGTTGCAGGCGGCGAGCAGCACGAGCGCGAATGCGCCCATGCAGCGTTTGAACCAGCCGCCGAACCCCAGCACGACAAGTCAGTGTGTGTGCGCGCAATCAGGGGCGCAATCGTCATCGTGCCCATGCGCGCCATGCGCGAGGCGCGGGTCCGACTGCCAGCCCACGATCGCCTCGCGGCCCTGCACGTAGAGCTCCACCGTGCCACCCACCGGCAGGCAGACCTTGGTGCGCACATGGCCGAACGGCAGCCCGGTCAGCACCGGCGTCTTGGTGCGACTGCGCAGCGCGGCGATGGCGTCCTTGAGGCCATAGCCCCGGTCGTTCGGCGTCTTGGCCGCGCCGCTGAAGTCGCCCAACAACACGGCCGCCTGCGCGTCGATGACGCCCGCCTGCTGCAACTGCAGCAACTGGCGCTCGACGCGGTAGGGATGCTCGTTGACGTCTTCCAGGAACAGGATGCCGCCCTTGATCTTGGGCCAGTGCGGCGTGCCGAGCAGCGAGCACAGCACCGTCAGGTTGCCGCCCCACAGCCGGCCGCGCGCCTGCAGGCCGTCGAAGCTGCCGCTCGGCTCCCGAAAGCCCACCGCTTCCAGCGCGCCGCTCATGGCTTCGAGGAAGCAGTCGCGCGTGACCTCGTCCACGCCGCCTTCCGCCTCGCTGCGGCCAAAGTCGTCACAGCCCAGCGGGCCGGCCCACATCGCCAGCCCCTTATGACGGGCAATGAAGCCGTTCTGCAGCGCCGTGAGGTCGCTGTAGCCTACCCACCGCGTGCCGCGCTCGACGCTCTTGGCGATGCGGGCCCAGTCGATCTGGTCCAGCAGCCGCGTGAGGCCGTAGCCGCCGCGCGTGGCCAGCGCGATGGACGGTGCGGCATCGGCGATGCGATGCAGGGCCGCCAGCCGCGTCGCGTCGTCGCCGCCAAAGCGCTGGTGCCGGGCCAACGCATCGGCGTCGATGGCGACCTCGAAGCCGAGCTGGGTCAGCCGCTTGGCCGCGCGCTTGAGCGGCTCCGCCTTGGGCAGCGCGCCAGCGGGGGTGAACAGGGTCAGTGAGGTCATCAGGATTCGTCCAGGTGGGTAGCTTCGCCGGTAGGGATCAGGCCCTGGCGCTCGGCGCGGCGGGCGCGGGCGGCCTCGCGGCGCTCGGCAAAAAACTCACGCAGCAGCTTGGCGGAGGCCTCGGCCATCAGCCCGCTCTCGATGCGCGTGTGATGGTTGAGCTGGGGCTGGGCGAACAGATCGATGACCGAGCCCGCCACGCCGGTCTTGGGGTCCGGCGCCGCGAACACGACGCGCTTGAAGCGCGCGTGCATCAGCGCCATCGCGCACATCGCGCAGGGCTCCAGCGTCACGTAGAGCTCGCACTCGGGCAGGCGGTAGTTCTCCAGCAGCGCGGCGGCGTGGCGCAGGGCGACGATCTCGGCATGCGCCGTCGGGTCGTGCGTCGTGATGGGCCGGTTGTAGCCGGTCGCAACGACCTGGCCGCCGCGCGTAATGACGGCCCCGACAGGCACCTCGCCCACCAGCCAGGCGTTCTGCGCCTGATCGAGCGCGAGCCGCATGGCGTACTCGTCGGCGGGCGTGAAGAGGGGCTCGGTCATCTGGGGCGGCAGTTTAGGCGACCATGGCATGCTGCTGAAGTGAAAACCAAACACAGCCACAGAGGCACAGAGACACAGAGGAGGCGGGATGAAGGCCCCTCTGTGCCTCCGTGCCTCTGTGGCTGTGTTCTCTTGCCGCACGTCCTCTCCCGTTTCATGCGGCACAGCTGCCGCGAATGCGGAATGGAAATCTGAGATGGATGAGTTGTCTGTCCATCCCCTCGGCGAAACGGCACTGTGCTGCGCGCTGCCGGCGCCGGTGTCGCTGGCGCAGCAGGAACGCATCTGGCAGCTCGCGGCAGGCCTCGCAGACGTGAACGGCGTGCAGGAATTGATCCCCGGCATGAACAACCTGACCCTCGTGTTCGACCCGCTGCGCACCGACCCCGCCGAGCTGGAAGCCGCCGCGCTCGCGCTGTGGGCCAAGCCGCCGCGCCGCCAGCAGCTTGGCCGACTGGTCGAAATCCCGGTCACCTACGACGGCCCCGACCTCGGCGACGTCGCCACCCACTGCGGGCTGAGCGCAGACGAGGTCGTGCGCCGCCACACGCAAGGCCAGTACGTCGTCTATTTCATCGGCTTCCAGCCCGGTTTCGCCTATCTCGGCGGCTTGGACGAAGCCCTGCACACGCCGCGCCGCAGCGAGCCGCGCGTGGCCGTGCCGGCCGGCAGCGTGGGCATCGGTGGCGCGCAGACCGGCATCTACCCGCTGGCCACGCCGGGCGGCTGGCAGCTCATCGGGCGCACGTCGCTGGCGCTGTTCGACCCGACCGCCGAGCCGCCGTCGTTGCTGGCACCGGGCGACCGCGTGCGCTTCGTGCCGACATGATCGAGATCATTCGCGCCGGCCCGCTGGCCACCGTGCAGGACCTCGGCCGCCCCGGCTGGCGCGACCGGGGCCTGAGCCTGTGCGGCGCGCTGGACGAGTTCGCGCTGCAGGCCGGCAACCTGCTCGTCGGCAACCCGCCCGGCACAGCGGCGCTCGAGTTCACGCTCGGCGCGGCCACGCTGTGTTTTCACACCGACACCTGCATCGCCGTCACCGGCACGGACACCGACGCCAGCCTCGATGGCCAGCCGCTGCGCGCTTGGTGGCGGCAGCGCGTGCGCGCCGGCCAGACGCTCAAGCTCGCCGCGCCGCACGAGCGCATGCGCAGCTACGTCAGCGTGGCGGGCGGTATCGACCTGCCCGAAGTGCTGGGCTCGCGCAGCACCGATCTCAAGGGCGGCTTCGGCGGGCTGGACGGCCGCGCGCTGCGCGATGGCGACCAACTGCCACTGAACGCTCCCCCCGCCCTGCCCGCGCGAACTGTGGGCATGCGCCCACCCGAGTGGACGCCGGCCGTGCGCGTGCTGCCCGGCCCCGAGCACCAGGACTTCACGACGACAGCGCGCGAGGCCTTCTGGGCCGGCGACTGGACCGTCACGCCGCAGAGCAACCGCATGGGCTACCGCCTCGCCGGCCCCGTGCTGCAACGTGAACGCGGCGAGGAACTGGCCTCGCACGGCGTGCTGCCCGGCGTTATCCAGGTGCCGCCCTCGGGCCAGCCCATCGTGTTGCTGGCCGACGCGCAGACGACCGGCGGCTACCCCAAGATCGGCGTCGTCATTCGCGCCGACCTGTGGAAGCTCGGCCAGCTGCGCCTCGGCGCCCGGCTGCGCTTCCTTCCCTGCACGCATGCCGAGGCGCTGGCGGCGCTGCGCGAACAACGATTGCTGCTCGACCAGATGAGGATTGCGCTATGCATGTCGACCTGAACGCCGACCTCGGCGAAGGCGCGCCCGACGACGCCGAGCTGCTCACCCTCGTCAGCTCCGCCAACATCGCCTGCGGCTGGCATGCCGGCGACGCGCGGCTGATGCAGGCCACCGTCACGGCGGCGCTGGCGCGCGGCGTGGCCATCGGCGCCCACCCGAGCTACCCCGACCGCCAGAACTTCGGCCGCAGCGAGATGCAGCTCTCGCCTGCCGACGTGCGCGCCGACCTGATCTACCAGCTCGGTGCGCTGGATGCCCTCGTGCGCGCCCAGGGCGGCCGGTTGCACCACGTCAAGCCCCACGGCGCCCTCTACAACCAGGCCGCGCGTGACCCGGCGCTGGCCGATGCCATCGCGGCCGCCGTACTCGACGTTAACCCGGCGCTCGCCGTCTACGGGCTGGCCGGCAGCGAGCTGCTGCGCGCCGCCGAGCGCGCCGGCCTGCGTGCGGTGGCCGAGATCTTCGCCGACCGCGGCTACCGCGCCGATGGCAGCCTGGTGCCGCGCAGCCAGCCGGGTGCCCACGTGGAAGACGTGGACGAGGCCGTCACGCGCACGCTGCGCATGGTGCGCGACGGCGTCGTGCAAGCCGTGACCGGCGAGACCGTGCCGCTGCAGGCGCAGACGATTTGCCTGCATGGCGACGGCCCGCACGCCCTCGCCTTCGCCCGCGCCATCCACGCGGCGCTCAAGGCCGCCGGGGTGCAGCTGCGCGCATGACCGAGCAGAACGACCTCTTCGGCACTGACGCGCCTAGCAAACGCCCACGCGGCGTACAGCCCGCGCCGCCGCTGGCCGAAGACATCGCGCTGGCCAGCACGCTGTTGCCCCACATCCACCTTGGCACGTCGACCTGGAGCTACCCCGGCTGGCAAGGCCTGGTGTGGGCCGGCAAGCACAGCGAGGCGACGCTGTCCAAGACCGGCCTGCCGGCCTACGCCGCCCACCCACTGCTGCGCGCCGTGGGCATCGATCGCGGCTTCTACCGGCCACTCGCGGCGGCCGAGTTCCAGCGCCATGCCGAGCAGGTGCCGCGCGGCTTTCGCTTTACGGTCAAGGCGCCCAGCTTGGTCTCCGATCCACTGCTGCGCAGCGAGGACGGCCGGGGCCAGCAGCTCAACCCGCTGTTCCTGGACCCGAGCGCCGCGCTGCAGGACTTCATCGAGCCGGCCTACGAAGGCCTGGGCACGAGCATCGGCGCACTGGTCTTTCAGATCAGCCCCCTGCCCGGCCCGCTGCTGGCGCGCATGAACGAGCCCTTCGACCGCCTGCACGCGCTGCTGCTGGCGCTGCCCAAACCACCGGCCGGCGTGCTTGCCGTCGAGGTGCGCGACGCTGCCTGGCTCACGCCCGAACGAATGCCAGACTTCGTTGCCCTGCTGCGCGACACCGGCGCGCGCTACTGCCTGGGCCTGCACCCCAAGCTGCCACCGCTCGCCGAGCAGTTGCCGCTGCTGCGCGCGCTCTGGCCCGGCCCGCTGGTGGCGCGCTGGAACCTGAACCGCCTGCATGGCGCCTACGGCTATGAAGTCGCCGAGAAGCGCTACGGCGAGTTCAATGAGATGTTGGACCCGGACCCCGAGACGCGCGCCGAACTGGCCCGCGTCATCCGCGGCACGGCAAGCGCGGGGCAGGACGTGTTCGTCACCATCTCCAACAAGGCCGAGGGTTCGGCACCGCTGAGCGTGCGGGCGCTCGCCCAGGCCATCGTGGGCGGCTGAACCGGCGTGCTCCTACAGCCGCGTTCCGCCTGCGCCGACCCGCAAACGACGTGCCGCCAAGCACAGTGACGTCACCGCAGCGCAAGCTGCATCGTCACAAGGAGTCACCATGAACTGGGACCGCATTGAAGGCCAATGGAAGCAAGTCACCGGCAAGGCGCAGGAGCAATGGGGCAAGCTGACCGATGACGACCTCGACGTCGTCGCCGGCCGCCGCGACCAGCTCGCCGGCAAGATCCAGGAGCGTTACGGCGTCGCCAAGGACGACGCCGAAAAGCAGATCACCGCCTGGGAGCGCAGCGCCACGGACGACTGGTTCGACAAGCCGCGCACCAAGGTCTGAGGCCCTGGGGCCACGACATCAGCCGCCCTCAACGGGCGGCTTTTTCGTGGGTTGCGCAGCTTCAGCGCTGCGGCTTGATCGGCAGGTTGCCGCCCTCGCCCTCCCAACGGGTCACCTCGTCATGATGACGACGTTGATCGTCACGGACGCGGCGCAAGTGCCGCTTCCTGCTGAGGCCTTGGACCAGCTTGGTGGCCAGGAGCGAGGTGGCCAGGAAGACAATGAAGGGCTTGATGATCATGGCGATATCTCCTTGCAAGGATGGCGCATGGTGGCCTTTGACCTCAGCGAGGCTGGTCGGCCAGCGACGGCATGCGCTGTAGGACTCAGCCCTGCAAGGGCCAACGCCCGATGACGTCATGCCGCGTCAAACCCTGCGGGCTCTTGACGAGCACGAACTCGCCCGCGACCCAGCCGGCCAGATCGATCGCCCAGACGGGCGCGGGGCGCTTGTCGTAGCGCAGCGTCAGATGCGGCTCGTAGTCGTGCACAGGCACGGGCGCCACCAGGCCATGCGCAACGAGGCGTTCGCCTAGCGCGTCGCGCAGGTCGCGCACCGCCTCCAGGCCCTGGCCGCCGGTCAGCACGAAGGGGTGCTTGTTGGCGCGCTCGTCGCCCCAGCTGGTGAAACTATCGAAGCCGAGATCGAAGGCCGGTCGCACGACCTCCGCCGCAGCCCGCTTTGCGCTGTCGACGACGTGCGCATCAGGTTCGCCGGGGAAGTAGCCGAAGTAGTGCAGCGTGATGTGGAAGATGCGGCTGGGCCGCAGCCGGGGCGCCAGGCCCCGCGCCTCGTGCTCCGCCGCAACGACACGCGCGATGCGCTCGGCCGTCTCTTCATCGGGCCGCAGCGCGAAGAAGAGCTTGTGGCCGGTCATGTCAATTTGTCGCGGCGGAAGCCTCGTCGGCAGCGCGTTTGGCCGCGTCGTTGAGGCTGTCCTGCACCTGCTGGCCCACAGCCTGCGGTCGCGGCAAGGCGGTGCTCGCAGCGGACGCACCGGCCGCCGGTGGCTTGAGCGCCGCCGCCTGCTTCTTGACCAGCGACAGCACGATGGCCGCAACGATGACGAGGGCGAGAAGGCTGAAGGCGGCTCGCATGGCAGGCTGGAAGCGTTGAGTTGCCAAAGAGCATAGCCGGCACTGGCAAGCTTGATCCAGCGCAAGGCGCCGCGCTACGCCGCTGCCTAGCATGGTCCCGCCACGAGCCGACGCGCTCCTGGCTTCAACCACAACGGGAGTCCCGCCATGCTGCAGCGCCTGCTACTGCTCGCCGCCATCACTGTTTCCACGCTGGCCCAGGGCGCACCAGGCAATGCGCTGCCGGTCGTCCAGGCCAAGCTGACCAGCCCGCCCTTCGTGCCGCCGCCCACGGGCCGCAAGTCGCCGGCCAAGGTGATCGTCGAGCTGGAAGTCATCGAGAAAGACATGCCCATCTCCGAAGGCGTCAGCTATACCTTCTGGACCTTTGGCGGCACGGTGCCGGGCAGCTTCATCCGCGTGCGCCAGGGCGACACGGTGGAGTTCCACCTGAAGAACCACCCCAGCAGCAAGATGCCCCACAACATCGACCTGCACGGCGTGACAGGCCCGGGCGGCGGCGCGGCGTCCAGCTTCACCGCGCCGGGGCATGAATCGCAGTTCAGCTTCAAGGCGCTGAACGAGGGCATCTACGTCTACCACTGCGCCACGGCGCCTGTGGGCATGCACGTGGCCAACGGCATGTACGGCCTCATCCTCGTCGAGCCGCCCGAAGGCCTGCCCAAGGTGGACCACGAGTTCTACGTCATGCAGGGCGACTTCTACACGACCGGCAAGTACCGCGAGAAGGGCCTGCAGCCCTTCGACATGGAGAAGGCCATCGACGAGCGGCCGACCTATGTGCTGTTCAACGGCGCGGAAGGCGCGCTGACCGGCGAGCGCGCGTTGACGGCCAAGGTCGGTGAAACGGTGCGCATGTTCGTCGGCAACGGCGGGCCCAACCTGGTGTCGAGCTTCCACGTCATCGGCGCCATCTTCGACAATGTGCGCTTCGAGGGCGGCTCGCTGGCGCAGAAGAACGTGCAGACGACGCTGATCCCCGCCGGCGGCGCGGCCATCGTCGACTTCAAGGCCAAGGTGCCGGGCAGCTATGTGCTGGTGGACCATTCCATCTTCCGTGCCTTCAACAAGGGCGCGCTGGCCATCCTGAAGGTCGATGGCCCCGAGGACAAGTCCATCTACTCGGGCAAGGAGGTCGACTCCGTCTACCTGGGTGACCGCGCGGCGCCCAACCTGAACGCCGTGGCCACGGCGACGACGGCCGCG
>NZ_JBDSQX010000207.1:0-18438 GCF_039929605.1 Roseateles sp.
TGTTCACTCGGAGTGGGCTTGGCGGCGGTCAGGCTTGGCCGACGACTTGGTTGTCTAAGCGGCGCTGGCCTAGTGGCAAGGTGCCGGGAGTCCCGCCCGGCGGCGGGGTAACTTTCTTCTGCGGAGCCAGAAGAAAGTCACCAAAGAAGAGGCTCTGAACCGCACACGACCGCGGCGCCGCCAAGAGCGGCGCGCGAAAACGCCCACGGTCATTGCGGGCAGACGCGACCCGCTGCGCTCTCGCTGCTGTCCTTGTGAAGAGCAACGTACATCGCCACTTCATGCCGCTTAACGCCGGCTGCACGCCGGGCTCACGAGAACAGCCGAAGACAGCGTCGCTCGGGCGACGCGGCATTTGCATTTCCTGGTGAGCACGGCGTGCAGCCGCGCGTTAAGCGGGCTAACGGTGCGATGGATGGTGCGGGTGAAAAGGACAGCAGCGAGAGCGCAGCGGGTCGCGTGTGGGCGCGGTCAAGTGCCAAGCCCGCATTGCCGCTGGCGTGCGGATTCAGGGCCTCTTCTTTGGTGATTTTCTTCTGGCCCCGCAGAAGAAAGTTACCCGCCCGCCGGGGCGGACTCCCGGCAACTCGGCAGCGAGCCAAAAGGACAGCCGCAAAAGCATCCAAACTCGCAATCAACACGCGATCCGCGCACCCGCCGCGCCACGGCGCCCGGCGCCTTGGGCGTAGACGCCCGGACGGCCCGGCCGGGCCCAGAATGCCGTCATGCCGCTGCGCCCCATGAGATTCCTCGCCGTCACGCGCCGTCACCCGTCAGCCATCCTGCTGATCGTGCAGCTGGCCGGCCTGCTGCTCTACCCGCTGCTCGAATCGACACGCGCCGGGCCGGTCGCCTTGAGCGCCTTCGGCATCACGGTGCTGGTGTTCACGACCGGCATGGTGCGGCGCACGCCCGGCCTGACCTGGCTGAGCGTCTGCCTGGCGCTGCCGGCCATCGTCATGCTGCTGCTGCAGACGCGGCAGGACATGCAGTGGCTGCTGCCCTGGTCGGCCGCGCTGGAGGCGGTGTTCTATTTCTATGCCGCCGCCAGCCTCGTCACCTACATGATGGGCGACATGCATGCGACGACCGACGAGCTGTTCGCGGCCGGCGCCACCTTCACGCTGCTGGCCTGGGGCTTTGCCTACAGCTTTGTCGTGCTGCAGGCCTTGCAGCCGGGCAGCTTCCTGGCGGCCATCAACCCAGAGCAGCCGCGCAGCTGGTCGGAGCTGATGTTCCTGAGCTTCGCGCTGCTGTCCAGCACGGGCATCGGCGATGTCATCCCAGTGCGGCCGCTGGCGCGGGCCGTGTCCAGCCTGGAGATGTTCGTCGGCGTGATGTACCTGGCCGCCGTCGTGTCGCGGCTGATCGGCCTGACACTGCTGCGCCGCAGAGGCCTGAATCCATGAGCCACAACCCCACCACCGTCGCCGACCTGGCCAACTTCACCGTCCTCATCGACGTGCGCTCCCCGGCTGAGTACGCGCTGGACCATCTGCCCGGCGCTATCAACTGCCCCGTGCTGAGCGACGAGGAGCGCCGCATCGTCGGCACGATCTACGTGCAGGACTCCGCTTTCGAGGCCCGCAAGATCGGCGGCGCCATGGTCGCGCGCAATATCGCCCACCACCTGGACGAGCAGTTCCGCGACAAGCCCCGGGACTGGCGCCCGCTCGTCTACTGCTGGCGCGGCGGCATGCGCAGCGTCAGCTTCGTCAACTGGCTGCGCCTGGTGGGCTGGGACGCGCAGCAGCTCAAGGGCGGCTACAAGGCCTGGCGCGCGCACGTCATCGAACAGATCGCGCTGCGTGCGCCCAAGCTCGACCTGCGCGTGCTCTGCGGCCCCACCGGCAGCGCCAAGACGCGCGTGCTGCAGGCGCTGGCCGCACTGGGCGAACAGGTGCTGGACCTGGAGGACCTGGCCGCGCACCGTGGCTCCGTGCTGGGCGGCATGCCGGGCCGGCCGCAGCCGTCGCAAAAGGGTTTCGAGACCCAACTGGCGCAGCAGCTGGCCGGCCTGGACCTGAGCCGCCGCGTGTGGATCGAGGCCGAGAGCCGGCGCATCGGCCGCATCACCGTGCCCGAGCCGCTGCTGCAGCGGCTGCGCGCCAGCCCCATCGTCGAGATCGCTGCGACGGCCGAGGCGCGGCTGGCCTATCTGCTGCGCGACTACGCCTGGCTGGGCGACGACCCGCAGGGCTTGGCGGACAAGCTCGGCACGCTGCGCGAGCTGCTGCCCAAGGACGTGCTTGCGCAGTGGCAGGCCTGGGCGCTGGCAGGCGCGCTGCCGCCACTGTTCGAGAGTCTGATGGCGCAGCATTACGACCCGCTCTATGCCCGCTCGCAGGGCCATCACCTGGAGCGGCTGGATGGCGCGCAGAGCCTGGCCTGCGACGACCTGTCGGATGCCGGCATTGAGACGCTCGCCGCGCGCATCGCGGCACTGCCTTAGCGCGCCAGCGCGCGGCGCGTGAGATAGCTCAGCGCGTCCACCAGCGCGACCAGCCCGAGCATCGCGATCAGCACAGTCGCCGTCTTGCCCATCTGGAACAGGCCCATGTGGAAGGCCAGCAGCTGGCCCAGCCCGCCCGCGCCGACGACGCCCAGGATGGCCGCCGCGCGGATGTTGTTCTCCCACCGGTACAGCGTGTAGGAAATGAGCTGGGGCAGCGCCTGCGGCAGCGTCGCGTACAGGAACACGCGCAGCGCGCCGACACCCTGGCTGCGCAGCGCGGCGGCAGGCGCGAGCGGGGCGTTCTCGATCACTTCGGCGAACAGCCGGCCGAGCACGCCCGTGGTGTGCAGCGCCAGCGCCAGCGTGCCGGCGAACGGCCCCAGGCCAGCCGAGATCAGCAGCAGCGCGGCCCACACCAGCTCGGGCACGGCGCGCAGCGCGTTCAGCAGCAGGCGCGTCGGTGCGCGCGCATGCGCCGGGTCGCCGTCGTGGCTGCGGCTCGCGGGCAAGGCCAGCAAGAGGCCGCCGGCCGCTGCCAGCACGGTGCCCAACGCCGACATCGCCAGCGTCTCCAGCGACGCCCACGCGACCTTGCGGGCGAAGGCGGCGGACAGGTCGGGTGGGAAGAACTCGGCAACAAAGCGGCCCATGCTCTGCGCCGCTTCGAGCGACAGGAAGGCGGCCCATTGCAGGTCCAGGCTCCAGAAGCTCGCGACGACCAGCGCGACCAGGCCGGCACCGAACCAGAGCGCCCTGCTGCGCGCGTGGAACATCGGCGGCGGCAGCCGGTAGGGCAGGTTGGCGGCGAGTCGCTGTTTCATGTCGGCGATCCAGTCCGCAGGCGCGGCAGGAGAACACAGCCACAGAGGCACAGAGACACAGAGAGGCCATCACTCCGCCTTCTCTGTGCCTCCGTGCCTCTGTGGTTGCATTTGCGTTTCAATTCAGCACCCGCCTCAGCCACGCACTGGTCTGATCGGCCAAGGCCACCAGCGCAACGAACACCAACAGCATCGTGGCCACCTCACCACCGGCGAACATCTTGGTCGAGTTGTCCAGCTGCTGCCCCAGCCCGCCCGCGCCGACAAAGCCCAACACCACCGACGAGCGAATGGCGCACTCCCAGCGGTAGACGGTGTAGGACGTCAGCTCGGCGGCGTTCTGCGGCAGCAGGCCGTAGGCAAAGGCCTGCAGGCGGCCGCTGCCATTGGCGAGCAGATTGCGCGTCGCCACGGTCTCGCCGCTGTCCAGAATGTCGCCGTAGACCTTGCCCAGCATGCCGCCGTAGGTCAGCGCGATGGCCAGCACGCCGGCCGTCGGGCCGAGGCCCACCACGCGCACGAAGATCAGCGCCCAGACCAGCTCGGGGATGCTGCGCAACAGCACCAGCACCCAGCGCAGGCCTTGGCGCAACGCTGCGGGCAATGGCGCCATGCGGCCGGACAGTGCCGAAATCGACAGCGCACGCGCCGACATCAATGTGGCCGGCAGCGCAATGACGAGGGCCAGCGTGATGCCGGCCGTGGCAATGGCCACGGTGCGCCAGGTCTCGCGCGCCACCAGCCACAGGAACTCGCTGCCGACGGCGGGCGGGATGAAGGAAGAGAGGAAGTGCCAGGTCGGCCCGCGGCTTTCGGCGCTGAACAGCAGCCAGGGCCGGAACTCGGTGGCGAGCAGCATCGGCCACAGCAGCACCAGCCCCGCGCCTATCCAGAACACGCGGCCGAGCCAGGCCGGGTCGCGGCGCGGTGGCGTGGCGACACTCATCGGCAGTGCATCACCGCCGGCTGCGGTGCGTCGGGCGGCAGCGCCGACTCCACCGGCGCGCCGCCGTGCAGTTCGGCTTCGTGCTGCGCGTAAAGCCGGGCCAGATGATCCCGGCTGACCTGTGCTGTAGGCAGGTCGAAGGCGACCGCGCCGTCGCGCAGGCCGACGATGCGGTCGAAGTGCGCCAGCGCGGTATCGACCTGGTGCATGGTCGCCATCAGCGTGATGCCGCGCTCGCGGGCCACCTCGGTCACCGTGCTGATTGCCTGCTCGGAGCGGGTCGGGTCCAGCGCCGACAGTGGCTCGTCGATCAACCACAGCGTCGCAGGCGCCAGCAGCGCGCGCGCCAGGCCGACACGCTGGCGCTCGCCGCCCGAGAGCCGGTCGACGCGGGCAAATAGCTTCTCGGCCAAGTCGAAACGCTCCAGCGCCGCGTGAGCACCGGCGATGTCGACCGGGTAGAACAGCGAGCGCAGGCTGGTGGCCAGGCTCCACGCCGGCAGCCGGCCCGCGAGCACGGCGGTGATGACGCGCTGCCGCGGCGGCAGCGGTGGCGTCTGTGGCGCCATGAACAGGCGGCCGCGCAGCCGTTGCAGAGCGGCCGTGCGCAGCGACCAGGGGTCCACCGCCTCCAGCAGCAGCTGGCCACGCGAGGGCTTCAAGGCCGCAGCGGCGACCTGGAGCAAGGTCGTCTTGCCAGCGCCCGAGGGGCCGATGAGGGCGACCTGCTCCCCGGCGCGCAGGGCCAGGCTCACGCCACGCAGCGCGCTCGTGCCGCTGGGCGCGGCCGGGTGCCGTGCGTACACGGCGTGCAGGTCGATGTTCACAAAGTCAGTTCACAACAGACCAGCGCTGCGGGCGGCCGCCTCGATGTTCTTGTAGTTCTCGGGCTTCGTCGGCACGAAGCGCGTGGCGCGTTGCAGTTCCAGGATCTGCTTGCCTTCCGGCGTGCTCTTGTCGAGCGCCAAGAAGGCCTGCGCCAGCTTGTTGCGCAGCGCCTCGGGCATGGCGGCGCTGACGGACCAGTTGTAGTCGTAGTAGGCCGGCGTCGTGAAGAACACGCGCACCTTGTCGGTGTCGACCTTCTTCTCGGCGACGAACTTCTCCCAGACGGAGATGTTGAGCGCACCCGCCTGCACCTTGCCAGCCGCCACGGCGGCGATCGTCGCGTCATGCGCGCCGCTGTAGGCCACGCGCTTGAAGTCCTTGTCCGGGTCCAGGCCCGCGCCGAGCAGCACGCTGCGCGGCATCAGGTGGCCGCTGGTGGAGCTCTGGGCGCCGAAGCTGACGTCCTTGCCCTTCAGGTCGGCCAGCGTCTTGATGGTGGGGTCGGCCGTGATGAAGACGGACTTGAAGCGCTCGTCCTCCTCGCGCTGCACCAGCGGGATGACCTTGCCGCCCGAGCGCACCGAGGCCTGCACGAAGGTGAAGCCGCCGAACCAGGCCAGGTCGACCTTGTGGTTGATCAGCGTCTCGACCGCTGCGGCGTAGTCGGTCACCGGCGTGAACTCGACCTTCATGCCCAGCTTGGCCTCCAGATACTTGACCAGCGGCTCGGCCTTGCGAGCCAGCTCGGTCGGCGATTCGTCGGGGATGGCGGTGATGCGCAATACCTGCTGCGCCTGAGCCGCCGCTCCCAGCGTCAAGAAGAGGCCGACGATCAGCGTGCGATGGAGCGATTGGCGAAGCAGTTTGAGCATGGCGATGACGGAGAGTGGTCGGGGGAGCGGAATTAGACCCGCTAAATGCGGGGCGGGGATACTGGACGGCCCGCCTGGAGACCCCTCGATGACCGCCACCGCCCCGCTGGGCCCACGCCTCACTTCCCTCTCGCACGGCGGCGGTTGCGGCTGCAAGATCGCGCCCGGCGTGCTGAGCGAGATCCTCAAGCACACCGGCAAGATGCCGATGCCGCCGCAGCTGCTGGTGGGCATCGAGACGGCCGACGACGCGGCCGTCTACCAGCTCACCGACGACATCGCGCTGATCGCGACCACCGACTTCTTCATGCCCATCGTCGACGACCCGTTCGACTTTGGCCGCATCGCCGCCACCAACGCCATCAGCGACGTCTACGCCATGGGCGGCAAGCCCATCATGGCGCTAGCGCTGGTCGGCATGCCCATCAACGTGCTGTCGACCGAGGTCATCGGCCAGATCCTGGCCGGCGGCGAATCGGTCTGCCGCGAAGCCGGCATCCCGATTGCTGGCGGCCACACCATCGACTCGGTCGAACCCATCTACGGCCTGGTGGCGATGGGCGTGGTGCACCCCAAGCGCGTCAAGCGCAATGCCGACGCCCGCGTGGGCGATCGGCTGGTGCTCGGCAAGCCCATCGGCGTGGGCGTCATGTCCGCCGCGCTGAAGAAGGAGCGTCTGTCCGCCGAGGGCTATGCGCAGATGATCGCCACCGCCACGCAGCTGAACACGCCCGGGCCCGACCTGGCCGCGCTGGACGGCGTGCATGCGCTGACCGACGTGACCGGCTTCGGCCTCGCCGGCCATGCGCTGGAGCTGGCGCGCGGCGCGAAGGCGAGCGTTGCGATCGACTGGGCGCGCGTGCCGCTGCTGGCTGGGGTGCGCGAGCTGGCGGAGCAAGGGATGGTGACCGGTGCGTCCGGGCGCAACTGGGGCGGCTACGGCGCCGAGGTGCGGCTACCCGAGAGCTTCCCGGCGACGGATCTGGCCTTGCTGACCGACCCGCAGACCAGCGGCGGCCTGCTCGTGTCCTGCGATGCCGACGCGGTGGCGGACGTGCTGGCGGTGTTCCGCGCCCACGGCTTCCACGCCGCAGCCGAGATCGGCGAAGTCATCGCCGACCAGGGCGCCGCGTCGCGCCTGGCCGTTCGCTGAGGCTCAGCCGACCTCTGCCAACACGAGGAAAAAGTAGGCCAGCACGGCCAGGGCCACGCACAGGGCGAAGGGCGAGATCGGGATTCGCATCATCGTCATCTCCCGGCAGGGCTGCTGGCGTTAAGGCAGGGTTCAGGCACGCAGCAGCTTGTCTGCATAACGCCAAGTTTGCGGGGCTTGAGGAAACACTGTTGCCAGTGCGGTTTCCGACACACCGAGGTGGCGCTGCAGCAGCGGGCCGAGCACCTGGCGGAAGTCGGTGGCCACAGCCAAATCGCGGCCGTCGGCCACCTCGTTCTTGTCCAACCCGGGTCAATCACCCGGCAGCCTGTGTGCCGACGGTCCGCGCAGGTCGCGGCGGTCATAAGGGCGCCTTGACCCCGTCGCTATCCTTCCCGCCATGAACCGCCTGCTGCCCAAGCCGCCCACCCCCAACCCCACCACCTTCGTCTATCGCCCGCCGCCATGGCTCATGCTTGGCTTTCGCTGCGCCATGCTCGTGGTTGGCGCCGTCACGGCCGTCATGCTGGCCCTGCACTGGCAGGCTATGCCGCTATGGGCGGCCCTGCTGGCGGGGTTGCTGACGCCCGCGCTGATGGGAGGGTCGGCATGGCCCCGGCTCTGGCGCGACACCACCCGATTCATCGCCGACGAGACCGGCATGTTTTTTCCCGCGTATCCGGCGCTCACGTTTGCAGCGACCGAGCCTCGGCAGGAAGCTTGGCTGGCAGTGCCGTGGCAGCATGTCGCCAACATCCGGGTTGCGACTGAAGTCGGCGAGGATGGCAGCTGCGTGGCATTCGACCTGCAGGTCTCGCCGAGCGAAAGGGCGCGCTTTTTCGGGACGGTTGGCGAGCCACGGGACCGCCGCGGGCAGCGCTCGGCCCAGGTCTTTGCTGCCTACGGTGGCTGGCCACCCTCGGCCAAGCCGGCCGCTGCGCGCCTGCTGTCGCTGCAGTCGCGCAGCGGGGCCTGAAGCGCCCGCCTCAGGCGCTGCCAGCTGCCACAAGGAAGCAATACGCCAGCACGGCCAGGGCCACGCACAGGGCGAAGGGCGAGATCGGGATTCGCATCATGGTCATCTCCGAGTGGTGGGTGGCACGCTGGAAAAGGCTTGAAACCGGCCTTCAGGCCCGCATCAGCTTGTCCGCATAACGCCAAGTTTGCGGGGCTTGCGGAAACACTGTTGCCAGTGCGGTTTCAGTCAAGCCGAGGTGGCGCTGCAGCAGCGGGCCGAGCACCTGGCGGAAGTCGGTGGCCACAGCCAGATCGCGGCCATCGACGAGCGCGGGTTTGTCCAGGCCGGGCCAATCACCCAGCATCTGCCCGCCGGCCACCGGGCCGCCCAGCAGCCAGATGACATTGCCACGCCCGTGGTCGGTGCCGCCGTTGCCGTTCTGGCGTAGCGTGCGGCCGAATTCGCTGACGACAACGATGACGGTGTCCTTCAAGGTGTCACCCAGGCCCACGCTGAGCGCATCCAGGCCTTCACCCAGGCTGGCCAGCCGGTTGGCGAGCTGGCCGCGCGAGGCGCCCTGGTTGACGTGCGTGTCCCAGCCGCCCACGGCGGTGAAGGCGAGCTGGGTGTGGGCATCCTTGCGGATCAGCGTGCCCAGGCGGCGCGCATCGGCGGCGAAGCTGCGGGCGGACGGCGCACCGGCGTCGGCGCTCGGGTCCATCGAGCGGGGCTCGCTGCCCGAGGCCATGCTTTTGGCCATCTCGCCCCGGCCTTCCGTCGTGTCGCGCAGCGTGCTGCTCAGCTGGGCATCGTTGGCGTAGAGCTTGGCGAGGCCCGCCTGCATCTCGGGGTTGTCGATGGCGCGGCGCTGCATGGCGTTGGGCCCCAGGCCCAGGCTGGCGACGCTGGCGGTGCCGGCAAAGATGCGCGGCGGCGTGCTGCCCTGGCTGATGGCGCGCGTCGGCGCGGGCTCGCCAGGCAGCGCCGTCAGCAGGCGGTTCAGCCAGCCATCGGGCGTGGACTTGCGGCCGGGCGTGCCCGACTCGAGATAGTCCTGCGCGTCGAAGTGGGAGCGCGTCGGGTCGGGCGAGCCGCTGGCGTGCACGAAGGCGAGCTGGCCGCCGTCCCAGTGGCGCTTGAGCGGCGCGAGAGATGGGTGCAGGCCGAAGAACGAATCGAGCTTGATGAGGCCGTCCTCGGCGCCGGGCGGTGGCAGCGCGATCTGCGGGCGGCTGGCGGCGTACTCGCGCTCGCCGTAGGGCGCGACGACGGACAGGCCGTCCACCGCGCCGCGCAGCATGACGACGACCAGCTTTTTCTGCGCGCCACCCTGCGCACGAACGAGAGACACGGGCAGGCCGCCGAGGGTGAACGCACCGAAGTGGAGGAGTTGGCGTCGCAGCATGGTCACTTCTCCAAAATTTGGGAACACAGCCACAGAGGCACAGAGACACAGAGAGAGCACCAATTCCTCTGTGCCTCTGTGTCTCTGTGGCTGTGTTTTGTATTGAGTTCGCTGGTCACGGGCCTACCTCTTCATGAAGTCGGGGCTGGCCAGCATCAGCGCAACCTGCTGGCCGGCAGGTTCCGAAGCCAGCGTGCGCCGGGTCGGCTCGCTCACCGACGCCCCCAGCGTGATGCCCAGCCGCTCGGCACTGACCCCGCTGCGCTGCCCTAACGTCGTCGCCAGCTGCACCCGCTGCGTCAGCGCCTCGGGGTTGCGCCAGGCGGCGGCAGTGTTCTTGTAGCCGTCGGGCGTGGCCGCGCCAAACAGCGGCTGCCCAGCCTGGGCCAGCGCCTGCTGCAACGGCTGCGGGTTGACCAGCGGCAGGTCCAGCGCGCGCATGCTGGACAGCAGGTACTGGTAGGGCGTCTTGAACTTGGCTTGGTAGGCCTCGAGGCTCCAGAACTCGTCGGCGCGGATCAGCGTGCGCGTCAGCTCGCGCAGGTCGCCGCCGCTGGCCGTGAAGTTGTCGGCCAGCTTCTGCACCAGCGCGGGCGGCGGCACGTCGGCAACGAACGCCTGCGCGAACTTGCGCGCCAGGTTGCGGGCCGTGGCGGGGTGGGCGGCGAGAACGTCCAGCGCGCGTTCGCCTTCGGCCTGGCCGGCGCCCCGCACCGGCTGGCCGAGCCAGGTCTTGCCACCGCTGTCGTGCTTGCGCGCGTCGAACGCAAAGACGTCCCCGGCGGCCTGGCGTTGGTCGATGCCCCAGCCGGTCAACATGCGCGCCAGCTCGGTCACGTCGCGCTGCGTGTAGCCGCCGTCCACGCCCAGCGTGTGCAGCTCCATCAGCTCGCGGGCATAGTTTTCGTTGAGGCCGCTGGCGCGCTGCGGGTTGGCTGCGGCGCGGCGCGGTGTGAAGCCGGGTGCCACGCTCTGCGCGTTGTCCAGGTAGACCAGCATCGCCGGGTGGCGGGCCGTGGCGCCCAGCATGTCGCGAAAGCGGCCCAGCACGTGGGGGCGGATGGCGCGCTGCTCGTAGTCGGCCACCAGCACGCCCACCGGCCCCTTGCCGGCGAAGACATTGAAGTGGTTGAACCAGAACTCGGTCAGCACCTCCTCCAGCTGCGCGGGGCTCTGCAGGCCGCGCGCCAGCCGCGCCGTGGCGGCCTGCTGCACGAGGGGGCGCACCTTCTCACGCACGGCGTTCAGCGCCTTCATCGATTCAGCACTCGGCGTCTCGCCCTTGGCCTGCTCACGCCGCGCCTCGCGGGTCGCCTTCACCGCCTCGCGGTAGCGGCCAAGCAGCTCGCCCTGGCTGAGCGTGAGCACCTCGAGGCCGGCCAGGCGCTCGCTCAAGGCGGCCGGCTGGGCCAGGCGGCGCGGCTCCAATTGTTCGCTCAGGAAGCGGTCCAACCACTTCTCGGCGCCCTGCTCCGCGATGGCCGCAGCGTCGGATGGTCGCGGGCCATAGCCCAGGCGATTGAGGGCATGCAGCGCGCGCTCGTCGGCACTCAGCGCGGGGCCGGTGGCGGCCTGGCTGCGGCGGGCCAGCATCGACAGGCCCATCAGGGCGGCGGCGGCGCCCAGCATGAAGCGGCGGTTCTTGTTCATCGGCGATCTCCGTCGTTGGGAACAGAGCATCCAGCCGAACGCGCAAGGCCGTGTGGCTCATGCGCAAAGAATTGTGTCAACGCCGGGAGCGCGGATCGCGTGTTGATTGAGGATTGAGGATTGAGGGTTTGGGTTTGGGTTTGATGGGTTGTCAGGTTGTCCTTTTGGCTGTCCTTGTGACTCGCTGCCGAGTTGCCGGGAGTCCGCCCCGGCGGGCGGGACTCCCGGCACCTTGCCACCAAGCAAGCGCCACTTACACGCATCCAACGCCGAGCAAAGCTGAAAGGCCATAAGCCCGGCGCTGAGTAAACGCACCGGGTAAACGCACCGGTCGTCGCGTGCGCCGTCAAAGGACCCGTTCAGCGCTCCCCTAGCCACCGCTCCAGGCTGCGCAGCGTCGCCGCCACATCCAGCGGCTTGACCGGGTCGTCTTCAACGTAGAGCACCACGCGAATGCCCATGCTGCCGCCCGCGTCAGCAGCCGACACGCGGAACCAGGCGAGGCGAAGGCAAGGAGGCGAAAGAAGGTCGGGTCATGTAAGCGCCGCCGAAATAGTTTGTCGTGATTATCAAATTTATTGATAACTACGAAAGATGCCTGCACCCATCTGAGGTGTCGGCCAAGGCTTTTGCCAAATTTGCAGTCCGCGCACCGGCGGCAAGGCTATTGAGCGGGGCTCAGGCGGGGCGCCGTGCGCCCAGGTCGATCAGCCCGCGCGCCAAAGCGGCCCAGCCGGCGGCCTGGGCTGCGGCGCCAGCCTCACCGGCAGCACCGGCCGTACCGCCAGTACCCGCCACGTCTTCGAGCGCACGCGCCTCGGCGGCCAGGCCGGGGTGGCCGATGAGTTCAAGCACCGCCTTGAGGCCATGGGCCACGCGGCGCAGCGCGGCGGCGTCGCCGGTGGCGAGGGCGGCGTCGCCCTGGGCGAGGTCGTCGGCAAAGCGTTCGATGCAGCCGGCGCGAAAGCTGTCGAACAGCGCGCGGTCACCGCCGAAATGCTGCTGCACCGGGTCCACCACCGCAGCATCCACTACGGCCGACACCGGCGCGGCCTCGCCACCGCGCAGCAGCTCGCCGATGGTGCCCAGCAGCTCGGCCAGCGGTACCGGCTTGCGCAGCGTGCGTGCAACGCCACGGGCGGCCAGCGCGAGGTGGCGGTCGTCATGCACGCCGGCACTGAAGACGACCCAGGGCGGCGCGCCATCGGCCAACGCCAGGCCCTCGGCCAGCAGGGCCTCGGCCGAGCCGTCGGGCAGCATCAGGTCGCTGATGACAAGCTGCCAGCCGCCACCAGCCAGCGCGGCGCGCGCATCGGCCAGCGTGCCCACGACGCTGAGTTGCACCGCCGGCGCAGCGGCGTCGTAGCCGGGCAGTTCCTCCAGCGCCAGCTCGATGAAACGCGCGATCGAGGCGTCGTCCTCGATGAGCAGCAGGCGGGCGGCCATCTCTCTCAGGCGGCGTGCGCGACAGCTGCCTGGGCCAGCAGCGGCGGCAGCTCGGTGACAAGGGCCGTCTTGTGCACGACGGGCACGCCATAGAGCGCGAGGAGATAGGGCGCGCGCTGGGCCTCGTCGAGCGCGGTGACGACGATCAGCTGGCTGCGCGCGAACTGAGGATGCGAGCGCAGGCTGGTGATGAGGGTGGCGCCGTCGATGCCGGGCAGCAGGATGTCGATGAGCAGCACGTCGGGCTCCAGGCGCCCGGCCATCGCAAGGCCGGCGATGCCGTCGGAGGCGACGTGCAGGTCAGCCCCCGGCAGCTCGCGCTTGACGACCAGGCTGATGAGGTTCTGGAAGTGCACCGAATCCTCGATCAGCAGCAGCGTCAACGGGCGGCCGGGCCCGGGCCCAGGCTGTTGCGCGCCAACCGGTGCCGCAGGCGCCTGGCCGCCGCGCGCGGCCAGCCAAGCGTCCAGCGAGCTGCGCAGAATGCGGCGATGGCCGCCGGGCGTCTTCCAGGCCTGCAGCTCGCCGCGGTCCACCATCAGCTGCACGGAGCGCACGGCCATGCCCAGCCGCTTGGCGGCCTCGGTGGTGGAGCAGGTATCCGGCCCGTTGGGCACGGTCATGGCGGGAGTCACGCGAGACATTTTGCCGAATTTGGGGCTGCGCGGAGTTCGGCATATTTGATAAAAACGAGCTCAACCGACAATACCGCCAGATCGGAGCCTTGCCATGCCCTTCCCCGCCGCCCACAACGAGCCCAAGACCGCAGCCGCCCGGCTGCTGCAGCCCGACGCCGATGCGCAGCGGGACGAGGACGCGCGCGCGCACCGGCTGAGGCTGGGGCATCTGGCCGAAGCACTGGCCCGCCACCTGGGGCTGGATGCCGACACCGCCCAGCTGCTGCGCCTGGCCGCGCCGCTGCACGACGTGGGCGAGACCGACCCCACCGCCGCCTTCGAGCCGCCCTGGCCGCTGACGGCCGCCGAGGAGCGCCGCCGCCGCCACGCGCAACCGCAGCGCGGTGCGACGCTGCTGGGCCGCTCGCGCCTGCCGCTGTTCGCGCTGGCCGCCGAGATCGCGCTGCACCACCGCGAGCGCTGGGACGGCAGCGGCTATCCGCAGGGGCTCAAGGGCAAGGCGATTCCACTGTCGGCGCGTATCGTTGCGGTCGTGGACTACTTCGATGCGCTGACGATGCGCCGCCGCTTTCGCCCGGCGCGTGCCGACGACCGCGGCCTGGCCATGCTGGCCGAGCAGGCCGGCAGCGCGTTCGACCCCGAAATCGTCGCGGCCTTCATCGCCCACGCACCCCAATTGATCGCGCTGCGCGATCGCATCAACCCCGCCGGGCCGGGCGCGTGAGACGGCTGGCCACCGCTGCTGCGGCCCTGGCCACCTGGCTCTGCGCAGCGGCCGTCGCCGCGCCGCCCACGGGCATCGCCCAGCAGGTGCAGGCCAGCGGCGAGCTGCGCGTGTGCATCTGGCCCGACTACTACGGCGTCTCACTGCGCAACCCGCGCACCGGCCAGCTCTCCGGCATCGACATCGACCTCTCCGCCGCCTTCGCGGCCGACCTGCACGCGACGGCGCGCTACGTCGATTCGTCCTTCGCCACCCTCGCCGACGACCTGCTGCAAGGCCGCTGCGACGTGGCCATGTTCGCCGTCGCCCGCACGGCCCAGCGCGAGCGCCAGCTGCGCTTCAGCCGGCCCTATCTTGAGAGCGACATCTACGCCGTCACGACGCGCAGCAGCCGCGTTGTGCAGCAGTGGAGCGACCTGGACAAACCCGGCGTGCGCATTGCCGTGCAGGCCGGCACCTTCATGGAGCCGGTCATGGCCGGGGCGCTGAAGCACGCCACCCTCGTCATCGTGCGGCCGCCGGACGCGCGCGAGCGCGAGCTCGAGGCCGGCCGTGTGGACGCCTTCATGACCGACTACCCCTACAGCCGCCGCCTGCTCGACAGCGCCGACTGGGCCCGCCTCGTGGCGCCGCCCTCGGCCTTCTACGTCACGCCCTACGCCTATGCCGTGAAGCCCGGCGACGCGGCCTGGCTGAGCCAGGTGGACGACTTCGTCGCCCGCATCCAGCGCGACGGCCGGCTGCGCGCCGCCGCCGAGCGGTACGGGCTGGGCGCCATCGTCCGACAGAGATGATGCCCCTCGTCCAAGGAGTACCTTGGCCGGTCTTGCAGACCGCGCTGCGGCTTGCGCCGCAGCCCTTCGGCAGGCACACGCCGCCCACTGGGCGCCATGTGTCCGGCCTCAGCCCCCGAGGGGACGGCGATGCTCGCGGGGACCCCCCCGCTCGCACATCGCCAGACGGGCCGGCTTGGGAGCGGCCCGGCGCTCGGCCCGCAGGGTTCACCCGGCCCGGTGAAATGGAGCCCCTCGCTCCGTCTCGGCCCGCAGGTTTCGTCAGCCACATCCGCTGATGCCGCACCGCAGCCGCTGGCGCCCAAGCGTCATCACTGCCGGTGCCGGCGTGCTGCTGGCGGCCACGCTGCTGGCCGGCAGCGGCTACGCCCTGTGGCGCGAGAAGCGCGAGCTGGCCCTTGAGACCGCCGTGCGCCAGGAGTTGCTGGGCCGCGTGCTGGAAGACCACGCACGCCGCAGCCTCGACGCCACGCAGATCGCGCTGGCCGGCCTGGCCGACGTGGCCGCCCGCAACCCGCCACCCGAGGTGCTGCAGGCCCTACTGGAGCAGACCCAGGCCAGCCTGGGCTTCCTGCGCGGCGTGGCGCTGCTGGACGAGGGCGGCCACGTCATCGCCGCCGCCGACCCCGCCGACCGCGGCGCCTCCCTCATGCCCGCGTCGCTGCGGCTGCTCGGGCCCTGGCCGGCGGCCGGGCGCGACACCGTGGGCGGCTTCATCGCGGCGCGCAGCCTGGCCGACCTGGGGCAGCACGGCCACGTCGTGCCGCCCGGCGTGGGCTTCATCCCGGTGCTGCGCAGCGCGCAACTGCCCGATGGCCGGCCCGTCCTGCTCGTCGCGCTGCTCAACCCCGATGCGCTCGCCAACTTCCAGCAGCTCACCTTGAACGACCCGCAGGCCGCCGCCGCGCTGGTCGACCTGGACGGCCGCCTGCTGGCCGCCACCAGCGGCGCCGAACACCTGCCCGGTGACAGCCTGCCCCGGCTACTCGCCCCCGGCGCGCCGCTGGCCGCCGTGCGCGCCGGCGGCGAACACGGCCACTGGAGCGGCCCCGGCCTGCGCGCAGCACCCCAGCTCGGCGCCTACCGCGCACTGCGGGCCCGGCCCTTCGTCGTGCTGGTGGAGCTGCCGCAAGCCGAGCTACGCCACCAGTGGCTGGCCACGGTGCGCGCCCTGGGCCTGCCGGCACTGGGCATTGCGTCGGCGCTGCTGGCGCTGTCGGGCGTGGGGGCTGCGGCGCTGCGGGCACGCGAGCGCGCGGCGCTGGAACTCGACCACGCCCAACGCGAAATCATCGAGCGGGAACGCGAGCTGAGCGCCATCTTCGGCAGCGTGCAGGACCTGCTCTTTCGCACCGACGCCGCCGGCCGCGTGACCTTCATCAACGAAGGCTATGCGCGCCGCTCGGGTCAGGCCGCCGCCCACGTGCTGGGGCGGCCGCTGCACGAGCTCTTCGGCGGCTCACCCGCCGTGGCGGCGTTGTTCGACGCCTGCGCCGCCGATGAGGCGGCCCCGCACCAGGTGCGCGCCGACTGGATAGCGCCCGACATGCTGGCGCGCAGCTTCGAGATCCACCTCGTGCCGCTGCGCCGCGACGCCGGCACGCTGGAATGGGTGGGCAGCGCCGCCGACGTCAGCGGCCTGATGCGCGCCCAGGCCGAGCTGCGCGCCCAGCTCGGCCTGGCGCGCTCGCTGCTCGCCAGCAGCCCCCTGCCCATGGCCGTGATGGACGACGCCAACCGCTACCTCGACGTCAACCGCGCCTGGGAGCAGTTCACCGGCCGCCGGCGCAGCCGCGTGCTGGGCCGCCGCGCCGGCGCCGACGACCGCCCCGACGAGGCCACGCTGCACGACGCCCGCGACGCCGAGCTGCTGGCGCGCGGCGGCGAGATGAACTACGAGACCGTCTGGACCAGCGCGGAAGGCCGCCACCGCGACCTCTTCGTCAGCAAGTCCACCTTCCCCGACGCCCACGGCCGGCCGATGGGGCTCGTCGTCTGCTTCATGGACATCAGCGAGTTCCGCGAGGCCGAGCGCGCCACCCGCGCCGCACGCGACACCGCGCTGGAGGCCTCGCGCGCCAAGTCCGACTTCATCGCCAACGTCAGCCACGAGCTGCGCACGCCGCTGCAGTCCATCCTCGGCTTCGCCGAGATCGGCGCGCTGCGCGCTCGCCAGGACCTGCGTCTGGCCGAGTTGTTCGCTGACGTGCACCGCGCCGGCCAACGCATGCTCAGCCTCGTCAACGACCTGCTCGACCTCAGCAAGATCGAGCGCGGCGCCGAGCCGCTGCAGTTGCAGCGCCTGGACCTACGCCCGCTGGCCGCCGAGCTGGCGCGCGAACTCGGGCCGCTGCTGGCCGCACGCGGGCTGGCGCTGCGCACCGCGCTGGGCGACGCGCCACTCATCGTGCGGGGCGACCCGCTGCGCCTGCAGCAACTGCTGCGCAACCTGCTGGCCAACGCCATCCGCTTCTCGCCGCCGGGCGGGCGCATCGAGCTCAGCGCCGGCCACGACGACGCCGGCGACGTGCGCGCGGCCGTGGCCGACCACGGCCCGGGCATCCCGCCGGACGAGCTGGAAAGCATCTTCGAAGCCTTCGTGCAGTCCAGCGCCACCAAGAACGCCGCCGGCGGCACGGGCCTGGGCCTGGCCATCTGCCGGCGCATTGCGCAGGCGCACGGCGGGCGCATCTGGGCCGACAACCGGGCCGATGGCGGCGCGGTTATCTCGCTGGTGCTACCGGGCGCGCGGTTTGGCGACACGACGGCGGGGGCGCTTTGAGCGACTGCGGCCAAGCCCTTGCTGTCATGCGCGGTCGATCAACGAGTGACTGCCACGGCTCGCAGACCGGCCACGACCACCGCTCAGAGGCGCCGGCTGGCTGAGCCAAGTGGCTGGCATCATCAAGGTCTCACGGCGGTGTTGGTCCTCCGGAGAACTTGTAAAAATGCGCCGCTTTTGTCGGAAATTTAATGACCGTCTCGCCCGTCAGTTTTCCTGGGGAATTCAGATGAATCAAGCACTTGCGGCGCCGCGCCAGGGATGTGTTGTGGCGCAGACGCCCTGCCTAGGCGGCGTCGGCTGTCTCCACAGAACACGTTAAGCCGCAAGCACGATGACGCATTCAGCCCCGCGCGCGCGACTCATCGCGGATGTGCCCGCCGACCGTTTCAGAATCATCTCGCCGAATGGGCGAGCGCCCCGATCTGGCGACGTGGTCGAGTTGGACCAAGGGTTCACCGCTCCCGACGGATTGCCTATGGCGCTTGTGTACTTCACGGATCCCGGTGGTGGATATATGTACGAAGCGGAAGTGTATGAATCCGAACTGGGCGAGCAGATATGAAACTGATGTCGCAAGACGGACTTGATGGCGAATCGATACCTTTCATTGGTCGTCATTCGCTGTTTGCAAGCGAGCGGCTTAGCCTGTCGCTCAAGCCGACTCGCGTCGGCAAGCCGCCGCTCGCGGCTCAGCTTCAACGTTATGCAGCTTGAAACCCAGCCCTTTGATACTTCAACGACCGTTGACCGCGGATCGGACATCGCGGAAGTTCATTTCGTTGGCGGGCGGCTCGAAATATTGATTGCATCCTCGCCCGCTGGTCAGCAGCGGTTCCATGGTTTGCGGATTTCGTTTCCAGAGGCTTGCGAGTTCCGCATGCTTGATGAAGCCGACCTCGCCAGGTACTGGGTTTCTCCGGGGTTTCACCGCGGGCACCATGTCCTCTCTGTCGTCGGCGGCGG
>NZ_JBDSQX010000208.1:0-59977 GCF_039929605.1 Roseateles sp.
CGCGTTGCCAGAAATCATCGGTCACCACCCACGACTCAACTCTCTTGCGTGTCGCCATGCCTTAACCCAACCACCGCGTGAATGGCGGTTCGGGACGAGAGTTTACTATTTACGGATAACCTCTTAGACGTACGCCTCTAGTCCAGGGCCCGCCCCGATGGTTGGGGGCGGGCTTGGGGTTAGCCTCCGTCTTTCAGAAAAGAGCCGGAGACAAGCCATGGACATCGCGCTGCAGGAACGACTGCATCTGGCGCTGCTGAGCCAGCGCCGCGCCTTTGACGCTGAGCGCATGCCCAGCTACGAAGCGCGCCGTGACCGCCTGGAGCGGCTGCTGGCCATGACACGCCAGCATGGCGAAGCTCTCGCCGCCGCGATGGCGCAGGACTTTGGCCACCGCGCGCGCCAGGAGTCGCTGCTTGCCGACATCTTCACCGTCGAGTCCGGCGCGCGGCATGCGCTGAAGCACCTGCGCGGCTGGATGAAGGCCCGCCGCGTCGCCACGCCGCTGCACTTCCTGCCCGGCCGCAATGTGTTGATGCGCCAACCGCTCGGCGTCGTCGGCATCGTCTCGCCCTGGAACTACCCCTACTACCTCGCCATGGAGCCCGCCATCGCCGCGCTGGCCGCCGGCAACCGCGTGCTGATCAAGCCGTCGGAGCTGACGCCCGCCACCAGTGAGCTGATGGCGCGCATCGTGGCCGAACACTTCGCGCCCGAGGAGATGCAGGTCATCACGGGCGACGCCGAGGTCGGCAAGGCTTTCACCGCGCTTCCGTTCGACCATCTCTTCTTCACCGGCTCCACCGCCGTCGGGCGCCACGTGGCGCAAGCCGCAGCGAAGAACCTGACGCCCGTAACGCTCGAACTGGGCGGCAAGTCGCCCGCCGTCGTCGACCGCAGTTGCGACCTCACGCTCACCGCCTCGCGCCTGGCATTCGGCAAGCTCTTCAACGCCGGCCAGACCTGTGTGGCGCCCGACTATCTGCTCGTGCCGCGCGAGCTGGTCGAGCCGCTGAGCCAGCAGATCCTTGCCGAGATGCGCCGCATGTACCCGCGCATTGCCGGCAATGCGGACTACACCAGCATCGCCACACCGCGCCATCACGCGCGGCTGCAAGGCCTGATTGCCGATGCCGCCGAGCGCGGTGCGCGCGTGCTGCGCAGTCATGACGACCAACCGACAGACCGCCGCCTGGTGCCCGCGTTGCTGCTCGACGTGCCGCCCGAGGCCACCGTTATGCAGGAAGAAATCTTCGGCCCGCTGCTGCCCATCGTCGGCTACGACAGCGTGGACGAAGCGTTGGCCCACATCAACCGCGGCGAGCGCCCGCTGGCGCTGTACTGGTTCGGCTCCGACAGCGCCGCGCGCGACCACGTCATGCAGCAGACCCATGCCGGCGGCGTGACCATCAACGACTGCCTCTGGCACCTCGGCCAGGAGGAGCAGCCCTTCGGCGGCGTCGGCGCTAGCGGCATGGGCTCGTACCACGGCGAATGGGGCTTTCGCACCTTCAGCAAGGAGAAGCCGCTGTTCATCCAGTCGCGCTTTGCCGGCACCAAGCTCTTCCAGCCGCCCTATGGCAAGACGTTCGAGCGCCTGATGGCCCTGCTCAAGCGGATCGGCTGATGCCCGTGAACGACACGATCCGCTTCGACGAAACCCACGACGTCATCGTCATCGGTGGCGGCTCCTCCGGCTCGGCGCTGGCCGGGCGGCTCAGCGAAGACGCCGGTACAAGCGTGCTGGTGCTGGAGGCCGGCGCCGACGTGAACAACTGGCTCGGCACCGTGCCCACGGCCGCGGTGCTGATGGTGCCCAGCAAGCTGCACAACTGGGCGTTCGAGACGGTGCCGCAGTCAGGCCTGAACGGCCGCCGCGGCTACGTGCCGCGCGGCAAGATGCTGGGCGGCTCGTCGGGCATCAACGCGATGGTCTACACGCGCGGCCAGCGCGAGGACTACGACCACTGGGCCGCGCTCGGCAACCCCGGCTGGGGCTGGAGCGACGTCCTGCCCTATTTCATCAAGAGCGAGTGCAACGACAGCTTCGGCGCGCCGCTGCACGGGCAGGCGGGCCCGCTCAAGGTCAGCCGGCTGCGCACCGACAACCCGCTGCAGGAGGCCTGGCTGGCTGCCGGCCGCGAGGCGGGGCACCCGATCAACGCCGACTTCAACGGCGACGTGCAGGAAGGCGTCGGCATCTACCAGGTGACGCAGGACGGCGGCGAGCGCTGCAACGCGGCGCGCGCCTATCTGCGCCCGCACCTGGGCCGGCCCAACCTGCGCGTGACGACGCGGGCCCAGGTGCAGCGCATCCTGTTCGACGGCCGCCGTGCCGTGGGCGTGGAGGTCAAGGTGGGCGGCGTGCTGCGCCGTCTGCAGGCCCGCCGAGAGGTCGTGCTGGCGGCCGGCGCCATCCAGTCGCCGCAGCTGTTGATGCTGTCCGGCGTGGGGAATGCGGCTCAGCTGCAGGCGCAGGGCATCGACGTGCTCCACCACCTGCCCGGCGTGGGCGCCAACCTGCAGGACCACCCCGACTTCGTGTTCGGCATGCGCACCGACAGCCCACACAGCTTCGGCGTGTCGCTGCGCGGCGGACTGGCGTTCTGGCGCGCCATCCGACGCTACCGCGCCGAGCGTCGCGGCATGCTGACCAGCAATTTCGCCGAGGGCGGCGGCTTCCTGCGCACGAGCGCGGCGCAGGTGCGGCCCGACGTGCAACTGCACTTCGTCGTCGCCGCCGTGGAGGACCACGCGCGCAAGCTGCGCTGGGGCCAGGGCCTGTCCTGCCACGTCTGCCTTCTGCGCCCGCGCAGCCGCGGCACGTTGACGCTGGGGGGCCGCGACGCGAGTACCGCACCGCACATCGATCCCGCGTTCTTCCAGCATCCCGACGACCTCGCGCAGATGGTGGTCGGCTTCAAGCTCACGCGCTCGATGCTGCAGCAGCCCTCGCTGCGCGCGCAGTGGAGCCGCGAACTGTGGAGCACCGAGACGGGCTCCGATGCCGACATCGAAGCCCTGCTTCGCCAGCGCGTGGACACCATCTACCACCCGGTGGGCACCTGCAAGATGGGCATGGACGACATGGCTGTCGTCGACGCCGAACTGCGCGTGCATGGCCTGCAGGGCCTGCGTGTGGTGGATGCATCCATCATGCCCACGCTGATCAGCGGCAACACCAATGCGCCGGCGATGATGATCGGCGAGAAGGCCGCGCAGATGATGCGCGCCGCATGATTCTCGAGATCGCCCAGCTGCAGGTTCGCGACGGCCAGGGCGCCGAGTTCGAAGCCGCGTTCGTCAGCGCGCAAGCGATCATCTCGGCCATGCCCGGCTACCTCGGCCACGAGCTGCAGCGCTGCCTGGAGCGGCCCGGCCACTACATGCTGCTGGTGCGCTGGCGGACCGTCGAGGATCACGAGATCGGCTTTCGCCAGTCCGCCGGGTACCAGCGGTGGCGCCAGCTGCTGCACCACTTCTACGACCCCTTCCCGACGGTGCTGCACTATGAGCTCGTCACCGGCCCGGGATTGCAAGACGGCTGACCGATGCGAACATGCGTGCATGTCGATCGCGCCCCTGATCCGCCCCGCCCAGCCTGAAGACGCCGCCACGCTGGCGGCCTTCGCGGCCCAGGCCTTCACCGATACCTACCGGGGCCTGGACGACCCGCAGGAGATCGCCGACTACGTCGCCGAGCACTTCCCGCCCGAGGTCGTCGCCGGTGTCATCCGGGACCCGGCCTGCACGACGCTGCTGGCCTGGGTAGGCGAGCAGTTGGCGGGTTATGCCGTACTGCGCGCCGCGCCGGCACCCGGCTGCGTCACGGGCCCCGAGCCGCTGCAGCTGTGGCGCCTTTACCTCGGCCTGTGCTTCATCGGCCAGGGCCTGGGCGCGCGGCTGATGGCCGAGGTGAACGCCGCGAGGCGCGGCGCCGTGGCGCGTGCACGCTGTGGCTCGGCGTCTACGACCGCAATGTGCGTGCCGTCGAGTTCTACGGGCGCTTCGGCTTTGCGCAGGTCGGCGACAAGGAGTTCCTGTTCGGCGGCAGGCTCTACATCGATCCCATCTATGCCGTGACACTTGAGGAGTTGCCATGATCGAAGGTGCCTGTCTTTGTGGCAGCGTCCGCTGGCGTTTCGACGGCCAGCCCGAGGGCGCCACGGCCTGCAACTGCACCGCCTGCCGCCGCTTCGGCGCGCTGTGGGCCTATGACTACGTGGACGAAGGCATTCATGTGACCGGCCCGACGCAGGCCTATGCGCGTGGCACGGCGCTTGAATTCCACTTCTGCCCGACCTGCGCCTGTGTGACGCATTGGCGCGGCTTGCGGCTCGACGAGCTAGGCCGGCGGCGCATTGCGGTCAACCTGCGCCTGGCTGAACCCGAGGCCGTGGCGGCCATTCCCATTGACCACTTCGACGGCTTCGATACCTTCGACGACCTGCCGCGCGACGGGCGCTGCGTGAAGGACTATTGGTTCTAGTCCTACGCACCGGCTCTTGAAGGCGGACACCTCGGCGTCAGATCAGGAGCGCAAACTGTCATGCGCCCGGCCGCACGCTGGACGGGCAGTGACCTGAGGAGAGTTGCGATGAAGTTCCCCCTGACGTTCCCCCGATTGCTGCTGCTGTGCTTGGCCCTGCTGTCCACGCTGTGGATGGGTGCGGCGCAGGCCTTGCCGACGGTCGACCAGGTGCAGGCTGCCGCCAAGAGCGGTGACTACGCCAGGGCCGAGAAGATGATGCGCGAGGTGGTCACTGCCAAGCCCGACAGCGCCCGCGCGCACTACGTGCTGGCCGAACTGCTGGCCCACCAGAAGCAGTTCGACGAGGCCGCCGAGCACACCCGCCGTGCCCGTGCTTTGGACCCGGCCATCAAGTTCGCCGATGCCGCCAAGTTCAGCGCCTTCGAACAGGCCTTGCAGCGCCAGCAGGCGGCGGCTGCGAAAGCCACTGTTCCTGCGGCGCTGGAGCCGGTGCCGCCCGCTCTGCGGGATGCCCCCGTCGAGCGTGTCGAACGCGCAGGTTCGTTCGGCGGCGTGCCCATCTGGCTGCTGGTGGCCGGAGCCATCTTCTTCATCGGGTTGGCCGCTCGTTTCATGCGCCGCCGCAGCGCCGCTCAGAGTCAACCGGCCTTTGCGGGGGGTGGTTACGGCGGAGGCCCGGCTGGCTTCGGTCAAGGTGGCTACGGCATGCCGCAGCAGCCCTCGTCCGGCGGGCCGGGCATGCTCGGCGTCGGTCTGGGTGTGGCCGGCGGTCTCGCGGCCGGCATGTTGGCCGAGCGCCTGCTGCATGGCGGCCACGACCAAGGCAATTTGCCGAACAGTGCCGACGCGGGCAGTCATGCCGGCGGTCTGATCCCCGGCAGCTTCGACGGTGGCAGTGGCGCTGCCGATGAGCTGACCCGTCGCGACATCGACTTCGGCAGCGGTGACGGCTGGGGCGGCGGTGATGCCGGCGGCGGCGACTTCGGCAGCAGCAGCGACGGTGGCGGCGACTGGTAGTCACGGAAGCCCCTCGTCCAACGAGTACGTTGGCCGGTCCCTCCAAGGGGGCGGCGATGCTCAACGGATTGACCGGCAAGCACATCGCCACGACGGGCCGGCTTGGGAGCGGCCCGGCGCTCGGCCCGCAGGTTTCATGTGTTTCGGGCCCCGATAATCACCCGCATGACGCCAGCCGCCTTTACCGGCCAGTTGCTTGCCTTCATCGCCCGTCTCATCACGGGCGCGCAAGGCCACTGGAAGGGCTGCCCGCCAAAAGCCGAGCAGCGCATCTACATCGCCAACCACCAGAGTCACTTCGATCTCGTCCTGATCTGGGCCGCCTTCCCGCATGAACTGCGCGCGCAGACCCGCGCCATCGCCGCGCGCGACTACTGGACCAAGAGCGCCTTCAAGCGCTGGCTGACGACCGAGGTCTTCAACGCCATCTACGTCAGCCGCTCGCGCGCCACGCCCGACGAGGACCCGCTGGAGCCCCTCGTCGAGGCACTGGCCAATGGTGACTCGCTGGTCATATTTCCCGAGGGCACGCGCTCCAACAAAGGCAACCCGCAGGCGTTCAAGAGCGGCATCTACCACCTGGCCCAGCAGTTCCCTGACGTGCCGCTGATCCCCACCTGGATAGACAACGTGCAGCGCGTCATGCCCAAGGGCGAGGTCGTGCCGGTGCCCATCCTGTGCATGGTCACGTTCGGCGCACCCATCCAGTTGCAGCAGGGCGAGAGCAAGGCCGACTTCCTGTGCCGCGCCCGCGAGGCCGTCATGGAGCAGCGACCCGACCTCACCGTGGTCGGCCGTCCCGCCGAGGCCGACTGATGCGCTGGCTCAAGCAACTCAACGCCAGCGAGCAGGTGGCCCTGCTCTTCGTCGTGCTGTTCGGCTTCCTGATCCTGCTGACGGTCGGCCTGTTCCTGAACTCGCTGCGCGAGCGCGAGGATGAGGAGGCCCGCCGTGCCTCCGAGCTGACCTGGGAGCGCGTGCGCCGCGACCTGCGCGCCGCCTGGGTGGGCGGCTGCATCTTCTGGGTCGCCTGGATCTCGGGGCCGCTGGGCGCGACGCTGCTGTTCGCGCTGTTCTCCTTCCTGGCGCTGCGCGAGTTCATCACCCTCATGCACACGCAGCGCAGCGACCACCGCACGCTGATCGTCGCCTTCTTCGTGCTGCTGCCCGTGCAGTACATGATCTGCGGCACGCGCTTCTTCGACCTGTTCACCGTCTTTCTGCCCGTCTACGGTTTCCTCGTGCTGCCCATCGTCAGCGCCCTGGCGGACGACCCCAACCGCTTCCTCGAACGTAACGCCAAGATCCAGTGGGGCGTCATGGTCTGCGTCTACGGCCTGTCGCACGCACCGGCGCTGCTGCTGTTGGACTTCCCCGGCTACACCGGCCGAGGCGCCTTCCTGCTGTTCTTCCTCGTCATGGTGGTGGCGTCCTCGCAGATCGCCCAGGAGATCGCGACCCGCACGCTGCGCCGCCGGCCCGTGGCGCGGCACATCAGCCGCAGCTTCTCGATGCGCGCCTGGTGGATAGGCACGCTGACCGGCTCAGTCGCCGGCGGCCTACTGTTCTGGATCACGCCGTTCAAGGTCGGGCAGGCGCTGGCGATGGCTTTCCTGACGGCGGCTGCGGCGGGTTTTGGTGGCCTGGTGATGAAGGCGCTGAAGAAGGACGCAGGCGTGCGCTACTGGGGCAACCGCAGTTCCGTCACCGGCGCCGTCGGCCTGCTGGACCGCATCGCGGTGCTGTGCTTTGCGGCGCCGGTGTTCTTCCATTCGGCACGTTGGTACTTCGGGAGGTGAGGTGACGCCCCTCGCCCAGCCTCGCCCCGCTGTACGCGGGCAACCCCGGTCGGTCCCCCAGGGGGACGGCGATGCTTGCGGCATCGAGCCGCAAGCACATCGCCCGCCGGGCCGGCTTGGGAGCGGCCCGGCGCTCGGCCCGAAAACCGAGGTGATGGATATCTGACATGAGAATTCTCGGCATTGATCCCGGCCTGCAGACGACGGGCTTCGGCGTCATCGACGCCGACGGCCCGCGGCTGGCCTACGTGGCCAGCGGCACCATCAAGACGAATGCCGTGGCCGTCGGCGACCTGCCGGCGCGGCTGAAGATCCTGTTCGACGGCATCCGCGAAGTCACGGCGCGCTACCAGCCGCAGTGCGCGGCGGTGGAGATCGTCTTCGTCAACGTGAACCCGCAGTCCACGCTGCTGCTGGGCCAGGCGCGCGGCGCGGCTATCACGGCGCTGGTGTCTACGGACCTGCCCGTCAGCGAGTACACGGCGCTGCAGATGAAGAAGGCCATCGTCGGCCACGGCCACGCCACCAAGGAGCAGATCCAGGCCATGGTGCAGCGCCTGCTGACGCTGCCCGGCTTGCCGGGCAAGGACGCAGCCGACGCGCTGGGCATTGCCATCATGCATGCCCATGCGCGCACGAGTTTCGAGGCGATGGCGCGCAGCACGACGCTACAGAGGCGCCAGCACGCGCAGTTCAAGGGCGGGCGGACGTACTAAGAAAAACGGCCCGCCTAAGCGAGCCGTTTGGCGATGCGACAGGTCGCTCAGGCCTTGCGGCGGCGGGCGAAGAGGCCGCCGCCCAGCGCGGCCACGACCAGCGCATAGCTGGCGGGCTCGGGCACGGTGTTGCCCACTGCGTCGAAGCTCACGACGGCATCGCCGGTGTCATTGCCGCTTTGATAGAACACGTAGGGCGAACCGAAGCCGCTGGAGAAGGTGAAGTCGTAGGTGGCCGGATTGGCCTGGGCCGCATCCAGTCCCGTCAGCGAGCCGGCCGTGAAGGTCACGACGGCGTCGCCGAGTTCCGTGCCGGCCAGCGTGTAGCTCAGCCCGTTCACTGTGAAGCTGAAGCTCAGCAGCGGCAGCCAGGCCGTCACCGTCGTGAGCGTGCTGTCGTCGTAGTTGAGCTGGCCGGTCAGCGTCTGGCCGGCCAGCGGGCCGGCGGTGAATTCGTCGGTGCTGACATTGACGGCGACGGTGGCGGCCTGGGCTTGCAACGCAAAGCCGGTGAGGACAGCGGCGAGGAGGGTTTTGCGGATCATGGTTGTTGTCCTCTGGATGTTCAGAACTTGAAGATGCTGGCGGTCACGGCGCTGCACGCCACGCCCTTCAGCTGCAACAGCGCAAGGGCGCGTTGCGGGCCGGTCCTGCCGTCGGCGTCAATGTTGATGACGGCGCCTGCCGCCAAGGTCGTGCAGGTGACATGGCCGCTGGTCAGCGGGTTGGCGCTCACGATGCCCAGCGAGGCCAGCAGCTTGGTCAGTACAAGCGTGTCCTTGCCCGGCACGAAGTCGGTGATGACGTCACCGGCGTCCGACATCTTGCTGTACACGAACTGGTTGTTGCCGCCACCGCCCGTCAGCGTGTCGGCGCCCGCACCGCCTTCGATGACGTCGTCACCGGCCGTGCCGACGATGGTGTCGCGGCCGGCGGTGCCGGTGACGCTCTTGACCAGGTTCAGGCCGATGAGCATCGGGTCATGGTCCGACGCGCGGAAGGCGTTGGGCTGGTACCAGTCGTTGCCGGCCTGCTTGTCGTTGGTGTTGTAGTCGATCCACTCGGGTTCGTCGGCGTTGATGTGCCAGCTCGTGGCACCCGTCACCTTGGCCGCAAGGGTTGGCGTGCCCAGGCCGTGATCCAGGCGGCCGGCGCCAGCGTCGAAGACGTAGCTGTAGTCGGCCGGGTCGAACTTGGCGACGAGGTCGACGATGCCGGCGGCCGTCAGCGTTTCGATCGGGTCTTCCTTGGCGTAGGAGTTGAAGTCGCCGAGCATGATGACGTCGTCGGTGCCGGCCGTGGACTTGACCGTGGGCAGCCAGGCCAGCAGGCGCTGGGCCTGCTGTACGCGCTTGGCGTTCCAGCAGCCTTGCAGGTCACCGGTGTCGCCGTTGACGCCGCTGCCGCAACTGCCCTTGGACTTCAGGTGGTTCACCACGACGGCGAACTTCTCGCCGTTGGGGGCCTGGAAGCCCTGCGCGAAGGTGGGGCGGTCGTTGATGCTGGCGGGGTCGGACATCGATGCGCCCATCAGCGCCAGCTTGGCGGGCTTGTAGATCAGCGCCACGCGGATGGCGTCCGTGCCCGTGCCGCTCGCCGGCAGGGGCACTGCGGCGTAGGTGTTGGCGCCCAGCACGGCGTTCAGGCCGTCCACCAGGTTCTGCACTGCGAAGTTGCCGCTGTTCTGGATCTCCATCAGGCCGACAACGTCGGCGTTGAGGCCGACCAGCGCGGCGACGATCTTGGTGCGCTGGCGGTTGAACTCGGCCAGGTTATCCGCGCCACGGCAGCCGGCGCTCGGGCAGGCGCCGCCACCGGGCACCGAGGTACCGTCGGTGAACGTCGTGAAGAAGTTCAGCACGTTGGAGCTGGCCACGCGGATGTTGCCGCCCACGGCCGGCGGTGCGGTGGGGCGGGCGATAGTGCGGGCGAACACGGGGGCTGCGGTCGGGTGGATCTTGTACGACAGCGGGCCGCTTGCGGAATCGGTTGTCGGCCCGAAGTCAACGACACCGATCACGCCTTCCAGCGTGTCACCGCCACGCACCGTGCTGTCCTGCCAGAGGTAGGGCGTCGGGTTGGGGAACTTGAGGGAGCTGCCGTCGTCCAGCAGGACGCTGCGGGCCAGGTTGGCGGCCAGCAGGACCTGCGCATCGGCACCCGGGCGCAGCACGTTGGTGGGCGTCAGCGTGCGGCCGCCGGCGGACACCGTCAGCTGGCCGTAGCTGCCGACGAAGTTGGTCTGGTTGACGGTCAGCGGGTCGATGATGCGGACCAGCATGCCCTCGTAGCGTTCCATGTCGGCCTGGCCGGTCAGCGCGGCGAGGCTCACCTCGACCGGCTGCGGCAGCTGGTTGTTGCTGCTGACGATGGTGACGTTGGTGACGCTGCTCAGTTCGGTCAGCGGGCTGGCCTGGCTGGCCGCGCTCGTGGACACCGAGTACTCCTGCACCTTGGCCGTCACGCTGACCTTGTCTCCGACGGCCACCGTCGGCACCGTGCTCGTGAAGACGAAGATGCCGTCGGAGGTGGTGGTGTCGTTGTCGCCGTCTGGGTCCTGCAGGTAGAAGCCGTTGTTCAGCAGTTTGGTGACGATGCCGCTGGTGGTGATGGTGTTGCCGTCCATCAGGCTCTTGGCGCCCGAGCCCTGGATGGCCGGGATGGTGACCGTGCCGCCGACCGACAGCTTGAACGTGCAGCTGGCGGTCTGGGCTTGGTCGTTGTCCCACTTCAGGCCGAGGTTGTAGTTGCCGGTCGCCAGGGTGTTGTCGACATTGAGCTGCTGGGTCGCGGCCACGCCGTGGGCGCTGGCACCGACGAAGCTGCCCAGGCTCACGCCCGCAGGCAGGGTGCCGACGACGCCGGCTGCGTTGACGCGGCTATCGCTGTCGGTCGCGCTGACGACGAAGCTCGAGGCGGTGCCGGACACCGCGGCCTGGTCGGGGCAGCTGGGGATGATGGGCTGGTTGACGTTGCCGCCACCGCAGACGTTCAGCGGGCTGGCGGTGTTGCGCGGGGCGGGCGCGCCGGTAGCGAAGTCGGTCGCGTTGTTGTCGGTGTCGGTGCAGCCGTTGGCCGCACGCAGGTTGGCGGTTGTATTGGTCAGGACGGGCGCCGGGCCGCTGCCTTCCGCGCCGGTGCCTGTCGGGCCCCAGGAGATCAGGTCCTCATAGCCCGTCGGTGCGGCGCCCGTCAGCGTCGTGGTGCTCCTCACGAGAGCCGACTTGCCCGCCGTGCCAGACAGGGCGATCGTGCCGGCGATGTCGCCCAGCACGTCGACCGTGCCGCCCGCACCGGTCAATTCGCGCACCAGGTAGTACTGGCCCGGCTGCAGCGTCACGCCGGCCGGGATGGCCGTCGCCTGCCAGCTCGTGCCCGTGGCCGACGCGTACTGCACCGACCAGCCGCCGATCGCGACCGGTGTCGCGCCAGCGTTGAACAGTTCGATGAAGTCCTGCCTGTAGGTCGCGCCGGAATTGCCGCCGCCCCCATACACCTGGCTGATCACGACCCCGCTGGTCGAGGCCAGCGCGGCGGGCGCGGCGAAGGCCGCAGCAATGAGGAAAGCCAGGGGTTTGAGTTGCATGACTATTTAGTAAAAATTGCCGGAACGGGGCGCATCCTATTGAGGCTTCGTGACGATTCGATCCACCACGTTTGAGGGGGGTGCCCTCGGAGACACTGTTGCGCCATGTCGCCCGCACTACTTTTGATCGGGGTTCTCACTTACTTCGCCGGGCTACTGGTACTGGCGCGGTGCGTGGCGCACGGTTCTGGCGCTGAGGGTTTTTATGTGGGGGGCAGGGAAAGTCCCTGGCCGGTCGTCGCCTTCGGAATGGTCGGCACGTCGCTGTCAGGCGTCACCTTCATCAGCGTGCCGGGCGCGGTGGCCGCCAGCGGCTTCACCTATTTGCAGATTGCGCTGGGCCAGGTCGCGGGCTACGCCGTCATCGCCTGCGTGCTGCTGCCGGCCTATCACCGGCTGAAGCTTGCCTCCATCTACGGCTTGCTCGGCGAGCGCCTGGGGCCGGCGGCGCAGCGGCTGGGCTCGGCCTACTTCGTGCTGAGCCGCACCTTGGGTGCCACGGCGCGGCTCTACCTTGTCGTGGCGGTGCTGCACACGCTGATCCTGCAGCCGCTCGGCGTGCCTTTTGCGGTAGGCGCGGCCGTCGTGCTGGCGATGATCCTGCTCTACACCGTGGAGGGCGGCGTCAAGGCGCTGGTCTGGACGGACACGCTGCAGACGGCCGGCATGCTGACCGGCCTCGTCGTCTGCGTGGCGCTGCTGTGGCGGCCGGATGCGTTCGCGCAGCTCGACGCGGCGGGCCTGAGCCGCGTCTGGGTGGGCGACCCGTTGAGCCGCGACTTCTCCGCCAAGGCGCTGCTCGCCGGCATGTCCATTGCCATCGCGATGACGGGGCTGGACCAGGAAATGATGCAGAAAAGCCTCTCGGTGGCGAAGCTGCGCGATGCGCAGAAGAACCTGCTCGTGCTGGCCGTGCTGATGCTCGTCGTCGTCGCGGCCTTCCTGCTGCTGGGCGGGCTGCTGACGCTGTTCGCGCAGGAGCACGGCCTGGCGGTCAAGGGCGACGCGCTGTTCCCGACCGTCGTCATGCAGCACCTGCCGGCGTGGGTGCAGGCCGTGTTCGTGCTGGCGCTGGTGTCGGCGCTCTTGCCCAGCGCGGACGGCGCGCTGACGGCGTTGACGGCGAGCACTTGCCTGGACCTGCTGCGTGTGCCGCGTGAGGACGTGCGCACCCGCCGCCGCGTTCACCTCGGCTTTGCCGTGCTGTTTCTCGTGCTCGTGCTGGGCTTCAAGGCGCTGGACAGCGCCAGCATGATCTATCTGATCCTGAAGCTCGCGGGCTATACCTACGGGCCGCTGCTGGGGCTGTTTGCGTTTGCGATGTTCACGCCAAGGGCGGTGTCAGGTCGTGCGCTGGTGACCGTGTGCGTGGCGGCGCCGCTGCTGTGCGCGGTGCTGGATTTCGGGCAGCCGTGGGGTGGGTATCGGATCGGGTTGGAGCTGCTGTTGCTCAATGGGCTGCTAACCTGGGTGGGTCTCTTGCTAACGGGACAACAGCGTGCAGCGCAGGCCCAAACGGCAGACGAGAGCATTTCATGAAATCGGCGTTGAAATTCGTTCTGGCCTACGTCCTGCTGTCTTGTCTGCTGGGTGGTTTGAGCTTGATCCAGTCGTTTCCCGCCCTGCCCACGTCGTGGCTCGGATGGCTCCTGATGTTCGTGCTGGTCATCCCGATCACGCTTGCCGGTGAGTTTCTTGGTGAGGTCCTCTTTCGCAACCCCGTCAGCCAATTCGTTGAGCGCCGCACCAAGCATCGGCAGTTTTCCTGGCTTCGTGTGCTGGTTGCGCTCGCGGGGATGTTGGTCGCGCTGGGTGCCGTCCTGGGCCTTGGCCACCTGATCTCGTCCAACGGCTGGTCGATTTTCTAGCGACCGACGTTCGCAAACGGCTGTTCGCCGCCCCGGCGACACTGCTGGCCGCATGTCCGTACCTGCCCCGTCTTCCTTCAGTCTCACCCGCATGCTCGCCGCCTTCGTGCGCGAGCACTGGCGCGCCTACGCTTCGGCGGGCGCGATGCTGTCGTGCATCGCCGCGCTGACCGTCTGGATCCCTCGCCAGGTCGGCCATGTCGTCGATGCGCTGGTGGCCGGCGGTCTCAAGGGCAACGCGCTCATCGAGCAACTCGCGCTGCTCGTCGCCGCCGGCCTCGTCATCTACCTGCTGCGCGTCGGCTGGCGGCTGACGCTGTTCAAGGCCGCCTACCAACTCGGCGCCCGGCTGCGCACGCGGCTGTTCGCGCGATTGGCGTTGCAGGGCCCGGCCTACTTCCAGGGCCAGCGCACCGGCGACCTGATGGCGCTGGCGACCAACGACATCGACGCCGTGGAGCAGGCGGCGGGCGAAGCGATGCTGGCCGGCTTCGACGGCACGCAGACGCTGCTGCTGGTGCTGGCCATGATGACCGTCGCCATCGACTGGCGCCTCGGCCTTGCTGCCCTCGTGCCCTTCCCGCTGATGGCTGCAGCGTTCTGGTGGATTTCCAAGCACCTGCACGAAGCCGCGCAGGACTCGCTGAACCGCTTTGGCGACCTCAACCAGCAGGTGCAAGAGAGCCTGGCCGGCGTGCGCACATTGCGGGCGTTAGGCCTCGTCGGCAGGAGCGAGGCGCGCTTTGGCGAGCTGGCTGGGAATGCGGCCGAGGCGGCCTACCGGTCGCAGCGCTGGGAGGCGGCCTACGAGCCCGCCGTCGGCATGACGCTGGGCCTGGCGACGGCGATTGCGCTGGCCATGGGCGGCTGGCTGGTGGCGCAGCGCGAGATCAGCATCGGCCAGCTGACCGCGTTCACGATGTACCTCGGCCAGTTGATCTGGCCGATGTTTGCGGCCGGCTGGGTGCTGGCGCTGCTGGAGCGCGGCCGCGCGGCCTGGACGCGACTGGCGCCGGTGCTGGACGCGCCGCTGACCCTGGCCGACGAGGGCAGGGCGGCGCTGCCCTCCCAGGCCACGCTACGCGCCGAGGGGCTGACGTTCGGCTTCCCCGGTGCCAAGCGGCCGGCGCTGGAAGGCTTGGACCTCGAACTGGCGCCGGGCAGGACACTCGGCATTGTCGGCGCCACCGGCGCAGGCAAGTCGACGCTGGTGCGGCTGCTGCTGCGCCAGTCCGAGCCCGATGCCGGCCGCATGACGCTCGGCGGCGTGGCGCTGCCCGAGTTGCCGCTGGCCGCGCTGCGTGCCCACGTCGCCTGGGTGCCGCAGGAGCCTTTCCTGTTCTCGGCCTCGGTGGCCGACAACATCGCCCTGGCAAGACCTGGCGCCACGCCGGCCGACATCGAAGCCGCAGCCCGCCTGGCGGCCGTGCACGATGACATCACGCGGTTGCCGAACGGCTACGCCACCGAAGTCGGCGAGCGCGGCGTGACGCTCTCCGGTGGCCAGCGCCAGCGCGTGGCCATCGCGCGGGCGCTGCTGTCGGACTCATCGCTGCTGGTGCTGGACGACGCACTCTCCGCTGTCGACACCGGTACCGAGACGGCCATCCTCGATCACCTGCGCGAGCTGCGTTCGGCAAGGCCCGACAGCAGCGTCATCGTCGTCGCCCACCGGCTGTCGGCGGTCATGGATGCCGACGAAGTCATTGTGCTGAAGCAAGGTCACGTCATCGAACGCGGTACGCACGAACAGCTGCTGGACTTGGGCGGCTGGTACGCGGCGCAGTGGCGCTATCAACAAATCGAGGCCAGCCTTGACGCAGCCTGAAGCAATCAACACAGCCACAGAGACACAGAGGCACAGAGAGCAAGCGCACTCTCTCTGCGTCTCTGTGCCTCTGTGGCTGTGTTCAATCGCACTCGTATGAAGACCGAACGTCCCTGGCAAAGCGTCGGCCTGCTGATGGAGTCAGCAGGCCCCGAACGCCCGAACTTGATCCGCGGCGGCATCTGGCTGCTGCTCGCCGCCGGCCTCGAAGTCCTCGCCCCCATCCTCGGCAAGCGCTACATCGACGACTACCTGTTGCCCGGCCACTACGACCTGGGCGCCATGGCGATGCTGCTCGCCACCGTGCTGCTGACCGGCTGGGCGTCGAGCTGGATCCGCTACGCCCAGCTCTCCCGCATGGCCGGTGTTGCGCGACGCTCGGTGCTGCGCTTGCGCGAGCGGGTCTATGCCCATGTGCTTGCGCTGCCCATGGCCTTCTTCGACAAGGCCATCACCGGCCAGCTCGTCAGCCGCGTTACCAACGACACCGAGGCGGTGAACCAGTTGTATAGACAGGTGCTGTACGTGATGCTGGACTCGACCATCGTCGTCTTCGGCTCGTTGATCGCGATGGCGTTTCTGGACTGGCGGCTGATGCTCATCGTCGCGACGCTGGTGCCGGCCATGGTGGTCATCATTACCGTCTACCAGCGCCTGTCCGCGCCAGCCGTGCAGCGCACACGCCAGTTGCGCAGCGACATCAACGCGCAGATGGCAGAGAGCATGGCCGGCATGGCCGTGCTGCAGGCGGCGGGCGCGGCAGCGTGCTTTGGCGCGCGCTTCGAGACCGTCAACGGCGAGCACCGGCTGTCGCGCATCGCCGAGCTGCGCGCCAACGCCTGGCTGCTTCGGCCAGCGCTGGATTTTCTCAACGTGCTGTTGCTGGTCACCGTCATCTACGGCTTCGGGCGACGCGAGCTGTCGGGCATGGAGGTTGGCTTGCTCTACGCCTTCCTGGCCTACATCGCCCGCGTCGTCGAGCCGCTGATCCAGATCACCATGCAATTCGGCCAGCTTCAGCAGTCCATGGTCGCCGCATCGCGCGTGCGGGCGCTGCTGGATGAGGACGAGTTTCGTGGCCCGCCGCAAGACGGCGCGCCCGTCACGCGCGGCGCTATCCGCATCGGGGGCCTGGGCTTCGGCTACGACCCCGCGCGGCCGGTGCTGCATGGCGTGGACGTGGACATCCCGGCCGGCAGCTTTGTCGGCATCGTTGGCCACACGGGCAGCGGCAAGAGCACGCTGCTGTCGCTGCTGCTGCGCTTTTACACGGCGCAGCAGGGCCGCATCACCGTCGACGGCCAGCCGCTGGAGGCCGTGCCCGACGCCGCCTTCCGAGACGCGGTGGGCCTGGTGCCGCAGGAGCCCTTCCTGCTGGCGGCCAGCGTGCGCGAGAACATCGCGATGGGCCGGCCAGGCATCACCGACGAAGCGGTTCAAGCCGCGGCTCGGGACGCGCGGGCACATGACTTCATCACCGCTTTGCCGCAGGGTTATGACACCAAGCTCGGAGAAGGCGGCGCACGCGTGTCCACCGGCCAGAAGCAGCTGCTCGCCATGGCCCGCGCGCTGGCGGGGTCGCCGCGCATCCTCTTCCTGGACGAGGCGACCAGCAACGTCGACAGCGAGACCGAGGCCCGCGTCGGCGCTGCGCTGACGGCGCTGCACGGCCGCGTGACGGTCATCGCCATCGCGCACCGGCTGTCGACGATCCGCGCGGCCGACCAGATCCTCGTGCTCAACCACGGCCACCTGCAGGAGCGCGGCACGCACGAGGCGTTGATGGCGATAGCCGGCGGGCTCTACCGCCGGCTCGTCGAGCTGCAGACGCTGGAAGAAGTCGAAGAAGACGCTTAGCGGGCGCGGGCTTCGAGCACGCTCAAGGAGCCGCGCAGCGAACGCAGCGCCTGCTCCATTGGCGTCTCGCCCGGCGCGGGCAGCAGCCGGGCCTCGCGGTTGGCCAGCACGTCTTCACGCAGCGTCAACCCGGCACGCGCGAACTGCGGCTTCAGCACGGCGGCGCGGTCACGCAGCAGTTCGCGCGTGGCCTGGTAGGCGTGCTCGGCCAAGCGGCGGCGCTGGCTGTAGCTGAAGGTGTTGGCGAGGAAGAGCTCGGCGTCGCGCGGGTCGGGTTCGAACAGCAGGATGTCGGTCTGCGGGTGCGTCAGCTCATAGCCCTTCATGCCGAGCGCCAGCCGCGAGTGGATCAGCGAGCGGAAGGTCTGCGACAGCACCAGCGGCAGGCCGCCGTCCACCAGCCGGTGGATGCGCGGCTGCAGCGCGCGCACGGCGGGGCGGCCGAGCTTGCTGGCGAGCTTTTTCGCGCGGCGCGAGCGGGCCTCGCGGGTCGACAAGCGGTCGCTGGCGTAGGGCACCAGTGGGTTGAGGCAGATCAGCAAATCCAGCCCGCGGTCCAGCAGCACGGAGGCGTGCAGCGTCTTCTTCAGCGCACCGTCCACGTAATGCCGGCCGTCGATCTCGACCGGCGGGAACAGCCCGGGCAGCGCGGCGCTGGCCTGCACGGCCTGGGAGATGGGTACGTGGTCCCAGCCCTCGGTGCCGAAGGGGATGGCCTCGCCGCTGTCGAGGTCGGTGGCGACGAGCACCAGGCGGCCGCCCAGCTCGCGGAAGTCGTTGCTGCGGCCTGCTTTGGCGAACACGCGCATGAGCGCCTCGCCGAAGCGCTCGCTGCTCAGCAGGCCGGTGGGCAGCACGCGGCCCAGGCGCTCGACGGCGCTCAGGCGCGAGCGGCCTTCCAGCAGCACCTCGCGGGCGGCGTCGGCCAGCAGCTGCGGCAGCAGGCGCAGGCGCTGGCCGAACTCGCCCCAGGCCGGCTGCAGCAGCTCGGCGGGGTCGAAGCGGTCGGGCGCTGCGGCGGTGTTCTCGATGAAGGCGGCGCAGAGCTGGCGCGGCGTCATGCCGTTGGCTAGGCCGGCAGCGATGAAGCCGCCCGCACTGACGCCGATGTAGCCGTCGCAGGCGGTGAAGTCCAGGCCATCAACGGCCTCCTCCAAAGCACAAAGGGCGCCAACTTCATAGATGGCGCCCAGTGGGCCTCCGCCTGCCAGGGCCAACCCGATTCGTGGTTGGCTCATGGTCAGAGAGATTTAACGTCGATCAAGCTTGCGCGGCAGGTGCGGGCTTCTTGGCGGCAGGCGTCTTCTTGGCCGGGGCGGCCTTCTTGGCGGCAGGTGCAGCAGCCTTGGCGGTGGGCTTGGCCGCAGCTGTCTTCTTGGCTGGTGCGGTGACGGGCTTGGCAGCCGGAGCGGCCTTCTTGGCAGCGGGAGCAGCAGCCTTCTTGGCAGCGGCCTTCTTGGCCGGCTGCACGCCGGTCGCCACGGCCAGCGCGTCGATGCGCTTGATCAGGCTGTCGATGTCGGCCTTGGTCGGCACGCCCAGGCCTTGCAGGGCCTTGGCCACGCGGGCTTCGAAGATGGTTTCCAGCTTGTCCCATTGCTGGCCGGCCTTGGCGCCGACGTCGCCGGCGACGCTGCTGACCTTGCTGGCCACGGCGCTGAACTTCTCTTCAGCGGCGGATTGGGTCTTCTTCTGCAATTTCTGTCCTTCGGAGACGAGGGCCTCGAAGACCTTGGAGCCTTCGCCCTGGGCCTTGTGGAAGGAGGCGAGACCGGCGGCCCAGATCTGCTGGGCGCTGTCCTTGACGTTCTGTGCCATCGCGCTGTCGAGCAGACCAGCCGGGAAGCCGGTGGCGGCAGCAGCCTTCTTCTTGTCAGCCATCTTTTGAAGCTTCTTGACCATGGGGTGTCCTTTCGAATGTGCGGAGTGCGGGCGGACTTTAGCGGCGGGCTTGCCTGCTGGCGCGTCCATTCCTAGTGAGCAAGCTCTACGTGGGGAGCCTGCACGGCAGCGGGCGCGGGCCACGCCCGCTGCCGTGCAGGCCCCCTGCCCTGGGGAAAGTGCCCAGCAGGCCGCCTCAAGCGCTGGTCAAGAATCAGGCGAAACCCCAAAGCAGGAGACCCGCATGCAGTATTTCGTCACTGGCGCCACAGGCTTCATCGGCAAGCGCCTCGTCAAGAAGCTGCTGGCCCGGCGCGGCAGCACGGTCCACTTCCTGATGCGCGAGGAAAGCGCGGCCAAGCTGCCCGACCTGCTCGCCTACTGGGGCGTCAGCAAGACCCGCGCGATTCCCGTCTACGGCGACCTGACGAGCAAGAAGCTCGGCGTGGCCAGCGACGTGATCAAGAGCCTCAAGGGCAAGGTCGACCACCTCTATCACCTGGCTGCGGTCTACGACCTGGGCGCCGACGAGGAGTCGCAGGTCGCGGTGAACATCGAGGGCACGCGCAGCATGGTCGAGTTTGCGCAGGCGGTGGACGCCGGCCACGTGCACCACGTCAGCTCGATTGCGGCGGCAGGCCTGTACGAAGGCGTGTTCCGCGAGGACATGTTCGAGGAGGCCGAGGGCCTCGATCACCCCTACTTCATGACCAAGCACGAGAGCGAGAAGATCGTTCGCAAGGAGTGCAAGCGGCCGTGGACGGTGTATCGCCCGGCGCTGGTCGTGGGCGATTCGAAGTCCGGCGAGATGGACAAGATCGACGGGCCTTACTACTTCTTCAAGCTGATCCAGCGCATGCGCCAGATCCTGCCGCCGTGGATGCCCAGCGTCGGCCTGGAAGGGGGCCGCATCAACATCGTGCCGGTGGACTTCGTCGTCGACGCGCTGGATCACATCTCGCACAAGGTCAGCAAGGGCCAGGGCTGCTACCACCTGGTCGACCCGCAGGGCTACCGCGTCGGCGATGTACTGGACATCTTCAGCAAGGCCGCGCATGCGCCCAAGATGAACCTGTTCATCAACGCGGCATTGATGGGCTTCATCCCCAAGAGCGTCAAGAAGGGCCTGATGGCGCTCGCGCCGGTGCGCCGCATCAAGAACGCGGTGATGAAGGACCTCGGCATCCCCGAGGACATGTTCACCTTCATCAACTATCCGACCCGTTTCGACTGCCGCGACACCGAGGCCGCGCTGAAGGGCTCGGGCATCGCCTGCCCGGACCTGAACGACTACGCCTGGCGGCTGTGGGACTACTGGGAGCGTCATCTCGACCCGGCCCTCTTCATCGACCGCTCGCTGCGCGGCGCGACCGGCGGCAAGGTGGTGCTCGTCACCGGGGGGTCATCTGGCATCGGCCTGGCCGCGGCGATCAAATTCGCCGAGGCCGGCGCGATCACGCTGATCTGCGCGCGTGACGAGGTGAAGCTGGCCGACGCGGTCAAGGAGATCAAGGACAAGGCCGGCAAGGACGCTCAGATTCACAGTTATGCCTGCGACATCGCCGACGAGGCCGGCTGCGCCGGGCTCATCCAGTGGTGCAACGACGAGTTCGGCGGCGTCGACTTCCTCATCAACAACGCCGGCCGCTCCATCCGCCGCGCCATCGAGAGCAGTTACGACCGCTTCCACGACTTCCAGCGCACGATGGACCTGAACTACTTCGGCTGCCTGCGCGTGACCATGGGCCTGCTCCCGGGCATGGTGGCCAAGAAGAAGGGTCATGTCGTCAACATCAGCTCCATCGGCGTGCTGACCAATGCGCCGCGCTTCAGCGCCTACGTGGCCAGCAAGGCCGCGCTGGATGCCTGGACGCGCTGCGCCTCCAGCGAGTTCGCCGACACCGGCGTGACCTTCACCACCATCAACATGCCGCTGGTGCGCACGCCCATGATTGCCCCCACGGCGATCTACAAGAACGTGCCGACGCTGGCGCCGGAGGAGGCCGGCGACATGATTGCGCAGGCCTGCATCAACAAGCCGGTGCGCATCGCCACGCGCCTGGGCATCTCGGGCGAGATGCTGCATGCCGCCGCGCCGCGCATCGCGCAGATCGTCATGAACACGACCTTCCGCATGTTCCCCGACAGCTCGGCCGCCAAGGGCGACAAGTCGGGCAAGTCGGGGCTGTCGCCGGAGGCGATTGCGATGCAGCAGATGATGCGCGGCATCCACTTCTGAGGATTGGGCGCGTGGGCGTAGCTGGCGTGTCGCGCCATCGACCGGCACGCCCTCGGTTTGGCAGCCACGTCGGCCACGCCTTCTTCGTATCCACATGCAACGAAGCCGCGCATTCGACAGAGAAATCCCCGCATTTGCGTGGCGATGCAGCATGGCGACTCGACACAATGCGGCCGGTCTTTTATCGAAAAATATATTGCTCGATGTCCGCACGCCTTGCTTTCGTCCCTGCCGTCATTCGTTCGATGGCGCGCCGCGCGGCACAGGGATGTGGTGTGCTGCTCATGGCCGCCGCGCTTGGCGGTTGTGAGCAGGCGGTGTCTGGCGAAGGCGGAAATTCCAGCATGGTCTTTGGTCTCTTCAAGAGCAAGTACCGCACGACGGTGCGGCCCGAGTTGGGCGGCGCACTCAAGCGCGAGTCGGCCTTGCCTGCGTTTCAGCCGCAACCCAAGCCGGCCTATCCGGTCGTCCGCAACGTCAGTGCCGACGCGCCGCCGCCGAGCGGCACGCTCGCCGCCGAGCGGCGTGACCGCCCGCCTGCCGAAGCCTTCATCGTCGATGGGGCTGCCGGGCGGCCGGCGGTCGCGCTGGTCAATACCTACGGCGACAAGCGCAGCGCTGGCTTTTGGGAAGTAGACGGCAGACGCTTTGGCAAAGCGCGTACGGCCACCTTCGATGCCTCGCAGCCGAGGTGGCTGATGTGGGCGTCCGAAGCGGCGCTTGCTCTGCCTGTGGACCGAATCCTGTTTCACCTGAGCTACCACGACCCCCGCGCCAGGAACGCCGTATTCCTCTACGACACGGCCTCGGACCGCGTACGCCGACTCGGCGATGTGGAGCCTGACTGGCCGCGCGGCCTGCCGCCTCAGTACCTCGATAGCCTGCAGGTCCGCCCCGACGTGGCGCTGGTCCGTTATGGCGCGGAGAGGGAGCGCATCGGCACGCAGCAGTACGTGAATCATTTCGAGCACATTTTGCTTTTCTCTCCCCGTCATCCGGACGGCCTCGAGATTGCGACGCTGGGCCTGGACGACGGCCATGTGCGTCGCTGGGGCATGGTGGGCAGCCGCCTGTGGCTGGAGACCGCCGACGACCGAGCCAGTCAAGCTGGCCGCTTCATCTGGTCGCTCGACCTCGCCCCAGTTCTTTGAATCACTTCAGGGAGACCGCAGCATCCTGCGGCGCCATAAAACCATGATCGATCAAGACTGCCTGTCGCCCCAAGAGGCCTCCTACATCGCGCACAACGCGTACTTCACGTTGAAGGACTGGATCTCCGGCCAGCCCACCGTGGGCATGGAGTCGCGGGCGAATGTTCGCAAGATGGTGACGGGCGACGGCATGGGTGCGGCCGCGCAGGGCGGCGGCGACAACACCTCGCTGCGAGGCACCGGTCTCGCAGGCGCCAAGCTCGACCGCGTGTTCGCCGGCAGCACCAACGGCACGTCCACCGGCTTCGGCTACGTGCTGAGCTTCAGCCGCGATGGCCGTCGGCATGTCGTGGTGGCCACGCGCGGCACGCGTGCCGAGCATTCGAAGGCCGATCTTTACACCGACCTGCGTGCGTCGATGACGTCGATGGCTGGTATCGGCCCGGTCCACCACGGCTTCCGCAATACCTTCGACAGCGTGAAGATCGGCCTCGCGCGCGACGACAAGCGCGTGATGGACGCCGACGTGGTGCACTGCGTCGGCCACAGCCTGGGCGGCGCGGTGGCCACACTCGTTGCCGCGCACTTCGGGGGGCGCGGCAAGGACGTGAAGCTCTACACCTTTGGCTCGCCACGCGTGGGAGCGTTGGGCTCGTCGTCGGCGATGGAGCAATTGCTGGGCAAGCGCAACATCTTCCGTGTGGCGCATGACCTCGATCCGGTGACGATGGTTGGTCCCTACCCATTTAGCCACGTCAACGGCCTGCCCACTGACGACAACAACATGATCCTCGTCTCGCCCACCGGCAAGCTGCTGAGTGTTGCGAACCACGACATGCGCGAGTACGTGACCAGCGTAGGCGGCACCGGTATGACGTGGGCCAACGTGCGGCTGGGCAGCCAGGCCGTGGACCGCGACAACGCGGTGCTCGCCAAGTGGCTGCTGCGCAGCTCCGACAACCCGGGCTGGATGACGCAGAGCGCTGCGCAAGGGCTGAGCTACCTGATGAAGGCGTTCGGCCATGTGCTCAAGGTTGCCGGCTACGCGGGTGTCCATGGGCTCACCGCCATCGACCTCTTTAGCGCGACGCTGGCGCACAACCTGACCCGTCAGGCTGCGGCGAACCCTGAGTTGATGGGCTGGCTGAGGCAGGCCGCTGGCTGGGCGCGCATCGTGATCGTGGGCGCTGCCGACATCACGGGGAAGGTGATCCGAGGCATCCTGATGGCGATGATGAGCGTGCTGCGCCCCCTGGCGACGCTGGCCATCGTCAACACCGCAGGCCGGGGCATGCCGCTGCCTCTGTTGCTCGGTGGTGCCACTGCAGTGACTGGTGCGGTGCTGGGGTGAGCCACGGCATGGACCGCACGGCCTTCGAATACCTTTACCTGCATGCCAACGCGCTGGCAGAGCTGGGATTCATTCGGGCATCGGTGGCGCTGGCGGCTGCGGCCCAGGCCGAGCCGACGCCTGAGGCGCTCGCAGAAAGAGCGGCCTTCGCCGAGGCCATCATGAACCCCGATCCCGAAAAATTCGACTGGTCAGCTTTCGACGGGATGGAGATACCCAGCAGCCTCGAAGAGGCTTCGGGCACCTCGGTCCCTGTGGTGGACCTTGGGCCAACATTCGAGCAGGCGATGGAGCTTGTCGGCGCCACGTACGATTTCGAGACGTTCCCGGAACTCGAACCCTACGTCGTGCATCTGTACGCCGCAGGGCCCCTGCTGCGCGAGCGCATCTCGGCGCACCATGCCGCCGCCGAACCATCGGTCGATGCGGCGCTGATGGTGATTGACCCCAGCCCTGCACCCTTGCAGGGGCCGCTCACGCCCGCGCAACTGCTCGTGTGGCTGGACCGGTACGAGGGGCAAGACGAAGCGGTCCAACTCGTGGTTCAACGGGTGCGCAGCTTCGATCCGTCCCCGCTGGGTGGCGTGCTGTCGCCGCAGTGATGTGGAGACCGGCACCGTGACGATGCGGTGGCCGCGCCCGCCCGCCAGGCGCCTGCACCTCGGTCACGAGCACCCCTCCTTCAGGTCGCCTCAGCACTGACCCACAATGCGCCGGATTCCGGCGCTGGCCGGGTTAACTTTTTGAGAGAACCTCATGCTCAGAGGACAACGCATCGGCCTGCGCTACGTCACCGAAGACGACCTGCCCTGGCTCAAGCGCACGACCGGTGACCCGCAGGTGCGCGGCCCCTTCCTGGGCTCGCGCATGATGACGCCGCACGCCGTGGAGCAGCGCTGGAAGGACAACGGCTTTGCCAATGAGGACGCCGAGCGCCTGCTGATCTGCCACCTCATCGACGGCAGCGTCATCGGTGACGTGGTGCACTTCGCCGCCGCGCGCTACACGACGGCGCGAGAGATCGGCTGGACGCTGGCCGACATCTCGATGCGCGGCCAGGGGCTGACTTCCGAGGCCGCCGGGCTGCTGGTGGACTACCTGTTCGAGAACTGGCCGGTGAACCGGCTGTCGTGCGGCATGTCCGTGCACAACCACGCGTCGCGGCGCGTGGCAGAAAAGTGCGGCTTCACACACGAGGGCATCCAGCGTGGCGTCGTCTTCGTGGGAGGTGAGTACGTGGACTGCCATTCGTTGGGCCTGTTGCGCAGCGACTGGGAGGCGATGAAGGGCAGGGCGTGACGACCGACAAGGAGTTCGACCTGATCGTCTTCGGCGCGACCGGTTTCACGGGTCGCCTCGTGGCCGAATACCTGCACCTCAGCGGCGCGTCTGGCGCGCGCTGGGCCATCGCCGGCCGCAGCCTCGACAAGCTGGCCAAGGTACGCGACGCACTGCACCTGCCGCCGTCGGTCGCGCTGCTCAAGGCCGACGCCAGCGACGCCGCCGTGCTGAAGGCGATGCTGGCGCGCACCCGCTGCGTCATCACCACGGTCGGCCCTTACCAACTGCACGGCGAGCCGCTCGCCACCGCCTGCGCTGCGGGCGGCACCGACTACGTCGACCTGTGCGGCGAGCCGCTCTGGATGGCCCGCATGATGACCAAGCTGACGCCGCTGGCGCAGGCGAGCGGCGCACGCATCGTCTTCTCCTGCGGCTTCGACTCCGTCCCCTTCGACCTCGGCGTCGTCTACCTGCAGGCAGAGGCTAAAGCGCGCTTCGGCGCGCCGCTGCCGGAGGTGCGCGGCCGGGTCGCGCGCATCAAGGGCGCGGCCTCGGGCGGCACGCTGGCCAGCATGATGGAAACCGTCGCCGCCGTGAAGCGCGAGCCCGCTCTGGCCAAGGTGATGGCCAACCCGTTCGCGCTGACGCCGGGCTTCAAGGGCCCGCGCCAGCCCGATGACCGAGGCGCCGACTTCGACGACTGGGCCGATGCCTGGGCCGGCCCGTTCATGATGGCGACGATCAACACCAAGAACGTCCACCGCAGCAACGCGCTGCGCGGGCATCCCTGGGGTGAGGGCTTCGTCTACAGCGAGAAGCTGCTGACCGGCCGGCCGGGCCAGGGCGACAAGGGCCGCAGGAAGGCGCGGGCGTTGACCTGCTTCACCCGGCTGCAGAACCTGGCGTTGGGACTGGCCCCCACGCGTGCTTTGCTGCGGCGCTTCGTGCTGACCCAGCCGGGCGACGGCCCGGACAAGGCCGCGCGCGAGGCGGGGCGCTACGAGCTCTGGTTCACCGGCCAGTCAGCCGGCGGCGAGACGCTGCGCGCCATCGTCAAGGGTGACCGCGACCCCGGCTATGGCTCGACCTGCAAGATGATCAGCGAGACAGCTCTCTGCCTGTTGCAGGACGTCGACCGCGACGCGACGCCGGGCGGTGTCTGGACGCCCGGCAGCGCGATGGGCCTGGCCCTCGTGCGGCGGCTGCAGGACCGTGCGGGGCTGACGTTCGAGATCGCTGCTTGAGCGCGCCGCGTTGGGCCATCGCCCAGCCGCGCATGCACTGGACGCTGGCCGACAACCTCGCCGAAACACTGGCGGCGCTGGAAGCCGCTGCGGCAGCCGGCGCGGCAGGCTGCGTTTGCACCGAACTGGCGGTCACAGGTTTTCATCGGCGCCTGCCCGAGCTGCTCAATCCCGCTGTGCTGGCCGATGCCGAGGGCCAGCTGCGTGCCGCCTGCGCCCGGCTACAGCTTGCCGCCGTCGTCGGTCTGCCGACGCTCGACGCGGGAGGCGCGGTCTTCAACAGCCACCTCTACATCGATGCCGGCGGCCAGGACCTTGGCCGCATCGACAAACGCGGGCTGACGCCGAGCGAGGCCGGCTTCTTCACCCCAGGCGGCGCGCGGGGCTGGACGGCGATTGCCGGCGTGCTGGCGACCTCGGTGCTGTGCCGCGAGATGCTGGATGGCGCGGCGCTGCTGCCTGAGCTGCGCGCGGCACTGCCGGCGGGCCAGACGCTTCCGCGGGTGATTTTCTGGCCCAGCTATGTCGCCGAGTCCGACCCTGAACAGATGGCCTTGTGCCAGGCGTATCGGGCGGGCGCCGAGGCGCTGGCGCGTGAGCTGGGTGCTTGGGTGCTGCAGAGCAATTGGCCACAAGGGCTGAACGCACCGGGGCAGCGCGGCTTCGGCGCCAGCGTCGTCATCGCGCCAGGCGGCCGACATATCGAGACCTTGCCGCGCGACGAAGCGGCGCTGCGGCTCGTGACGCTTCACTGACGGCGTTCAGGCGCGCCGGACCAGCGCGGCATAGCAGCCGCGGCGGGCAAAGTGGGCGTGGACATAGTCGACCTCGGGCTGGGCCAGCAGCCGCTCGATGAGGCCCTCGATGGCCGTGCCGTCGACAACGTCGGCATCGACCATCAGGCCGGTCGCGTCGAAGGCACGCAGCGACAGCAGGCGGCTGCGTAGCACCTCGGGCACGGTGTCGACCGCGTCGAAATGCGCGCCGGCGTGCTCTCGAACGAAGATGGCGTGGCGTGAACGGAAGGGCGTGTCGGCGGGCTGGTGCTCGTGGTTGATGAGCAGCACGGTTTCATCGCCCACCGTGTCGCGCAGCTCGACGCGGTCCGGCAGGCCTTCGCCCTGGAAGCGCAGCGCGCCGTGGGCGGCCAGCTCGGCCTCGCTGAGGCCGAAGAGGTGGGCGAAGGGCTGCGCGGACAGCCCGGTGATGCGAAAGGTCATGGCGTGCTCCGTGGTGGATGCCCGCATTCTTTGCAAGCCGCCAGCGCGTGTCTGGCCGCAATCGGACCTGCAGTTGCCGCGCTCAGTCCCGGCCGGCGGGCCGCTCGTAACCGGCGTCCACCCAGGCCTCGGCCGCTGACTGGCTGAGCTTGAAGCCGGCCGCCACCTTGACCTTCGCGAGCTGTTCACCGGCCGCGTCGAAGGCGGCTAGCCAGGCGTAGGGGTCGTCCTCGGCGGGCACGATCTCCAGCGTGATCTTCAGCCACGCACCGTCGCGGGCGACGTAGAGCGATTTGTTGAGCTGGGTGTGCAGCTGCTGCTCGTGGCGGCGCAGCACTTCCGAGGCCGTCTTGACCAGCGTGTTGAAGGCGTTGACGTCCAGCGGCTTGGGGTTCTTTTTGTCGCGCCCCATCGTCCAGGGGCCGACCAGCGCCGGCTCGCTCTCACCGGCCTTGAACATGGCGACGGCCCAGCCCTCGTCGTCCTCGTTCTTGATGACCTGGGCGGTCCAGCCGTTGTCGCGCCACAGCCGGGCTTCGAAGACGGGCTCGTCGACCTCGCTCATGCCTTCAGGCCCGCAGCCAGCAGTTCGGCAACCAGCGCGTTCAGGCCGCCTTCATGGCTGGCGGCGCGCTCGCGCAACTGCTCGGTCAGCTCGGCAGGCAGTTTGCAGGCGAAGGGGACGAGGCCGGCGGCGGCGTCCAGCTTGCGCTGGGCTTTGCGGTCGGGTACCGCCGCAGCGGCTTGGCCGAAGCGGCCGGGTGTCGCCTTGCCGCGCATCGCGCTATCCAGCTTCAGGCCGGCAAGGCGTTCCAGATCGGTTTTCTTCATGTTCATGGGCCGGATTGTCCCTGTTCGGGACGCCGGCCCGCGAGCGGGCCTTCAGCCGTTGCTGCCAGGCACGATGGCCGGAGCGCGCGTCACGCGGGTCTTGCCGCCGGTGGTGACGAGGACGACGGGGTCGCCGCTGTTGAAGGCTTCCGCGCCCTTGGCCTGGATGATGGCGCGGCGCTCGCCGTTGCGCAGCTGGACGATGATTTCGAGCGCGTCCTCGCGGGTGGACGAGCGCTCGATGGCGTTGCCGATGACCGCACCGGCCACGGCGCCGATGACGCCGACGATCGCGCCTTCACGGCGGCCGCCGACCGAGCTGCCGGCAACGGCGCCGGCCACACCGCCGGCCACGCCGCCAACGCCGCTCTGCGAGCCGTCGACGGTGACCGGGCGGGAGGACAGCACGGTCGCGTCCTGCACCTGCGACAGACGCTGCGCGTCGCCGCGCTGGACAACGTCGGGACTGGTCGTCGAGCAGGCCGAGAGCACCAGGGCCGCAGCCAGGGTGAAGGAAGTCATGAGCTTGGACAACATTGATTTCTCCTTGGGCAAAACGGCTGCCCAACGTGTCGAATTGTCCGCCCGTTGACTCTTGGGGACCCGTAGCTACAACTCTTTACCGCCGAACGGGCTCCCCGGGTCAACCGTGCAGGCGTGAACTGCGCGGCACGCTGGCGAGCAGAAATTCCATCTGGTCGACCAGGATGCGTCGGCCGCGCAGGATCATGTCCTCGTGCAGGTTGGGCACGTAAGGCAGGTAGAGCAGGCTCATGTTCGCTTCCTCCGGCATGCGGCTGCCCTTGCGGCCGTTGCAGGGCCGGCAGGCGGTGATGCAGTTCATCCAGCTGTCGTAGCCGCCGCGCGAGGTCGGGTGGATGTGCTCGCGTGTCAGGTCTTCGCCGAGGCCGTGGTGGCCGCAGTAGGCGCAGATGAAGCGGTCGCGCACGAAGAGCTTGCTGTTCGTCAGCGCCGGCGCCTGGCGCCAGGCCCGGCTGGGCACGCTGCCGCGCACGGCGATGATGGAATGAACCTCGATGCGCGACTGCCGCCCGCTCGCGCGCTGCCAGCCGCCGCGCAGCACCTGGCAGGGGTCGCCAAGCGTCCAGGCCACGCCGTCGCTGGCGTAGATCACCGCGGCTTCCCGCGTGGTGATCCAGGCCTGGGGCCGGCCGGAGACATCGAGTTGGAGAACATCCACAGGCGTCAACCTCCTGAAAGGGCGCCCCCACGGGTGTCGGGTCAACTCGGGAACAGCCCCTCTTCAGCACCGGAGCCTAGCGAGAACCGGGCCAAGGCTCAAGCGTGGGGCCATGACAACGGCGTCCCGGTTTCCCGTAACCCTGGGCCGCTCCCAAGCCGGCCCGTCGGGCGATGTGCTTGACGGTCACGCCGTCAAGCACATCGCCGTCCCCACAGGGGACCGCCCAGACTTGACCGCGTCCAGCGGGGCAAGGCTGGGCGAGGGCTTCAATCCGTCAGGGTCATCCCTAGGTTGTCGGGCGTATTAGACACATCACCCTAGGAAATCAACGGGGCATGCTGGCGCTGCCCGGCGAGCGACCTGCAAAATAGAACGATCGTTCGTTTTATTCTCGCCCTGTGTCCACGCTGCCCGCCTCTGCCAAGAAAGTCGCCCCGCTGCGCGCCGTCAAGCCGGTGCGCGTGGCGCGTTCCCTGCAAAAAGGCCAGCAGACCCGTGCCGCCATCCTGGACGCCGCGCTGGGCCTGGCCTCGCACATGGGCCTGGAAGGTCTGTCGATCGGCGCGCTGGCCGACGTGACGCAGATGAGCAAGTCGGGCGTGTTTGCCCACTTCGGCTCGCGTGAGGAGCTGCAGATCGCGGTCGTCACCGAGTACCACGCCAAGTTCGAAGAGGAAGTCTTTTTCACCGCCATCCGCGAGACCCGCGGCCTGCCGCGCCTGCGCGCGATGTTCGAGCGCTGGGTGCGGCGCGTGTCCATCGAGGTCGACTCGGGCTGCATCTACATCAGCGGAGCCGTCGAGTTCGACGACCGGCCCGGCCCCGTGCGCGACGCCCTCGTCGCCATGGTCAAGGCCTGGCATGCGGCGCTGCACAAGGCGATTCGGCTGTCCGTCGAGGAAGGCCATCTGCGGACCGACGCCGACATCGACCAGATCGTCTTCGAACTGCACGGCCTGATCCTGTCCCTGCATCACGACGCGCGCTTCATGCGCATCCCCGGCGCGCTGGCACGGGCCGGCGTCGGCTTCGACCGGACCATCCAGTTCTACGCCACGCCCGCCGGCCTCGACATCGAGCGCAGCCGCAAGGCACTCAAGAGCAGCGCCGCGAAGCGCTGATTGATCCACTTTCCCCAGACTGTTCCAGGAGTACCCGATGCCCCAATACACCCCGCCCATGCGTGACATGCAATTCGTCATGCACGAGCTGTTGAACGTTGTCGACGAGCTGAAGATGCTGCCGGCCCATGCCGACATCGACGCCGACACGATCAACGCGGTGCTTGAGGAAGGCGGCAAGTTCGCTGCCGAAGTCATCGCGCCCCTCAACCTCAGCGGCGACGCCGAAGGTTGCGTGCACGACAAGGCCACCCACGAGGTGAGCACGCCCAAGGGTTTCAAGGGCGCCTACAAGCAATATGTCGAAGGCGGCTGGGCGGCGTTGAGCTGCGACACCCAATTCGGTGGCCAGGGCCTGCCCTACCTGGTGAACCAGTTCTTCTACGAGATGCTGAACTCGGCCAATCAGGCCTGGACGATGTACCCGGGCCTGAGCCACGGTGCCTACGAGGCCCTGCACGCCCACGGCACGCCCGAGCAGCAAGCCACCTATCTGCCCAAGCTGACCAGCGGCGATTGGACGGGCACCATGTGCCTGACCGAGCCGCAATGCGGCACCGACCTCGGCATGCTGCGCACCAAGGCCGAACCGCAGGCGGATGGCAGCTACAAGCTCACCGGCGCCAAGATCTTCATCTCGGCCGGCGAGCACGACATGGCCGAGAACATCATTCACCTGGTGCTGGCCCGCCTGCCGGACGCGCCTGTCGGCTCCAAGGGCATCTCGCTCTTCCTGGTGCCCAAGTTCAACGTCAACGCGGATGGCTCCCTGGGCTCGCGCAACGGCATCTTCTGCGCCGGCCTGGAGCACAAGATGGGCATCCACGGCAACGCCACCGCGCAGATCGTGCTGGAGGGGGCAGTCGGCACGCTCGTGGGCCAGCCCAACAAGGGCCTGGCGGCGATGTTCGTCATGATGAACGCCGCCCGGCTGGGCGTGGGCAACCAGTCCCTCGGCCTGACCGAGGTGGCCTACCAGAACGCCGTGGCCTACGCGAAGGACCGCCTGCAGATGCGGGCGCTTTCCGGCCCCAAGGCGCCGGACAAGCCGGCCGATCCCATCATCGTGCACCCCGACGTGCGCAAGATGCTGCTGACCGCCCGCGCCTTCGCCGAAGGTGGCCGCATGCTGCAGGCCTACACGGTGCTGCAACTCGACAAGGCGCTGAAGAGCGACGACGAGGACGAGCGCAAGGACTGCGAAGCCGAAGTTGCGCTGCTGACGCCCATCATCAAGGCCTTCATCACCGACAACGGCTGGATCGCCACCTCGCACTGCATGCAGGTGTTCGGCGGTCACGGCTACATCCACGAGTGGGGCATGGAGCAGTACGTGCGCGACGCGCGCATCAACATGATCTACGAGGGCACCAACACCATCCAGTCGCTGGACCTGCTGGGCCGCAAGGTGCTGGGCAACAACGGTGCGACGCTGAAGAAGTTCGGCAAGAAGATCGCCGCCTTCATTGAGGAAGAGGGCACCAACGAAGCCATGCAGGAGTTCGTGAACCCGCTCGCCGACCTGGGCGACAAGGTCAACAAGCTCACGCAGGAACTGGGCATGAAGGCCTTCGGCAACCCCGACGAAGTGGGCGCCGCTGCGGTGGACTATCTGCGCGTGGTGGGCCACATGACCTTCGCCTATTTCTTCGCCCAGGCCGCCAAGATCGCACTGGCCAAGAAGGACAGCGCCGACCCGTTCTACAAGGCCAAGCTGGCCACGGCGCGCTTCTACTTCGCCAAGTTGCTGCCCGAGACGGCGAGCCTGATCCGCACCGCGCGTGCCGGTCTGGCGCCGCTGATGGAAATGGAAGAAGCGCTGTTCTAAAACCGCTTCAACAACGAGAACGCCCGATGAAATCCCTGTTCGCTGCTGCACTGCTTTTGCCCGTGATCGCGTTCGCGCAATCAACACCCGTGGGCCTGTGGAAGACCATCGACGACGACGGCAAAACCGCGAAGTCGCTGGTCCGCATCAGCGAGCAGGGGGGCACCCTCGTGGGCAGCATTGACAAGCTGCTGGACCCGAGCGCCGAGCCCAACGCCAAGTGCGACAAGTGCAAAGACGACCGCAAGGACCAGCCCGTCGTCGGCCTGCAGATCATCCGCAGCGTGAAGGCCGAGGGCGACGGCGTGTGGGGCGGCGGCGAGATCCTCGACCCGAATAACGGCAAGACCTACCGCACGCGCCTGAAGCCCGTGGACGGCGGCAAGAAACTGGAGATGCGCGGCTACATCGGGCCGTTCTACCGCACCCAGCTGTGGCAGCGCGTGGAGTGATGCAGAATGGGTGAACTCGCTGGCCGCGCATGGCTGGGCCTGACCGCCGGCGCACCGGATGCGCGGTGGTTCTGGCATCGCCAGCTCAAGAAGCCGTTCTTCGGCCGCTTCATGAAGCCATGGCGCTGGCCGCAAGGCGTGCCAGCCGACGGCTGGGAGCGCCTGGCGATCCCGAGCGCCAGCCATTCGACGCTGGCCGCCGTGCTCAAGCGCACGGCTGTCGACGCGCCGCGCGGCGTCGTTGTCTGTGCCCACCCGATGGGCTTGGCAGCCAAGGGCTTCTGGCTGCGCAACGGCCATGCCGATGCGCTGCTGCAGGCGGGCTTTCATGTGCTGGCCTTCGACTACAACGGCTTTGGCGACAGCCCTTGCACCAACTTCGACTGGGCGGCCGACAGCCTGGCCGCCGGCCGGGCTGCGCGGCAGCTCTGCCGCGGCCTACCGGTGCATGCGCTGTGCGCCTCGTTCGGCGCGATGAACACGTTGAACGCACTCGGCGCTGCGGATTTTCCCTTCCAGCGCATCGTGGCCGAAGGCTGTGCCTCCAGCCTGCCGGCGTTCTGGAAGAGCTACCCCTTCGCCCATGCCGTGCTGCGCCTGAGCCGCGCCATCGCGCCCGAAGGCGAGCGCCGGCTGCGGCCTGAGCTGGCCATCACGCGGCTGCCTGCCCACGTGCGGCTGCTGCTCGTGCACAGCGAGGCTGACCACTGGACCCCCACGAGCCATGGCGACCGCCTGGCCGCTGCGGCGCCCGCCGGCGCGCATGTCGAGCGCTTGACGCTCGGCAGGGCTGAGCACACCCACGGCATGCGCGATGAGCGCGAGGCTTACTGGCCGGCCGTGCATGACTTTCTGACCGCGGCGTGAGCCGCAGTCCCCCTCTTCAGACAGGAGACACCATGAGTAGTTCCAAGTTCCAAGTCCGCAAGGTCGCCGTGCTCGGCGCCGGCGTGATGGGCGCGCAGATCGCGGCCCACCTCGTCAACTGCAAGGTGCCGGTCGTTCTGTTCGATCTGCCCGCCAAGGAAGGCGCCAAGAACGGCATCGTCACCAAGGCTATCGACGGCCTGAAGAAGCTCAAGCCTGCGCCGCTGGGCGATGCGTCGGAAGCCGCGCTGATCCAGCAGGCCAACTACGAAGAGCACCTCGACCTGCTCAAGGGCTGCGACCTCATCATCGAGGCCATCGCCGAGCGCATGGACTGGAAGCTCGACCTGTACACCAAGATCGCGCCGTTCATCGCGCCGCACGCCATCGTCGCGTCGAACACGTCGGGCTTGTCGATCACCAAGCTCAGCGAAGTGCTGCCCGAAGAAATCAAGCCGCGTTTCTGCGGCATCCACTTCTTCAACCCGCCGCGCTACATGGCGCTGGTCGAGCTGATCAACACGCCGACCACGCAACCGGAAATCCTCGACCAGCTCGAAGCCTTCGTCACCACGTCGCTGGGCAAGAGCGTCGTGCGCGCCCATGACACGCCCAACTTCGTCGCTAACCGCGTCGGCATCGCCGGCATGATGGCCACGATGATCGAGGCTGAGAAGTTCGGCCTGTCGGTGGACGTCGTCGACGACCTGACCGGCAAGAAGCTCGGCCGCGCGTCTAGCGGCACCTTCCGCACCGCGGACGTCGTCGGCCTGGACACCATGGCCCACGTCGTCAAGACGATGCAGGACAACCTGAAGGACGACCCGTTCTACTCGACCTACGCCACGCCCAAGGTGCTGGCCGGCCTGATCGAGAAGGGTGCCCTGGGCCAGAAGACCGGCGCCGGTTTCTACAAGAAGGTGGGCAAGGACATCCAGCGCCTCGATTTCGCAACCGGTGACTACGTGGCCGGCGGCAAAAAGGCCGACGAGATCGTCGCCCGCATGCTGAAGAAGCAACCCGCCGACCGCCTGAAGCTGCTGCGCGAATCGACCAACCCGCAGGCCCAATTCCTGTGGGCCATCCTGCGCGACAGCTTCCACTACGCCGCCGTGCACCTGAATACCGTGGCCGACACGGCCCGCGAGATCGACTTCGCGATGCGCTGGGGTTTCGGCACCAGCCAAGGCCCGTTCGAGCTGTGGCAGGCCGCCGGCTGGAAGCAGGTCGCTGAGTGGATCTCCGCAGACATCGCCGACGGCAAGACGCTGTCCAGCGCACCACTGCCCGCGTGGGTGACGGAAGGCCCGGTCGCCGACGCCGGTGGTGTGCACACGCCGGCAGGCTCGTGGAGCGCAGCAGAGAGCAAGTTCAAGCCGCGCAGCGAGCTGCCGGTCTATGCCCGCCAGGCCTTCCGTGAATCCCTGCTGGGCACGGGCGCCGCCGACCCGCTGAAGTCGGGCACCGAGCTGTTCAAGAATGACGAAGTTCGTGTGTGGACGCTGGACGGCAACGTCGTCATCGCATCCATCACCGCCAAGCTGCACCTGATCAGCCCGGCCGTGACCGAGGGCCTCTTGAAGGCCGTCGAGATCGCAGAATCCGACTACAAGGGCCTGGTGATCTGGTCGCCGGACGATGTGTTCTCGGCCGGCGCCAACCTCGAATCCCTGATGCCCGTCTTCATGAAGATGGGTAGCAAGGGCATCGCGCCGGAAGAGAAGAAGCTGCAGGACATGATGCTGCGCCTGCGCTACGCCAACGTGCCGGTCGTCGCCGCGATGCGCGGCCTGGCGTTGGGCGGTGGCGCTGAGCTGGCGGTCTACTGCTCGCGCCGTGTCGCTCATGTGGAAAGTTATGTCGGCCTGGTCGAAGTCGGCGTCGGCCTGGTGCCCGGCGGTGGCGGCCTCACCTACATCGCCCGCCGCGCCGCCGAGATGGCCGCCGCTGGCAATGCCGGCGCCGACATCCTGGCCTTCCTGAAGGACGGCTTCCTGACCGCCGCGACGGCCAAGGTCGCGACCTCCGCGCACGAGGCGAAGAAGAATGGCTTCCTGCTCGATAGCGACGTCATCGTGCCGCACAAGGACGAGTTGCTACACGTCGCCACGGCCACCGCGCTGGGCATGGCCGAAGCCGGCTACCGCCCGCCGCACAAGGCCATGTTCCCGGTTGCCGGCCGCAGCGGCATCGCGACGATCAAGGGCCAGGTCGCCAACATGCGCGACGGCGGCTTCGTCAGCGCTCACGATTTCGACTTGGCTGCGGCGATTGCCGATGTGGTCTGTGGTGGCGAAGTCGAGGCGGGCTCCCTCGTCACCGAGGAGTACCTGATGGCGCTGGAGCGCAAGCACTTCTGCGCGCTGCTCGACAACCCGAAAACTCAGGAACGCATCATGGGCATGCTGCAGACCGGCAAGCCGGTTCGAAACTAATGACATCGCGGGACAGACCGAAGCGCGTCGCGCAAGCTCTGTCCTCGACTGATCAATCTTGCGGGACAGACCGGAGCGCGTACCCGCGCGTAGCTCTGTCCCCAACTGACTAAGGAATCGATATGACCAAGCAAGTCCAAGACGCCTACATCGTCTCCGCCACCCGTCTGCCCATCGGCAAGAGCGGCCGTGGCTTCTACAAGAACACCCGCCCCGACGAGATGCTCGTCAAGGTCATGCAGGCCGTGATGGCGGCAGCCCCGGGCATCGACCCGGCCGCGATTGAAGACGCCATCATTGGCTGCTCCTTCCCCGAAGGCGAGCAGGGCATGAACATCGCCCGCGTCGCCTCCGTGCTGGCCGGCTTCGGCCCCACCGTCGGCGGCGTGACCGTCAACCGCTACTGCGCCTCCGGCATCACCGCCATCCAGATGGCAGCGGACCGCATCCGCGTCGGCGAGGCCGACGTGATGTTCGCCGGTGGCGTCGAGTCCATGTCCATGATCCCGATGGGCGGCAACAAGCCCAGCTTGAGCCCGTTGATCTTCGAGCGCGACGAGAACATCGGCATCGCTTATGGCATGGGCCTGACGGCCGAGAAGGTCGCCGCGCAGTGGAAGATCAGCCGTGAAGCGCAGGACGAGTTCTCGGTGGAATCGCACCGCCGCGCCGTCGCTGCCATGGCCGCTGGCCACTTCGACGCCGAGATGACGCCTTTCGATGTCATCGAGCGCACGCCCAACCTGACCGACGGCACCGTCAACACCAAGACCCGCACCGTCAAGCTCGACGAGGGCGCGCGCCCGGACACCTCGCTGGAGGGCCTGGCCAAGCTCAAGCCGGTGTTCGCCGCCAAGGGCAGCGTGACCGCCGGCAACAGCTCGCAAACCTCCGACGGCTCGGGCGGCCTGCTGATCGTCAGCGAAGCCGCGCTGAAGCGCTACAACCTGACGCCGCTGGCCCGCTTCGTGTCGTTCGCCGTGCGCGGCGTGCCGCCGGAGATCATGGGCATCGGCCCGATCGCGGCGATCCCGGTCGCGCTGAAGGCCGCCGGCATCACCGCCGCCGACCTGGACTGGATCGAGCTGAACGAAGCCTTTGCTGCGCAGTCGCTGGCCGTGCTGAACGACCTCGACAGCAAGGGCATCGTGCTGGACCGCGCCAAGGTCAACCCGAATGGCGGCGCGATTGCTCTGGGCCACCCGCTGGGCGCTACGGGAGCCATCCGCGCGGCCTCGGTCATCCACGGCCTGCGCCGCACCGGCGGCAAGTACGGCATGGTGACGATGTGCGTGGGCGCCGGCCAAGGTGCCGCTGGCATCTTCGAGAGGCTGTAAGCGATGGACCGCCGCCGCGCGCTCAAGACCTCAGCGGTGTTGCTCGCGGCAGCGCCGTTGGCCGCCTGCACGGGCAGGCTGACCACCTTCGTCACATGGAAGCAGGCCCAGCAGGCCGTGCTGGACCTGCTGTTCGCGCCGAAGGTCGTCGAGGGCAACGCGTGGAACCTGAGCCAGGTCATGCAGCATCTGGCCCAGAGCATCGAATATTCGATGCAGGGCTTCCCCGCGCTGAAGGGCGCGTGGTTCCGCTCCAGCATCGGCTCGGCGGCGTTCGCCGTTTTCAACGCGCGCGGCACGATGAGCCACACGCTGGACGAGCCCATCCCCGGCGCGCCGACGCTGGACGCGTCACAGGCGCTCAAGCTGTCAGTGAACCGCTTGCTGGCCGCGATGGACGCGTTTGCGCAATTCAACGGTACGCTGCGGCCCCACTTCGCCTACGGTGAGCTGACCAAGCCGCAGTACGAGCGCGCCCATCTGATGCACCTGGCGAATCACTGGACCCAGTTCCACGCCAAGACCGCCACCGCCTGAGGACCCGCCATGACCATCAAGAGCTACACCGTCAACGGCGTCGCGACCATCGAGATCGCCCGCCCCGAGAAGAAGAACGCGATCACGCAGGTGATGTACCAGGACATGGCCGACGCGCTGCGCGCCGCCGATGCCGACAAGGCCGTGCGCGCGGTGCTCATCACCGGCCAGCCCGGCATCTTCACGTCGGGCAACGACCTGGAAGACTTCATGGCCGGCCCCACGCGGGGTGAAGACGCGCCGACCTTCCAATTCATGCACGCGCTACTGGACTGCGGCAAGCCCGTCGTCGCTGCCGTGACCGGTGCGGCCATCGGCATCGGCACGACCATGCTGCTGCATTGCGACCTGGTGTTCGTGGCCGACGACGCGCGCCTGGCCATGCCCTTCGTGGCGCTGGGCTTGGTACCCGAGTTCGCGTCCAGCGTGGTGCTGCCTCAATTGATCGGCAACCGCCGCGCCGCTGAAAAGCTGCTGCTGGGCGACCCTTTCACGGCAGAACAGGCCGTGGAATGCGGAATCGCCAACCGCGTGCTGCCGGCTGGCGAAGTGGTGAACCATGCGCGCCGCATCGCGGAGCGTTTCAACAATCTGGCGCCTGGCGCCGTTCGCGACAGCAAGAAGCTGATTCGCGAGCCTCAGCGCGAGGCCGTCAAAGCGGCCATCGCGCGTGAGGCGGAGATCTTCGGTGCCCGACTCCGCAGCCCTGAGGCCATGGAGGCCTTCCAGGCGTTCTTCCAGAAGCGGGCGCCGGATTTCTCCAAGTTCGAGTGACGTGCCCTATCTGCGGACCAAGCCGATCAGCAGGCCGATGACGGCCAGGATCAGGAAGCCGTAGAACAGGATCTGGGCAAAGCCAGCTGCACTGGCAGCGATGCCCGTGAAGCCGAACACGGCGGCGATCAGGGCGATGACAAAAAAGATGATGGCGTAACGCAGCATGGCTGGACTCCTCACGGGTTGATGCCTGAATGGCGGACAGGTGAAGATTAGGGCCGGGGCCGTTTTCCACATGCCGGACGACGCACGCGTATGGAGTGGGACACCGCTGACGTTGTTACAAGTCGCCCGGTTGCCCGTGCCGGGCGTGGCTCAGGTTGCGATGACCCTGGGCTTGCCTTCGCGGTCGATGGCCACGTAGGTCAGGTTGGCCTCGGTCACCTTCACGACATGCGGGTTCTCGGGGTCGCGCTCGGCCATCACCTCCACATGCACGGTGATGGACGTGCGGCCCACGCGGGTGATGGTGGCGTAGAAGCTCAGCAGGTCGCCGATGGAGACGGGCTGCTTGAAGACGAACTCGTTGACGGCCACCGTCGCCACGCGGCCGCGCGACAGGCGGGCCGGCATGATGGAGCCGGCGATGTCCACCTGGGCCATGATCCAGCCGCCGAAGATGTCGCCGTTGGCATTCGAGTCCGCCGGCATCGGCATCACGCGCAGCACCAGTTCGCGGATGGGCTCGGGCGCGGGTGCAGGGGTGTTTGAACTCATGCGCCGATTCTCGCCGCCCGGTGGCCGCAGCGCGCCCCTCACTCGCGCACCGGCCAGGGTGGCCGACGCGAGGCTGGCGGCGGCTCAGCTTGCGATGCTGCGCTCCTGCCGGCGCAACTCCACCGCGTCAGGTCAGACGTCTGCCTGACCGTGCCGCCGATCTGGTCCATCGCGGCGGCGTTTGGGCGCTGGAACCAGCTTAGGAGCGCGCGTCACAGCAAGGTTTGCGCTGCGTCATGCCGGGGGCGTATTTCCGCAGTGCCGCACCCGCAAGAGCGCGGCGGGACAATGGCGCGATGCGTTCCCTAGCTTCCCGAGTCCCCGAAACCGCCCCTGCCGGGACTGCCGCTGCGCCACGTGGCGACTGGGGCACCGTCGCCCGCCTGCTGCCCTACCTCTGGCGCTACCGTTGGCGCGTCGGTCTGGCGCTGGCCTTCATGGTGGGCGCCAAGCTCAGCAATGTCGGCGTGCCGCTGCTCCTGAAGAACCTGATCGACAACCTGGACCTGAAACCGGGCGACCCCCACACCCTGCTCGTCGTGCCGCTGGGCCTGCTGGTGGCCTATGGCGCGCTGCGGCTGTCGACGTCGCTGTTCACCGAGCTGCGCGAGCTGATCTTCGCCAAGGCCACCGAGGGCACGGCGCGCAGCATCTCGCTGCAGGTGTTCCGGCATCTGCACGACCTGTCGCTGCGCTTTCACCTGGAGCGGCAGACCGGTGGCATGACGCGCGACATCGAGCGCGGCACGCGCGCCGTGCATTCCCTCATCAGCTACTCGCTCTACAGCATCGTGCCGACACTGATCGAGGTCGTGCTGGTGCTCACACTGCTGGGCGTCAGGTACGACGTCTGGTTTGCCGGCATCACCATTGCGGCATTGACCGTCTACATCGGCTTCACCATTGTCGTCACCGAGTGGCGCACCCAGTTCCGCAAGGTGCTCAACGAGCTGGACTCGGTGGCCCACAGCCGTGCCATCGACTCGCTGCTGAACTACGAGACGGTCAAGTACTTCAACAACGAGGGCTTCGAGGCGTCGCGCTACGACGAGAGCCTGGAGAAGCTGCGCAAGGCCCAGCTCAAGAGCCAGCGCACGCTGTCTGCGCTTAACACCGGCCAGCAGCTCATCATCGCCACGGCGCTGGTGCTGATGCTGTGGCGGGCCACGCAGGGCGTGGTGGACGGGCGCATGAGCCTGGGTGACCTGGTGATGGTCAACGCCTTCATGATCCAGCTGTACATCCCGCTGAACTTCCTCGGTGTCATCTACCGCGAGATCAAGCAGGCGACCACGGACATCGAGAAGCTGTTCGTCCTGCTGGATCGCGACCGCGAGGTGGCCGATGCGCCCGGCGCGGCGGAACTGCAGGTGGGTGGTGCCAGCGTTGTCTTCGACGACGTGCGCTTTGCCTACGACCCGGCGCGGCCCATCCTGCACGGCGTCAGCTTCGAGATCCCGGCCGGCAAGAAGGTGGCCATCGTCGGCCCCAGCGGCTCGGGCAAGAGCACGCTGGCGCGCCTGCTCTACCGCTTCTACGACATCGACGGCGGCCAGATCCGCATCGACGGCCAGGACATCCGCGCGGTGACGCAGTCCAGCCTGCGCAAGTCCATCGGCATCGTGCCGCAGGACACCGTGCTGTTCAACGACACGGTGGCCTACAACATCGCCTACGGCCGGCCCGGCGCGGGCAAGGGCGAGGTGGAGGGCGCCGCACGCGCCGCGCACATCCACGGCTTCATCAGTGCTACGCCGCTGGGCTACGACACGATGGTGGGCGAGCGTGGGCTGAAGCTGTCGGGCGGCGAGAAGCAGCGCGTGGCCATTGCTCGCACGCTGCTGAAGAACCCGCCCATCCTCATCTTTGATGAGGCCACGTCGGCGCTGGACTCGACCAACGAGCGCGCCATCCAGGCCGAGCTGGAGGCGGTCGGCCAGAACAAGACCGTGCTCGTCATCGCGCACCGGCTGTCGACGGTGGTGGACGCGCACGAGATCCTGGTGCTGGAGCAGGGCCGCATCATCGAGCGCGGCCGGCACGACACGCTGCTGGCCCGCAGTGGGCGCTACGCCGAGATGTGGCGGCTGCAGCAGTCGGCGGACTGAACCGGGTCAGTGAGGCTTCTTGGGCTTCTCGAAGCTCTTGGGCCGGTACACGTTGCCGTCCCATTCGCCTTCCGGCCGCCCGTCGCCATTGGATGACGACTCCCGTGCACGACGAATGGCACGCTGGGCCTCCAGCGCGGCGGCGCGGGTTTGGCGCTGGCGGCGGCGCCAGCCCACGGCGCTGTCGAACTGCGCCTGCAGCCAGGCGCCCAGGCGGGCCACCGCCGCGTCCACCGAACTGCGCGCCCGGTAGGGCAGGGCCATGTGAACGGCCAGCGCGATGCAGGTAGCGAGGCCGAGGGCTGCGAGCACGGTGTGAAGCATGGGGCGAGTGTGAACCAAAGCTGCGCCGGCAGCCACCTGTGATGAGGGGATAAAGACCGGCGCTCAGGCTTTCTGTTGCAGCGCCCACAGCGCCAGCATGGCGTCAGGGATGGTCCGGCTGGCCTCGTCGCGCGCTTCGGCGCTGGCGTCGGCGAGCGGGCCGTCCTCGGCGCCCAGTGCGGCGAGCGGCGCCAGCAACGGGCCGGTCTCGGTGCTGTCGAACAGCGGCTCCCAGGCGTCGGGCGTCAGGTTCACGGCCAGCAGAAAGCCGGCGGCCCAGTCCTCGGCGTCGGCGTATTCGGGCGCCTCGTCTTCATCCGCGGTCTCGCTGTCGCCGTCCGCAAAACTGAAGATCGGCTCCCAGGCCTTGGGGTGATTCGTCCAGGCGGTGGCGATGGACTGGAGGTGGCGCAGCACCAGCAGGGTGACCTTCTTGCGCTGCTTGCCGCTGACGAAGGGTGCCGGGTCCACCGCGCCGTCGCCGCCCCAGATGACGGGTAGCCAGGCTTCACCGGGCACATCGGCCAGTGAGCGGTCGGGCGTCAGCAGCAGGCCAGCCAGGTAGCCGTCGAGCGCCTCGATGTTCAGCGCGCCATCCGTGGGCAGGATGGACAGCAGCTCGTCGAGGTCGTTCAGCTCGTCGTCGGACAGCGGGCGGTTGTCGGAGGCAGGGTTGTAGTTGGGGTATTGCATAGGTGTCGTTCTTTGGCCCGAGTTCAGCCGGGGCGGCCGTGGCGGCTCTTGGGTTTCTTGCTGTCGATTTCGGTGAACTGCGCCTTCAGCAGCGCCATCAGCACGCGCGCGTTGGCTTCGGTCATGACGATGAAGCTGCTCGGCTCGATGCCGTCAACCGGCGTCTTGGCCGTGACCAGCGCGTCCACCTTGAACATGAGCTGGCCGTACTGGTTGGTGGACGCGGCCTTGAGTTTCTGGATTTCGACTTGATGCGTCTTCATCCCGCCATCTTGCCATTCCTGGCCGCTGGCCCTAAGGTCCGCGCATGGCTCGGCCCGCTCGACTCGAGATTGCCGGTGCGGTCTACCTGATCGGCGCCCACTGCCCGTTCGAGAGCGGCCGGCCTGCCTTTGCCGACGAATTGGACCGCGCCGAGATGCGCGCGCTGCTGGCTAAAGGGCTGCACCGCTTCGACGCCCAGGCGCTGGCCTACGCGTTGTTGCCCGACCACTACGACCTGCTGCTGTTCACGCGCCGGGCCAATCTGTCCGCGCTGATGCGGCACATCAACGGCGTCTACACCCAGCACCGCCAACGCCGCGACGGCTTCAGCGGGCCGCTGTTCCAGGGCCGCTTCCACGCCGTGCTGGTGGACCGTGAGCGCCATCTGCTGGACGCCTGCCGCTGGGTCGACCTCGGCCCGGTGCGTGAGGGTCTGGCGCGTGGCGCGGCGGGCTGGTCGGGCTCCAGCTTCCGCGCGCTGGCCGGGCTGGAGGCTGCGCCCGAGTGGCTGGACGTGGACGGCCTGCACAGCCACCTGCTGAAGCGCCCGGCCATCACGGCGGCCCAGCACCGGCTGGCGGGCGACCGCTATGCCCGCCTTGTCGCGTCGGAGCCTGGCCTTGAGCTGTGGCCGGGCCGGCTGCGCGAGCAGATCTTTCTCGGTGACGCCGAGTTCGCCGCCCGCATGCGCGCTGCGGCCGCAGTGCCCCGGCGCGCGCCCCGCACGAGTTGGCCCGCGTGGTTGAAGCGCGCCGGCGGCATCCGCGAGCAGGCCCTGTGGCTGGCCCACACCGATGGCGGTGTGGCGATGACCGACCTGGCCGCGCAACTCGGCCTGTCGGTGTCGCGCATCAGCCGCCTCATCGCGGCGGCCGAGCGCGCGGTGTGAGGCCCCTGGCGTGGTGTTGCGTGCTTGACGGACAGCGCGCAACACCACACTAGGATGCGCGCCATGTTCAAGTTCTTCGTCCAACGCCCCTGGCTGGGTGCGCTTGTGGGGTTGCCGCTGGCGGCCATGTTGCTCGGCGCCATCGTGGCGGCCATCGTCTGGGTGCAACTGCCCGAGCTCGACACGCTGACCGACTACCAGCCCCACCAGCCGCTGCGCGTGCTGAGCGCCGACGGCCAGTTGATCGGCGAGTTCGGGGCCGAGCGGCGTCGTTTCGTGCCGCTCAAGGACATCCCCAAGCCCATGCAGGACGCGCTGCTGGCCGTGGAAGACAGCGATTTCTGGACCCACTCGGGCATCGACCTCGGCGGCATCGCGCGCGCCTTCCTGCGCAACCTCACCCACCGCGGCCCGTTGCATGGCGCGTCCACCATCACGCAGCAGCTCGCGCGCGACACCTATCTCACCAAGGAGCAGCGCTGGACGCGCAAGGTCGTCGAAGGCCTGCTCGCCCTCAAGATCGAGCGCGCGTTGAACAAGGAGCAGAGCCTCGAGATCTACATGAACCAGATCTATCTCGGCAACCGCGCCTACGGCTTTGCGGCGGCGGCTGAACGCTACTTTGGCAAGACGCTGGACAAGCTCAACACCGGCGAGATCGCCCTGCTGATCGGCCTGCCGAAAGATCCCAACAAACTGAACCCTGCCGTCTACCCCGAGCGCGCCAAGCGCCGCCAGGCCGTCGTGCTGGAGCGACTGGCGGCTGTGGGCCTGGTGACGCCCGAGCAGGCCAAGGCCGCCCGCGAGCAGTCGCTCGACATCCATCGGCCGCGCCGGCTGTCAGGCGTGGCCGACCACGCCGCCGAGCAGGTGCGCCAGGAGATGCTGACCCGCTTTGGCGAAGAGGCCTACACGCGTGGCCTCACGGTGACGACGACACTGCTCTATGCCGAGCAGGCGGCGGCCCAGGAGTCGCTGCGCCACGCGCTGTTCGAGCTTGAGCGCCGCCAGCCCTTCCGCGGGCCGGAGGCCACTGTCGATCTGCCCGAGGGAGAGGGCGCCGACGACGCATTGGACGCCGCCTTCGACGCCCACCCCGACCTCGGCGAGCTGCGCACCGCCGTGCTGCTGGCGCAGGATAAGAACGCCGCCAAACTCGTGCTGGCCGATGGCGAAAGCATCACGCTCAAGGGCGCGGCGCTGCGGCCACTGCAGGCGCTCAAGCGCGGCGCCGTGTTGCGCGTGCTGGAGTCGGGCAAGCAATGGGTGCTCAGCCAGACGCCGCAGGCCGAGGGCGCCGTCGTCACACTGGACCCGGCCACCGGCGCCATCCGCGCGCTGGTGGGCGGCTTCGACTTCACGCGCAACCAGTTCAACTCCGCCACCCAGGCCTTCCGGCAGCCCGGCTCGGCCTTCAAGCCCTTCGTTTATTCGGCCCTCATCGAGCAGGGCGGTTGGGCCGGTACTCTGGTCAGCGATGAGCCCATCACGGTGGGCGACTGGTCGCCGCGCAACTATGACGGCCAGTACGAGGAGGCGCTGACGCTGCGCCAGGCCCTGGCTCGCTCCAAGAACATGGTCACCATCCGCTTGGTGGAGGCCATGGGCCCCCAGCGCGTGCGCGCCTGGGCCGGCAAGTTCGGCCTGGACGAAGAGCGCCAGCCGCTGAACCTGACCATCGCCCTGGGCACGGGCGCCGTCACGCCGCTGCAGATGGCCCAGGCCTACGGCGTGTTCGCCAACGGCGGCCAGCTCAACACCGGCTGGCTGATCCAGCGCGTGCAAGACGCCCAGGGCGCCACCCTCTGGCAGGCCGACCCGCCCAAACCTCGCCAGGCCATCAGTGCACGCAATGCCTTCATGACCTCGCAACTGCTCGCCGCCGTGGCGCGCGAGGGCACCGGCGCGCGGGCCAGCTCACTGCTGGGCCGCTGGGACCTGCACGGCAAGACGGGCACGACCAACGACGCCATCGACGCCTGGTTCTGCGGCTTCCAGGCCACGCGCGTGGGCGCGGTGTGGATTGGCTACCCGCAGCCCAAATCGCTCGGCGAGCGCGAGACCGGCGGCGGCCTGGCCCTGCCCGTCTGGGCCGCGACCATGGCCGTGGCGCTGAAGGGCCAGCCCAACACCCAGCTCGCGCCGCCCACCGATGGCCTGGTGCAGCAGGACGGCAACTGGTTCTACAGCGAGTACGCCGGCGACATGGCGATTGCCCGCATCGGCGTGGCGGAGCCGGCGGCGCAGCCGGAGGACGCCGCCTCCGAGCCGCAGCAGCCCTGAGTCGACCGAGGGTTCAGCCTTTGTACGGCCCCTTGACCTCGCCCCAGCCCCACTTGGGCATGGGCGCATCGGCGTTTACCTCGGCGCCGGCCTGCGAGTTGATGACGGCCAGCCGCGAACCCCATTCCAGATAGCCCACCAGCGCGGAGCGGAACTCCGGGTCGTCGGGCATGCCCAGCTCGTCGGCCGTGTCCAGCAGCAGCGCCACCCAGGCACGGCGCTGGTCCTGGCCCAGGTGCCGGTTGAGATGCTGGCGAATCATGTGCAGGTGGCCGCCGTGCTGCGCCGAATAGTCGGCCGGCCCGCCCAGCACCTCGGCGAGAAAGGCGGCGACGTGCGCCGGGTGCTCGCCGCTCATGTGGGCGAAAACGGGTGCGAGCAGCACGTCGTCTTTCACACGCTCGTAGAAGCGCTCGGTCAGCCGCTGCAGCGCAGCGATGCCGCCGAGCCAGTCGTAGAGGGTGGGGACGGCAACGTCGGTCATGGCGTGGGCCCAAGTGATGGCGGATCAGAGATGGGGCTGGCCGCGCTGGTGGCAAGAGGCCGCAGCCGTCGGTATTTGCCCGATGAGCCGGTCGGCTCAGGTGGGTCAGGTCGGGCAGCGCGCCGGCTCGCTGGTGTCCTGGATCAGCATGGTCGTGATCTCTTCCTTTACTCGCACGGCGTCGAAAATTGCGTCTTGCCGCAGCTCGCGGCCTTTGCGGTCGAGGAAGCGCGTCTTGGTGCAGATCAGCAACTGGCGCTCACGCGGCTCCAGCGCTGCCCGGCGATGTAGCTGCACGGTGTACGGGCCGATCCGCGCTCCGCTCAAGTGCCGGAAATGCGATCCCAGGCGCGTTTCGGCAAACGCTGAATCCGACAGCTCGTATGCGGCCCGCACTTCCGCCATCTGCTTGGGCCGTTGTTGCAGCAGCGGCAGTAGATCGTCCGTACCCAGCGTGCCAAAGGCGAGCGCGGGTGTGCCGGACAAGGCGACCCAAGACAGGACTGCAGCGAAACGTGCGTGGCGCGACATGGCCCGTATTCTGGTAGTTAGTATTGCGCTTGTGAAGGCGACCACCGGGGGCGCAGCACCAACCACAGCGCAAACGCCAACTCGCCGACGAAGGCCGGCAACAGCACGACAGGGAACAGCAACTTCGCGAACGACGGCGCCAGCAGCAGCGCGAAGCTGTTGACGAGATAGGCCAGCCCCGCCGCCACCAGCCCCCAGCCCAGCAGGCGCGGCAGCACGCCGCTCGCCGCGATCAGTGCGCCGCGGATGACGCAGGCGAAGCCGAAGAAGATGAGGCCGATGCCAAAGCCCTGGCTGTGCAGTTGCACGGCCAGCATCGCCAGCGCCTCGCGCTGGCCGGGCAGGAATGCGACGCCGAAGGCCGGTGCGGTCGCGAACTCCAGCGCCGCGAGCAACTGTACGCGGTTGGCCACCAGCACGGCCGTCTGCACGAGGTTGAGGCCGGTGGCCGTGAGCGCCAGCGTCTCGTTCACCGGCCGCAGCAGCCGCCACAGCACGACGATGACGGGGATGTCCAGCACCTGCATGAGCAGGTCGGCCGCCAGGCCCAGGCGCCAGAGCTGCGGCTGGGCGGCGATGTTCTGCGCCGTGGCAGCCGCGTCGCCGGCAACGACGAGGCTGCCGCGCACGAAGACTTCTGTCCACAGGCCCAGCGCAATGATGGCCAGGTAGCACAGGCCGGCGAGGCGCAGCTCGCGTGGGGTGACGGCGCTCATGCCGGCCTCGCCAGCCGCCACGCCTGGCGGGCGACACCGCGCAGCAGCCACGACAGGCCAGCGATGACGCCGCCGACCAGCGTTGGGATGACCGCGCCGAAGGTCCAGCTCATGCCGAGCACGAAGCCCAGCAGGCTTTCCGGCCGGTGCGCGGGCACCAGCAGCGCCAGCAACAGCAGGCCGAAGAAGATGGCCTCGGTCAGCGCCTGCAACTTCAGCTGGAAGGCCAGCGACAGCGCGGCGCCCAGCAGCAGCGGCAGCGCGAAGCCGAGCGTCACGGGCAACCAGTTGCGCGCCGCAACGCCCGGCCGCAGCAGCCGGCCCGCGGCCCAGGCGGCCAGCGCCGGCACGATGAGCACGCCCCAGGCGTTGGACAGGCCGGGCAGGGCGTCGCTTTGCATCAGGTGGTGGCTGACGATGCCGCCGTGCAGGGCCTCCCAGCCGAGGTGACAGGCTTCGGCCAGCAGGGCCAGGGACACGAGGATGAGTCGCGATGTGAATGGGCTGGGCATCGGGTGGGCACGCAACGTACGCAAGAGGAGGAGCTTCGCAGCTTGCCGGAGCCGGCGCGTGGCGGCGACGGGGCTGCGACCAGCGGGAGTTTCGGGGCGATCAGCCGCAGCGTCGTTCGACCACCGGTGCGGCGGTACACGAAAGCTACGCCGGGTAACAGATGACGGCAGCTAACGGCGCCAGCCGCCTCTAGAGTCGGGTTCTCTGCCACGACCTCGCCTTCGCCCATGCGCCGCCCCGTTTCGCTCGCTGTCGTCTCGTCTCTGTTGCTGGCCCTGCTGGCCGGCTGTGCCACCAGCGTGCGGGAGCCGCGAGGGGCCGACCGGCGCATGGCCGAGGCGCCCTCCGTGGCCGGCGTTGCGCAGGAGAGCTTCGGCAAGCCGGCCTGGGGGCGGCAGGGCGAGTTCACGCTGCACGCCCAGCGCGTGCGCTACGAGCGCGGGGCCGACAGGCTGGCGCTCTTCGAGGCCCTGCCGGTGAATGTGCGCGCGCCGCTGCGCTTCAACTGGGCCGGCCCTGCGGGCGACAGCGCGGCCGTCTGCGAATCCTGGACGCCCGAGGCCAGCGCCAACGGCCGCCTGACCGACAGCAAGCCCTGGGTGCTGAGCTGCCGCTGGGGCAGCGCGCCCGCAGCCATGCTGCAGATCGGCGAGGGCCAGATGCAACGCGGCAAGCTCAGCCGCGAAGGCGCCTATCGCCGTGGCGAGCTGACGCTGGGGCTGCGCTCGGCGCATCTGCTCGACGGCAACGCGCAGCCACAGACGACAGCGGTGGGCTACGAGATGCTGCACCAGGGCACGGTGGTCGGCAGCCTGGACCTGAGCGGCCCCGTGCCGCGTCTGCGCCGCCCCGACCCGGCCACACCACTGGGCCGCGCCGTCACCGAGGCGGCGCTGGCGCTGGCGCTTGTCTCTGACCCAGGTTGAACTTGCGGGCCGAGCGCCGGGCCGCTCCCAAGCCGGCCCGCCTTGGGCGATGTGCTTGCGGCTCGATGCCGCAAGCATCGCCGTCCCCCAGGGGGACCGACTGGGCCTGGCCGCGTTCAGCGCGGCAGGGCCAGGCGAGGGGCTTCAAATTTCTGCCAGCGCCTTCAGATTGGCCAGGCCGGCGTCGAAGTCCGGCCCCACCATCTTGTCCATGAACAGGCCCATCCAGCGGTAGACGGGGTTGGCGCCCATGTCGCCGTCCATCGTCCACGTGACCTGGGTGCCACCACCGTTCGCGTCGAGACGGAACTCACCGGTCGACGTGGTGCCGAAGTCGGGGAAGAAGAGTTCGTAGCCCAGGCGGGTGGGCGCGTCGGCGGTGGTGAAGGTCATCTTGCCGTCGCCCTGGCTCTTGCTCTTCCAGGCCCAGACGGCGCCGGGGCCCGAGGCCGGGCCGCTGTACTCAATGGCCATGGCCGGGTCGCGCTGGTTCCAGGCGCTCCAGGCTTTCCAGCCGCGCGGGTCGGCGATGAGGGCGTAGATCTTCTCGGGCGCGGCGTTGATGGTCACGGTGCGCGACAGGCTGAACTTGGGCGACAGCAGCAACCCGCCGCCGATGAGCAGGGCCAGCAGCACGACGATGGCGATCAGCAGGATCTTCAGCGCTTTCATCGGGTCTCTCCAGGAAGTGGTGTGCGCGGGACTGTGGGGCACGCCTTGGTCGCCACACAATCCGCACAACTCCCTTGCAGATCAATCTCATCCTCATGACTGTTGACGCCACGCGCTACGCCGAACAAGGCTTCCTCGTCATCCCCGGCTTCAAGCCCGCCGCCGACATCGCCGCGCTGCGTGCCCGCGCGCTCGAGATCGTCGACGCCTTCGACCCCGGCGAGCAGCGCCCCGTCTTCACCACCGAGGAGCAGCAGCGCCATGTGGATGACTACTTCCTCGACAGCGGTGATCAGGTGCGCTGCTTCTTCGAGGAGGAAGCCTTCGACGATCAAGGCCGCCTGCGTGTCGACAAGGCGCTGGCCATCAACAAGATCGGCCACGCCATGCATGACCTGGACCCGGTCTTCAGCGCCTTCTCCAAGGGCGACGCGCTGCGCGGCGTCGCGGCCGAGCTGGGCCTGGCGCGGCCGCAGGTCTGGCAGAGCATGTTCATCTTCAAGCAGCCCGGCATCGGCGGCGAGGTGCGCTGGCACCAGGACGCCAGCTTCTTCGAGAGCGACCCCCTCACCGTGACGACCTTCTGGTTCGCACTGGAAGACGCGACCTTGCAGAACGGCTGCCTGTGGACCGAGCCCGGCGGCCACCGCGGCGCGCGTGGCGTGCTGCGTGAGCGCTTTGTGCGCGAGGGCGGCAAGGCCTGGATGGAGCCCGTCGACGCCACGGCCTGGCCCGCCGCCGATTCGCGCGAAGCCATTCCGCTCGAAGTGGCGGCGGGCTCGCTGGTCGTCTTCCACGGGCTGCTGCCGCACTACTCGGCCGCCAACCGCTCCGAGAAATCGCGCCATGCCTACACGCTGCATGTGACCGATGCGAGCAGCCGCTACTCACCGCGCAACTGGCTGCAGCGTGACGAGACGTTGCCCGTGCGCGGGTTTTAAACATCTTCCTCACAGCGCTCACAACTGCATACGCATCCCGCCCTGTGTCCTACAGGGAGAGGGCCCTTGCACCGGCAGGCCGCAGGCCCCGTTGAGAGCAAAGTTGGCTCATCGTAAACGTCGGCAACGACGACAGGAGGCCAACATGAAGTTTCCCAAATCAGTTCACGCCGAAGGTTGGGGCGATCACATCGACACGACTCCGGGTGCCCTGCCCGCTACGCCCAAGTCCGCATCCGCTGCATCCCCCCTGCGGGGCGCCAAGATTCATGCAAGCGACATCCGCATGAATGACGAACCTGTCTCGCCGTCGCTGGGCACGATCCCGCCCATCGCTGTGGATGCGCCCACTTCTACACCGCGCGTGGCTTCAAGTTCGGCCGCTGATCGCTCGCAGCACCGCGCCGCTGCCCTGCCGCCGCAGCGCCAGAACCAGCTGAGCTGGATGATTGCCGCCGGTGCTGGTGCCGCCGTCATCGCCGCCGTCGCCATGTGGTCGATGAACCGGCCGTCGCAAGCGCCGAGCACATCACCCGCCGTCATTGTTGGTAGCACCGAGGCACCGACCCAGGTGGCCGCCGCCACGCCCGAGCCGCCTCCGGCGGCCGACCGCGACGACACCACGGCCGCCGCGCCTGCGGCGACGCCCGAAGCCGCCGAGCCGGCCCATCTGGGCCTGCCGGTCACGACGGTGAAGCCGGCCGCTGAGTCGCCCAAGGTGGTGGCGCAGGCCCCCGCGCCCGCACCGCGCCCTGACCTGGTGGTGCGCGCCAACCCGCGCAGCGAAACGCCCGAGCGGACACCGTACCTGCAGCCGTCGACCACCATCGCCGCCGCCGCACCGGCCGCTCCGGTGGCGGAAACGCAGCCGCTGGCGGTGACGCCGGGGAATGCGCCGATCAATCTGCCGCCCACCGCCGCCGGCCCTGCCGCCACGACGATGCCGCAGCAGCCCACAGTGGCTGCAGTGACGCCGCAGCCGGTCACGCCGCCCGTCGCCGCAGCGCCGACCGACAGCGCCGCGCCGTTGTCGACCTCGCCCGGCACGCCGCCGCTGGCCCAGGCCCCCATGCCGTCGGCTGAAGACAGCGGCATCACGGTGCAGGTGCGCAGCGCCCTGGCGTCTGACTCGACGCTGGCCGCGGTGCCCATCGCCGTCAGCACCGACCATGGCGTCGTGAAGCTCGAAGGCCAGGCGCCCGATGCCCCCACGCGTGAGCGCGCCACGGTGGTGGCCTCGGCTGCCGCTGGCGTCAAGGCCGTCGACAACCGCCTGACGCTGCCGCCGGCTCCGCTGCTGAGCCAGGCGCCGAGCGGCCTCTGATCGCACAACCCTGAAATGCAAAAGGCGCCTGAGACGGCGCCTTTTGTTTTGGAAGCGTGGAAAGTCAGTGGCGGAACTGGCTGCGGGCCGGTGCCAGCTCGGCCTTGATCAGTGCTTCTTCCGTCACGTCGCGCGCAGCTTCGAGCTGCAGGCAGAGCTCGGTGATGCCGTCGTCGCGGCCGCCCGCCACTTCGGGCAGCGGTGCAGCGGCGATGTCGGCGGGCAGGTCGGCCAGCGCGCCGATCAGTTGGAACAGCAGCTCCAGGCTGGCTTCGCCGTCCTGTGGCAGGTCACGCGCGGCGCCGAGGCTGCGTGCCAGGTACCAGCAGGCTTCGGCCGCGTTGTCGCAGGCCTGGGCCTTGAGTTCCAGCGCGCGGTTGCGGGCGTCTGCTTCATCCCGGGCCTGGACCGCTTCGAACGCGCCCAGGTCAACCGGGACGGCATCGTCAAGCGAGAGCGCGGCAAAGTCGAGTGTGTGGGCCATAAGGTACTGCGGTGTTGCGAGGCAGAGCCATCCTAACGGCGGGCCGGTACGGTGAGTGCACCCTTACCTGGGGCGGCGTGAAGCAATCGCCGGAACTAAGTCACGACGACCCACCTGTTCAACGCTTCTTGGTCGGACGGGTCCAGCCAGGCAATGCAACTTGTTTGCCACGGGCCACGGCGAGGTCACCAGATGCAACGCTTTTGGTGATCGTGGACCCGCCACCGATGGTGGCACCGTTGCCCAGCGTGACCGGGGCCACCAGCACGCAGTTGGAGCCCACATGCACGTCGTCGCCGATGGTGGTGCGGTGCTTGTTGGCGCCGTCGTAGTTGGCGGTGATGCTGCCCGCGCCGAAGTTGACGCGCTCGCCCACCGTCGCGTCGCCCAGGTAGGCAAGGTGGTTGGCCTTGGCGCCGTTGGCGAGCGTCGAATTCTTGACCTCGACGAAGTTGCCGATGTGGACGTCCGAGCCCAGTTGCGCGCCGGGGCGTAGGCGGGCGAAAGGCCCGATCAGCGAGCCCGCGCCGACGCTGGCGCCGGCCGCCTCGCCGTCGATGTGCGTGAACTCGTGGATGCGCACGCCGTCGCCGATCGTCACGTTGCGGATGACGCAGTTGGCGCCGATGCGCACGCCGTCGCCGAGGGTCACATGGCCTTCGAAGACGCAGTTCACGTCGATCTCGACATCCTGGCCGTGCGTCAGCGTGCCGCGCAGGTCGAAGCGGGCGGGGTCGGCGAGGCGCACGCCCGCGCGCATCAGTTCAACAGCCTGCTGGGCCTGGAAGGCACGCTCCAGCTGCGCGAGCTGCACGGGGTCGTTGACGCCCAGCACCTCGGTCTCGCTGCCGGCCTTGATGCCCAGCACGGGCAGGCCTTCGGCCACGGCCATCGCGACGATGTCGGTCAGGTAGTACTCGCCCTGGGCGTTGTTGTTGCTGAGCTGGCCGACCCAGCGCTTGAGCGCGCCGGTGGGCGCGGCCATCATGCCGCTGTAACCCTCGTGGATGAGGCGCTGCGCCGGCGTGGCGTCCTTGTGCTCGACGATGGCGAGCACGCCGCCGTCATCGGGGTTGCGAATGATGCGGCCGTAGCCACTCGGGTCGGCGAGGTCCACCGTCAGCAGCACGAGAGCGTGGCCGGCGCAGGTGTCGATGAGGGCCTTGGCGGTGGCCGTCGCGATCAGGGGCACGTCGCCATTGAGGATCAGCGTGGTGCCTTCGCCCGCGAGCACGGGCACGACCTGCTGGATGGCGTGGCCGGTGCCGAGCTGGGGCATCTGGCGCACGAATGACAGGCCCGGCGCCGCGACGGCGGCCTCGACCTGCTCGGCGCCGTGGCCGGTGATGACGATGCGCGCCTCGGCGGCCAACGGCTCACCGCTCTTGAGCACATGGGCCAGCAGCGAGCGGCCCGCGAGCTTGTGCAACACCTTGGGCGTTGCGGACTTCATGCGGGTGCCCTTGCCCGCCGCCATGATCACGATGTTGAGCGCCATGCCTGCCTTGTTGCGACTGCGTTTTAACGAAGTCGCGATTATGGTCAGGCAGGGCGAGGGCTCCCGCTATCGAATCGCCTGCACCGACACGCGATGCGATTTCGGGTTGACGGCGGGGAACTCGGCCAGCGCCGCGTCGAACAGCGGCGTCAGCAGCGCATCACCGGCAGAGATGCCCTCGTTGCTGGCATGCGTCTCGTACAGCGCCTCGCCGCTGGCACGGTCGCGCAGCAGCACGGCCACGGCGCGGTCGTAGCGACGGTCGAAGAAGGGGTCCTGGCGCCAGCCCCAGGGGCCTGCGCCGATGTAGCCGTAGCGCGGCGACAGCAGGCGGCCGCGCCAGCGCCACCACAGCGGGTCGTCCCATGGCACGGGGTCGTAGGCGGTGACGCGGGCGCCGAGCGTGACGAGTATGTCGGCGCTCTTGGCGTCTGCCGCAGGCTTGAAGCCGGCCTTCTCCAGCGCGGCCTTGGCGGCGTCTTCCAGCGCCGTCTGGCGCTTGGTGGCCTCGTCGTTCTGTTGCTGCGACGGCAGGCGGTCGAAGGCGAAGGTGCCGGGCTTGCGGTCAGCCGGCCAACTGCCATAGCTGGAAACGTCGGCGCCGACGGTGTACGGGCCGGCACAGCCGGTGATGGCCAGCAGAGCGGCGGCGCTGAGGCTGGTCAGGACCAGCCGACGGGTGGGAGTGAACATGCTTGCCTCCTTCGATGACGGGCTGTGCCGCTGATCATGAGAGGGCCAGTTTGCCGCAGTGTGTGCGGGTGCATCGAAATGTCAGCTTTTAGGCCTTCTCGGGCGCACCTCAGCAGCGCCTCATTCGGGCATCAGGCGCACCACGTTCGCCGTGGCCGGCGGCGCGCAGCTCTCGTCGTCGTCGAAAGCGATGTCGCCATCGGGCTCGGCCTTGCCAGTGGCGCGCATGGTCTCGAACGGGAACAGCTTCTTGTCCATCATGTGCGAGGGCACGATGTTGCCCATGGCCGTGAAGATGTTGTCGATGCGGCCCGGGTAGCGCTTCTCCCACTCGTTGATCATGGCCTTGACCTGTACGCGCTGCAGGTTGTCCTGGCTGCCGCAGAGGTTGCACGGAATGATCGGGAACTCGCGGTGCTCGGCCCAGCGCGCCAGGTCGGGCTCCTTCACGTAGGCCAGCGGTCGGATGATGACGTTCTTGCCGTCGTCGCTGACCAGCTTGGCCGGCATGCCCTTCAGGCGGCTGCCGAAAAACATGTTCAGGAACAGCGTCGTGACCATGTCGTCACGGTGGTGGCCCAGCGCGATCTTGGTCGCGCCCAGGTCACCGGCCACGCGGTACAGGATGCCGCGGCGCAGGCGCGAGCACAGCGAGCACGTCGTCTTGCCCTCGGGGATGAGGCGCTTGACGATGGAGTAGGTGTCCTGCGTCTCGATGTGGAAATCCACGCCGCGGCTCTTCAGGTAGTTGGGCAGCACCTCATCGGGGAAGCCGGGCTGCTTCTGGTCGAGGTTGACGGCGACGATGCTGAACTTGATCGGCGCGCGCACCTGCATGTTCAGCAGGATGTCGAGCATCGCGTAGCTGTCCTTGCCGCCGGACAGGCAGACCATGACCTTGTCGCCGTCTTCGATCATGTTGAAGTCGGTGACGGCCTGGCCCACCTGGCGGTGCAGGCGCTTGGACAGCTTGTTGATCTCGAACGCGGCCCTCTTGTCGGCGGCGGCTTGTTCGGCGAAATCGAGAACTTCAGACATGGTGATTACCAAGCACCCAGTTCGGTGCTGATTGCGACTTCGCAGTCGGGAAAGATTTCGAGCTTGGTCAGCTTCAGCCGCACGCCGACAACGCCGGGCAGGCTCATCAGGCGGTTGCAGAGCTTGCCGAGCAGGGCTTCGACGAGGTCGGTGTGCTCAGCCGTGCACTCGTCAATGATGGCCGTGCGCACGCGGCGGTAGTCGAGCACATGGCCGATGTCGGCGTCGCGCGCGACGACCGGCAGCGAGCCGAGGTTCACTTCGGCATCGACCTGGATGGGCTGCGGCCCGGTGCGCTCGAAGTCGAGCACGCCCAGGTTGGCGCGAAAGCGCAGGCCTTGCAGGTGGATGACCTGGCGGTTGTTGTACCGCTGCGGCGCGGCGGCCACCTGCGGGCGCAGCGCCAGCTCGATCTGCTTGGCGGCCTGCACGCCGTCGGCCAGCGCCGTCTGCACGCAGGGGTGCCAGCGGCGGCTGGCGTCGCCGGCAACAAAGGCGCGCTGGCGCGAGGCTTCGTCAAGCAGCGCGAAGGCCGAGGGCTCGGGCTCGAAGCCCAGCAGCGCGGCCACGAAATCGAAGCGCTCGGGGCCGACGGTGACGCCCTCGACGTCGGGCGGCAGCGCCTCCGGCAGCGGCGTGGCCAGGCGCACCGCGATGCGCGGATGCGCCTCGGCCCGCTCGGCCAGGTGGGTCTGCGCGCGCCAGCTGCCGCGTGACCAGACGGTCACGTCATGGCCGCGTTCCGCCAGGAAGAGAGCGTTCTCAGCCGCGTTGTCGCCGGCGCCCAGCAGCAGCACGCGGCCCGGTGGCAGCGTGTCGCGGCGAGCGGTGAGCTGGGCGGCGTCTAGCACGCGGTCATGCGGCACGGCGAAATAGCGCGCCGGGCGCAGCAGGCGCAGGCCGGTGGCGACGAGCAGCGCGCGCGCCTGCACGTGCTCGCCGGTGGCCAGTTGCAGCGTCCAGCCCTCGGGCGTGTGGCGGGCGGACTCGGCTCGCGTGCCCAGGCGCAGCGTCATGCCCGGCGTGCCTTCAGCCTGGGCGGCGTAATGCTCGCCTAAAGCGGCCAGCCGCGCGGCCGGCTCGCCCAGCACCCAGTCCTGCGTGAAGTGGAGCCCCGCCAGCGCGGCGCACAAACGCGGCTCGCGCTCGACGAGCAACGCCGTCATGCCCATCTGGCCCAACCACGACGCGGCGCTGCAGCCGGCGGGGCCGCCGCCGAGGATGGCTACGTCGATGGAGAGGGGGCTGGGCATGGTGCGGGCTGGGCAAAGCCGCGAATTATCCCAGTCAGCCCTAGGCGCGCAACCGCTTCCAGACACGCCAGCCCAGCAACACCGCCAGGATCGCGCCGTAGACGGCCGGCTCGGCAAAGTTCTGCTTGCCGGCGCGCATCCAGATGAAGTGCAGCAGCGCGATGACCGAGACCGCGTAGACCGCCTTGTGCAGCGCCTGCCAGCGCTTGGCGCCCAGGGCCTTGATGGCCTTGTTGAAGCTGGTGGCGAACAGCGGCAGCATCAACGCCCAGGCCGTGAAGCCCATCAGGATGAAGGGCCGCTTGACGATGTCGGCTGCGATGTCGGCCGGCACCAGGCCCATGTCCAGCCAGCCGTAGGCCAGCAGATGAAGGGACGCATAGCTGAAGGTGAACACGCCCAGCATGCGGCGAAAGCGCGCCAGCGCGGCCAGGCCCGTGAGCTGGCGCAGCGGCGTGATGGTGAGCGTCAGCCACAGGCCGCGCAGCGTCCAGTCGCCCAGCCGGCGTATCAGCGCCTCGGCCGGGTTGGCGCCGAGGTGGTTGGTGGCCGCCGCGTAGACCAGCCAGGCCAGCGGTGCGAGGCAGAGCAGGAACAGCAGTGGCTTGGCGGCTCGGCTGAGCAGCGCCTTCGACAGGACAGCCTTCATCGGCTCAGTAGAACTTCTTCAGGTCCGTGCCCGCGTAGAGCTGCCCGACCTGCGCCTCGTAGCCGTTGAACATCAGCGTCGGCCGCTTCTTGGCGAACAGCCCGTCCTCGCCGATGCGGCGTTCGGCCGCCTGGCTCCAGCGCGGGTGGGGCACGTTGGGGTTCACGTTGGAATAGAAGCCGTACTCCTGCGGCGCGCTCTGCTCCCAGCTGCTGCGCGGCTGCTTCTCCACAAAGCGGATCTTGACGATGCTCTTGGCCGACTTGAAGCCGTACTTCCAGGGCAGCACGACGCGCACCGGCGCGCCGTTCTGGTTGGGCAGCACCTCGCCGTACATGCCGAAGGTCAGCAGTGCCAGCGGGTGCATGGCTTCGTCCAGGCGCAGGGCCTCGACGTAGGGCCAGTCCAGCACGCCGGAGCGCAGGCCGGGCATCTGGGACTTGTCGGCCAGCGTCGTGAACTCGACGAACTTGGCCTTGCCCGTGGGTTCGGCGCGCTTGATCAGTTCCGACAGCGAATAGCCCACCCACGGGACGACCATGCTCCAGCCCTCCACGCAGCGCAGCCGGTAGATGCGCTCCTCCTGGGCGCTGAGCTTGAGCAGCGCGTCGATGTCGTAGTTGCCGGGCTTGGCGCACTCGCCCTCGACGGCCACCGTCCAGGGGCGCGTCTTCAGCGTGTGGGCGCGCTGGGCGGGGTCGGCCTTGTCGGTGCCGAACTCGTAGTAGTTGTTGTACGAGGTCGCGTCGGCGTAGCTGGTGGGCTTGTCCAGCACCATCGCGCCGGCTGCGGTGGAGTGCGCACCGGGCAGCTTGGCCAGCTTGCCGCCGCCCGCAGGCGACTGGGCCAGCGCCAGCGGCGACGCGGCCATGGCGCCAAGGCCGGAGAGGCCCACCAGCGCACTGCGGCGGTTCAGGTAGACCGAGCGCGGCGTGATTTCGCTGGGCAGGGGGTCGTGAAGGGCAGGGGTTCGGATCAGCATGGGGGTCTCTCGGGGCTGGAGGCTGACCACTGGGTCGGCGCAGGACGGGCGCAACTTACACCGGGCGGCGTGATCGTGCTGATCGTTACTTGAGATTCCGACTCTCCATGGGTACCCGGCTCAGCGGCGGGCTCACGCGGGGCCGCCGACACGCGAAAGATCGCCTTGCTCTCCAGCTTGGATCCATCCATCCCGCTCACGCCGGGCCGCCTGGGCCTGGGGAAACGACAGGCGGATGACCCGCAGATCGGCGAGATCACCTTGGGCGCCTGTTCCGGCCAGAGTGCATTTCCCAGTGATCTAGACTCCGCGCCCTGGTCATCACCGTGGAACAGGTGTTCCGGCCAGAGTGCATTTCCCAGTGATCTAGACTCAGAGTCGCGGCCGTTTTCCTCCGCCTCTTGTTCCGGCCAGAGTGCATTTCCCAGTGATCTAGACTTCACCGGCCATGATGTTCCTTGATGTGATAGTTCCGGCCAGAGTGCATTTCCCAGTGATCTAGACTTCGAAACATATTGCGCTTATAACTGAGGAAGGTTCCGGCCAGAGTGCATTTCCCAGTGATCTAGACTACCCGTTTCGCTGTCGTACTGGTCGTACTTGTTCCGGCCAGAGTGCATTTCCCAGTGATCTAGACTCGGCAAGTTGGCGGGCGCTGATGCCCATGGGGTTCCGGCCAGAGTGCATTTCCCAGTGATCTAGACTGGGCCGTGACATCGACCTGCGTGAAGATGTGTTCCGGCCAGAGTGCATTTCCCAGTGATCTAGACTGGTTGCGGCAACCAGTGTGAACAGCTCGCGGTTCCGGCCAGAGTGCATTTCCCAGTGATCTAGACTACCGATCACCCGCTCCTCGCCACGAACGGTGTTCCGGCCAGAGTGCATTTCCCAGTGATCTAGACTGGTTGCGGCAACCAGTGTGAACAGTTCTCGGTTCCGGCCAGAGTGCATTTCCCAGTGATCTAGACTCTTTCGCGCAGGTCAGCCACGGGCATTATACGTTTTGGTCAGAGTGTATTTCCCAGTGATCTAGACTGTGCAGCTTGACACGATCGGAATCTGGGTGTTCCGGCCAG
>NZ_JBDSQX010000209.1:0-34211 GCF_039929605.1 Roseateles sp.
GCGCACGCACCTGACGCTTGCCGACGTGAAGGAGGTGCTGCGCGACATCGCCCAGGAAAGCGAGATCCCGCGCCAGAGCGATGTCAGCCCCCTCGACAGCGTGCCGGCCAGGCTGCCCGACAGCCGACCCGGTGCGCTGGACAGTGCGCCCGGCGCGCTGGATGTGTCGCGACTGCGGCTGAGCGTCGCTGAGGTCGATGGCCTGTCCAACGAGATAGCCGCGCTCAACGCCGACCATCACACCGACCGCCTGCAGCGCCTGGAGCGCAGCATGATGCGGCTGGAGCGCATCAACCTGCAGACGCTTGCCTTGCTGCAGAAGCTGGTCGACGCCGTCAAGCAGCATTAAATGAACTGCCCCTCGCCCACTCTTGCTCCGCTGGACGCGGGCCAGCCCGGTCGGTCTTGCAGACCGCGCTGCGGCTTGCGCCGCAGCCCTTCGGCAGGCACATTGCGCCCATTGGGCGAAATGTGTCCGGCCTCAGCCCCCGTGGGGACGACGATGCTTGTGGCATTGAGCCCCAAGCACATCGCCTGCGTGCCGGCTTGGGGCGGCCCTGCGCCGGTCCGCGTTTTTATGCCCAGCGCCGGGGACAACTGACATGCTGATGCCCACCAAAACCCCCGCGCTGCGCAATGCGATGAGCATCGACGTGGAGGACTACTTTCAGGTCTCTGCGTTCGCCCCCTACATCCGCCGCGAGGACTGGAACGGGCTGGAATGCCGCGTCGAACGCAACATAGCCAGCATCCTCGCGCTGCTGGCCGACAAGCAGGTCCACGCCACCTTCTTCACGCTCGGCTGGATCGCCGATCGCTACCCGCAACTCGTGAAAGCGATCGTTGCCGGTGGTCACGAACTGGCCAGCCACGGCTATGGCCACGAGCGGGCCAGTGACCTAAGCCCGGCCGCCTTCCTCGAAGACATTGCCAGCGCCAAGAAGCTGCTCGAAGACCTAGGCGGCGTGCCCGTCGTCGGCTATCGCGCGCCGAGCTTCTCCATCGGCAAGAGCAACCTGTGGGCTTTCGACGTGCTGCGCGACGCCGGCTACCGCTACTCCAGCAGCGTCTACCCCATCGCTCACGACCACTACGGCATGCCCGATTCGCCGCGCTTCGCCTACCCAGTCCGCGAAGGCCTGCTGGAGATCCCGGTGACGACGCTGCGCCTGGGTTCGCGCAACCTGCCCAGCAGCGGCGGTGGCTATTTCCGGCTGCTGCCCTATGCGCTGTCGCGCTGGATGATTCGCCGCGTCAACGAGGTCGACGGCGAATCGGCCGTCTTCTACTTCCACCCCTGGGAGATCGACAGCGATCAGCCACGCGTGCCCGGCATCGACGCCAAGACGCGCTTTCGGCACTACGTGAACATTCCGCGCACCCATGGCCGCATTGCGCGTCTGCTGGAAGATTTCCGCTGGGGCCGGATGGACGAAATCTTTCTCGGCCGCGAGGCCAGCCCGCGCGCCCAGGCGCCGTCGCTGAGCGCCGCCTGAATGAGCACACCTCTTCGCATTGCGCGCCTGGCCGCGCAGGACTCGGCTGTGTCTGCGCGCTGGGACGCCTTCGTGCTGGCGCATCCCCAGGCCACCTTCTTCCACCGCAGCGGCTGGCTGCGCGTCATCGAGCGCAGCTTCGGCCACAAGGGCTTCTTCCTCTACGCCGAACGTGATGGCGTCATCGAGGGCGTGCTGCCACTGGCCGAGGTCAAGAGCCGGCTCTTCGGCCATTCGGTGACCAGCCTGCCGTTCGCCGTCTACGGCGGTGTCGCCGCGTTGAACGACGAGGCAGGCGCAGCGCTGGAAGCCGAAGCGGAGAACATCGCCAGAGGGCAGGGCGCCGAGCATCTCGAGTACCGCAACCTCGGCCCCACGCGACACGCCGACTGGCCGCGCCAGGACCTCTACGTGACCTTCCGCAAGGAGATCCTGGCTGACGAAGAGGCCAACATGCTGGCCATCCCGCGCAAGCAGCGGGCCATGGTACGCAAGGGCATCAAGAACGAGTTGAAGGCCGACATTGACGCCAACGTCGACCGCTTCTTCGACCTCTACGCCGACAACGTGCACCGCCACGGCACACCTGCCATGCCGAAGAAATACTTCCAGGCGCTGCAGGAGGAGTTCGGCGCCGACGCCGAGGTGTTGACCGTCACCGCGCCTGATGGCCAGCCGCTTTCGTCCGTGCTGAGCTTCTATTTCCGTGACGAGGTGCTGCCCTATTACGCGGGCGACGATGTCGCGGCGCGCGACCTCGCCGCGAATGATTTCAAGTACTGGGAGCTCATGCGCCGCGCCTGCGCACGTGGCCTCAAGGTCTTCGACTACGGGCGCAGCAAACAGGGCACAGGGCCCTATGCGTTCAAGAAGAACTGGGGCTTCGAGCCGCAGCCGCTGAGCTACGAGTACCGCCTCTTCAAGCGCGACGCGATCCCCCAGAACAACCCGAACAACCCCAAGTACCAGCTGATGATCAAGACTTGGCGAAAGCTGCCCATCGGCGTCGCCAACTGGCTTGGGCCTTTCATCGTCAAGAACCTTGGATGAAGGTTGGGTCATGAAGATCCTCTACCTCGTCCACCGCCTGCCTTACCCGCCCAATAAGGGCGACAAGGTGCGCTCCTACCACCTGCTCAAGCACCTGGCAGCGCGGCACGAGGTCCATCTCGGCACCTTCATCGACGACCCCGATGACGAGCAGCATCTGCCGCGCGTGCGCGAGCTGTGCACCAGCCTGCACGCATCGGGCCTGAACCCGCGCACGGCCAAGCTGCTCAGCCTGCGCGGCCTGCTAAGTGGCGAGGCGCTCAGCTTGCCCTATTACCGAGATGCCGCCCTGCAGGCCTGGGTGAACGAGACCGCCGCCCGCGTCGGCTTCGATGCCGTTGTCGTCTTCAGCGGCGTGATGGCGCAATACACGCAGGGCCTGAACGGCGTGAAGACACTGGTGGACTTTGTCGACGTCGACTCCGCCAAGTGGCGGGACTACGCGCCCGAGCACGCCTGGCCGATGTCGTGGCTCTACCGGCGCGAGTTTGCCAAGCTGCTGGGCTTCGAGCAGCGCGTGGCGCGAGAGGCGGCGTGCAGTTTCTTCGTGACCGAGAACGAGGTCGCGCTCTTCCGCGAACTCAGCCCGGGCCAAGCCCTGAATCTCGCGGCCCTGGGCAATGGCGTCGACGCTGAATTCTTCGCGCCCGACCCGGCCCGCGCCAGCCCTTTCGCGGCCGACGAACTGCCTCTCGTCTTCACCGGCGCTATGGACTACTGGCCCAATGTCGACGCGGTGAGCTGGTTCGTCAGCGACATGCTGCCAACGCTGCGCGAGCGCTTCCCGAGCTTGCGCTTTCACATCGTCGGACGCAGTCCGGCGCCAGCCGTGCAGGCACTGGCGGGCGAGGCCGTCAACGTGACGGGCACGGTGCCCGATGTGCGGCCTTATCTGCAGCATGCGGCCGCCGTCGTTGCGCCGCTGCGGCTGGCGCGCGGCCTCCAGAACAAGGTGCTGGAGGCCATGGCCATGGCCCGGCCGGTCGTTGCCGCCGCCAGCTGCGCGCGCGCCATCACGGCCGATGTGCAGCCTGGTCTGCAGCCGGCCGATGACGTCGCGGGCTATCTGCAGCGCCTTGCCGCGCTGCTGGCTGACCGCGCTGCCGCCGACGCCGCCGGCCGCAGTGCGCGCGATTTCGTCGTTGGCGCCTACAGCTGGGGCGCTCATTTGACCGGCTTGGACCGGCACCTGGAGGCTGCTTGCTGAACCTACCCCGGCCCTGGCGGCTGCCGCTGCTCTGCCTAGCCTTGGGGTGGGCACTGCTCGCGGCGCTGTACTACGACACCGGCGCGGCGATGGTGGGCATCTGGAATCGCTCCGAGACCTTCGCCCATGCCTGGGTGGTGCCGCCTATTTCGGCTTGGCTGGTCTGGCGCCTGCGTGCCGATCTCGCCGTGCTGACTCCCCGGCCGGCGCTGCGCTGGCTGTGGCTGCTGTTGCCGCTGGGCCTGCTGTGGCTGCTGGGCGATCTGGCGGCGGCCAATGCTGCGACCCAGTTCGCGCTGGTGGGCATGTTCGTGCTGATGGTGCCGGTGCTTCTGGGCACCGAGGTCGCGCGCCGCATCGCCTTCCCGCTCGGTTTCCTGTTCTTCGCCGTGCCTTTCGGCGACTTCATGACACCGTGGCTGATCGATCGCACGGCAGACTTCACTGTCGTCGCGGTGCGTGCCACCGGCATCCCGGTGTTCCGAGAAGGAACGCAGTTCATCATCCCGACGGGCGCCTGGTCGGTCGTGCAGGCCTGCAGCGGCATCCGCTACCTGATGGCGTCTGTCATGGTCGGCACGCTGTTCGCGTACCTGAACTACCGCTCCTATCGCAAGCGCTGGGTCTTTGTCGGCGTCGCGATCGTCACGCCGCTGGTTGCGAACTGGCTGCGCGCCTACATGATCGTCATGCTGGGCCATTTGTCCGGCAACACGCTGGCTGTCGGGGTGGACCACCTTATCTACGGCTGGGTCTTCTTCGGCATCATCATGCTGGCCATGTTCATGATCGGCGCGCGATGGTCGGAGCCGGATCCTGAAAGAGAAGCGGCTCCCGCTGGAGCCTCGCCCCAACCCGGCTCGCCCGCGCGTTGGTCCGGCGCGCTGGTCGCGGCTGTTGCACTGCTGGCGTTGCCGCTGGTTCTGCAGTCCCAGGTCCAACATGCCGTGGCGACCGGCGAGCCAGTACTTGTTGCACCAACCGTGCCGGGCTGGAACTGGCGCGACGAGCCGATGACGACGTGGCGCCCGCACTTCCAGAACCCGGCCAGCGTCCTTCACGGCCGCTACGAGCCTGAAGCGGGCGGGCCCGCCATCGGCCTCTACATCGGCTATTACCGTGACCAGCGGCAAGGCAGGCAGCTTGTCACCTCGGTCAATCGCTTCATCGACGACGAGAACAACAAGCAATGGTCGCAGGTGAGCGCAGGTGGTGCAGTGCTCGACACGCCGAGCGGCCCGCAGGCCTGGCGCATCGGCGAATTGCGCGGCCAGGCGCTCAGCCAGATCTCGGGCGACGGTAGCCAGGCGCCGCGACTTCGTGTCTGGCAGCTCTACTGGATCAACGGCCGGCTTTTCGTCAGCGATTGGCAGGCCAAGCTCTACGGCGCCTTGCAGCGCCTGCTGGGGCAGGGGGACGACGCAGCCGCCGTGCTGGTGTACACCGAAAAGGCTGGCGTCGATACCGACGATGCGCGTCTGCGGGATTTCCTGCGTGCGCATTGGTCCACGCTGGACACCGCTTTGCGTGGGGTCCGCGACCGCGACGCCGCGCGCCGGCAGTGACAATCACGCGCCTTCAAAAATCAAAGCAACGAGAAACGATCTATGAACACGCTCGCAGTCATCGGCCTCGGTTACGTGGGCCTGCCCTTGGTGGTGGAGTTCGGTAAGCAGATCCGCACCATCGGCTTTGACATCGCCAAGCACAAGGTCGAAGCCTGCCAGCGCGGCACCGACCCGAGCCGTGAATTGACGGATGAGGAAGTCCAGGCCGCCAAGTACGCCGTCTACACCGATGACCCGGCGCTGCTGGCCGAGGCCGACGTCATCATCGTCGCCGTGCCCACGCCGGTCGACGAAGCCCACATCCCCGACTTCCGCCCGCTGATCGGCTCGAGCATCAGCGTCGGCCGCAACATGAAGCAGGGCGCCATCGTCGTCTACGAGAGCACCGTCTACCCGGGCGCCACCGAGGAGGTCTGCATCCCCGTGCTGGAGCGTGAGTCGGGCCTGAAGTGGAAGCAAGACTTCTTCGTCGGCTACAGCCCCGAACGCATCAACCCGGGTGACAAGGAACACACGCTGACCAAGATTCTGAAGATCGTCTCTGGCGACACGCCCGAGACGCTCGCCAAGGTCGCCCAGGTCTACGAAATGATCGTCGAGCCGGGTGTGCACCGTGCGTCCAGCATCAAGGCCGCCGAGGCCGCCAAGGTCATCGAGAACACCCAGCGCGACCTCAACATCGCGTTGATGAACGAGCTGTCCATCATCTTCGACAAGCTCGGCATCGACACCTCCGAGGTGCTGGAAGCCGCCGGCACGAAGTGGAATTTCCTCAAGTTCAAGCCGGGCCTGGTCGGCGGCCACTGCATCGGCGTCGACCCCTACTACCTGACGCACAAGGCCGACATGCTGGGCTACCACCCGCAGGTCATCCTGGCGGGTCGGCGCATCAACGACGGCATGGGCAAGTTCATCGCCGAGCAGACCATCAAGCAGATGATTGCCAGCGGCAGCCCGGTCAAGGGCGCGCGCATCAACGTGCTGGGCCTGACCTTCAAGGAGAACTGCGGCGACCTGCGCAACTCCAAGGTCATCGACATCATCAACGAGCTCAAGACCTATGGCGTCGAGATCTTCGTGACCGACGCCCAGGCCGAGGCTGAGGAGGCGATGCACGAGTACGGCGTGCGCCTGATGCCCTTCGACGAGCTGCCGCGCGCCGACGCCATCGTGGCTGCCGTGTCGCACAAGGAGTACGCCGCGCTGAGCGTCGAGGACATCGGCAAGAAGCTCACCAAGGGCGGTGCGTTCATCGACGTGAAGGCGGCGTTTGACGCCAAGGCGCTGGTCGGTGCGGGCTTCCGCCTCTGGCGTCTGTGATCCCTGATGGCGTGACCGATGCGCGGCCGCTGGTCGTGCACCTGCTGCACCGCTTCGACACCGGCGGGTTGGAGAACGGTGTCGTCAACCTCATCAACCACCTGCCGGCTTTCCGGCATGCCGTGGTCGCCGTGACCGAGATCACCGCCTTCAAGGAGCGAGTCGAGGCGCCAGGCACGCAGTTCATCGCGCTGAACAAGCCGCCCGGTCAAGGGATCTGGCTCTACCCGACGGTCTATCGGCTGCTGCGACAAATGCGGCCGGCCGTCGTTCACACCCGCAACCTCGGCGCGATGGAATTCCAGCTGCCTGCTTGGGCTGCCGGTGTGCCCTGGCGCGTGCACAGTGAGCATGGCTGGGACGTCGACGACCTCGGCGGCGTCAGCCGTCGCAATCAGCGTCTGCGGCGCTTCTATGGCATGGGCGTGCACCGTTTCATCGCCCTGTCCAAGGCCATCGAGGCCTACCTGACCGGACCCGTGGGCTTTGCACGCGAGCGCGTGCTGCGCATCTGCAACGGCGTGGACACGCAGCGCTTCACGCCGGCGCCCGCCGCGCCACAAGCTTGGCCCTACCGCCGCGGTGAGCACTTCGTCATCGGCAGCGTCGGCCGCATGCAGGCCGTCAAGGACCCGCTCAATCTCGTCGAGGCCTTCTTGCGCCTGCGTCGACTCTGCCCGGCCGAGGCGCCGCAGCTGCGCCTGGTCATGATCGGCGGCGGCCCGCTGCTGGAGGCGGCACGCGAGCGGCTGGCCCAAGGCGGCGCGGCCGAACAGGCCTGGCTGCCTGGCGATCGCAGCGACGTCGCCCAGTTGCTGCCGCAGTTCGACGTCTTCTCGCTGACCTCGCTGGCGGAGGGCATCAGCAACACCGTGCTCGAAGCCATGGCCTGCGGGCTGCCGGTGGTGGCAACCGCGGTGGGCGGCAATGTCGAGCTGGTGCAGGACGGCGTGACCGGCCGCCTGCTGCCGCCCCGCGACGACGCCGCGCTCGCGGCCGCCCTGCAGGACTTGCTGCAACATCCCGATCGGCGACACGCCTGGGGGCGCGCCGCCCGCCAGGCGGCGCTGGAAGGGTTCAGCATGGATGGAATGCTCGCCGCCTATGCGAATGTGTACGACGCCCGGGAACAACATTGATGACCTCTCATACCTGCAATCTCTGCGGCACGGCATCGCCTGCACAACCGCTGTTCTCCAAGTCAGGGTTCGATCTGTTGCGCTGCCCAGGCTGCGAACTGGTCTACGTGGGCAACCCGCCCTCCGGCGACGAACTGCAGAAGCTCTACTCCTTTGAGAGCGGCTACCAGAAGGAACTGGTCGAGGACCCCATCTCCACCGCCTTCCATCACGACGAGGCGGCTCGCAACCTGGCCTTGCTGCAACAGCATGCGCGCCCGGGTCGGCTGCTGGACGTTGGCTGCTCGACCGGCCTGTTCCTGTCCGCCGCCCGGCAGGCGGGGTGGCAGGCGCGGGGTGTCGAGTACTCCGTGGACTCCTCCCGCGTCGCGCGCGAGGTCTACGGCCAGGACGTCGTGACCGGTGCGCTGGAGCCGGGCATGTTCGAGCCGGGATCGTTCGACGTCATTACGTTCTGGGACGTGATCGAGCATGTGCCGAACCCGGTGCACACCTTGAGCGTCGCAGCGCAACTGCTTGCGCCAGGCGGGCTGATGGTTCTGAAGACCCCGAACGTGGATGGCCTCTATCCCAAGGCGTCGCTGGCAGTGGCCGGGCTGGTGGGCTTCTGGGGGCATCCGGAGCCGCCCGGGCACCTGTTCCAGTTCTCCGTCAAGACGCTATCGGCGCTCGCGTCCAGGGCCGGCCTGAGCCCGCGCACGACGGTGCACCAGCGCATCCCGCTGGGCTATTCGTTCGGCACGCCACGGCAATGGCTGCGTTCAGCCAAATGGGCGGTCTATTGCGCCGCCTTCGTGCCGATGGCGGTCGTGGGCCCCTGGGTCGGCAGCGGCGATGACATCGCCCTCATCGCCGAGCGACCCGGGGCCTGAAACCCACCGCGGCCGGGGTTCCCCCGGACAGGGGGGTGGAGATGTGTGCGAGATCACGTGCCGGCCGCATATGCAGCGGCCGGTGCCGCCAAGCTCGGTAAGAATCCACTTTTGCCTGCGCCGCACCGGCGCGGCCTTCCCTCAAACCAGATATCAACCCATGTGCGGCATCACCGGACTCTTCGACACTCGCGGCCAGCGCCTCCCCGAGCGCGAGCGCCTGCAGCGGATGAACGAGTCCCAGCATCACCGCGGCCCTGACGAAGGCGACCTGCACATCGAGCCCGGCGTGGGTTTCGGCCACCGGCGCCTGTCGGTCATCGACATCGCGACCGGCCAGCAGCCCATCTTCAATGACGACAAGTCGGTGGCGCTCGTCTTCAACGGCGAGGTCTACAACTACCTGGAGCTGATGGACGAGCTGCGCGGCCACGGCTACGTGTTCCGCACCAAGAGCGACTCCGAAGCCATCGTGCGCGCCTGGGAGCACTGGGGCGACGACTGCGTGCACCACCTGCGCGGCATGTTCGCCTTCATGATCCACGACCGCAAGCGCGACTGCCTCTTCATGGCGCGCGACCGCCTGGGCGTGAAGCCGCTGCACTACGCGATGACCGAGGACGGCTGGCTGCTGTTCGGCTCCGAACTGAAGAGCCTCATGGCCCACGGCGGCCTGCGCCAGGAGATGGACCCGCGCGCCGTCGAGGCCTATTTCGCGCTGGGCTATGTGCCCGACCCCTGGACGATCTACCGCCACGCGCAGAAGCTCGCGCCCGGCCACCGTCTGCTCGTCAAGCGCGGCCAGCCGCTGGGCGAGCCGCAGCGCTACTGGGACGTCAAGTTCACGCTGGACGCCAAGATCGGTGAGGAAGAGGCCGCCGAGGAACTGCGCCGCCGTTTGAGCGAGTCCGTCAAGCTGCGCATGAAGGCCGAGGTGCCTCTGGGTGCCTTCCTGTCGGGCGGCGTCGACTCCAGCGCCGTCGTCGCGGCAATGGCCGAGCTGGACGACCAGCCCGTCAACACCTGCTCCATCGGTTTCGATGACCCCAAGTTCAACGAGACCGAGTTCGCGCAGATGGTGGCCGACCGCTATCGCACCAACCATCGCGTCGAGACCGTCAACAGCGACGACTTCGGCCTTGTCGATCTGCTCGCCCACCTCTACGACGAACCCTATGCCGACTCGTCGGCCATCCCGACCTACCGCGTCTGCGAGCTCGCCCGCAAGCACGTGACCGTGGCGCTGAGCGGTGACGGCGGCGACGAGAGCCTGGGTGGCTACCGCCGCTACAAGATGCACATGATGGAAGAGCGCATGCGCAGCGCCTTTCCGCTGGCGCTGCGCAAAGGCGTGTTCGGCCCGCTGGCCAAGCTCTACCCCAAGGCCGACTGGGCGCCCCGCGTCTTCCGCGCCAAGACCACCTTCCAGGCCATCGCCCGGAACTCGGTCGATGCCTACTTCAACACCATGGGCCTGGTGCGCGACCCGATGCGCAACGAGCTCTTCAGTGACCGCTTCAAGCGCGAGCTGCAAGGCTGGCATGCCAGCGAGGTCTTCCACCATCACGCGCGGCGTGCGGGCACCGATGACCCGCTGGCGCTGATCCAGTACCTGGACATCCACACCTACCTGCCCGGCGACATCAACACCAAGGTTGACCGCGCCAGCATGGCCCACAGCCTGGAAGTGCGCGAGCCGCTGATGGACCACAAGCTCGTCGAGTGGGTGGCGACGCTGCCGTCCGCGCTGAAACTTCGCGGCCAGGAGGGCAAGTACATCTTCAAGAAGGCACTGGAGCCGATGCTGCCGAACGACGTGCTGTACCGGCCCAAGATGGGTTTTGCCGTGCCGCTGGCGCGCTGGCTGCGCGGCCCGCTGCGCCAGGCCACGCGCCAGGCCTTGCAGCATGGCGCGCTGGCCCAGACGGGCTGGTTCAACCCGGCCACGATTGCTCGTTTGCTGGACCAACACGAGCGCGGCACGCTCGACCATGCCCAACCGCTGTGGGCGCTGCTGATGTTCGACGCCTTCCTGCGCAATGCCGGCCTGGCCCAGTCGCCTGCACAGGCTGCCGCCTGATTTCAAGAGGACAAGATCAATGAAGGTTTCCGTTTTCGGTCTCGGTTATGTGGGCGCGGTGTCATGCGCCTGCCTGCCTGAACTCGGCCATGAAGTCATCGGTGTGGACATCAACCCGCTCAAGGTCGAGCTGATCGCGTCGGGCCAGTCGCCGGTGGTGGAGGATGGCATCGAGGAGCTGATCGGCGCGGCCGTCAAGGCGGGCAAGCTGACCGCCACGCGCGACGTCGCCGCTGCGGTTCGCGACACCGAGATCTCGCTGATCTCGGTCGCCACGCCGTCGCTGCCTAACTTCATGCCCGACCTGACCGCGCTGGACGCGGTCGTTGGCCAGATCGGCGCTGAGATCGCCAAGAAGGACAGCCAGCACACCCTGGTCATCCGCAGTACGGTCGCACCTGGCACGACGCGCGAACGCATCGCGCCGCTGCTGGAGAAGGCTGCCGGCCGCAAGATCGGCGACCGCCTCTCGCTGGTTTTCAACCCCGAGTTTCTGCGCGAAGGCTCGTCGGTGTCGGACTTCCACAGCCCGCCGCAGACCATCGTCGGCAGCCTGGATGACGCCGGTGTCGAAGTCATGAAGCGCCTCTACGCCGGCGTGCCAGGCAACTTCGTCGCGGCCGATGTGGGTGTGGCCGAGTCGGTGAAGTACCTGTGCAACGTCTTCCACGCGTTGAAGATCGTCTTCGCCAATGAAGCCGGCGCCGTGCTGAAGGAAACCGGCCTGGACTCGCGCGACGTGCTGGAGCTGTTCTGCCGCGATACGCAGCTCAACATCTCCAAGGCCTATCTGCGCCCGGGCTTTGCCTTCGGCGGCTCCTGCCTGCCCAAGGAGGTCAAGGGTTTCCTGACCATCGCCCGTGAGCGTGGCGTCGACATCCCCGTGCTGGGCGCGCTGCTGGACAGCAACGACGCTCACATCGGCCGCGCCTACGAGCTGATCGCCGCCGCCGGCCGCAAGCCCGTGGCGCTGTTCGGCCTGGCTTTCAAACCCGGCACCGACGACCTGCGCGATTCGCCGCTGGTCGTGCTGGCCGAGAAGCTGCTCGGCAAGGGCTTTGAGCTCGCCATCTACGACAAGTTCGTCAAGATCGCCCGGCTGCTCGGCAAGAACAAGGAATACATCGATCGCGAGATCCCCCACCTCGACAAGCTGCTGCACGAGACGCCTGACGCGGCTCTGGCCCGCGCCGAGATCGTCGTCGTCGGCCACGCGGACGCCGAAACTCGCCAGCGCATCGTGGCGCTCGCCAAGCACGCGCGTGTCGTGGACTTGAACGGTTATGCCGATTTGCGTGACGCGGGATTTGCGCAGTACGAAGGCATCTGCTGGTGAAACTCCGGGTCGCGTTCATCTCGCCAGTCTTCCTGTTTCCGGCCGATGCCGGCGGCAAGATCCGCACGGGCAACATCCTGCGCGGCCTGAAGGAGAGCGGGCAGTTCGACATCACGTTGCTGTCTCCGGCCACGCCTGAGCAGCAGCGCGAATGGCAGGGCGAACTGGACCGGCAATGCGATCGCTTCGTCGGCTGGGCGCCGAGCGCTGCGCGCCCGCGCTGGCGGCGAGCGCCCGACCTGCTGTCGTCGTTGCCCGTAAATGTGGCGGCCGATCGCACGCCTGCCGCCGTCGAGGCGGTGGAGAGGCTACTGGCTGCCGAACGCTTTGACGTTGTCGTTTTCGACTTCGTGCACGCCGCCGTGCTGCGCCCCGCCAACCTGAAGGGCGCGACAGTCTGCTTCACGCACAACGTCGAGACCGAGATCTTCGAACGCCACGCCAAGACGGCCGCGAGCGCGCCGCTGCGCTGGCTATGGGGCTCGCAGGCGGCCAAGATGCGCCGCTTCGAACGCGACGCGCTCGCCCGCTTCACGCGCGTTGTCGCCGTGTCCGAACGCGACGCCAAGAAATTCGCCGCCGATGGCCTGACGACGGCACGCGCCATCCCGACGGGCGTCGACCTCGATTTCTTCTCCTGGCAAGCGCCGGCTGGCGGCAGCCCGACGGTCGTCTTCACCGGCTCCATGGACTGGGAGGCCAATGTCGACGGCATCCGCTTCTACATCGATGACGTCTGGCCGCGCGTGCGTGCCCAGGTGCCGAACGCGCAACTGCGGGTCGTCGGCAAGAACCCGCCCGCGTCTCTGGTGCAGCGCAATGTGCCAGGCGTGAACTTCACGGGCTTTGTCGACGATGTGCGCGACCACGCGCGCGACGCCCAGGCCTTCGTCATCCCGCTGCGCGTCGGCGGCGGCACCCGCATCAAGGCCTTCGAGGCGATGGCCATGGGCCTGCCGGTCGTGTCGACCACGATCGGCATCGAGGGGTTGGATGTGGACCATGGCACCCACTTTCTGCGCGCCGATGGCGCCGAGGCGCTGGCCAACGCAACGCTCGATCTCTTCGCCGATGGTGCGCTGCGCCTGAAGCTGTCGCGCGCCGCCCGGGCGTTGGTGGAAGACCGCTTTGGCCACCGGGTCGCGGCGGATGTGTTCGGGCGCATCCTCGTCGAAGCGGCGGAGGCCGTGGCGTGAAGACGCTGAAGGTGCTGACCTTCTCGACGCTGTTCCCTAGCAGCGTGAGGCCGGGCCACGGCATCTTCGTCGAGACGCGGCTGCGCGAGCTGATGAAGAGCGGGCGGGTGGAGTCGCGCGTCATCGCGCCCGTGCCCTGGTTTCCTTCGACCCATCCGCGTTGGGGCGACTACGCAAGATTTGCGGCGACCCCTGCTCGTGAGCAGCGCAACGGCCTGGACGTGCTGCACCCGCGCTACCTGCTGCTGCCCAAGATCGGCATGACATCGGCGCCGCTGACGCTCGCTCTGGGTGCGCGAGCGGCCGTGAGGCAGCTCATCGCGGAGGGCTTCGACTTTGATGTCATCGACGCGCATTACTACTACCCGGACGGCGTCGCGGCCGCGCTGCTGGCCCGGTGGTTCGGCAAGCCGCTGGCCGTAACGGCGCGCGGCAGCGACATCAACCTGATCGGCCAGCATGCGTTGCCGCGACGGTGGATGTCTTGGGCAGCGAGGGGCGCTGCGGCGTCCGTCGGCGTCAGTCAGGCCCTGGTTGAGCGCATGCGTTCCTTCGGCGTGGTCAGCCCCCGCCAGGTCATGCTGCGCAACGGCGTCGATGTCGAGCGCTTCAACGCCGCCCCCGACCGTGCCGCGCTGCGCGAGAGCCTCGGCGTGGCCGGTAGCCCCCTGATGCTGTCGGTCGGCAATCTGGTGCCCTTGAAAGGCCATCACCTCGTCATGGAGGCCCTCGGCCTGCTGCGCTCTCGCGGGCTGGACGCACGGCTGTGCATCATCGGTGCCGGACCCCTGCGTGCTGAGCTCGAGGCGCTGCGCGACCGCCTGGGTCTGGGCGACCAGGTTCGTTTTCTCGGCGCCTTGCCTCAGGCCGAGCTGGCGGCCTGGTATGCGGCGTCCGATGTGCTGCTGCTGGCCTCCGAGCGCGAGGGTTGGCCCAACGTGGTGCTGGAAAGCATGGCCTGCGGTACGCCCGTCGTGGCCACTGCTGTCGGCGGCGTCCCCGAGATCGTCAAAACCCCGCAAACCGGCCGCGTCGTCGAAGACCGTTCGGCGGCCGGCCTGGCAGAAGCTGTCCAGTCGTTGTGGCAGTCGCCCCCTTCGCGGGACGCCGTGCGCGCCCATGCGCTGGGGTTCGGCTGGCAGGCAACGACAGACGGGCAACTGGCGCTGTTCGCCGACATGACGGGGAGTGCCCGCCATGCGTGACATCGCCCTGCTTGCAATCCTGCTCTGGATCATCTTCGAGGCCTTTCGCCGCCCCTGGATTGGCATCCTCGGCTGGACCTGGGTGAGCATCATGAACCCGCACCAGCTGTCCTGGGCGCTGCGTACGATGCCGTTTGCAGCGGCCATTGGCGGCGCGACGCTGCTGGGCGTGCTGGTGACCAGGGGTCGGCGCGACTACTCGCAAAGCCGCGAGGGCGTCGTGCTGATCCTGTTCATGATGTGGATTTCCATCACGCTGCCGTTCTCGATGGTCTACGACGACAGCTTCGAACTGTGGAAGCGCGTGATGAAGATCGACGTGATGATCCTGCTGGCGCTGGTGCTCTTGCACAGCAAGCGCCACGTGATGCTGCTGGCCTGGGTGCTTGTCATTTCGATCGGCTTCTACGGCATCAAGGGTGGAGCGTTCACGATCGCCACCGGCGGCAGCTACCGCGTCTGGGGTCCGGAGAACACCTACATCGAAGGCAACAACGAGGTAGCGCTTGCCGTCGTCATGGTGATCCCGCTGATGCGCTTCCTGCAGTTGCAGATGCAGGCCAAGTGGGGCAAGTTGCTGCTGACGATGTGCATGGTGCTGATGGCGTCTGCGGCCCTGGGCAGCCATTCGCGCGGGGCGTTGCTGGCCATCGCAGCCATGACACTGGTCATGTGGTGGCGCGGCAAGAACAAGTTCGTCACCGCAGTCGGCATGGTCGTCGTAGCCGGCGCACTGCTGTCGCTGATGCCGGCCGAATGGTGGGAACGCATGAACACCATCAAGACCTACCAGCAGGACGACTCGGCGTTGGGGCGGATCAATGCCTGGTGGATGGCGTGGAATCTGGCAAAGGCGAACTTCTTCGGTGGCGGCTTCATGATCTGGGTCCCGCAAACCTTCGCCATCTATGCCCCCGATCCCCTGGACGTGCATGCCGCCCACAGCATCTACTTCATGGTGTTGGGCGAGCAGGGTTTCGTCGGCCTCATTCTGTTCGTGACCCTGTTCACCATGACCTGGTTTACCGCCGGTTCCCTGCGGCGGCAGGGCGCGCGCCAGCCTGAGACGAAGTGGCTCTCGGAACTGGGGGGCATGCTGCAAGTCTGCCTGGCAGGCTATGCCGTTGGCGGCGCCTTCCTGAGCCTGTCCTACTGGGACCTGCCCTACAACCTGATGATCCTGGCTGTGCTCGGGCGCCGCTGGCTGGATCGCAAGGAATGGCTGAAGGAAAAGCCAGAACCGGTCATTGCGCTGCCTGCTTGGTTGCGCAATTGGTTTAGGAAGAAGCCGCGCCCTCAGGCGCTGCCGTGACGCAGTGATGACGATGGCCCCTTTGTTCAGTCTGTTTTCGCCCGGTGGTGCGCACGCGCGCCTATCGGTACTCATCTTTCACCGCGTGCTGCGTGAGCCGGATCCGTTGTTCCCTGGCGAGATGGACGTTGCACGGTTCGACGAGACGCTGGGCTGGCTCAAGGACTGGTTCAATGTGCTGCCGCTGGATGAGGCGATACGAGGGCTGGAGGCCGGCAGCTTGCCGCGCCGCGCCGCAGCCTTGAGCTTTGATGATGGCTATGCAGACAACCATGATGAGGCGCTGCCGCTGTTGCTGCGTCATGGCCTGCCGTGCAGTTTCTTCATCGCCACGGATTTTCTCGACGGCGGACGGATGTGGAACGACAGCCTTATCGAAGCCGTGCGATGCAGCCCACTTTCCAGTCTCGATCTGCGTGGCCTGCTAGGGCACGACGGGCGTCAGGAGCGCGACCTGGGGCGGCACGCTGTGGCCACGAATGACGAGCGACGCGCAGCGCTGCACTCTCTGATCCCGCTGTGCAAATATTTGCCGCCCGGTCCGCGCCAGACCTTGGTCGACGCCATTGCCGCGCGCGCCGAGGCCAAGCTGCCCACCGACCTGATGATGAGCGCTGCGCAGGTGCGTGCCTTGCGCAGTTCAGGTATGCAGATTGGCGCGCATACCTGCTCGCATCCCATCCTGGCGAGTTTGTCCGCCAACGAGGCCGCTGACGAAATGGCACGCGGCAAGGCGAGGCTGGAGCAGATCCTTGGCGAGCGGGTCACGATGTTCGCCTATCCGAATGGCAAACCGGCGGTCGACTATCTGCCTGAACGCGACCCCCGTCTTGTGCGCGAACTGGGCTTCGAGTCGGCCGTGAGCACGGCGTGGGGAGCGGCTCGGCGTGGCCGCAGCAGCCCCTTCGAGATTCCACGCTTCACGCCTTGGGATCGGGGTCGTAATAGCTTCGGGCTTCGGATGCTGCGGAATTTCTGGCAGACCTGAGCGACGGCGCATCGGCGCATCAGCACCTTGCATCTTGCGTGAGGCCGCACGCTACCCATCTGAATGAGGGGCTCGTGACGCCCATGTGAGTAGCGACTCGTCCCCCAAAAACGGGACGTTGGCCGCAAAATACAAAAGATATCCCGCAGTGCTGTTGCCTCGGGACGGGGAGCATCCAATGACGAAGTCCAGCCTATTTTTCAAGCCATTGCAGTGGGTCGCCTGTGGCGCCACTGTCGCGCTGGCCACGCTTTCGCAGCCGGCTTGCGCTCAGGACCTTCAGCGCCTGAAGACACTGGTTGATTCTGTCAGTCCCGGCTCTTGGGTACAGGCAAACACCAGTTCCTTCATTTCGGCTTTCCCGGTCGGCTCTTCGGCGGTTCCTTCCTCTGGCCTGTCCGATTCTGGGGCTGTCGTCCGGGCGTGGAGTTCGTTTACTTGGGACTCACGGCGCGGCAATCTGCTGCTTTTCGGCGGGGGGCACTACAACTACATCGGCAATGAGATGTACGTGTGGAACGGCTCGACTGGGGTGTGGACGCGTGGGTCCTTGCCGAGCGCAGTTTTCCAGCCGGACTACATGGTGGTGGACAACTCCGCACCCCAGTCCGCACATACCTACGACAACAATAATTTCCTGCCGATCAACGACAGATTCATGACCTTCGGCGGGGCAACGCACCCGTATGGCGGGATCTTCAGGGCGCCTATCGATGGCGCGATCACTCGTACCGGTCCATGGATGTGGAATCCGAATCTTGCTGATGCAGGCAAGGTCGGCGGCTCTGGCGGCTCGGGCTTTGATCCGTCGGTTGCCGGCGGCATGATGTGGTCGGATCGACGCCTGTTCCAGTCCGGGGGGGTGCTGGCCTCGCACATCAATGGCACGACCGCCTACCGCACGGAGAACGGCAAGGACGTTGTCTACGTCACATCTGACGGCGGTCAGTCCGGCTTGCCGTCGCTGTTCCGTTACGCCGTCGGCAATGTTGCAAATGGGGAGATGGACCAAACCGAATGGATTGGACGAACCACTAGCGTGGTGGCCCATGAGGGCGCAGGCACGATCGATACGGCACGCAACCTGTTCGTGCGGACAATAGGTCATCCGGAGTACCCGAATGACCTGCTGATCTGGAAGCTGACCGGCGCATCGTCAACTTCAGTCGCGCTCGAAATCGGCGTCGACCTGGTCAAGGAAGATGGGTCCCCCTTGTCTCTGGCCCTGGGTGCCGGCCTGGACTACGACGAGATCCTTGACCAATATGTGGCCTGGGACGGTACCGATGGTGGCACCGTCTACGTGTTCCGCGCCGAGGTCGATGAATCCGGCAACTTGCGCAAGCAGTGGCATGCCACGACCGTCAAGAGCGTGACGCTGGCTCAACCCACCGGGAAATTCGTAACCGGCGTCTTTGGCAAGTGGAAATACGTCAAGCAGCTTGGCGCCTATGTGGCGCTGGACGAGTACAACAGTCAGATCGGTGACGCAGGCGTCTGGCTTTACAAGCCGCCGGTGCTGCCCGGCGGGCAGCCCAACAATCAACTTCCGACTGTCAGCTTGGCCTCGCCAGCGAACGGCGCTTCCTTGGTCGTCGGCAGCCAGGTCACTCTGGCGGCCCAGGCCGTTGATGTGGACGGCAGCATCGCCAAGGTCGAATTTTTTGACGGTCTAACGTCGCTCGGTGCTGCGACCGTGGCGCCTTACGCAATCAATTGGACGGCGACGCCGGGGCTGCACCGCTTGACGGTGGTCGCCACCGACAACCGCGGCGCGCAGGGCTTCAGTTCGTCGGTGACCATCGCGGTGTCCTATGACGGAGCGCCCCTCTTGTCATGCGCGGCCGAGGGCGGCACCTGCTCCTTCCCTGCAGGCGCAATCGTGGACGTCTACTTTGGCGCAAACGGCTCCTATTCGGTCAAGCGTGCCGTCAGTGGGAGCCTGCTCTGCTCCAGCACGGTGTTCGGTGGTGATCCCGCTCCCTCGCAACCCAAGATCTGCTTGTACGCCGTCGTTCCGGTGAGCAACCAGGCGCCCATCGTCCAGTTGACATGGCCCACCAGCAGCGGTGTCTTCGCGACCAATGCCACGATCACGCTGACGGCTGCAGCGTCGGATCCCGACGGGAGCGTGTCGAAGGTTGAATTCCTCGATGGCACCACTGTGCTGGGCAGCGTCGCCGCTGCACCGTATGAACTGGAGTGGACGCCGGCACCGGGGCCGCACAACCTGATCGCGCGCGCCACTGATAACGAAGGCAAGCAGACGACGTCCACTGCCTTCACGGTGTGGATTGGGGTGACCACATTCTGCGTGTCGGAAGGGTCCAATTGCGTGCTGCCAGCGGGCGCCACGGCGGACGTCTATTACGGCAACGCGCAATTCGCGGTCAAGCGCAATCTCACGGGCGCGGTGCCCTGCACCAGCGCATATTTCGGCGGCGATCCGGCACCCGGCAAGGTCAAGGCCTGCTACTACGTCATCACGATCCAGAGCAGCAACGCGGCTCCCACAGTGGCGCTGACGTCGCCCACGGCGAGCGGCAACTACAGCGCCGGCTCGGCCGTCACGCTGTCGGCCACGGCTGCAGACAGCGACGGCAGCATTGCCAAGGTCGAATTCTTCGACGGCACGACCTCGCTGGGTGTGTCCACCGTTGCGCCGTACAGCCTGTCCTGGACGGCAACGCTGGGCGCTCACAACATCACCGCGCAAGCGACCGACAACCTCGGTGGACAGGCGACGAGCGCAGCGGTCGCCATCTCGATCACTGCGGGCTCCAACGTGGTCTTGTGTGCCGTCGAGAATGCGACCTGCGCGCTGCCGCCCGGCTTGGTGGCTGACGTTTCGTATGGTGCCGGCGGCATGTTCGCCATCAAACGCAATCTCACGGGCAGCTTCCCGTGCAGCAGCCAGTACTTTGGTGCGGACCCCGCAGTTGGCAAGCTCAAGTCCTGCTACTACACGCCGCTCAACCAGGGCAACAATGTCGCCCCGACGGTGGCGCTCACGTCGCCCACGGCAAGCGGCAGCTACAGCGCCGGCTCCGCGATCAACCTGTCAGCCACTGCAGCCGACAGCGACGGCACCGTTGCAAAGGTCGAGTTCTTCGACGGCACGACCTCCTTGGGTGTGGCGACCTCTGTGCCCTACTCGGTGTCCTGGACGGCGACGCTCGGCTCCCACAACTTCACGGCGCAAGTCACGGACAACCTCGGTGCACAGACGACCAGCGCACCGGTTGCGATCTCGATCAGCACTGGCGGTAACGTCATCCTGTGCGCCGTGGAAGGCGCGACCTGCGCGCTGCCGTCGGGTATGGTGGCTGACGTGTCCTACGGAGCCAACGGCTTGTTCCTGGTGAAGCGCAACCTGACCGGCAGCGTCCCTTGCAATAGCTATTACTTCGGCGGCGACCCGGCGTTCGGCAAGCTCAAGTCCTGCTACTACACGCCGGTCAACCAGGGCAACAACACGGCGCCCATGGTGGCGCTGACGTCGCCCACGGCCAGCGGTAGCTACAGTGCCGGCTCTGCCGTGGTCCTTTCGGCCACGGCTTCCGACAACGACGGCAGCGTCACCAGTGTCGAGTTCTTCGACGGCACGACCTCGTTGGGTGTCGCCACCGTCGCGCCTTACGGCGTGTCGTGGAATGCAACGATGGGTTCTCACGTCTTTACCGCGCGAGCCACTGACAATCTGGGTGCGCAGACCATCAGCGCATCGGTTGCAATCTCCATCACGACAGGTTCCAGCGGTATCTTGTGTGCCGCCGAAGGCTCGACCTGTACGCTGCCCTCAGGTATGTTGGCCGACGTGGCCTACGGTGCCAATGGTCAGTTCGTCGTCAAGCGCAATGTCACGGGTAGCTTCCCCTGCACGAGTCAGTATTTCGGCCTGGACCCTGCCGTCGGCAAGCTCAAGGCTTGCTATTACACGCAGATCATTCAGGGAAACAATGTGGCCCCCACGGTGGCGCTGACGTCGCCTACCGCGAGTGGCACCTACAGTGCTGGCGCTGCGGTGACCCTGTCGGCCACGGCCTCAGACAGCGACGGCAGCATTGCCAAGGTCGAGTTTTTCGATGGCGCGACCTCGCTGGGCGTGACCACCGCGGCGCCCTACAGCCTGTCCTGGACGGCAACGCTGGGCTCGCACGACTTCACCGCCCGAGCCACGGACAACCTTGGTGCGCTGACGACCAGCGCGCCCGTGGCAATCTCGATCACCACCGGCTCCAACGTGGTCCTGTGCGCTGCCGAGAACGGCACCTGCGCGCTGCCTGCCGGCACGGTGGCCGACGTGTCCTATGGTGCCGCCGGGTTGTTCGCCGTGAAGCGCAACCTGTCGGGCAACGTGGCTTGCACGAATCAGTTCTTTGGTGCCGACCCCGCGCCGAATAAGCTGAAGTCTTGCTACTACGCCATCCCGAACTAGTGACAGGCGAGCTATCGTCTTCTGACCTGGATGGAAAAGCCAGCGGCCGGACTGCCGCTGGCTTGCCAAGTTGGTTTTGGGGTCTGGCGTCTGCATGACGCTTGGCGCCGGGCGGCCGGCGCATCCGAATCCCGGATTGCGGCTACAACCGCCAGTCAGGCGCATGCTGGCGCAGCCACTGCTCCAGCATCATCAAGATCCAGACCATTTCGCCGTAATAGCCGGCGTGTTCCTTCAGCCGGTGTGTGAGCAGGCTGTCAACAAACTCGGTGCGCACGATGCCGCGAGCGGCCACGCTGCGCAGGGATTCGGCGGCGAGCGCGTTCAGCGCGGCATCCTTCACGGCCCAGGGGCCGAAGGGCAGGCCGAAGCCGTGTTTCTTCTTGGTCAGGATCTCGTCCGGCAGGAAGCCTCGCAGCGCTTCCTTGAAGAACCAGCGCAGCTTCATGCCTTTGAGCTTGTAGCGGGCGGGCAGCTTCATCGAGAACTCCAGCAGCCGCGTATCCAGCAGCGGGAAGCTCACATCGATGCCTGCCAGGGCCGTGGTGCCAACGACCTTCGGCAGGTCGTTCTCAGCCAGCGTGTAGCGCCAGTCGAAGGCCAGCATCTGGTTCAATAGGCCGGCGTCCTGCGGGCCGGCAGCCCAGGTCTCGCGCTGATGTCGCCGGGGGCTGCCCGTGTCCACTGCGGCGAGGAAGGCGGGCGTCAGCACATCCTCGAGGCCCAGGCGGTCCAGCAGGTTGTAGGTCTGCATGCGGTCCGGCATTGGCACGCGGGCCTGGCGGATGTAGCTGGTGCCCTTCTTGACCAGCGGGATGCTGCCCATCACCGGATTCATGAAGAGCGGGTCCAGCACACCGGCACGCAACGCCGCCGGCACCTGGCTGTAAAGGTGGAAGACGAGTTCCTTGGCATACCGGGTGTTGCCGCCGAACAGTTCGTCGCCGCCGTCCCCGGCCAGCACGCGCGTATAGCCGTCCGCGCGCGCCTTGCTGGCGCAGTAGAAGGCCGGGACGGCCGAGGAGTTGCCGAAAGGCTGGTCGTAATGGGCCGCGACGTCGGGGATGGACTTCACGAGGTCGGCCGGCGTCACGTAGTACTCGTGATGGTCGGCGCCGTAAGCCTTGGCAGCGATGCGGGCGTACGCCATCTCGTCGTAGCCCTCGGAATCAAAGCCGATGGAATAGCTGGCTGGTGGCCGGTCGGTGGCCTCTCGCAGCAGGCCGCACACGGTGGAACTGTCGGTGCCGCCACTGAGGAAGCACGCGGTCTTGCCATCGCCGGTGAGCCGCTCTCTCACCGCGCTGCGCAGGATGCTGCGGAATTCGTCGCGCAGCGCATCGAAGTCCGGCTGGGCGATCTCGTCGAAGTGAGCCACCCAGTAGGGCGCGACCGTCAGTCGTCCGTTCTCAAACAGCGCGTAGTGCGCGGCCGGCAGGCGGTAGATGCCAGCGTAGATCGTGCGCGGCGATGGGATGCAGTGATGGAAGAGATAGTCGAAGACCGCCTGGGTTTCGATCTCCCTGATGCCGAGCCGGCGGGCGAGCACGTCAGCGCGGGTCGCGTAGTGCAGGCGGCCGTCGTGGACGGCGTAGCACAGGCTATGGACGGCGAAGCGGTCCACGGCGAGGTAGCTGCCGCCGCCGGCCAAGTCGAGCGCGACGGCGAATTCCCCGCCCACGTCTGCCGCACAGGCGGCGCCGCGCGCGGCATGGGCCTGCCGCCAGGCAGCCAGCGCATCGGCAGCGGGGGGGGCAAAACGGGGGGAGCCGGAAGCGAAGGGCGTATCGGGCGGCAGGTCGTGGGCTTGCATGGCGGGTCGCTTGAGGTTCAGTCGGCCGGATTTTCCGGGCGGGGCGCGGGTGCGGGCTTGGCACGCAGGTGGCGCCAGGCATTGCCGAGGGTCTGGTGCAGCAGGCCCCACAGGCCGCGCGGCGTCAGCGGGTCGTAGGCGATGAGGCCGAAGCGCTCGCGGCGCTGGCTCATCCAGGCGGCCTTGTACGGGTCGTCGCCGATCAGGTAGTCGATCTCGCGGACGTGGTCGGCGTCTAGGGCCTGCTCCATCAGTCGCGCCGTCAGCAAGGTGCCGGGTGCGAGCGCCTTGTAGGCTTCGTCATAGGCCAGCTTGTAGATGTCGGCGCGGCCGTTGGCGACGATCCATAGCTGAGCTGCCACGGGCTTGTCGCCGACCCAGGCCACGCCCAGGCGCAGCCAGCCGCGCCGCGCGCACAGGCGCATCAGCTCGGGCAGGAAGTCGGGGTAGGGCTCAGGCACCTTCCAGCTCTGCGCGTAGACGGCCTGGTAGGCCGCGAGTCCGGCCTCCAGCCGCTCGCCGCCCTGCACGATCTCGAGCGAGCCGCCCTCGGCAGCGAACTTCTTGGCGTTGCGCTTGATCGTGTTGCGCACCTGGCTGCTGCGGTCCTTCAGGTAGGCGGCCCAGTCCTGGCGCACCGGTTCGTACCAGTTGCCGAAGGCGAAATAGCGGTGCACCTTCAAGCCGGCCAGTTCGAGTGCGCGCCCGAGCACAGAGAACTCCCGTGACGCCGGGTCCATCGGCGCGAAACGATAGACGGCGGCACCGCCGCTGGTGCGGCGCACCGCGCGCAGCAGCGGCAGCAGGTCCTCGGCGGTGATGCCGTCGTCCAGCGCTGGTGCGAAAAGAGCCGTGTAGAAGTTCGACAGCGCGCCCACCTCGCGGCCGAGCGCGCCAGCGTGCGCCACGGTCGGCAGCACGGCGAGCACGCGGCTGCCGCAGCGCAGCACGTGAAGGCGCACCTGGTGCGCTTTCGGCTCCCGGGCGTAGACGGTGTCGACGAGGAGGGCGAACCAATCAGCGCCAAACTCGATGTGGCGTTGTTCCGCTCGGCCCATCAAGGCCAGGCCGTCGTCGGGCAGTTCACGCGGGTGCGTGTAGCTGTCGATATGGAGTGTGTCGTCGCGGCTGATGGGCGGCATGGCGGGGGTCAGCTCGCGCGGCGGTTGCATTCGATGGCCTTGCCGTAGACGTCCACCAACTGGCGGGCGACGGCCTCCCAACTCAATGCCTGGACGGCGGCTCGGGCGCGGCCTGCGGGCGGCGGCTGACGCAGGAATCCCTCGATGGCCTTGCGGATGGCGGCGTGGTCGTCGGCGTGGACCTCCACGGCCACTTCGGAGGGCAGGTGCAGGTCCATGACGTGGTTGTCCGTGAGCACCACGGGCCGGTCAGCGGCCAGGCCCTCCAGGATGGAGTTCGGCATGCCTTCGTGGCGGCTCGGGATGGCGATGACCGAGGCCGCCACGCAGGCGGACGCGATCAGGCTGCCATGGGCCAGTTCGCCCAGGTGGATGACGTCCGGCGAAGCTGCCAGGCACTGGGCCAGGTAGTCGCTCGTGTCTTTGCCGGCATAGCCGGCCAGCACGATCTGCACGCCGCTGCCCGCCATGGCGCGCGCCAGGCCGAGCTGGTTCTTCACGTCGCCGAGCAGGCCGGTGTGGAGGACAAATGGCTGGCGGATGTGCGGGTACTTCTGCAGAAATTCGCTCGGGTCGGCTTTGAAGAACTCATGGCCAACGCCATTGAAGATGACGTTGACCTTGGCCGGATCGGCCTGGAAGGCTTCGACCAACATGCGGCGCTCGCCGGTGCCAAGCACCACCAGTTGGTCGGCCAGCGTGATCGAGGTGTGGAGCTGCCAGTGGCTCGTCGTCAGCTTGTAGTTGGTCAGCTTGCCGACGAGGCGGTTGAGGAGGCGGCCGCGGCGCCCCTCGAAAGCGCTGTAAGGCGGGTTCATGATGGTGGAGAGCACCACGGGCAACCCGTCCCGCTTGGCCTGCTCGATGATCCGGTGGTTGCCGTTGTAGCCGGCGAAGACATGCACCAAGTCGTAATCGCGCAGGTATTCGCGCACAGGATCGATCAGGCGAGCTTCATGCCCGATGTCGCAGAGCGCCTGCACCGTGCGCCCCACCTTCATCCCCAGCCCGCCTCGGGTCTGGAACAGCATGGGATAGGACAGGACGGCGATTCTCATGATGAAGATGTTCTCAAACCCGACAGGCTGAGGAACAGCCGGTCATAGAGGTATTGCGCGAGGACAGCGACGGCCATGACTGCGGGCAACGCCAGGCATAGCAACGCGAGCCAGTGATGCAATGGCTGATCAAAATGCATCAGCCGCTCGAAGGCGCCATAGACAACGCGATGGAACAGGTAGGCGCAGAAGCTGCCGTAACTCAGCATGCGAACCAGTCGGTTGCTGCCGACTTGTGCGGGCAGGGCATCCAGCGCCCGCAAGACCAGCAGCGGCATCAGGCATACGGCAGGTATGGCGCTCCAATCCGACAAGTCTCCTCGGGATGTGGTGCTCAATTGAAGAGCCAGCGCCAGCCCCGCCGCCGTCAGCAAACCCCATCCGACGGGGAGGTAGCGCCAATGGCTTCGCGCCACGACGATGCCGCTTGCAAAGGCGGCGAACTGGGTGGCCAAACGCGTGTCTAGCGGTGCGATGCAAAGCTGCCATCCAGCGAGGAAGAGCAGCACGGCGGCGCTGACCAGCAGCGTGGTCTTGCGCGTGCCGATCAACAGTGCGGGTGCCACTGCGATACAGGCCATCAGCATGGCCACGTACCAGAGCGTCATCGGCGAAGGGGGGAAGAACATCGTCAGTCCCAGTGCAGCCTTGGTGGCAGTGCGCCAATCGGTCAATCCGGTGACGGCAAAGCAGGCCAGCGCGACGAGATAGAGCGGATAGATTCGCCAAAAACGCTGGCGATAGAACGCCAGCCATGCGGCCGCCTCCAGCTTCAGCGGATGGCGCCCAAGCAGATAGCCGGAGATGAACGTGAAAGTGCCCAGGACGCACTGGGTGATCGCGGCACTCGCCCAGCCCACATGCGTGTCGCCATCGCCCACATAACCGCCGAGATGCAGGTATGCCACGACGTACAGCATCAGGCTGGCGCGCGCGACGTCGACCGACGCATCGAAACGGCCCGGGGAGACGCCGCGTGTCATGCAGGGGGAGCTCTGTTGCCGACCCGCGCATGAAATCCGGCCCGCTGTTTGGCGAGGGCGGCCAGGAGCTTGAGCCGGTAGCGCCGTTGCATCGGCGCCAGCCTGTTGGCTGCAGCGGCGAGCTTCGCCTCCACTTGCGGCGTGGTGAGCTGCGGCCAGTGCCCGGCGGTACTCAGCGCGCCGATCTGTGGCTCGCTGGCGGCCCAGCGCCGGACCTCGAATTCGTAGAAGCGATAGCGCGGATCGTCCACGGGGAGCAGGTCGATGTCAGGGCGCTGGGCGGGGTTGAAAATGCCCACAAGTGGCATGTGGATGGTTTGCGCGCCGGACAGCCAGCACGCCAGCCATGAAAAGCTGCTGAGGCTCATCGCGATATGAGGCGCGGCGCGGATGATCTCGAAATCTTCGCGGATGCCTTGGCTGGAAATCTCGCGGCAGCCCGAGAAGGTCTCGCGAAGCGCGTCGGAGTACCAGTCCGAGCCGATCTGCCCCATCAGCACCGGCCGCAGCCCGGTCGTCTCGACCAGTTGCCGCAGGTAGTGCAAGGGCAGCGGGCCGTAGTCGACATGCACGTTGTCCAGCGTCTCGGCGCCGCGCACGTTGATCAACAGCTCGTCGTGCGCCAGGGCCTGCGCCACCGTTGGCGTGGGCGGGAAGAGGCGCTTGACGCGTTCGCGGTCAAAGTTGGCCATCCGAAAGCCCAGCGCCGCGAATTCGAAGTCTTGCAACCAGCCGCGCTGCAGCAGCCCCAGCAGCCATTCCCGGTCGACGTATTGCCCGAAGAACCGCAGCCGCTGCGCGGCTGGCGATACCGGCAAGTCGCGCCGGATCTGCCATATCGGCAGGTCGACCCCGCCTATCTGCAGGCCGGGCAGCTGCTGCTGCAGCGCGTCCATGAACGCCAGTTGAAGCATCTGGTTGGCTAGGTTGCCAACGGGAACGATGTGGGCTTGCATATCAGTTCTCCATGGCGTTGCGCGCCACCCGCAGCCCATGAAACGGACGTATTTCGGGCCGAGCGCCGGGCCGCTCCCAAGCCGGCCCGTCTGGCGATGTGCGAGCGGGGCACGCGCCGCGAGCATCGCCGTCCCCTCGGGGGACCGACTGGGCTGGCCCGCGTTCAGCGGCGCATGACCGGGCGAGGGGCAGTTTCATCTCAGGCGGCGCCCCGCGCCCTGCGGCGCTGGAGCCAGTGAATGAGGGTGGCCTCGGCGCCGGGGGGGCGGCCCGCCAGCGTCCAGAGCAGCAGGCTGGAACCCAGGTAGGTGAGGGTGCAGGCCAGTCCGCCAACGACCAGCGCGGCAAGCGGCGGCCACCCTGGCAGCGCGAGCAGCGTTGCATAACCTGCTGCGCACAGCAGCAAGCTGCTGGCGACGGTGCGCCCGAGGATGCGTGGCAGGTCCGACCAGTGCAGCCGCAGGGCGCGGTTCAAGTGCATCCACACGTAGCACCAACTGAAAAAGGTGCCGAGAGCCAGCGCATAAGGTGCCGCCATGACGCCCAGGCGCGGGAACAGCACGACCAGTGCGCCGAGGCGGATGGCAACGGACAGGAAGGTGGCCTGCGTGTTGATCCGAGGCCGGCCGATCACCAGGAACAGCGGAAATATCCCGGACATCGTCGAACGCAGCGCGCCATGGATGGCGAAGGCCTGGACAAACGGAATGGCGGGAATGCCCTTGGCGCCCAGCACGACGCGGATCGCCGGGTCCGCCAGCACCGCAAGCGCGCAGCTCAGTGGCAGGCCGACCGCCGCCACCGCCCCGACGCTGGCGAGCACGACGCGGTGCAGTTCGTCCTGGCGGTCGACGAGCTTGGTGTAGCCCGCCACCAGCGCCCGCTCGATGGGCCAGACGAACTCCATCACCATGGAGCTCACTTCTTCGGCGACACGCAGGATGCCGACGGTGCCGGCGGAGAACAGCTTCTGCGTGGCGATCTTGTCGGCCTGGTTGCCCACGTACAGGACGATGCTGTTGCTCAGCTGCCAGGACGAGAAGCGCAGCACTTCGCCCGCACCCACGAGGCTGGGACGGGGCCGGAAGGGGTGCATGGCATAGCCCATGGCCAGGCCGACCAGGCGCGAGGTCAGCGTGCCGATGACGAGGGCCCAGTAGTTCTGCAGCAGCAGCGCCGCTGCCAGCGTGGCCGCGAAGGAGACCAGCTTCTGGCTGACCTTCAGCATGAATTCCTTGCGGAAGTTGAGATCGCGCGCGAACTCGATGACGCCCGTGCTGGCGATGCCGTCCAGCAGCGGCGCCCACGCAAGGGCCAGCAGGATGGGCGTGAGCCGCGGTTCATCGAGCAGGTGGGCCGCGAGTGGCGCGCCCGCCAGCAGCACGATGCACACGCTGCCGCCGCGCAGGGCGTTCAATGTCCAGGTGGTCTGGTATTGCTGCTCGGTGGCGTTCGGATGCCTCAGCAGCGCCTGGTCGAAGCCGAACTCCGCGAAGATTTCGATGAAGCCAACCACGATCATGGCGGTCGCGACCAGGCCGAAGTCCTCCGGCGACAGGATGCGGAACAGCAGGATGATGCTGACCAGGCCGATCATCCGGATCGACAGTCTCAGCACCACCAGCGTGATACCCGCCAGCGCGATCTGTCGGCCCATGCCGGGCGATCGCTCAGGGGTCGGTGGCTCGGTGGGCAGGGTCGGCGGCGCGCTCACTGGGCGGCCCCGCATGGCAGCTCGACCGCGCCGGGCATGGCGTCAGCAGTGGTCCAGACGTCGTCGACATCGCAATACCCGATCCGTTCGCTGCCCATCAGACTCACCTGCGGAAACTCGCGCTCGACCAGCGCGGCGAAACCATCACATGACTTCTTTCCATCAAGCTCACGTCAAACACCAACGCTCGACGGTCGCGGGCCGAGCGCGGCGTCGCGACGATGCCGCGCTCCGCGTTAAAACCGGGCTTGATGACGCTGACTGAGGGCAAGTCGCACATCGGTCAACGGGCCGCAGCAGGCTCTGACGCGGGGGCCGAGGCCGGCGCCGGCGATGAGGCTGCGGCATCGGCCGCCGCCGGCTCGACCCAGCGGCCAGCGGCCACCAGCCTGTCCTTCAGTTCGCGGCGATCGACCCCCAGGGCGATGACGCGATGGGCCTGCACCAGCGCTTTGTCGTACTCCTTGAGGTCGGCGTACAGCATGCCGACGTTGAACTGCGCGAACGGGTTGTCCTGGGTTGTGCGCGCGACGTACTGCAGATGTTGGCCCGCCTCATCGAGGCGTTGGCGCCGTATCAGGAAACTGGCGTAGAGCAGCCGCACGATATGGTCGTCCGGCACGAAGCGCAGCGCGCGTTCGTAGTAGCACTCCACCTTGTACTTGGCGCTGTCCGGCGGATCCGCCTTTTCCTTCTCGGCAAGCCGTTCCAGGGTGACAAGCGCGCGATAGTGGTTCGGGAAGGCACGCAGCGTGTAAGCGATATCGCCGCCGAAGGGCCCGGTCATGCGCCGTGTCAGGTTCTCCACCCCGGAGTCGAAGTGGTTGGACTCGACGATGTGCTTGCTGCCTTCATGACCGCGGTAGTCGTAAGGCCCGTAGTTGTTTTCCAGTGAACCGCAGGCGGGCCCGATCTGGGCCGATGCGGCTGTGGCGGCCAGTGCAACGGCGGTCGCCGTGAGCAGGCGATGCCAGTCCAACGGAAAGCGGATCTGCTTCATCATGGGGAAGGTGCGATGTCCTGCAGCCAGCGATGGGTGACGGTCGTCAGGCGTTCCAACTGCATGGCTTCCGAAAACGTGTGGTCCGCGCCAGGAAAGTCGATCCGTGAGACCCGGTTCTCGCTGAGCAAGCCGGCCCAGTCTTGCGACTCGCTGGCATGGCCCAGAAACTCCTTGGCAGTGTAGTCGTCGCCACTGAGCATCAGCAAAATGGGCAGCCGCGTCCGCCGCCATCCGGCTGCCATGCGCTGCTGAAAGCCGCGGGTGTCAGCGGCAGGCCCGCGGCTGGCTTTGACCGTGCGCATCAGGCTCTTCAAGGCATCCAGCCCTACGCCGCCTCGAAGCAGCTTCAGCCAGAACTCCGCCTGCAACAGCCTCTTGCCGTAGTAATGCTTGACATGGGTGCGAGCCAGGGAGGCCGTGGAGCGTACCCATGGATTGGCCAGGGCGAGTCCCACTACCCGAGGGTCGGGCTGGCGTTCCAGATAGAGCAAGGTGGCCGACGCGGCATCGCACAACCCCCACAGCACCACCCGCTTGAGCTGCGTCTGTGAGGCCAGCAGCGCGTCAACGGCAGCCGTGATGTCGGCGTCCACGGCCAGGAAGTCGCGCGTTTCACCGGCGCTGTCGCCCATGCCGCGATAGTCGAAACGCAGCGCCGCGAAGCCGTTGCTGGCCAAGTGGCGAGCCAGCAGCGTGAACTGGCGATGACTGCCCGCGCGGTACTGCGGGCCGCCGACGATGATGAGCACGCCCACGTCGGCCGGAGCTCCTTCGGGCTCGGCCAGGATGCCGACCAGTGCTTCGCCCTCGCAGGTGAAGTTCAGCACGGATTCCTTCATGACAGAGCCTCTACGGTGCGCGCGATCAGTGCCGGAGCGAGTTCGATCTCTGCGGTTGACCAAAAGCCGGGCCCCTGGACGATCTGCGGCTGTACCGCCCAGCCCGCGTCCTGCCAGCTCTTGATGCCTTGCTCGCTGACGGGCGTCAGTGCCGCGTCCTCGCGGGTGCTGAGTTCCAGCCATTCGACGCGGCCCGGCGTGCCGGCTGGCGCCAACTTGGCGGCTTCCAGCCCCGAAGCCAGGGCGGCGCCCAGCCGGTAGCCGGCAATCTCGACCGGCCGGCCGGCGGCCAGTTCGGTCTTCATCTGCTCCATCAGCCCCTTGCCGGCGCCGCTGGCCATCTCGGCGGCCAGCTTCAGGCGCAGGAACTGCTGCAGCGCGAGCTTGCCGTTGGTCATGGGTTGCCAGAACAGGAAGTTCGCCGGCCGGCCCCAGTCGGTGGCGGCCAGCAGGGCGCCGGCACGCAGGCCCCAGAGCCACAGCGGCGCGTCGGGCGCGCGACGGTCCAGCTCGGCCAGGCCCAGGCGCACGTCGGCCTGCCAGTCAGCCCAACCTGCGTCGCCGAAGTCGGCAGACGAGTCACCGCACCCGCGCAGGTCGATCTGCAGCACGGCGTGGCCGGCCTCGGCCAGCGCGCGGCAGGCCAGGGCCGCCATGCGGCGCGACTTGTTCATCTCTTCCGCGAACGGGTGCAGATAGAGCACCTTGCTGCGCGGCACGCCCGTCGGCGCGTGGAACAGACACAGCCGCTGCTCGCCGCCAGCGGCGGGCAGGAAGAAGACGTTGGGGTGAGGAATCAACCCAGCCGGGCGCCGACGAAGTCCGCCAGCGAGCCCACAGTGGCAAAGGTGTCGCCATCGATGTCGTCATCGTCGACCACCAGGCCGAGCTGTTCTTCCAGCCCGGTGATGAGGCTGACGACGGCCATCGAGTCCAACTCGGGCAGGGCGCCGAGCAGGGCGGTGTCGCGGGTGAAGGTCTGGGCACGGCCGTTCAGGCTCAGCACGTCGTCGAGAAGCCTCAGCACATGGCTGAGAACCTGGGCGTTGTCCATGGGATGGTCCAAAAATACAGTCGCGCAGTTTAGCGGCGGGCCTCATCTGCGCCGAGGTACCGGCCCCTTGGCCTCGGGGGCGCGTGAGATACTTTTTTCACGGGTCGTTCTCGCTTAGGCGGCCACTTGCAGGCGCTTGTTGCTAGCGTCCGGGCTTGTCTGTCGTGCCCAGTCTTCACTCTCCAGAGCTTCATGCCCGAATCGACCCTGCTGAACGAGTTGGTGGCCGTCGCCGCCGAGCACACGCCCGACGCACCGGCCCTGACCTATGGCGGAACCACGCTGAACTACAGCGAGCTGGACGCTGCGGTGCGCGGCTTCGCAAGCGGTCTGATGAACCTGGGCCTGGCCCGCGGCGAGCGGGTGGCGATCTACCTGGAGAAGCGCTTCGAGACGGTGATCGCCAGCTTCGGCGCACCGGCGGCCGGTGGCGTCTTCGTGCCGTTGAACCCGCTGCTCAAGCCCGAGCAGGTCGGCTTCATCCTGCGCGACTGCGATGTGCGCGTGCTGGTCACGTCTCCCGAGCGCCTGGCGCAGCTGGGTGACGTGCTGAGCGCCTGCCCGGCGCTGCGCCACATCGTGCTGACCCGAGGCTCGGGTGATGCGCCGGTGCCGGTGCATGACTGGCTCGAACTGCTGGCTTCGCCTGCCCGTGCTGGCCACCGCATCATCGACACCGACATGACGGCCATCCTCTACACCTCGGGCTCCACCGGCCGGCCCAAGGGCGTCGTGCTGTCCCACCGCAACATGGTGGCCGGAGGCAAGAGCGTGGCGAGCTACCTGGAAAACCGTGCCAGCGACACGCTGCTGGCCGCGCTGCCGTTGTCCTTCGACGCCGGCTTCAGCCAGCTCACCACGGCCTTCCACAGCGGCGCCCGCGTCGTGCTGTTGAATTACCTGATGCCCAAGGATGTGCTCAAGGCCATGGAGCGCGAGAAGGTGACCGGCCTGACCGCCGTGCCGCCGCTCTACATCCAGCTGACACAGCTCGAATGGCCGGCCGCCATCGACGCCAACCTGCGCTACTTCGCCAACACCGGCGGCCGCATGCCGCGGGCGACGCTGGACCTGCTGCGCGCCAAGGCGCCGTCGGCCAAGCCCTTCCTGATGTATGGGCTGACCGAGGCCTTCCGCTCGACCTACCTGCCGCCCGAAGAGGTGGACCGCCGGCCGGACTCCATCGGCAAGGCCATCCCGAACGCCGAGATCCTCGTGCTGCGCGAGGACGGCAGCGAGTGCGCGCCCGACGAGCCGGGCGAACTGGTGCATCGCGGCGCCCTCGTCGGCTTGGGCTACTGGAACGACGCCGAAAAGACGGCGGAGCGCTACAAGCCCCTGCCGGTCGTGGGTTCAGGTGTCGGCGGCCGCGAGGGCGGGCTGCAGCTGCCCGAGTTCGCCGTGTTCTCCGGCGACACGGTGAGGCGCGACGCTGAAGGCTTCCTGTACTTCGTCGGCCGCCGCGACGAGATGATGAAGACCTCGGGCTACCGGGTCAGCCCGACCGAGGTCGAGGAAGTGCTGTACGCGACCGGCCTCGTCGGCGAGTGCGTAGCCTTCGGTGTCCACCACGACACCTTGGGCCAGGCCATCCAGGTCATCGTCACGCCCCCCGAGGGTGCCGGCGAACTGGACCTGGCCGCGCTGACCGCCGCCTGCAAGGCGCGCATGCCGGCCTACATGGTTCCGCACGGTGTCGACGCCCGCCCAGGCCCGCTGCCGCGCAACCCCAACGGCAAGATCGACCGCAAAACCCTCTCGACCGACTGGCTCGAACACCACATTTAGGCGCCACGCCGCATGACTGAATCCGTCCCGACCAAGCGCGCCCTCGGGCACGCGCCCGTGCTCTTCCCCCGCGACGCGAATGGCGAGCTGCTGGTGGGCGGCCAGCGGCTGTCCGTGCTGGCCGAGCGCGTCGGCCAGACACCGTTCTACGCCTATGACCGCGGCCTGTTGAAGGCCCGGGTTGCTGAGTTGCGCGCCGCGCTGCCGAAAGGCATCGAGCTGCACTTCGCGATGAAGGCCAACCCGATGCCGGCGCTTGTCGGGCTGATGGCGGGGCTGGTGGACGGCATCGACGTGGCCTCGGCCGGCGAGCTGCAGGTCGCGCTGAACAGCGGCGCCGACCCCCACGAGATCAGCTTCGCCGGCCCCGGCAAGCGCGACATCGAGCTGGGCCAGGCGGTGGCGGCCGGCGTGCTCGTCAACGTGGAGTCGGCGCGCGAGCTGCTGCCGCTGGCGCGCGCGTCCCAGCGTCTGGGCCTGCCGGCGCGTGTGGCCCTGCGCGTCAACCCCGACTTCGAGCTCAAGGGCTCGGGCATGAAGATGGGCGGCGGTCCGAAACAGTTCGGCGTCGACGTCGAGCAGGTCGGCGAGCTGCTTGCCGAGATCGCGTCTGCCCGGCTGGCCTTCGAGGGATTTCATCTCTTCGCGGGTTC